>JAEWOI010000015.1 GCA_023460935.1 Actinomycetes bacterium
TGAGAAACCCGTCCGCCGAATATCCAAGGGTTCCAGGGTCAAGCTAATCTGCCCTGGGTAAGTCGGGACCTAAGGCGAGGCCGACAGGCGTAGTCGATGGACAACGGGTTGATATTCCCGTACCGGCGAAACAACGACCCTGCCGAGGCGAGTGATGCTAAACACGCAAGAGCTGGCGGCGGACTTCGGTCCAAGCCGGCTTGAGTCTGTGACCCGAACTCGTATTAGGCAAGCTGCGGAGGGACGCAGGAAGGTAGCCCATCCCGGGCGATGGTAGTCCCGGGCTAAGTGCGTAGGGTGAGGTGTAGGCAAATCCGCACCTCGTGAAGCCTGAGACATGACGGCGAGGAAGTCTTCTGACTTCTGAAGTGGGTGATCCTATGCTGCCTAGAAAATCTTCGTGAGCGAGTTGTTTAGCCGCCCGTACCCTAAACCGACACAGGTGGATAGGTAGAGAATACCAAGGCGATCGAGAGAATCGTGGTGAAGGAACTCGGCAAAATACCCCCGTAACTTCGGGATAAGGGGGACCTGATTTGTGACGGCACTTGCTGCCGGCAGCATTGAGGGTCGCAGAGACCAGGCCCAAGCGACTGTTTACTAAAAACACAGGTCCGTGCCAAGTTGAAAGACGATGTATACGGACTGACTCCTGCCCGGTGCTGGAAGGTTAAGGGGAAGTGTTAGCGCAAGCGAAGCACCGAACTTAAGCCCCAGTAAACGGCGGTGGTAACTATAACCATCCTAAGGTAGCGAAATTCCTTGTCGGGTAAGTTCCGACCTGCACGAATGGAGTAACGATTTGGGCGCTGTCTCCACCACGAACTCGGCGAAATTGCATTATGAGTAAAGATGCTCATTACGCGCAGCAGGACGGAAAGACCCCGGGACCTTTACTATAGTTTGGTATTGGTGATCGGTACAGCTTGTGTAGGATAGGTGGGAGACTTTGAAGCAGGGACGCCAGTTCTTGTGGAGTCAACGTTGAAATACCACTCTGGCTGTTCTGGTTATCTAACCTAGGTCCATTATCTGGATCAGGGACAGTGCCTGATGGGTAGTTTGACTGGGGCGGTCGCCTCCCAAAATGTAACGGAGGCGCCCAAAGGTTCCCTCAGCCTGGTTGGCAATCAGGTTTTGAGTGTAAGTGCACAAGGGAGCTTGACTGTGAGAGAGACATCTCAAGCAGGGACGAAAGTCGGGACTAGTGATCTGACGGTGGCACGTGGAAGCGCCGTCACTCAACGGATAAAAGGTACCCCGGGGATAACAGGCTGATCTTGCCCGAGCGTCCATAGCGACGGCATGGTTTGGCACCTCGATGTCGGCTCGTCGCATCCTGGGGCTGGAGTCGGTCCCAAGGGTTGGGCTGTTCGCCCATTAAAGCGGCACGCGAGCTGGGTTTAGAACGTCGTGAGACAGTTCGGTCCCTATCCGCTGCGCGCGTAGGAATCTTGAGAGAGGCTGTCCTTAGTACGAGAGGACCGGGACGGACAAACCTCTGGTGTGCCAGTTGTTCTGCCAAGAGCACGGCTGGTTGGCTACGTTTGGAAACGATAACCGCTGAAAGCATCTAAGCGGGAAGCGCGTCTCAAGATGAGGGTTCCCACAGAGTTAATCTGGTAAGGCCCCCGGAAGACCACCGGGTTGATAGGTCGGATGTGGAAGTGCAGCAATGCATGGAGCTGACCGATACTAATAGGCCGAGGGCTTGTTTCCTACAAAGATGTTACGCGTCCACTGTGCGGTTCTCGAGTAACGGTCGGGAGCCTTGATTTCAAGGCCCACCACAACTCCATAGAGTTTCGGTGATCATGGCGAAGGGGAAACGCCCGGCTCCATTCCGAACCCGGAAGCTAAGGCCTTCAGCGCCGATGGTACTGCAGGTGGGAACCTGTGGGAGAGTAGGACGTCGCCGGACATACAAACACCCCCGTGGAGCTTCGGCCCCACGGGGGTGTTGTGCTTTACCCAGTACTTCAACTTTGCGCCTCGTCGGCGCAGGAGGGCAGGATGGTGCGGTGAACAGGCCCACCTCAGACAACCAGGGCGGAGGCCGGCGGCGTCCGGCAGGCGGCTCGAACAGCGGCCGACCGCAGCGCGCTGGCGCGCCGAACAGCGGCCCTCGGGGCACCGGCGCGCGATCCGGTTCGGACCGACCCAGCGCGGGCTCCGACCGACCCCGCAGCGGTTCCGATCGCCCCCGAACCGGCTCGGACCGGCCGCGCGCCGGCTCGGACCGTCCGCGCACGGACTTCGACCGTCCGCGGGGCGGGTCCGACAGGTCCCGCGGGGCGTCCGACGGCACGCGGGGTGGCGCCGGCCAGAAGCCGGGGCGCCCGGCTCCGCGCGACGCGGGCCGCCCGAACGGGAACAGCGACTCCCGGCCGCAGGGAGGTCGCCGGACGGCCGCTGCGGCCGGTGGCACCGGATCCGGCCGGGGCGACAGTCCTGCGCGCGGCTACACCCAGCGCGCCGGCAGCGCTTCCCGTGGCCAGGATGGGTACGACAAGCCGGCCCGCAGGGGTGGTCCCGGCGGCCCGGGTGGGACGGGCAAGCCCGGCCGGAGCTTCTCTGCCGGGGGCAAGGCGCCGGCTAAGGGTCGCGGCGTCTCCGCTCCCTCCACCGGCGGCCGCGGACGTCCCTCGACGCGCGGCGAATGGGCGGACCGCCCCGCCGGAGCGCCCAAGTACCGCTCCTCCGCGGAGCGTGCAGGCCAGCAGTCCCGCGGGCCGCGTGACACCGGCGGCGTAGACCGCAGGCCACCGCGGGCCGGCGCTGCCGGTGAGCGCAGGCCGGCGCGCGACCAGCGCGACGACCGCCCTCGTGAGGCGCCGCGCCCCGGCCTGGCGCCCAAGGCGAACGAGCCGGAGACCCCGAAGGGTCTGGACCTGCGCGAGTTGCCGCGCGGGGTCCGGGCCGAGCTGCGCAGCCTGACCACGGAACACGCCGAGGTCGTAGGTGCCCACCTGCTGATGGCCGGGCGGCTTATCGACACCGACCCACAGCTCGCCTATGCCCACGCGGAGGCCGCGCGCCGTCGTGCTGCCCGGCTGCCGATCACCCGCGAGGCTGCCGCCGAGACCGCCTACGCTGCCGGCGACTACGCCACAGCGCTCAACGAGTTCCGCGCCCTGCGCAGGATGACGGGCGGCAACGAGTACCTGCCGGCGATGGCGGACTGCGAGCGCGCGCTCGGCCGCAGCCAGGCAGCCCTCCGGCTGGTCAAGGAGGGCCTTGCCGGTGAACCCGAGGTCGCGCAGCAGATCGAGCTGCGCCTGGTCGAAGCCGGTGTCCGCGCCGACACCGGGCAGGTCGCAGAAGCCCTCCGGCTGCTCAAGTCGGAGATCGAGACCATCGGGGCGCGCGGTCCGAAGCTCGCCCGGGCAAGGCTGCGCTACGGCTACGCCGACCTGCTGCAGCGCATCGGCGACGACGAGACCGCGGAGCGTTGGTTCGACGCCGTCGTGCGCCTCGACCCGGAGGACACCACCGATGCCGCCGACCGGCTGGCGGCGCTACGGGGCCTGGTGATCGAGTACGACGAGACCGACGACGATGAAGAAGCACTGGAGACCCAGGAGCCCAACGAGCCGGACGCTGGAGCGCAGGCGGAGACCACGCAGCAGTGAACGTCCTGATCGACTCCTACGACGCTGCCTTCTTCGACCTGGACGGGGTGATCTACCTCGGCCCGCTCGCTGTGGACGGCGCCACCGGGGCGCTCGAAGAACTGCAGCGCCGGGGCACGCGGGTGATGTTCGTGACCAACAACGCCGCCCGGGCTGCGCAGGTCGTCATCGACCAGCTGCAGGGCCTCGGCTTTCATGCCGACGACCACAACGTGCTGACCAGCGCGCAGGTGGCGGTCGTCCACATCGCCGAGGAACTCCCGCCCGGCTCGAAGGTACTGGTCAGCGGCAGCGCGAGCCTTGCCGAACTGGTGGCGCAGGCCGGCCTGGTGCCGGTGCAGACCGCAGCCGAACAGCCGGTGGCAGTGGTGCAGGGCTACGACCCGGCGATGACCTGGCCGAGGCTCGACGAGGCAGCCCTCGCCATCCAGGCGGGCGCCAGGTGGTACGCGACGAACGACGACGCGTCCCGGCCCACCGAACGCGGTCTGGTGCCGGGGGCCGGTGGTGCGATCGCTGTCGTCGCGGGCACTGTCGGCGGGCAGCCGACCATTTTCGGCAAGCCGTTCCGGCCGATGCTGGCCGAGGCCGTCCGGCGCACCGGGGCCGTGCGGCCGATCTTCGTCGGGGACCGGATCGACACCGACATCGTCGGCGCCGCCAACGCCGGCATCGACTCGCTGCTGGTGTTCACCGGCGCGCACGGCAAGCGGGAGCTGGTGGCCTGCCTGCCGGGCGAGCGGCCGACCCATATCGGGGCGGACGTGCGCGCGCTCCTGCAGCCGGCCAGGTCGGTGGAGCTCAGCGCCGACGCTGCGGTCTGCCGCGGCCAGACGGCGTCCAGGGAGGGCGGCAGCGTCCGCCTCTCGCCGGCGCCGGCGGACCTCGAGGGCCAGCTCGATGCGCTCTGGGCCCTCGCGCACCTGGCGTGGGCGCATCCCGGGCTGGACTGCACGCAGGCCCTCGCCGCGCTGGACCTCGTCCGCTGAGCGCCGCCCCGGCCGGTATCCTGCCGGGGCGCGCAACCTGAGGAGGACGAACGTGCCCACAACCCCTAGGACCGCTCCGGCCACCGGCCTGGCGCTGGTCGCTGTGTTCGCCGCGCTGATCGCAGCCTTCGCACTCACCCCGGCCATTCCCATCGCCGGCGGCGTGCCCATCACCCTGCAGACGCTGGCGGTCGTGCTGGCCGGGCTGGTGCTCGGGCCGTGGCGCGGGTTCCTGGCCACGCTGCTCTACCTGCTGGTCGGGTTCGCCGGCCTGCCGGTGTTCGCCGCCGGTGCCGCCGGGCTGGCCCAGCTGGCCAAGCCGTCGGTCGGCTACCTGCTGGCCTTCCCGCTCGGCGCGGCCGTCGCGGGGGCACTCGCGCGGTTGTTCGCCGGTCGGCGCGGCTGGCTGCAGTACCTGGGCTTCTTCCTCGCCGGGCTCGCCGGCTCGGTGGTGATCCACGCTGCAGGGATCGCCGGACTGGTGCTGGTGGCCCGGATGCCGCTGCCCGACGCCTTCGTGGTCGACCTCGCCTTCTGGCCGGGCGACCTGCTGAAGATGTTCGTCGCGTCCGCGATCGCAGCGGCCGTGCACAAGGCGTTCCCGGTGCTGCTCGCCGTGCGCCGCCCGGCCGTCGCCTGACGTTGATCCGGCTCGACCGGGCCGGCGTCACGGTCGGCCTGCCCAGCACAGGGACACAGCGCCAGCGGGTACTGCTGCAACCCACCTCGCTCGAGCTAACCGAGCGCCGGGTCGCAGTGATCGGTGCCAACGGCTCGGGGAAGTCCACCCTGCTGCGGCTGTTCAACGGGCTGGTGCAGCCGACCACCGGCAGTGTCAGCGTGCACGGCCTGGACCCGGCACGCCAGGGCCGCGAGGTGCGTCGGCTCGTCGGCTTCGTCTTCACCGACCCCCTGGCCCAACTGGTGCTGGCCACAGCCGCGGACGACGTGGAGTTGTCCCTGCGCCCGCTGGTGCGGGACCGGGCCGCGCGCCGGGCACAGGCCATCCAGCTGCTCGCCGACCGCGGCCTGGCGGAGGTGGCCGAGCAGAGCGTCTACGACCTCTCCGGCGGTGAGCGCCAGCTGGTTGCCCTCACCTCGGTACTTGCAGCCCGTCCCCGGATAGTGGTGGCGGACGAGCCCACGACGCTGCTGGACCTGCGCAACCGTGACCTGGTCCGCGCCGCCATCGGCGGCCTCGAACAGCAGGTGGTGCTGGCCACCCACGACCTCGAGCTCGCAGCGGACGCCGACCGGGTGCTGGTGGTCGACGGTGGCAGCGTCGTCGCCGACGACGTCCCGGGCCCGGCCATCGATGCCTATGTACGGCTGGTGCGCCCGTGAACCTGTTCGGGCTGTTCGTCTCCGGGAACTCGGCCCTGCACCGCCTCGGTGTCGGCTGGAAGTACGCGCTGCTGCTGGGCCTCACCCTGCCCGGCCTGGTCGCCGGGCACCCGGTGGTCAGCGTGGTGCTGCTGGCGCTGGCGGTGCTGCTGCTGAGCAGCACCGGCATCGGCGCCGGCCGGACGCTCGGCCTGCCGCTCGGGATGTGGCTGTTGCTCGGTGTCCTCGGCGCCTACCAGGTGCTCGTCGGGCGCGGGGACCTGGCCGTGGTAGTCACCGTCAACCTGGTCACGGCTGTCTACGCCAGCCGCCTGCTGACGCTCACCACACCAGGGCCGGCGCTGATCGATGCCCTCGTCGCCGGCCTGCGCCCGTTGCGTCCGCTGGGGATCAACCCCGAACAGGTGGGGCTGGCGATCGCGATCATGCTGCGCTCGGTGCCGCTGCTGCTGGACGCCTTCGGCCAGGTGCGGCAGGCTGCGCGGGCCAGGGGACGGGAGCGGAACCTGTTCGCCCTGGTCACACCCGTTGTGGTGCGGGCCGTCGGGCAGGCCCAGGCCACCGGAGCTGCCCTGGCCGCCCGAGGTCTGGGCGAGCCGTGAGGCCGGGCTGCGGGCTGGTCCTAGGATGGCGGTCGTGACCGACCCGATGGATCCAGCCGCGGCCGAACCGGTACCGCCGCCCGCGACCGGGGTGGCCGAGATCGACGCCGCCCTCGCCGGGCTCTCCCTGGACGGCCCGGTGGGCGAGCACCACGAGCAACTCTCGGCGGCGGTGGAGGTGCTGCAGCGCGCCCTCCGGACGCCGCAGCAGTGACCGACCGCCTGGACCGGGTGCTGGTCGAGCGCGGCCTGGCCCGGTCGCGGAACCAGGCGCAGGCCGCCGTCCGCAACGGCCAGGTGCTGGTGAACGGACGGGTCGCCGCCCGGCCCTCCCAAGCTGTCGGCGCCGACGACCAGGTCACGACCAGCGGCGACCAGCCCTACGTGTCCCGGGCGGCCCTCAAGCTGGCGGGCGCTCTGGCCGCCTCGGGTATGCCCGTCCCGGCGCGCGTGCTCGACGCGGGCGCGTCCACCGGCGGCTTCACCCAGGTGCTGCTGGCTGCCGGAGCGGACCGGGTCTACGCGGTGGACGTCGGCCACGACCAGCTGGCGCCGGAGCTCCGCGCCGACCCTCGGGTGGTGGTTCATGAGCGCACGAACCTGCGCGAACTCGGCCTGCAGCACCTGGAGCAGGAACCGGTCGGCCTGGTCGTGGCCGACGTCTCGTTCATCTCCCTGCGGCTGCTGCTGCCCCGGCTGCTGGCCGTGCTCGCGCCGGGCGGGTCGGCGCTGGTGCTGGTCAAGCCGCAGTTCGAGGTGGGCCGTCCGGGCCTGGACGACTCCGGGGTGGTCCGTGATCCCGGCCTGCGCGCCTCGGCCGTGGCCGGCGTGGTCGCTGCCGCTGCCGACCTGGGCTGGAGCGCCGCCTGGCAGGCGGAGAGCGGCCTGCCGGGCGAATCCGGCAACGTCGAGTACTTCGTGCACCTCGTCCGTTCCGGCGATCCTCCCCATTGACTCTGCGCCGGTTGCTCCGACTCTGCGCCGCTGACCCCGACCTTGCGCCGCTAAGCCCGACCTTGCGCCGCTAAGCCCGACCTTGCGCCCCCTAGACCCGGCGCAGGGTCGGGTGAAGCGGCGCAAAGTGCGTCCGGGGGGAGGGGGCAGCTGCGGGGGAGGTGCGTCCGGGGTGGCCGTTTGTCGGGGAGTTCGGTCCCTGTCGCCGGTCGAGACTAGGGTTTGGGGGGTGAACTCCCAGCGCCGCCAGGTCGCCCTGACCATCCACCACCTGCGTCCGGCAGCACTCGAGGCCGCCGCGGAGTTCATCACCGGGATCAATGCGCGCGGGATCACCTGCCGCGCGAACGCTGAGGACCTGGCCGCCATCGCCGGACGCGTGCCGGAGGCCGACCTGCTCGAGTTCGACAGCCAGGGGGACTCGGGCTGCGAGCTGGTGGTGGTGTTCGGCGGGGACGGCAACATCCTGCGCGCATCGGAATGGGCCTTGCCCCGTCGTGTCCCGGTGCTGGGGGTGAACCTCGGCCACGTCGGGTTCCTCGCCGAGCTGGAGTCGTCCCAGATCGGCTCGCTGATCGAGCACGTGGCCAGCGGTGATTACGAGGTTGAGGAGCGCATGACCATCGACACGGTGGTCAGGGGCGGCCGGGGCGGTGAAGAACTCTGGCGCTCGTTCGCGATCAACGAGGTGTCGGTGGAGAAGCTGGCCCGCGAGCGGATGCTCGAGGTGCTCGTGCGCATCGACGGGCGACCGCTCTCCAGGTGGGCGACGGACGGCGTCCTGGTCGCCACACCGACCGGATCAACCGCCTACGCCTTCTCCGCCCACGGACCGGTGATCTGGCCGGAGCTCAGCGCGCTGCTGCTGGTGCCGCTCAGCGCCCATGCACTGTTCGCCCGGCCCCTGGTGCTCAGCGACCGCACGGTGGTCTCCATCGAGGTGCTGCCCGGCGGTGGCCCAGGGGGCGTGGTGTGGTGCGACGGCCGGCGCAGCACCGACGTGACCGGCGGGATGGAGATCGAGGCGAGGCTCGGCGCCGACCGGCTGCGGCTGGCCCGGATGAGCGAGCAGCCGTTCGTCAACCGGCTCGTGCGCAAGTTCGGGCTCCCCGTGGACGGCTGGCGGGGCGCGGCCGAGCGGGACGCGGCCCATGCTCGCTGAGCTCCGCATCGCCGACCTGGGCGTGATCGGGGACGCGACGATCGAGCCCGGGCCGGGCTTCACGGCCGTGACCGGCGAAACCGGCGCGGGCAAGACCATGATCGTCACCGGCCTCGCCCTGCTGGCCGGGGCGAAAGCCGACCCGCGGTTGGTGCGTGCCGGAGCGACCCGTGCGCTCGTCGAGGGCCGCTGGCAGGTGCCGGCAGGACAGGCAGGGCAGCTGGACGACCTCGGCGCGCAGACCGAGGACGGGGAGGTGCTGGTCAGCCGTGCCCTCGGGCCGAACCGCTCCCGGATGGCGATCGGCGGCGCCCAGGTACCGCTGGCCACAGGTGCGGAGATCGTCGGAGAGTGGGTGACCATCCACGGCCAGTCGGAGCAGCTACGGCTGGGCACTCCCGAACGCCAGCTGCAGGTGCTGGACCGCTACGCCGGGCCGGAACTGGCCGCAGAGCTCTCCGCCTACCGCGACGACTACGCTGCGCGCCGCGCCGCGCTGGCGGAGCTGGCGGAGCTGACCACACGGGCGCAGGAGCGCGCCAGGGAGCTGGACCTGTTGCGCTTCGGCCTGGAGGAGATCTCCAGAGCAGACCCGCAGCCGGGCGAGGACGCCGCTCGTGCCGCCGAGGCGCGCCGGTTGCAGGCCGTCGACGACCTGCGGCAGGCGGCGCACACCGCCCTGGTCGCGCTGGCCGGCGACGAGGACGACTACGACACTGCGGACGCGATCGCCCTGATCGGGGCTGCCCGCAAGGCCCTCGGCGCAGCCGTGGACGCAGACCCCATGCTCGCGCCGATCGCAGAGCAGCTGTCCGGAGCCGCTGCGGCACTGGCGGACGTCGCGTCCCAGCTGGCGGGCTACGCCGCCGGGCTGGACGCCGACCCGCTGCGGCTGGAGTGGATCACCGGCCGCCGCGCCGAACTGGCCCACCTGACCCGGAAGTACGGCGAATCGGTCGACGACGTGCTGGCCTGGGCGGCGGACGCTGCGCAGCGGGTCGTGCTGCTCGACGCAGGTGACGCCAGGGTCGAGGAGCTGCGCGCCGCGACCGCCGTCCTGGACGAGAAGCTGACCTCCGCTGCGGCTCGCCTCACCGCGCTGCGGCTGGCTGCGGCGACGAAGCTGGCGAAGCTGGTGGCTGGCGAACTGGCCGCGCTGGCCATGCCGAGGGCCAGGCTGTCGTTCGAGCTGACCCCTGCGGCAGAGCTCGGCCCGAACGGCGCCGACCAGGTGAGCCTGCTGTTCTCCGCCAACCCGGGCAGCGCCCCGGGGCCGCTGGGCAGGGTGGCCTCCGGCGGGGAGCTCAGCCGGGTCCGACTGGCGCTGGAGGTGGTGCTCGCGACCGAGGCGACGGGGGAGACCTTCGTCTTCGACGAGGTGGACGCCGGAGTCGGCGGGGCCGTGGCCATCGAGATCGGCCGCCGGCTCGCCCGGCTGGCGGAGCGCAGCCAGGTGGTCGTGGTCACGCACCTGGCACAGGTAGCGGCGTTCGCCGAGCGCCACTACGTCGTGGCCAAGTCCGACGACGGTTCGGTCACCACCAGTGGTGTCCGGCTGGTGCAGGACGAGGAACGGGTGGAGGTGCTCGCCCGCATGATGGGCGGCCTGGAGTCCAGCGACTCCGCGCTCGCCCACGCCCGAGAGCTGCTGCAGACCGTCAGCGGCTGAAGCGGGCGGGGCTGCGTTCAGGACGGGTCCGCGTCGCCGTCCGGTGCTGCGCAGGCTCGCCGTCGCCGTCCGGCTCCTCGCCACCGCCGGCAGGGGTCGCCCCCAGCCAGGCCGGCGGCAGCGTGGCCGGGTCGAAGGGTTGCGCCTCCGGGTCGGGCTCGGTCATCTGCTCGCAGACCGCCACCGAGCACACCGCCATCAGCGACCACTGCCGGTCGCCGGGGCCGTCGGCCGTGCCGTCCAGCTGCAGGCGCGGGTACGGCACCGCTGCCGCCTCCTGCAGCCCGAAACCCTCGGAGATGGCGGCCAGCGCCCCGGCGAGGTCGGCCAGGCTGAAGCCTGGCCGCAGCCGCCGGCCACTCCAGCGCAGCACCACCTCGTAGAGCTCGCTGTAGGAGGCCAGCGCCTGGGCGTGGCGTTCGCGGCCCGCTGCGATCAGTTCCGGATCGGCGTAGGAGCTCGAGCGGATGGCGAGCATCGTGAGGAACGCCACGTCTTCGGGGAAGCTGCGCAGGTTCGCCTCCGCGCCACGGCGGATCGCCTCCTGCCAGGTGCCTTCGGGGTCGAGCAGCGTGGGAATCACCGCCGCGACCGTGGTCTCGTTCGACGTGCGGTCGCGGTACCGGACCGCCTCCAGGGCCAGCTCGCGCTGGAAGGCGGTCTGGTCCTCCCAGATCCGGTAGGCGGCACCGGTGGTCAGCCCCGCGCGCCGCAGTACCGAACTCAGCCGGATGTGGCCTACGGCTGCGGACGGACCACGTTCGTGCAGCAACTGCAGCCCGATGGCGATCAGGCGGCGACGGGTGTGTTCAGCTGAATTTCGCGGCATCACCGTTCACCCTAGCCACAGCCGGGCCGCCAGCGCATCCGAGAAGTAATTTACTTCGCCACCCGGGGCCTTCCCACGCGGCTTGCGCGTTCAGCAGGATGACATTCACCGGGACGGACCCGGACACACCCCCGGGGGAGGACATCACATGAAGGCTTGGATCTTCCGCAGCCTGGCCACCGTCGTCGCGGCGCTGGTGGCCAGCTTCGGCCTGGTCGCACCCGCGCCGGCCAACGCGGCGACGCGGGCGGAGTTGAAGGCTGCGGCCACCAGCGTGGCCTACGAGAAGGTCGGCGGCGGCAACTACGCCAAGTACAAGGAGAAGTACCCCAAGGCTCTGAACTGGGGCAACGACGGCTGCAGCGTGCCGAGCGAGGTCCTGCTCTTCGGTGGCCTGGGCGCGGCGATCAAGGCCTACGGCGGCGTGTTCGAGAAGTCCTGTGACCGGCACGACTTCGGCTACCGCAACTTCGGCAAGAACACCTCCACCGCCGGCGTGCACCCCAAGTTCAGCCCGACCCGGGCCACCAAGGACAAGATCGACTCGAAGTTCTACTCGAACATGAAGGTTCAGTGCGAGTCGAAGTACGGCAGCCTCAATCCGCTCCGCGCAGCCTGCAAGGCGGCGGCGAAGGTCTTCTACGAGGCGGTCAGCCACCGTGGGGACAAGGCCTTCTTCGGCTGAGCCTGATCGTCACTGCGGCCGTCCCGGAACTCCGGGGCGGCCGCAGGCGTGTTCGCGTCCCGCGGAGCGGCGATTCGTCGTGGCCGGGTCGGCGCCTATAGGCTGGAGGCCCGTGGGGACATCGACACAGACCAAGCACGTATTCGTCACCGGAGGCGTCGTCTCCTCACTGGGCAAGGGACTCACCGCGTCCAGCCTGGGCAGCCTGCTGGTGGCCCGCGGGCTGCGGGTGACCATGCAGAAACTCGACCCGTACCTCAACGTGGACCCGGGCACGATGAACCCGTTCCAGCACGGTGAGGTCTTCGTTACCGAGGACGGGGCGGAGACCGACCTCGACATCGGCCACTACGAGCGCTTCCTCGACGTGCCGCTGAACGCCGAGGCCAACGTCACCACGGGCAAGGTTTACTCCACCGTGATCGCCAAGGAGCGGCGCGGTGACTTCCTCGGCGACACCGTGCAGGTGATCCCGCACATCACCAACGAGATCAAGGACGAGATGCTGGCCATGGCCGGCCCCGGGGTCGACGTGGTCATCCACGAGATCGGCGGCACCGTCGGCGACATCGAGTCCCTGCCGTTCCTCGAGGCAGCCCGGCAGGTGCGCCGGGAGGTCGGACGGGACAACGCCTTCTTCCTGCACGTCTCGCTGGTGCCCTACATCGGCCCGTCCGGTGAGCTGAAGACCAAGCCCACCCAGCACTCGGTGGCCGCCCTGCGCCAGGTCGGCATCCAGCCGGACGCGATCGTGTGCCGGGCGAGCATGGACATCCCGACCGGCGTCAAGCGCAAGATCGCGCTGATGTGCGACGTCGACGAGGAGGCCGTGATCTCCTGCCCGGACGCGCCGAGCATCTACGACATCCCCAAGGTCATCCACGCCGAGGGCCTGGACGCCTACGTCGTGCGCCGGCTCGGCGTCTCCTTCCGCGACGTGAACTGGACGAAGTGGCACGACCTCCTCGAGCGGGTGCACCACCCCAAGGAGGAGGTGACGATCGCGCTCGTCGGCAAGTACATCGACCTGCCGGACGCCTACCTCAGCGTGTCCGAGGCGCTGCGTGCCGGCGGCTTCGCCAACTGGGCGAAGGTGAACATCCGCTGGGTCGCCTCCGACACCTGCGAGACCCCTGCGGGGGCCGCGGCGGAGCTGGGCGACGTCGACGGCATCTGCGTGCCCGGCGGGTTCGGCATCCGCGGGGTGGAGGGCAAGCTGGGAGCGCTGCGCTACGCCAGGGAGAACCAGGTGCCCACGCTCGGGCTGTGCCTGGGCCTGCAGTGCATGGTGATCGAGGCAGCGCGCAACCTGCTGGGTCTGGCCGATGCGGCCTCCACGGAGTTCGAGCCGGACACCCACGCGCCCGTGATCGCCACCATGGCCGAGCAGGTGCACATCGTCTCCGGCGACGGCGACATGGGGGCCACGATGCGGCTGGGCGCCTACCCGGCCGACCTGGAGGCCGGCTCGCTGGTGGCACAGCGCTACGGCACCACCCGGGTGAGCGAGCGGCACCGGCACCGCTACGAGGTGAACAACGCCTACCGTGAGGACCTTGCGGCCAAGGGCCTGCACATCAGCGGCACCAGCCCGGACGGCAGCCTGGTGGAGTTCGTCGAACTCGACCGCGACCTGCACCCGTACTACGTCGGCACCCAGGCCCACCCCGAACTGAAGTCGCGCCCGACCCAGCCCCACCCCCTGTTCTCGGGACTGGTCGAGGCCGCGCTGAAGCGCCGGCTGTCCGCGCGGCTGCCAGAGGACGGCGAGTAGGGCCATGGCCCGCCAGCTGAGCCGGGCGGAGGTGGCCGACCTGCCGATGGTCTGGCCGGTGGCCCGCCACGCCGTGCTCGGCCGGGGCCGGGTCTCGGACTTCGTCAACGACACCGTCGTCACCCCCGACGGGAACAGCATGGAGCGGCAGTACCTGCTGCACCCAGGCGCGGTCGGGGTGATCGCCTGGGACGACGACACCGACCGGATCGCTGTCGTGCGGCAGTACCGGCACCCGGTTAGCTTCCAGCTCACCGAGCCGCCCGCCGGGCTGCTGGACACCGACGGGGAGAGCTGGCTGGCCGCGGCCAAGCGGGAACTTGTGGAGGAGGCCGGGCTCAGCGCAGGCCGCTGGCAGGTGCTGGTCGACACCTTCACCACGCCGGGCGCCAACCAGGAGTCGCTGCGGATCTACCTTGCCCGCGAACTCGCCGAGGCTCCGGCGCCGGAGGGCTTCGTCGCCGACCACGAGGAGGCCGACATGGAGGTCTGCTGGGCGGCCCGGGCCGACCTGGTGGACGCCGTCCTCGGCGGGCAGCTGCAGAACCCCACGATGGTGGCCGGCGTCCTGGCACTGGAGGTGGCCAGGCTGTCCGGCCGCCTCGAGGAACTGCGTGATGCCGAGGCCGACTGGCCGGCCCGCTCGGTGTGGACGGCGCACAACGCTGCCCTGCGGGGGCAAGATGGCGACGCCGGCTGAACGGGAGTCGGCTCCCGGGGCCGGCGTCCCGGCCCCGGCCGGCGGTGGCGACCCGGGCCCCGGCCGGCGCAGCGCCCTGGCCAGCCTGGTGCGCAGCTACCTCGACCACCTGACCGTGGAGCGGGGTGCGTCGGCCAACACCGTCGCGGCCTACCGGCGTGACCTGGCCCGCTACACAGCGTTCCTCGCTGCCAGGGGTGTGGAGGACCCGGCTGCGGTGACCGAGGCCGACGTCGCCGGCTTCGTCGCGGAGCTCCGGGAACCGGCGGACGGTCGGGCCCCGCTTTCTGTGGCCAGCGCCACCCGCAGCCTGGTCGCGGTGCGCTCGCTGCACAGCTTCGCCGCGGCCGAGGGCCGCACCCCCGGCGACCCGGCGGCCGCCGTCCGGCCACCGAAGGCCGGGCGGAGGTTGCCCAAGGCGCTTGACGTTGCGCAGGTGCAGGCCCTGCTGGCCACCCCAGACCCAGCCACCCCCGGCGGGCTGCGAGACGCTGCGCTGCTGGAGCTGCTCTACGGCACCGGCGGCCGGGTCTCGGAGATCCTCGACCTGGACGTGGACGACGTCACCGGCCTGCTGGCCGACCCCGACGCCGGGCTGCGGCTGTTCGGGAAGGGCCGCAAGGAGCGGCTCGTTCCGGTGGGCTCCTATGCCCGGCGGGCAGTCGAGGCGTGGCTCGTCCGCGGCCGTCCGGCCTTCGCCAGGGTGGCGGCGCGGCCCAGTCCGGCGCTGCTGCTCAACAGCCGCGGCCTGCGGCTCAGCCGGCAGAGCGCCTGGGCCGTGCTGCAGAAGGCTGCCGAGGCGGCCCGGCTCGGCGTGGAGGTCTCGCCACACACCCTGCGGCACTCCTTCGCGACCCACCTGCTTGACGGCGGGGCGGACGTGCGGGTGGTCCAGGAACTGCTCGGCCACGCATCGGTGACCACCACCCAGATCTACACGCTGGTCACGGTGGAACACCTGCGTGAAGTGTTCCTGGCGGCTCATCCGAGGGCCCGCTGAGACCCTAGGCTGCTCCCGTGCGGAACTTCGGGCGGCGCGAGCTGTTGCTCGCCGGCCTGGCCATGGGCCTGGCCGGCTGCAGCCGGCAGCCCGAAGCCGTCCAGGCTCCTACCCCGACCGGGACTGCCGGGTCGTCTGCGCCGCCCAGCGCGAGCCCGTCGCCGAGCCCGCGGTCTACCCCGGCGTGGACGGCGCGGGTGATGACCTACAACCTGCTCACGCCCAACCTCGGCGGGTCGCACTTCCGCGACGCCGTCGACGACGACGACCTCAAACTCGCCAACCGTGCGCCGGTGATGGCGAAATGGATCACCGCTGCAGCCCCGGACATCATCGGGCTGCAGGAGAACGAGGCGAACCCGCCGCGGCGGCTGCCGGTGCGGGCTCTCGCGCCGCTGCTGCCCGGCTACCGGGTGTTGCTGCCAGAGCTCAACGTCCCGCTGCTGATCCGTACCGACCGTTACGCCGCGGAGAAGTACGGCGCCGTCGACATCAGCCAGGGCCACTACTCCCGCCACGTCGGGTGGTACCGGCTGCGGCACCTGGCCACCGGACGGCGCCTGCTGGTGACCAACACCCACCTTGATCCGTTCCAGAAGCTGTACATGGCCAGGGCCAGGGCGGCCGAGATGGCCGAGATCGTCGACCTGATCGGCGAGCTTGACCCGCGCGGCAAGCTGCCCACGCTGCTGCTGGGCGACTTGAACGTCCGGGCTGACGAGACCCGGCCGGTCTGGGGCGATCCGCTGACGCTGCTCGCCGCCGCCGGGCTGCACGACGCCGCCCGCCTGGCCGAGCGCGACATCAGTGAGGTTCCCGGCGCCGCCACCCTGAACAGTTTCGGGACGAGGGTCGGTGGTCGCTGGACCTACCGTGCGATCCGAAGCGACGGCTACCGCTACGACTACATCTTCGTCTCCCGCGGCACCAGGGTGAAGACCTGGCAGGTGGTCACCGGCCCCGGCGTCCGGACCCGCGACGGCCAGCCGTTCTTCGCGGACGGGCCGGTCCCTTCAGACCACTGCCCGGTGCAGGCTGAGGTGGAGTTCCCCGCCTGAACCGGCGAGTCCGTGCAGACTTGTCGACATTCGGGCTTAGGCTGGGCCCGTGACCGATGCACCCGCCCTGATCGACCCCGAGCCGGTACTGGACGCCCAGGGGCTCGGACCCACGGGCCGTCCCCTGCCGGACCTGCCCGAGCCGACGCCGCCGGACCCGAACCACCCGAAGCGCGCCCTGATCATCGCCATGTGCAACCAGAAGGGCGGGGTGGGCAAGACCACCACCACGATCAACCTCGGCGCGGCGCTGGCCGAGACCGGGCGGAAGGTGCTGCTGGTCGACTTCGACCCGCAGGGTTCGCTCTCGGTCGGGCTGGGGGTGAACCCGCACACCCTGGAGCACAGCGTCTACGACCTGCTGCTGAACAAGAAGGCCCTCGCCGAGGACGTGATCACCAGCACCGTCGTCGACGGGCTGGACCTGCTGCCGTCCAACATCGACCTGTCCGCGGCCGAGGTGCAGCTGGTGTCGGAAGTCGCGAGGGAGCAGACGCTGCGCCGGGTGCTGACGAAGGTGCGCCACGACTACGACATCATCCTGATCGACTGCGCGCCCTCGCTGGGGCTGCTCACCGTCAACGCGCTGACCGCCGCGGACAAGGTGCTGATGCCGCTGGAGTGCGAGTTCTTCGCGCTGCGCGGCATCGCGCTGCTGACCGACACCATCGACAAGGTGCAGGACCGGCTGAACCCTGAGCTGGAGATCCTCGGCATCCTCGGCACGATGTTCGACGCCCGCACCCTGCACAGCCGGGAGGTGCTCGAACGGGTCGTGCAGGCCTTCGGCGACACCGTCTTCCACACCGTCATCCGGCGCACGATCAAGTTCCCCGAGACCACGGTCGCGGGGGAGCCGATCACCACCTACGCGAGCACTTCGCCGGGGGCCTCGGCCTACCGGATGCTCGCCAGGGAGGTGCTGGCCAGATGCCCAGGCGCGTAGGGCTGCCGGGCGCGGCGGAACTGTTCCGTCCGACCGCGCCGGAGCCGGAGGCCGAGGAGGCCGCCGTCCCCGCTTCCACCGGCAGGGTGCGGCACGAGGAGAAGATCACCGTGTACGTGAGCAGCGATGAGCTGCTCGCCCTCGAACAGGCGCGGCTGACCCTGCGCGCCGAGCACGGGTTGGCGGTGGACCGGGGCCGGATCGTGCGCACGGCAATCAGCCTGGCGATGGCCGACCTGGCCGCCCGGGGCGGCGACTCCGACCTGGTCCGCGGCCTCGGGCGCACGTGAGCCCGGCACCGGCAGAGGCGTTCACCGTCCACCTGACCAACTTCTCCGGCCCGTTCGACCTGCTGCTGCAGCTGATCGCCAAGCACAAGCTGGACGTGACGGAGGTGGCGCTCAGCCAGGTCACCGACGAGTTCGTGGCGCACATCCGCGCCGCCCAGGCAGCCCAGGGGCCGAGCGCCTGGGACCTGGACCAGACCAGCTCGTTCATCGTGGTGGCCGCAACGCTGCTCGACCTCAAGGCCGCGCGGCTGCTGCCGTCCGGTGAGGTGGACGACCCCGAGGACCTCGCCCTGCTGGAGGCGCGCGACCTGCTGTTCGCAAGGCTCCTGCAGTACCGGGCGTTCAAGCTGGTCAGCGGTTGGCTGGCCGAGACCCTGGACGGCCAGGCCAGGCGGCACCCGCACCCCGGCGGGCTGGAGGAGCGTTTCGCGAAGCTGCTGCCCGAGGTGAAGCTGGACGGCTTCGCCGACGTGATCGCGGTGCTGGCCGGACGGGCGCTCACCCCGAAGGAGGCGCCGCAGGTGTCGCTGGCGCACCTGCACGCGCCGCTGGTGAGCGTGCGGCAGCAGGCGGAGGAGATCGTGGCGCGGCTGCGGGAGCACCGGGCGATGACCTTCCGGGCGCTGGTCGCGGACACCAACGACCGCCTGGTCGTGGTCGCGCGGTTCCTTGCGCTGCTGGACCTGTTCCGGGAACGGGCGGTCGGCTTCGAGCAGCTCACGCCTTTGGGCGAGCTCACCGTACGCTGGTTCGGCGCGGAAGTCGACGCTGACCGGATCGGCGCAGAGTTCGACGAGACGACCACCAAGGAGGAAGCCGAGTGACCGAGCAGTCGAGCAATCCGGCGGTGGCCGGCCCGGTCGAGGCGCTGCTCATGCTGGCCACCGAGCCGGTGCCGGCGGGCGACCTGGCCGAGGCCGTCGGCGTCCCGGTGGCCGAGGTGGAGGAGTGCCTTGCCGAGCTGGCAGCCTTCTACGACAGCACCGGGCGCGGCTTCGAGCTGCGCAACGTCGGCCAGGGCTGGCGCTACTACACCCGCGACGAGCACGCCGAGGTCATCGGCCGCTGGCTGCTGGAGGGCCAGCGCGGCACTCTCAGCCAGGCGGCGCTGGAGACCCTCGCCGTCGTGGCGTACCTCCAGCCGATCTCTCGCGGCCGGGTCTCCGCCGTGCGCGGGGTGAACGTGGACGGGGTGATGCGCACCCTGGCCAGCCGCGACCTGATCGAGGAGGCGGGCCGTGACCCCGAGACCGGGGCGCGGCTGTTCGGCACCACCGGCTACTTCCTGGAGCGGATGGGGCTGACCAGCCTCGACCAGCTGCCACCGCTCGCCCCGCACCTGCCGGACGCGGCAGCGCTGGAGGCCGAGCTGGCCGGGCTGGAGCAGAAGTGAGCGAGCCCGGGGTACGGCTGCAGAAGGTGCTTGCCCAGGCCGGGGTGGCTTCCCGGCGTGCAGCGGAGGAGCTGATCGCGCGAGGCCGGGTGGAGGTGAACGGCGCGACCGTCGTCGAGCAGGGGCTGCGGGTGGATCCCGCGAAGGACGTCATCCGGGTGGACGGGGCGCGGATCCCGCCGCAGCGCCCCGAGGTGTACCTGGTGCTGAACAAGCCCACCGGGGTGCTCTCGGCCATGGAGGATCCCCACGGCCGGCCGACCGTCGCCGACTACGTCGCGGGCAGGGGGCGGCTGTTCCACGTCGGCCGGCTGGACGCCGACACCGAAGGGCTGCTGCTGCTCACCAACGACGGCGACTTCGCCCAGCGCATGATGCACCCGTCCTACGAGGTGCCGAAGACCTACGTCGCCGAAGTGGCCGGTGCGGTGGCCGAGGCCACCCTGAAGCGGCTGCGGGCCGGGATCGAACTGGACGACGGCCCCGTCCGTCCCGACCGGCTCAAGGTCGTGCAACGCGCAGGCGAGCGGACCCTGCTGCGGGTGGAACTGCACGAGGGCCGCAACCGCATCGTCCGGCGCATGTTCGAAGCCGCCGGCCACCCGGTGCGCAAGCTGTCCCGCGTCGCCATCGGCCCGGTGCGCCTGGGCGACCTCAAGCCCGGAGCCGTCCGCGACCTGACCCGTGAGGAACTCGGCGCCCTGCTCGACCTCGTCCGCCTCTGACCCGTCTCGTCGGGGACGGTTCCTGTTCGGCTCAATGGGGACGGTTTCTTTCGCGCCAGCCGGCTGACGCCGCGGGTCGCGGCTTGGGGAACGTGCGCCACGCACGGCCGGATGGCGCGAAAGGAACCGTCCCCGGTGCGCCACGCCGTCCCCACGTGCGCCACGCACAGCCGGATGGCGCGAAAGGAACCGTCCCCGGTGTGCCACCCCGTCCCCGGGCGGACGGGAACCGTCCCCGGTGGTCAGGGGGGACGGCGGGGTTCGGTATCCTCTCGGGGTGCATCCAGCCCGTTTGATCCCTGCCCTGGCCTGCGTGGTCGCGCTCGCCGCCTGCTCCAGCCCGGCCGCCGGCCCGACGCCGAGCGCCAGCGCCACCTCCGCATCGCCGTCCGCCACCCCCACGCCCAGCGCGACGGTGCCGGTTTCGGACTCGCTGGCTGCGATCAAGGTGAGCGGCAAGCGGCTGAAGAAGCCCAAGATCAGCTTCAAGGCGCCGTTCGCCATCGATAAGACCCGGGTGCAGGTGCTCGAGGAGGGCGACGGCCCCGAGGCATCGGCAGACGGCTACGTGCTCGTGCACTACCAGGGCGTCAACGGCCGCAGCGGTGACGTGTTCGATTCGTCGTTCGAGCGCGGACCGGTACCGTTCCCGCTCAACGGTGTGGTCCCCGGGTTCAAGCTTGGCCTCACCGGCCAGCGCGAGGGCAGCCGCGTGCTGATCGCCATGCCCGGCACCGACGCGTACGACCCCGCGGGTGGCCGGCCCGATTCCGGCATCAACGTCGGCGACACCCTGGTCTTCGTTGCCGACATCATCGCCGTCTCCCTCACCGAGCCCTCCGGGAAGGAGGTCGCCGCGCCCGCCGGCTCGCCGACCGTCAGCCCCGGCACCGGGAAGCCGAGCGTGACCATCCCGTCCGGCAACGCCCCCGACAAGATGACCGCCCACGCCCTCATCGAGGGCAACGGGCCCAAGGTCGCCGCCGACGACATCATCGTGGTGCGCTACGTCGGCTACTCCTGGAAGACCGGCCAGCTGATCGAGGACCGCTTCGACACCACGGACGAGGGCCAGCTGTCCAGCACCATTCCCGGCTGGCAGACCGGCCTGGTCGGCAAGCGGGTCGGCTCGCGGGTGCTGCTGGTGCTGCCGCCGAAGGACGGTTTCCCGCAGGGCAGCAACAACCCGCCGGTGGAGGCCGGGGACACCGTGGTGTACGTGGTGGACCTGCTGTTCAGCTACTCCGCAGGGTAGGCAGCAGGGTCCACCACCCAGGGCTCACGGGGCAACCGCGCCGGGTCGAACCGCGCCAGCAGCCCGCCAGGGGTCACCGGCTCCCCGGGCCCGGCGAGCTCGAGGGACTCCGCGATCAGGCCCAGCACCCGGCCGGGCCCTAATCCGAGGGCGCCCAGCTCGGCGAGGCTCACTGCGCCGTCCCGCTTGGCCAGGCGCCGACCGGCGGGGTTGACCGCCAGCGGCACGTGCGCGTACTCCGGGGCCGCGCCGCCCAGCCGCCCTGCCAGCCAGGCCTGGCGCGGGGAGGACGAGAGCAGGTCGTCGCCGCGGACCACCTGGTCGATCCCCATGTGGAGGTCGTCGACGACCACAGCCAGGTTGTACGCCGGCACCCCGTCGTTGCGGACGAGGACGAAGTCGTCCACCACGCCGCTGACCGAACCGGCCCAGAGGTCGGTCACCGTGCTGCGGGCCTGGTCCGCCCGCACCCTCAGCGCCGGGCTACGGGTGGCGGCCAGTTCGGCCCGCCGCGCAGCCGACAGCCGCAGGCAGGTCCCGGGATAGGGCCGGTAGCCGTCACCGTGCGGCGCGGACGCCGCCTCCGCGATCTCCCTGCGCGTGCAGTAGCACTCGTAGGTGTCCAGGCCGGACACCGCGGCGGCGTAGGCGTCCAGCCGCGCTGACTGCCACACCACCGGGCCGTCGAAGTCGAGCCCGATGGCTGCCAGGTCGGCCCGCTGCCGCGCCGCGACGCTCCCGGCCGCTGCGACCCTTGCGGTGTCGAGGTCCTCGACCCGCAGCCGGAAGCGCCGGCCGCTCGAGCGGGCCAGCAGCCACGCCACGACAGCGGTGCGCAGGTTGCCGACGTGCAGGTCGGAGGTGGGGCTCGGCGCGAACCGTCCGCCCATGGCCGAACCTCCCTTCCGGGGGCCATCAAAGCAGGTAACCTCGCGCTGCAACCAACTCCACCGAAACGGCCCGCCCAGATGACCACCCGCAAGTCGGAACGCATCCTGAACCTGACCATCTGCCTGCTGCTGGCGCGCCGGTTCATCGAGAAGAGCCACATCCGCAGGGTCGTCGAGGGCTACCACGGGCTGAGCGACGCCGCCTTCGAGCGCACCTTCGAGCGCGACAAGGACGAGTTGCGGGCCATGGGGGTGCCCGTTGAGACCGGCAGCAACAACCCGCTGTTCCCGGACGAGGTGGGCTACCGGATCCGGCGCAAGGACTTCGAGCTGCCGCCCATCGAGTTCACCCCCGCCGAGACCGCGGCACTGGGCCTGGCGACGAGGGCCTGGGAGTCGGCGACCCAGGCCGAGCAGGCCGTCTCGGCGCTGGCCAAGCTGCGCGCCGCCGGGGTGGACCCCGATCCCGACCGGGTCTCCGGCCTGGCGGTGTCGATCGGCGCACGCGAGCCGGCCTTCGCCAGCGTGTGGGAGGCCACCGTCGACCACGCGCCGGTCAGCTTCTCCTACAAGGGTCAGGTCCGGAAGGTGGAGCCGTGGGCGATGACGTACCGCCGCGGCGCCTGGTACCTGCTGGGCCACGACCGCGGCCGCGCTGCCCCCCGGATGTTCAAGGTCGCCCGGATAGACGCTCCCGCACAACGGATCGGCAAGCCGGGCAGCTACCGGCTGCCCGAGGTGGACATCGAGGCTGCCTGGGCGAGGCTGGAGCCGGGCGGCAGTGACGCAGAGGCTGTGGTCGCCGTCCGGCCGGGACGGGCGCCGGAACTGCGGCGGCGCGGCCGTCCGGTCGAGCAGCCGGCGCCGCCGGGCTACGAGGCCATGGCCGTCAGCTACTCCCGGGCGGCGGACTTCGTCGGCGAGGTCTGCGCGCACGGCGCCGACGTGGTCGTGCTGGCGCCGCAACGCATCCGCAGCGCAGTGGTCGAGTCACTGCGTGCCACGGCTGGGAGGACGGCATGACTTCCGCGGACCAGGTGGCGCGGCTGCTCGCGCTGGTGCCCTACCTGCAGTCGCACCCGGACGCCGAGCTGGGACCAACCGCCGCCGTGTTCGGCGTGACCACCGAGCAGCTGCTGGCCGACCTCGACGTGCTCTGGTACTGCGGCCTGCCGGGCGGGCTGCCGGGAGACCTGATCGAGATCGACATGGACACCGTCGCCGAACTGGGCCGGATCCGGCTCACCAACGCCGAGTACCTGTCCCGTCCGATGCGGTTCACCCCGGACGAGGCCACCAGCCTCGTGGTCGCCCTGCGCGCCGTCCGCGAACTCGCCGGTGGTGGGCTGGCCGGAGCCGTCGACACCGCACTGGCCAAGCTCGAACAGGCGGCCGGGACGGCGGGGGCGGTCACGCCGCAGGTGGCGGTGGCCGGCGGCACGGGGGAGATCCGCGAGCAGCTCGCGACCGCGATCGAGGCCGCGGGAAGGGTCGAGCTGGACTACACCGACTCGGGCCACGCCCCGTCAACGCCGCTGGTGGACCCCGCCCGGCTGCTGGTGCGGGACGGCTACGGCTACCTGCAGGCCTGGAGCCTGGACCGCGGCGCCTGGCGCACGTACCGGCTCGACCGGATCGGCGCGGTCCGCGCGACCGGCCAGCAGGCCTCGAGCCACGGCGAACCGCCGGAGTTCGGTCCCGGCTGGCTGGAGCAGCGCCCGGAGGCAGCCGAGGTCACGCTGCGGCTCTCACCGGAGGCCGCCTGGATCACCGAGTACTACCCGATCCGGGCCGTGCGCCGGCTGGAGGGGGCGATCGAGGTCGACCTCCTGGTCGCCGACCCGGCGTGGCTTCGCTCGTTGCTGCTGCGCCTCGGCGGGGGCGTGCTGGCCGTGCAGCCACCGGAGGCCGCCGCGGGGGCTAGGGACGCCGCAGTGGAGGCGTTGGCCGCCTATCCCGCGGGGTAGGGTTTCGTTCCATGAACTGGGTGCTGGTGTTCTCCCTGATCGCCCTCGGCGGGCTGGTCATGGTGGTGAGCTACGGCATCTGGCTCTGGCACAAGGTGTCCGACCTGTTCTCCGAGCTGGAGATGTTCGGCCGGCGCGCAGAGGAACTGGCCGAGCTGCTGGGCCGGATCAGTCCGGAACTGCCCGGCAGGGAAAGCTAGGGTTTGGGCGTGCGCATTCATCGAAGAAGGAGATGGTCATGAGCATGGGTGGCTGGGAGTGGGCGATCCTCGCTCTGATCGCGCTGCTGCTGTTCGGCGGCTCGCGGCTCGCCGGAATCGGCAAGAACGCCGGCAAGGCGATCCGGGAGTTCAAGGAGGAGACGTCCTCGCTGCGCAATGGCGACAAGGCCGGCGACCCGCCGGCGGAGCCGCGGACCCCGCTGGCCGAGCCGGGCACGCCCGGCAACGACCAGGGCGTGGATCCGAAGCCCTGACCTGGCGGTGGCCACCAGATCGTCCCGGTTCGCCTGGCTGAAACCGCCGCCGCCCACGCCGGGCGGGGTGATGTCGCTGGCCGACCACCTGCGCGAGCTGCGCTACCGGCTGATCGTGGCAGCCGTGGCGATCACCGTGGGGACGGCTGTGGCCGCGATCTGGTACAACCAGCTGTACCTGGTGCTGATGCGGCCCTACCTGCTGGCCGTGGAGATGCTCAAGGCCAGCAACCCCGACCTGACCGCGGCGACGGTGATCAGCGGCGTCGGCACCCCGATCGTCCTGGCCCTGCAGGTCTGCCTGGTCGCCGGACTCGTGCTGGCCAGCCCGGTCTGGGTCTACCAGCTGTGGGCGTTCGTCGTGCCGGCCCTGCTGGCCAAGGAGAAGAAGTACGCGCTGGTCTTCCTCGCCGTGGCGATCCCGCTGTTCCTGCTCGGCGTGCTCGTTGGGTACTACATCCTGCCGCAGGGCATCTCGGTGATGCTGTCGTTCACCCCGTCGAGCATCCCGATCACCAACTTGCTGGAGGTGAACGACTTCCTCAAGCTGACCCTTCAGCTGATGGTGATCTTCGGCCTCGGCTTCCTGATGCCGGTGGTCGTGGTGGGGCTGAACCTGATCGGCGTGGTCAGCGCCAGGCAGCTGGCCAAGGCGCGCACGTACGTGATCTTCGGCACCTTCGTGTTCGGGGCGGCGGCCACGCCCTCCACCGACCCGTTCTCCATGCTCGCGTTGGCCGTGCCCATGACGTTGCTGTACCTGGCGGCCGAGCTCGTCAGCCGGATCAACGACCGGCGCCGGGCCCGGGCGGCCCTGGCCGAGGGGACCTGAGGTGGGCCTGCACTACAACGGCCCGACGCTGACGCTGGTGGTCAATCCCACCGCGGGCTCGGGCAGGGCGCGCCGGCTGCTGCCGGCGGTCACGTCCGCCCTGCTCACCGGGCTGCCGGGCGCGAGCCTGCGGGTGTTCCAGACCAGCAGCTTCGCCGAGGCAAGGCTGCGTTGCATCGCCGCTGTCGAGCAGGCCCGACCGGTGGTGGAGGGACGGATGGCCGACTCGCTGCTGGTGATGGGCGGGGACGGCATGATGCACCTCGGCCTGAACGCCTGCGCCACAACGTCCGTCCCGCTCGGGCTGATCGCTGCGGGCAGCGGCAACGACTTCAGCCGGGGTGTAGGGGTGCCGGCCGGGGTACAGGCAGCCGTGCGCACCATCGTTGAAGGCCACACCAGCCGGGTCGACCTGATGTCGGCGAGCGGACACCTGGACGGAGGGGCAGAACACCGCTGGGTGGGCTCGATCGTGTCCACCGGGTTCGACGGCAGGGTCAACCGGCGTGCGAACCGGCTGGGCTGGTCGCTCGGCGGGCTGTCCTACGCCTACGCCGCGCTGGCCGAACTCGCCAGCTTCGAGCCCCTGCCGTACCGGCTGCTGGTCGACGGTGAGCCGCGCGAGCAGACCGCGATGTTCATCTGCGTCGGTAACGCCGGCTACTTCGGCGGCGGCATGCAGGGCTGCCCGGAAGCCGACCTGACCGACGGTCGCCTCGACCTGACGGTGATCAACCCGGTGAGCCGGGCCACCCTGCTGCGGCTGCTGCCGACGATGTACACCGGTGGCTTCGTGCGCGACCCGGCCGTGGAACGGCTGCGGGCAAGGGAGGTCGTCGTGGACGGCGAGGGCCTGTACGGGATGGCCGACGGCGAGGAGCTGGGTGAGGTGCCCCTCACCCTCCGCGCCGTGGAGGCGGCCCTGACCGTCTACACCCCGCGAGCCGGCCGATGAGCGCCTTCGCGGACTTCGCAGCCGGTTACGAGTTCCAGCTCGACGACTACCAGGAGCAGGCCTGCCGGCACGTTGCGGACGGGCTGGGTGTGCTGGTGGCGGCGCCGACCGGTGCTGGCAAGACCGTGGTGGGGGAGTTCGCAGCGTTCCTCGCGCTCCGGACCGGCCGCAAGTGCTTTTACACCACCCCGATCAAGGCGCTGAGCAACCAGAAGTACCACGACCTGTGCGAGCGCCACGGCGAGGCGGCGGTGGGCCTGCTCACCGGCGACACCACGATCAACGGGGAGGCGCCGGTGGTCGTGATGACCACAGAGGTGCTGCGCAACATGATCTACGCCGGCTCACCCACCCTGGCCAACCTCGGCTTCGTCGTGATGGACGAGGTGCACTACCTCGCCGACCGGTTCCGTGGAGCGGTCTGGGAAGAGGTGATCATCTCCCTGGCCGAGTCGGTCCAGCTGGTGGCGCTCTCCGCGACGGTGAGCAACGCCGAGGAGTTCGGTGCCTGGCTGTCCGAGGTACGCGGCGGCGTGGAGGTGGTCGTCACCGAACGGCGCCCGGTGCCGCTGTACCAGCACGTCATGGTCGGACGCAGGCTGGTGGAACTGTTCGCGGGCAACGACGTCAACCCGGAGCTGTTGCGCCTGGCGAAGGAGGAGTCGCGCGGCCAGCGCGACGACAGCCGCCGCCCCCGCGGCCGCTCCGGCAACGGCCGGCGGACGCCGGGCTACGGCTCTGGACGGTACGGCGGCGCAGCGGCGCGGCAACGGCTCGACAGCTCCAGGCACCTGGTGCCGCGGCGCGACGCCACGGTCGAGCGGCTGGAGGCCGAGGGCCTGCTGCCGGCGATCTACTTCCTCTTCTCCAGGCAGGGCTGCGACACCGCAGTCGGCCAGCTGATGAACTCCGGGCTGCGGCTCACCACCGCCCTTGAACGCAGTGCGCTGGCCGAGATCGCTGCCCGGCACACTGCGGGGCTCAGCCCCGGCGACCTGGCCGCACTGGAGTACGACCGCTGGGCCGCTGCCTTCGGCAACGGCATCGCAGCGCACCACGCCGGGCTGCTGCCGGCGTTCAAGGAGGCGGTGGAGGAGGCCTTCGTCAGCGGCCTGGTGAAGGTGGTCTTCGCCACGGAGACCCTCGCGCTCGGCATCAACATGCCGGCCCGCAGCGTAGTACTCGAGAAGCTGGTGAAGTACAACGGCGAGACCCACGCCGACGTGACGGCCGGGGAGTACACCCAGCTCACCGGCCGCGCCGGCCGGCGCGGCATCGACGTCGAAGGACACGCAGTGGTCTGCTGGCAGCCGGGCCTCGACCCCAGGGCGCTGGCCGGGCTCGCCTCCCGGCGCACCTACCCGCTCCGCTCCTCGTTCCAGCCGACCTACAACATGGCGGTGAACCTGGTCGCGACCGTCGGCAGGGAACGCGCGCGCGGCCTGCTGGAGCAGTCGTTCGCGCAGTACCAGTCCGACCGCTCGGTGGTCGGGCTGGCCCGGAGCATCACCGCGGACAACCAGCGCATCGCGGCCGAATGGGCGCTGGCCCGTTGCACTGCCGGGGACGCCGAGGAGTACTTCCGGCTCCGGGGCAGGATCTCGGCAGCCGAGGCGGAAGCGGCCAGGGACCGCAGGGCCGACCGGCGGGCAGAGGCCATCGAGGTGCTGCTCGGCCTGCGCCCCGGAGACATCATCGACGTCCCCGGCAAGCGCCACAGCGGCTGGGCCGTAGTCGTCGACCCGGGGCTGGGCGGCGGCGGGCCGCAGCCGACCGTGCTCACCCCCGACCGCAAGCTCAGGCGCCTGGCCGCCACCGATTTCTCCCAACCGCCGACCGTGGCAGGCCGGCTCAAGGTGCCCAAGCACTTCGACTCCCGCTCACCGGCTGCCCGGCGCAACCTCGCTGCTGCGCTGGTGGCGAAGCTGGAGCGGGAGGCCTTCGCGCCGGCCGACCTGCCCGAAAGCGCCGACGCCGGGGCGATGGCCCGCATCGGCGAGTTGCGCGCCGAACTGCGCGCCCACCCCGTCCACGGCTGCCCGGACCGGGAGGAGCACGCCCGCCACGCCGAGGCCGCCCGCCGCCTGGAGCGGGAGAACGAGGCCAGGCAACGGCAGGCGGACCGGCGCACGAACACCATCGCCGTGCGTTTCGACCGGATCTGCTCCGTGCTGGAGTCGATGGGCTACCTCAGCGAGGGCGGACACCGGGTCACCGAGGCCGGAAGGATGCTGTCGCGCATCTACTCCGAGCTCGACCTGGTCACGGCCGAGGCGGTGCGCGACGGCGTCTTCGCCGGCTTGAGCTCGCCCCAGCTGGCCGCTGTGCTGTCCAGCCTCGTCTACGAGTCAAGGGGGGACGGCCGCCCACCCGCGCGGACGCCGGACCGCCGCACCGAGGACGCCCAGCAGCGGTTGCGCGGGATCTGGCGGCAGGTCTCGCTGGCCGAGCGCGACCACCGGCTGCCCAGCCACGACGACCCCGACATCGGCTTCGCCGAGGCGATCCACGCCTGGACCGCGGGTGCCGACCTGGCCGACGTGCTGTACCTGTCCGGGCTCACCGCAGGCGACTTCGTCCGCTGGTCCCGCCAGGTGGTGGACGCAGCCGGGCAACTGGCGGAGGCGGCCGGTCCCGGCGAACTGCGCAGCACCGCGAGGGAACTGATCGACCGGGTGCGGCGCGGAGTGGTGGACGCCGCCCCGCTGGAGGACTGAGGCGTGGCGAGGCTGATCCACCTGAACGGACCGTTGGGGGTCGGCAAGTCGACCCTGGCCGCGCTCTACGCAGACCGGCACCCGGGCACGCTGAACCTGGACATCGACCTGTTGCACCGGCTGGTCGGCGGCTGGCGGGAAGGGGACGGCCGCACCCACGACCTGCTGCGCCCGCTGGCGCTGGCGATGGCCGCTGCGCACCTCGCGCAGGGCCGCGAAGTGGTGCTGCCCCAGTTCCTCGACAACGCTGCCGAGCTCGAGGCGTTCGAGCAGGTTGCCTCGCAGGCGGGCGCCACGTTCCGCGAGGTCATCCTCACCGGCCCGAGGGACGAGGTGATCGCACGGTTCCAGCGCCGCACCACTGACCCGGAGTTCGACGCGTACAACCGCAGGCTCGTGACAGCTCTGGGCGGCGAGTCGTTCCTCACTGCCAGGTACGACCGGCTGGCCGAGTTCGCCGGCCGGAGGACGGCCGCTGCCTTCGTCGCGGTCGTGGCCGGCGACGTGGAGGGCTCCTACGCCGCCCTGTTGCACGCGCTAGCCTGAGCGCCGTGTCGGTAGCCATCCGGGTGATCCCCTGCCTCGACGTCAAGGACGGGCGGGTGGTCAAGGGCGTCAACTTCGCCAACCTGCGCGACGCCGGAGACCCGGTCGACCTCGCTGCGCTCTACGGCACCGAGGGCGCAGACGAGCTGGTGTTCCTTGACATCTCGGCCTCCGCGGAGGGCAGGCACACCACCTACGAAGTGGTCACCAGGACCGCGGAGACCGTGTTCATCCCGCTGTGCGTAGGCGGGGGAGTGCGGGGGGTCGAGGACGTCGACCGCCTGCTGCGCACCGGCGCGGACAAGGTGGGCATCAACACCGGCGGGATCGCCCGGCCCGCGGCGATCGACGAGATCGCCGCGCGCTTCGGAAACCAGGTCCTGGTGCTCTCCCTCGACGCGCGGCGGGAGCCGGGGCAGCCGTCCGGCTTCGGCGTCACGACCCACGGCGGCCGCCGGCCCGCGGGGCTGGACGCCATCGCCTGGGTGCGGGAAGCGGTCGAGCGGGGCGCGGGCGAGGTGCTGCTGAACTCGATGGATGCGGACGGCACCACCAGCGGGTTCGACACCGAGATGATCGCTGCGGTCAGGGCGGCGGTCGACGTGCCGGTGATCGCTTCTGGCGGTGCCGGCACGGCTGCCCACTTCGTGGAGGCGGTCCGGGCGGGCGCGGACGCGGTGCTGGCAGCCAGCGTGTTCCACTACGGGACGCTGCGCATCGGGGACGTCAAGGCTGCCCTCGCCCAGGCCGGATTCGCCGTACGCTGACGGCCATGAGTTGCCTGTTCTGCAGCATCGTCGCCGGCGACGTGCCCTCCCGGCAGGTGTACGCCGACGAACACGCCGTCGCGTTCCTCGACGTCAACCCCTGGCACGTCGGGCACACCCTGGTGGTGCCGCGCCGGCACGTGGACGACCTGCTCGGCCAGCCGGAGGCGCTCACCGAGATAGCGCCCGCCATCGCCGCCACCACCAGGCTGCTGGTGGACCGGCTGGCTGCGGACGGGCTGAACCTGCTGAGCAGCACGGGGACGGCCGCCGGCCAGGAGGTGTTCCACCTGCACGTGCACCTGATCCCGCGGTTCGCGCACCGGGCCGGCATCGGCCAGCTCACCGTCCGAGAGCCGGGGATCGACCTGGACCGGGTGCACCGCCAGATCACTGGGGGCTGAGCGCCGCTGGCAGCCTTCGCTCAGCCGTAGGCGACCACGCAGTCGGCGTCGGAGGGACAGGTGATCCTGCCCACGGCGAAGTCGGCGTAGCTGCCGCTGTCGGTGCTGGCGACGTCCGTCCTCGGGAAGCCGAGCTTGGAGGTGGCCCCGCCGAGGTCGTTGTAGGCGGCACGGACCGCGCCGGTCAGCAGGTGGCTGCCGGTGGCCGAACTCCACCACAGGTCGGCGGCCTCGAACTTCAGGCGCAGGCCGCCCGCCACGGCGACCTCAGCGCCGGTGGGCGAGCCGATCGCCGCCTCCGCACCGCCCAGCTCCCGCCAGCGGGTGTAGTTGGCCGAGGGCTCCTCGACGACGTTGGGCGAGGTGGTCACGGTGCCGCCGACCACCTTGAACAGGCGCTCCTTCAGCCCGAACTTGCTCTTGAACGTGCCGCCGGTGAGGGTCACCGAGCCCTTGGAGCCGCTCAGCTTGATCTTCTCCACGCGCCCGCCGTAGGTGCCGTCGCCATCGCGCTCGGTCACCTGCACCGACTTCAGCGTGCCGATCGCCGGGTAGGCCTTCTGGATGGTCGTGGCGGTCAGCGTCTTCGACCAGGTCTGGTCTCGCTTCACCCCGTCGTAGGGGTCCTTTTTCGCCTTCAGGTAGGGGTAGTCCGACCCGGCGGAGGCCGACCAGCCACCGTTGGAGGAGGAGAACATGGTCAGGGCCAGCTTGCCCTTGTAGTGCAACACCTCGTTCGCCGTCGCCTTGATGGCGGCGTCGCTGGCGGAGTGCTCCTTCGAGGTGTCGCCGTAGACCTGGCAGGCCGACGTGTCGCAAAGGTCGTACTGGGCGCCCGAGCCAGCGGTGGAACGCAGCCGGGCGGCGTAGGTGCGGGCGGCCACGGCCTGGGCGCGCACGGCGTGCGCCGACCAGGTGGCGGGCATTTCCGCCGGCACGACCGAGCGCAGGTAGTCCTCCATCGCCACGGTGTTGATCGTCCGGGTGCCACTGCCGGACAGCCGCATCGAGAGCTTGCCGCGATACGTCCGGATGCTCAGGCTGGGCATTTCCAGCCGGACTGTCCCGGTCTTGGGGTTGTCGAAGTACCAGACCCGGGTCGGGGTGAGCTTGGTCTTGTACGTGACGTACTTGCCCGTGTTGCTGCGGTATGCGAGCACGCGTTTCTCGCCGGAGCGGGTGATTCGCCACTTCGTGTACCTGGAGCCGGTGGGGAGGGTGAGCCGGGCGCCGGCCGAGTCGGTCAGCCGCAGCCCGGCAACCGGACGCACGTGCAGCGCGTTGTCGGTGTCGCCGGTGATCAGCACGCGCACGGTGTTGCCGCCGGGCAGGCTCTCCAGGGTCGTGCCCGAGTAGTAGAAGGCGAGGATCTCGGCGTAGTCCAGGCCCTTGCTGGCCGCACCGTAGGCGCCGTACTGGGACATGCCCTTGCCGTGGCCCCAGCCGGCTCCCTCGATGGTTATCGAGCCGCTCTTCGGGGCGACAGCTGTGTCCGCGGAGGCGGGCGTTGCGGCTCCGACGGTGCCCGCGGCGAGCGCTGCGGCCAAGCCGACGGACAGCAGTGCCCGTCGTCCGGCCAGTGGCGCAGGGTTGGTGAGCATCGGGGGGATCCCTTCGTCTGCGATGGCTTGTCGATCATCGTCACCCATCGGCGTGTCGGCTTGCCAGCCGGATGCTGGGAATCCCTCAGAACGGGCCCGAAGTCGAAGGGAGTGGTTGAGGTCTGGGCCTGCGGCCGCCCAGCATGTGAAACGCCCCGACCATGTATTGACATGACCGGGGAAGACCGGGGAGTCTTTACCCGTGCGGAAGTTCGTCCTCGTAGTTAGCCAGCGTGTCGGCTGAGACCAGTCTCGTCCCGACACGCTCCCTCGCCTGCGCCAGCAGCGGGGGTTTTTTGTTGCTTCCGTCCAGACCGCAGAGAAGAGGTAGGCAGATGCCCGGTGAGTCACCAACCATCCTGACCGGGGCGCAGGCCCTGGTGGAGTCGCTGGAGCGTGCCGGGGTCGAGGTTGTCTTCGGCATCCCCGGCGGCGCGATCCTGCCGGCCTACGACCCGCTGTTCGACTCCAAGCTGATCCGGCACGTCCTCGTCCGCCACGAGCAGGGCGCAGGCCACGCCGCCGAGGGCTACGCGATGGTCACCGGCCGGGTCGGGGTGTGCATCGCCACGTCCGGCCCCGGGGCGACCAACCTGGTCACCGCGATCGCGGACGCCTACATGGACTCGGTGCCGATGGTGGCCATCACCGGCCAGGTGTCCAGTGCCTCGATCGGCACCGACGCCTTCCAGGAGGCCGACATCAGGGGCATCACGTTCCCGATCACCAAGCACAGCTTCCTGATCACCAGGGCAGCCGACATCCCGCACGCGATCGCTGCTGCCTTCCACCTCGCCCGCACCGGACGGCCAGGCCCGGTGCTGGTGGACATCGCCAAGGACGCGCTGTCCTCCTCCGCCCCGTTCGTGTGGCCGGAGGAACTGGACCTGCCGGGCTACCACCCGGTGTCGAAGCCGCACAGCAAGCAGCTGCGGGAGGCCACCCGGCTGATCGGCCAGGCCAGCCGTCCGGTGCTCTACGTCGGTGGCGGTGTGGTGAAGGCCCAGGCCTTCGACGCACTTGCCGAACTCGTCCGGATCACGGGCATCCCGGTGGTGACCACGCTGATGGCGCGGGGCGCGTTCCCGGACAGCCACGAGCTGAACCTCGGCATGCCGGGCATGCACGGCACGGTGGCCGCCGTCGGTGCGTTGCAGCGCTCCGACCTGCTGATCACCCTCGGTGCGCGGTTCGACGACCGGGTGACCGGCAAGCTCGACTCGTTCGCGCCGGAGGCGAAGGTGATCCACGCCGACATCGATCCGGCGGAGATCTCCAAGAACCGGGTGGCGGACGTCCCGATCGTCGGCGACCTGGCCGAGGTGATCGCAGAGCTGAACACCCTGCTGCGGGGCTCGGACCTGCCCGACTTCGGCGACTGGGTGGCCTACCTGAAGGGCCTGCGGGCCAAGTACCACATCGACCCCGAGCCGACCGAGGGCGGGCTGCTCAGCCCGCAGTACGTGATCAAGCGGCTGGGTGAACTGACCGGCCCGGACGCCACCTACGTCACCGGCGTCGGCCAGCACCAGATGTGGGCCGCCCACCTGTTGCCCCACGAGCGACCCGCCCGCTGGCTCAACTCCGGCGGCGCAGGGACCATGGGCTACTGCGTGCCGGCGGCCATGGGCGCCCAGGTCGGTCGGCCCGGCGAGGTCGTCTGGGGGATCGACGGCGACGGCTGCTTCCAGATGACCAACCAGGAGCTGGTGACCTGCGCGCTCGAGGGCATCCCGATCAAGATCGCCGTGATCAACAACCAGAGCCTCGGCATGGTGCGCCAGTGGCAGACCCTGTTCTACGGGGAGCGCTACTCCAGCACCGACCTGAAGACCCACCGGGTGCCCGACTTCCCGATGCTGGCCGAGGCCATGGGTGCGGTCGGGCTGCGCGCAGAGACCCCGGAGCAGGTGGACGACGTGATCCGGCAGGCGCTCGCGATCAACGACCGCCCCGTCGTGGTGGAATTCGTGGTGCACAAGGACGCGATGGTGTGGCCGATGGTTGCGGCCGGCACCAGCAACGACGACATCAAGATCGCCCGGGACCTGGCTCCCGCCTGGGAGGGGGAGGACCTGTGAACACACACACCCTGAGCGTGCTGGTGGAGAACAAGCCGGGCGTGCTCGCACGCATCGCCGGCCTGTTCGCAAGGCGCGGCTACAACATCGAGTCCCTCGCCGTCGGTCCGACGGAGAACGAGGAGTTCTCCAGGATCACCGTCCAGGTGGCGGTGGACAGCCAGCTGGTGCTGGAGCAGATCGTCAAGCAGCTCAACAAGCTGATCGAGGTGCTGAAGATCGTCGAGCTCGAGGACGCCTCGGCCGTGCGGCGCGAGCTGATGCTGATCAAGGTGAAGGCCGACCCGGCCACCCGCAGCCAGATCATCGAGATCGTCCAGCTGTTCCGGGGCAAGACCGTCGACGTCCACAACGACTCGATGACGATCGAGGCCACCGGCTCGCCGGACAAGCTCGAGGCGCTGCTGGAGATGCTGAAGCCCTACGGGGTGCGCGAGCTCGTGCAGTCGGGGCTCGTCGCGCTCGGCCGGGGCAGCCGATCCCTCTCCGATCGTGCCAAGATCGACAAGACCCGTCCGGCCGTCCGGCTGGCCAACTGAGTTAGGAAGCAAACCGAATGGCACAGATGTTCTACGACGCCGACGCCGACCTCTCGATCATCGCCGGTCGCAACGTCGCGGTGATCGGCTACGGCAGCCAGGGCCACGCCCACGCGCTCAGCCTGCGGGACTCGGGCGTCGACGTCCGGGTCGGCCTGCGGGAGGGCTCGAAGAGCTGGGCCAAGGCCGAGGCCGAGGGCCTGCGGGTGGTCACCCCGGCGCAGGCCTGCGAGGAGGCCGACCTGATCATGGTGCTCGCCCCCGACCAGGTGCAACGGCACCTGTACAAGGAGGCGATCGAGCCGAACCTGGTGCCCGGGGACGCGCTGTTCTTCGCGCACGGCTTCAACATCCGCTTCGGCTACATCACCCCGCCGGCCGGCGTGGACGTGTGCATGGTCGCGCCCAAGGGCCCCGGCCACCTGGTGCGCCGCGAGTACACCGAGGGTCGTGGCGTCCCGGTGATCGTCGCGGTGGAGAAGGACGAGACCGGCAACGCCTGGCCGCTCGCGCTGTCGTACGCGAAGGCGATCGGCGGCCTGCGCGCCGGTGGCATCAAGACCACGTTCACCGAGGAGACCGAGACCGACCTGTTCGGCGAGCAGGCCGTGCTCTGCGGCGGCGCGTCCGCGCTGGTCACCGCCGGCTTCGAGGTGCTCACCGAGGCCGGCTACCAGCCCGAGGTGGCCTACTTCGAGTGCCTGCACGAGCTGAAGCTGATCGTCGACCTGATGTACGAGGGCGGCATCGCGAAGCAGCGCTGGAGCGTCTCCGACACCGCGGAGTTCGGCGACTACGTTTCCGGCCCGCGCGTGATCGACGCCTCGGTGAAGCAGCGGATGCAGGAGGTCCTGGCCGACATCCAGTCCGGCGCCTTCGCCAAGCGCTTCATCGACGACCAGGACGCCGGCGCACCGGAGTTCAAGGCGCTGCGGGCCAAGGCTGAGCAGCACCCGATCGAGGAGACCGGCCGGCAGCTGCGTGGCCTGATGGCCTGGGTCAAGAGCCACGACGACGACTACGTCGAGGGCCACGCCGCCCGCTGAGCCCGTCGCCCCGAGAGCCCGCAGGAGCTCCCGAACTTTCGGGGGTGGGTTCCAGTGGTGGTCGCAACACCTGATTTGGCAGGTGTTGGCGAATCAGGCGTGTCCGGGCGCCGCGGGCGTTAGGTTTCGGTTGTGCTGGTGCCCCCGAACCGGCGGGCCTTTCGCGCCGCCTCCCTCGCCGCCCTGGTTGCGGCCGTCCTCGTCCTGTCCGCGTGTGGCGTGCTGGCTGAGGTGATGCCGCTCGGCGCACCGGCGGGGACGCCGATCCCGGTCGCCACGACCACGCTGCCCCTGACCACCTCGCCGACCGCGACGCCGTCCAGCCTGACGCCGACGTCGCTGCCGAGCGGCCTTCCGACGTACGCCCAGCCCGCAGAGCCGGCGTGTGCGCTGCCGGAAGGCGTGCCGGCCACGATCCCCGGCAGTGGCGGCCCGACGCTCAGCGCCAAACGGGTCGAGAAGGCGTGGCGGGCCAGTGAGTCGGGGAGGAGCTACGGCGTGACGGCCGGGAAGGTGGACGACCACCGTGCCTACGCGCCGCGGCCGGGGTCGGCGGTCGCGGTGGCGGGTGCACCCAAGGTGTCATTGAACATTCTGGAGTGGTCAAGCCTGTCGACGATAGTGCTGGCCGACCCCGGAGTCGCCGCCGCCAAGCTGGCCGCCGTCAGGGCGATGGTCGACCAGCCATGCAGCTACCCCTTTGCCTACACCGGTCCCTGGGTCGTCGCGCGGCTCACCCGGGACGAGCCCGATCTGGTGGTGGTCAGCGGGATTATGGACCGGATCCCGGTGACCGACACGTTCATCCGGTACGGCAACACGATCACCCACTCCTGGATGACGATGGTTCCGCCCGAAGCCGATGAACTCCGGGAGACGGTGCTCGACGTGCTCACGAAGTCCTGATCGCCCGGCCATCTGCCGCGCGCGATCCCAGTTGGGGCGGGGGACGGCCGGCTGGCCTCTTCTCGCCGTCTTCGAGTCTGCCGCGGGGCAGGCCGCGCGTCACCCTTCCTCTTCGGCGGAGAGCGAGCGAGCTCGCTCTCCGCTCTCGTCGTCGGGTCTGGCAAGCTTTGCCCGTGACCAGCGACACCCAACTGGCCAGTGCCGGCCTCAGCTCAGCCGAAGTGGCCGACCGGGTCGCCCGCGGCCTTACCAACGACCTGCCCCCGCGGTCAGGCCGCACCACGTGGGACATCGTCCGGGCCAACGTGTTCACGCGCATCAACTTCCTGCTGATGGTGCTGTTCATCATGGTGCTCACCACTGGCTCGATCGTGAACGCACTGTTCGGCTTCCTGATCATCATCAACTCCGGCATCGGCATGGTGCAGGAGCTCCGCGCGAAGCGGACGCTGGACAGCCTCGCCGTGGTCGGTGAGGGCAAGCCGATGGTGCGGCGGGACGGCACCACCCGCGAGCTCCCGCGCGAGGAGGTGGTGCTCGACGACATCATCGAGCTCGGCCCCGGCGACCAGGTGATCGTCGACGGCGAGGTGGTCGAGGCGTCCTACCTAGAGGTGGACGAGTCACTGCTCACCGGCGAGTCCGACCCGCAGGAGAAGGTGCCGGGCAGCGAGGTGATGTCGGGCAGCTTCGTCGTGGCCGGCTTCGGAGCCTTCCGCGCCACCCGCGTTGGGCGGGACTCCTACGCCGCCCAGCTGACCGCAGAGGCCAGCCGGTTCTCCCTGGTGAAGTCGGAGCTGCAGACCGGGATCAACAAGATCCTCCGCCTGATCACCTGGCTGCTGATCCCGGTGGGACTGGCCACGGTCTGGGTGCAGTGGAACCAGCCCGGGGTGTGGCAGGACAAGGTGCTGGCCACAGCCGGCGCGCTGGTGCCGATGGTGCCGGAGGGCCTGGTGCTGCTCACCTCGCTGGCCTTCGCAGTGGGCGTGGTGCGCCTCGGCCAGCGCAACGTGCTGGTGCAGGAGCTGCCGGCGATCGAAGGCCTGGCCAGGGTGGACGTGGTGTGCGCTGACAAGACCGGCACGCTCACCGAGAACGGCCTGCAGTTCGCCGAGCTGGAGGTTCTGGACGGGACGGAGGCTGACCTCCGGGAGACGCTGGCCCAGCTGGCAGCGTCCGACCCCCGCCCGAACGCTTCGGTGCAGGCGCTCGTGCACGCGCTGCCGAGGTCCGGAGCCGGCTGGCAGGTGACGGCGATGGCACCCTTCACGTCTGCCAAGAAGTGGTCGGGCATGTCGTTCGACGGCTCGGGCAACTGGGTGCTCGGCGCAGCCGACGTGCTGTGCGACTCCGGCAGCCCGGCTGCCCAGCGGGCCGAGCACGTCGGGGCCACCGGCCGCCGGGTGTTGCTGCTGGGCGAGTGCGACCGTCCCGTGGACGTCGCCGACGCCCCCGGCGCCGTCACCCCGAGGGCGCTGGTGGTGCTGGAGCAGAAGGTGCGGCCGGAGGCGCGGGACACGCTGGCCTTCTTCGCGGAGCAGGACGTAGCGGTGAAGGTGATCTCCGGCGACAACGCCCGCTCGGTCGGGGCGGTCACCGGTTCGCTCGGCGTGGACACCGGCGAGGTGGTGGACGCCCGCCTGCTGCCCGAGGACGCCGAGCAGTTCGCCGACCGGGTTGAGTCGGCCGGGGTGTTCGGCAGGGTGACCCCGCAGCAGAAGCGGCAGATGGTCGCGGCGCTGCAGTCCCGGGGCCACAACGTGGCGATGACCGGCGACGGGGTCAACGACGTCCTGGCCATCAAGGACTCCGACCTGGGCGTGGCGATGGGCTCCGGCGCGGCCGCAACGCGCGGCGTCGCGCAGCTGGTGCTCCTCGACGACAGTTTCGCCACCCTGCCCCACGTTGTGGCCGAGGGCCGCCGCGTGATCGGCAACATCGAGCGGGTCGCCAACTTCTTCCTCACCAAGACGATGTACTCGATCATCCTGGCGCTGCTGGTGGCGGTGGCGGGGCTGCAGTTCCCGTTCGTGCCGATCCACATCTCCTTCGTCGGCTGGTTCACCATCGGCATCCCGGCCTCAATCCTCGCGCTGGCCCCCAACGCCGAGCGGGCCCGGCCGGGCTTCCTCAGGCGCGTGATGAGCTTCTCGATCCCCTCCGGGGTGGTGGTGGCGCTGACCACGTTCGTCGCCTACCTGCTGGTGAAGCCCGCCGCGGGCGCGGAGCCGGCAGCCTTCACCCAGGCCAGCACCGCTGCGCTGCTCACCCTCATGGTCGGCGGCACCTGGGTGATGGTCGCCACCGCCCGTCCCTACCAGTGGTGGAAGCTGCTCATGATCGGCCTGTGCGGGCTGGCGGCCTACCTGGTGATCTTCTGGCTGCCCCACCAGGTGCCCGGCTGGGTGCAGGCCTGGCCGTTCCTGGAGCGGTTCGACCCGCAGCTGGACCCGGGCAACGCCGCGATGATGGCGACCGCAGCCTGGATCGGCTTGGTGGCCGTGGTCGCGATCGAGGCGATCTGGTGGCTGTCGGGACGCTTCACCGGCGAGCGCAGGCACCTGTTCGGCAGCCTCGCCGACTGAACCCCCGCCGACCCGCCGGCGCGCCGGACCGCCCCGCCTCAGGCCAGCCGCGCGGCGATCGCGTCCCCGACCACGCTGGTCGGCCGCCCTGCCGAGCCCCGTTCGGCGATGTCTGCGTCCACCGCAGCCTCGATGCGGCGGGCGTCGTTCTCCCGGCCCAGGTGGTCCAGCAGGAGAGCCATCGAGAGGATCGTCGCGGTCGGGTCGGCGATGCCCTTGCCGGCGATGTCGGGCGCGGAGCCGTGCACCGGCTCGAACATGGACGGGAACTCCCCGCCGGGGTTCAGGTTGGCGCTGGCTGCGAGCCCGATGCCGCCGGTCACCGCGGCCGCGAGATCGGTGAGGATGTCACCGAACAGGTTGTCGGTGACGAGCACGTCGAAGCGCTGCGGGTCCTGCACCAGCGCGATCGTCGCCGCGTCCACGTGCAGGTAGTCGGTGGTCACGTCCGGGTGCTCTGCCGCGACCGACTCGAACAGCCGGTTCCACAACCCACCGGCGTTCACCAGCACGTTGTGCTTGTGCACCAGGGTGACGTGCCGGCGGCGCTTCTCCGCGCGGGCGAACGCATCCCTGATCACCCGCTCCACCCCGTGCGCCGTGTTGATGCTGACCTCGGTGGCCACCTCGTGCGGGGTGCCGGCGCGGAACGCCCCGCCGTTGCCGCAGTACAGCCCCTCGGTGCCCTCGCGCACCACCAGGAAGTCCACCGGGCCGCGCCCGACGACCTCGTCCGACAGGGGCGTGGGCACACCGGGATACAGCTTCGACGGTCGCAGGTTCACGTAGTGGTCGAAGGCGAAGCGCAGCTTCAGCAGCAGCCCGCGTTCGAGCAGGCCGGACGGGATCGCCTTCGAGCCCGGCGCTGCGCCGACGGCACCGAGGATGATCGCCTGCGAGGCGGCCAGTTCGGCCAGCGTCGCGTCCGGCAGGACCTCGCCGGTGCGCTGCCAGCGCTCCGCACCCAGGTCGTGGTGCACGAAGTCGAAGGCGTCCGGCCCGGTCACTGCGGTGAGGACTTTCAGGCCCTCCGCGACCACCTCGGGCCCGATGCCGTCCCCTGCGACGACGGCGATCACGGGCTTGTCCGCAGCTGTTGAACTCACCCGGCGAGGCTACTTGGCATCCAGCAAGTGGACAATTGCGTCTCACCTCGGTGCCGATACCATGCCCCCATGTCGCTGACGTTCCCGCTGCACAGCAATCCCAGTCCAGCTTCGGAAGCTGACGTGGCCCGCGTACTCGCCGCGCCTGGCTTCGGCGACCACTTCACCGACCACATGGCCGTCGCGACGTGGACGGCCGCCGCCGGCTGGACCGACGCGGAGATCAGGCCCTACGGCCCGTTCCAGCTCGATCCGGCCACAGCGGTGCTGCACTACGCGCAGGAGGTCTTCGAGGGCCTGAAGGCCTACCGGCACGACGACGGTTCCATCCACCTGTTCCGTCCCGAGGCCAACGCGCGCCGCTTCCAGACCTCTGCGGCGCGGCTGATGCTGCCAAAGCTGGAGGTGGAGGACTTCCTCGAGGCGGTGGCCGGCCTGGTCCGCGCCGACGAGCGCTGGGTGCCGCAGGCGCAGGGTGAGCAGAGCCTCTACCTGCGGCCGTTCATGTTCGCCTCCGAGGTGTTCCTCGGCGTCCGGGCAGCCCAGACCGTCACCTTCTGTGTGATCGCCTCCCCGTCCGGGCCCTACTTCACCGGCGGGGTGAAGCCGATCGACATCTGGGTCACCGACACCTACGCCCGGGCCGGGGTCGGCGGCACCGGGGCCGCCAAGTGCGGTGGCAACTATGCCGCGTCGCTGATCGCGCAGTACGAGGGCCTGGAGCACGGCTGCTCCCAGGTGCTGTTCATCGAGGCCGCAGCCAAGGACCGGGTCGAGGAGCTGGGCGGCATGAACGTCTTCCTCGTCACGGCCGACGGCCGGCTGCTCACCCCTGCGCTCACCGGCACCATCCTGGAAGGCATCACCCGCGACTCGATCCTCACCGTCGCAGCTGACCTCGGCCTGCGTCCGGAGGAGCGGCGGATCACGCCGCAGGAGCTGTTCGACGGGATCTCTGCCGGCACCACGGTGGAGGCGTTCTCCTGCGGGACGGCAGCGGTGGTCACCCCGATCGGCGGGTTCAAGTCGACCGGCGGGGAGTGGCGGCTGCCGCAGCACGGCTCGCCGGTGACCCTCGGCATCCGCAACGCGATCCTCGACATCCAGTACGGCAGGGCCGTGGACAGCCACGGCTGGCTGCGTAGGGTGTAGCCGTGACCACGTTGCCCGGCCGCCCGAACAGTGCCCTGCTGGTGATCGACGTCCAGAACGGCGTCGTGGCGGGCAACCATGCCCGGGACGAGGTGGTGGCCAACATCGGCCGGCTGGTGGACGCAGCCCGCGCTGCCGGTGCCCCGGTGGTCTGGGTGCAGGACGTGGACGAGGGCCGCGAGCACGGCAGCGAGGCGTGGCAGGTGGTGCCGGAGCTGGCGCCGGCGCCGGACGAGCCGCGGGTGGACAAGTCCTACGGCGACTCGTTCGAGGAGACCGGGCTCGAAGAGGTGCTGGCCGGCCTCGGGGTGGGCCGGCTGCTCGTCGCCGGCGCCCAGACCGACGCCTGCGTCCGCTCCACCCTCCACGGAGCGCTGGTGCGCGGCTACGACACCGTGCTGGTGGGCGACGCCCACACGACGGAGGACCTGACCGAGTGGGGCGCGCCGCCGCCCGAACAGGTGATCGCCCACACCAACCTCTACTGGAGCTTCCAGAGCGCACCGGGGCGCACGGCCGGCACAGTCAGCACGGCTGAGGCCGACTTCGGGTGATCCGCCGCTGCCTCAGATCCTCGGCACCCTGCGGATCACGCCGACCGGCGCGGGCGCTGCGGCCAGCGTCGGCGCACTGTCGTCGAGCGCGGCCGCTGCGGCGTCGAGGTGCCCGGTGAGCTCCTCCGCCAGCCGGCGGGTGGCGCCGGTCAGCGGGTAGCTGGGCGGAGCCTCGCCGATCTCCTCCAGCCCGTCACGACCGGCGGCCCAGGACCCGAGCCAGGCGGGCAGGCCGGAGAGGAGCGCCCGGTAGCGCACCCAGCGGTGGTTCTCCCAGCCGGTGGCGCGCGGTTCCCGTTCCGGATAGCGCGGCTCATTGAACTGCGCGACCAGCGCTGCTGCCGCAGCACGGCCCCGTTCGGTCAGTGCGGCGATCGTCGCTGCATCCATGTACAGGTTCAGGCCGCCCTCGGCTTCGGTCTGCAGCACCCGGACGATCCGGTCGCGGTAGCCGGGCAGGTTCAGCTGGGTGCTGTCGGGCCAGCTGCGGGCGGTGTTGAACGCAGCCGACGCGAACCCGCCGATCGCTGCCCAGCCGGTGGCCGGCACCTCGAAGAACTCCGGCAGCAGCCCGCCACGGTTGTTCCGCGCGAACTCGATGTTGGCCGCCTGGTCGGCGCTGGGCGCGACGCCCTCTGCGAAGTCGCCGAGGTTGATCGCAAAGGTCGGCCTGGACGGCAGTGCGGCGTCGAACAGCTGCAGCGGGAAGTTGCTGCACAGGCCGCCGTCGGTGAACCACACCTGGACGAACCTCGGCCCGGCCCCGGCCCTGCGGTCGATCGTCCACAGCGGGACGGCGGACACCAGCAGCGGGAAGCTCAGAGACAAGCGGGTGGCCACCACCACGGGCAGGTGCTCGGCCGCGGGCAGCCGCCGGAGCGCAGGGGAGCGTGCGGCGGCGGCGGCCTCCTCGGCAGCCCAGTCGCGCGCTGCGGCTGCTCCTCCTGCGCTCGGCGCGGCCGGCGGTGCGGCCAGCAGCGCAGCCATGACCGGCTGCGGGAAGAGCGTTGCCCAGACCCCGGGGTCGAAGAAGAACCCGCCCGACTCCCACGGCAGCTCGTAGGGCCGGCCCTGGGAAAGGCAGGTACTGATCATCCGCAGGTCGATGTCGCGCGACCGCAGCTGGCCGAACCGCAGCGGGCGCTCTTCGGCCGGCAGGCCGGCCAGGTCGTCGAGCTGTCCGGAGAGCCAGTCGGTGAACCCCGGTCCGGCGCCGGCGCCGAGCCCGCGGCAGATCCCGAACTGGTTGGCGGGCACCGCTCGGGTGAGCCTTGTGAGGACGGCGACCGTAACCCCGGCCAGCCAGCCGGCCACGGCCAGCAGCAGCCCGACCACAACCAGCACCAGCCCGGTTGCCCCGCCGGCGGTCCAGCCGAACGCCGCGAGGGCTGCGCCGGGCAGCAGGCCCAGCAGGCCGGCCACGGGGAAGCCCCGCAACAGGGCAGCGGCGACGGCCGGCACCCGCGCGGCGCCGGAGCGTCCGGTGCCCGGCCGGTCGTGGCCGGTCACGGCCAGCAGCAGCGGCAGCAGCGGCCGGGTGCCGGGCTGCGGCTGGAACAGGGCGGCCAGCCGGCCCTCCCCGAGCTGGGCGGGTACCGCGGCGAGCCGGGTGAAGCCGCCGGTGTCGCGCCCGTACTCCGCAGCGGCACCGAGGGCCGCCCCGATCGCGCCGGCGGAAGCCCCGCCGAGGCTGTGCAGCCGGTAGTGCGCTGCGAACTCGGCCAGTGCCCCGGGATAGATCACCCCGGAGGTGATGCCACCCTTCATCACCACGTCACATTCGCGCATGGTCCAGCCTGCTGCTGCGCCGGCGGGCGCCGCAATCAGTCAAACCGCGCAGGTCGGTCGGTGCCGGCCGGGGCCCGGCGGCCGGGCGCGTCAGCCGGTGAGGGCAGCCAGCGCAGCGAGGGCGGCCTCGTAGTCGGGCTCGGAGCTGATGTCGGGCACCTGCTCGGTGTAGCGGACGGTGCCGCCGGCGTCGGCCACCACGACCGCGCGGGACAGCAGGCCGCGCATCGTGCCGTCGACCATGGTCACGCCGTAGTCGCTGCCGAAGCCGGAGCGGAAGCTCGAACCGGTGACGACGTTGCCGATGCCCTCCGCGCCACAGAAGCGTGCCTGCGCGTACGGCAGGTCGGCCGACACGCAGAGGACGAGGGTGTCGGGCAGCCCGGCAGCGAGCTCGTTGAACCGGCGCACGCTCATCGCGCACACGCCGGTGTCGATGCTCGGAAAGATGTTGAGCACCAGGCTCCGCCCGGCCGCCACCTCGACGCCGAAGTCGTCCATCCCTGTGCCGGTCAGGGTGAAGGCGGGCAGCGGGCTCCCCACCACCGGCAGTTCACCAAGGGTGTGGACGGTGGCTCCGCGACGCGTGAGAGTTGCCATGGGCGCCTGTCTACTGGGCCGCCGGGCCGGCGTCAAACCGCGGGCCGCCCGGGAGTCTCAACCGCCGAAACCCATGCCCGGCGCCTGCCCCGGACGGCAAACTCGGCCCGGTGACCTTCATGCCGACCACCGCTCCGGACACCTTTCACATCTACGACACGACCCTGCGTGACGGCGCCCAGCAGGAGGGCCTGCAGCTCAGCGTCGCGGACAAGCTGAAGATCGCCAGGCACCTCGACGAGCTGGGTCTGGGGTTCATCGAGGGCGGCTGGCCGGGGGCCAATCCCAACGACACTGCGTTCTTCGCAGCCGCCGCGGCCGGCCAGCTGCAGCTGCGCAACGCCAAGCTGGTGGCGTTCGGCGCCACCCGGAGGGTGGGCGCCACTGCTGCGGAGGACCCGCAGGTGCAGGCGCTGCTGGACGCAGCCACCGAGGTGGTGTGCATCGTGGCCAAGAGCCATGACGAGCACGTCTACCGCGCCCTGCACACAACGCTGGAGGAGAACCTGGCGATGGTGTCGGACACCGTCGGCCACCTGGTGGCCAACGGCCGGCGGGTGTTCGTCGACTGTGAGCACTTCTTCGACGGCTACCGGGCCAACGCCGAGTACGCCCTCGAGGTGGTCCGGACGGCGGCGGAGGCCGGTGCTGAGGTGGTCGTGCTGTGTGACACGAACGGCGGCATGCTGCCCTCCTGGATGGGCGACATCGTCTCGGCCGCCGGGCAGATCGGGGTGGACCTCGGTATCCACTGCCACAACGACACCGGCTGTGCCGTGGCCAACACCCTGGCTGCGGTCGAGGCCGGCGTCATGCACGTCCAGGGCACGATGAACGGCCACGGCGAGCGCACCGGCAACGCCAACCTGATCACGGTGCTCGCCAACCTGCAGCTGAAGTACGGCTGGCCGCTGGTGCCTGCGGAGGCGTTGGCGGAGGCGACCCGGGTCAGTCACGCCATCTCCGGGGTGACCAACGTGCCGATGAACAACCGCCAGCCCTACGTCGGGGCCTCGGCCTTCGCGCACAAGGCTGGCTTGCACGCCTCCGCGATCAAGGTCGACGCGAACCTCTACCAGCACATCGACCCGCGCCTGGTCGGCAACGACATGCGGATGCTCGTCTCGGACATGGCCGGGCGGGCGAACATCCAGATCAAGGGCTCGGAGCTGGGCTACGACCTGTCCAACCGTGACCTGGCCGCGAAGATCACCGAGAAGGTGAAGACCCGCGAGATGGACGGCTACTCCTACGAGTCGGCCGACGCGTCCTTCGAGCTGCTGCTCCGGGAGGAGCTGGGGGTGGCCCAGGACTTCTTCGAGGTGCTCAGCTGGCGGGTGCTCACCGGCCACGAGGTGAAGCCGGAAGGTGATTCCGAGGCGACGGTGAAGGTGCGCGCGAAGGGGGTCACCCAGAACCTGGTCGGTGAGGGCCACGGACCGCTGAACGCTCTGGACGTCGCGCTGCGGGGCGCGCTGATCCACGCCTACCCGCTCGTCGAGGACTTCGAGCTCACCGACTACAAGGTGCGCATCCTCGACCAGGGGCACGGCACAGACGCCATCGTGCGCACCCTGATCGACATGACCGACGGCGAGCGCACCTGGACCACCGTCGGGGTCGGCACGAACGTGATCGAGGCCTCTTGGGAAGCCCTGTACGACGGCTACCGGTGGGGGCTGACCCACGTGCCGGAGCCCTCCGCACCGTAGGCTGTGGCCATGAGTGCCGGCCAGGACCACCTGCGGGTCTCAGACGCCGACCGCGCGCACGCCGTCGACCAGTTGCGGCGGGCCGCGGAGGAGGGTGGGCTGAGCCCTGCCGACCTCGACCGGCGCACCGAGCTGGCCCGCCGGGCGGTGACCCGCGGTGACCTCGCGGCCGCGCTGGTGCCGTCCGGCCCGGCCGGCCTCGTCCCGCCCGGCTACCGGCTCGACGACCCGTTGGTGCTCAGCGCCGGCGTCTCGACCGAGAAGCGGGAGGGCGCCTGGAACGTGCCGCCCTACCTGCGGGTGCAGGCGCTGGTGGACAACGTGCGGCTCAACTGCCTGCTGGCCACCCCAACCGCGCAGGTGGTCGACCTCGAGGTGCTGGCCGGGGCTGGCACGGTCATCCTCGTGCTGCCTCCGGGGTGGGCGGTCAACACCGACCGCCTGAACCGGAACCTCGGCACGGTCAAGGTGACCGTCCCCTCCACCCCGGCCGCCGGCTGCCCGGTCTTCGTCGTGCGCGGCTCGCTCGGCCTGGGCACGTTCCGGGCCAGGGAACCCAACCGGTGGGAGCGCAAGCGGGCCGGCCTGCCGCGTCCGCTCAGCTGATCCGCTCGTGCACCAGCGGGCGCGGAGCCGGCGGTTCGGCTGCGTAGTCCACGGCGCCGGCCAACGCAGCCCTGGCCCGTTCGATCCGTTCGGGGGTGTCGGTGTGCAGCGTGAACAGCGGCTGGCCGGCAGCCACCCGATCGCCCACGGCGGCGTGCCAGGTGACGCCGGCAGCCGCCTGCACCTGCTCGCCCTGGACGGCCCGTCCGGCGCCCAGCCGCCACGCGGCCAACCCGACCGCCATCGCGTCCATGCGTGTGATGTGGCCGCTGGCGTCCGCGGTCACCACCTCGGTGTGCCGGGCGGTCGGCAGGGGAGCGTCCGGATCACCGCCCTGCGCGCGGATCATGGCCTTCCACGTGTCCATTGCGCGGCCGGAGGCCAGCGCCGCGGCGGGGTCGGCGTCGATGCCCGCGCAGGCGAGCATCTCCCTGGCCAGGGCGAGGGTTAGCTCGACCACGTCGGCGGGGCCGCCCCCGGCCAGCACCTCGACCGACTCGGCCACCTCCAGCGCGTTGCCGGCGGTGCGGCCGAGCGGGGTGTCCATGTCGGTGATCAGCGCAACCGTGTTCACCCCTGCAGCCTTGCCGATCGCCACCATCGTCGTGGCGAGGGCCCTGGAGTCGGCGAAGGTCTTCATGAACGCGCCCGCACCGGTCTTCACGTCCAGCACCAGCGAGGCTGTGCCCTCGGCGATCTTCTTGCTCATGATCGAAGCGGAGATCATCGGGATCGACTCCACCGTGCCGGTGACGTCGCGAAGCGCGTAGAGCTTCTTGTCCGCCGGGGCCAGGCCGGCGCCCGCTGCGCAGATCACGGCGCCGACCGACTCCAGTTGGGCCAGCATTTCTGCGTTGGAGAGGCTCGCCCGCCAGCCGGGGATCGCCTCCAGCTTGTCCAGGGTGCCGCCGGTGTGGCCCAGCCCCCTTCCGGAGAGCTGCGGGACCGCGGCCCCGCACGCTGCCACCAGCGGCGCCAGCGGCAGCGTGATCTTGTCCCCGACGCCGCCGGTGGAGTGCTTGTCCACCGTGGGCCGCGACAGCCCGGAGAAGTCCATGCGCTCGCCGGTGGCGATCATCGCATCGGTCCACCTGGCCAGTTCTGCGGAGTCGAGGCCGCGGAAGAAGATGGCCATCGCCATCGCCGCCATCTGCTCGTCCGTGACCATCCCGTCGGTGTAGGCACGGATGAGCCAGTCGACGGCTTCCGGCGCCAGCGTGCCACCGTCCCGCTTGGTGCGGATCAGCTCAACCGCGTCGAACGCGTCCCTCGTGCTCATGCCCGCACGATAGCGAGGACATCTGCCTTAGGGTGAGCCCATGGTGCGACACGTCTGGCTCCCGTTCGAAAGCACCGCCGCTGCCGAAGCCGCGGTGGGTCCGTTCCCCGAGGGCATCGAGGTGGACTGTTTCCTCGCCGACGGCCGGTGGCCGGATTCGATCGGCGAGGTGGAGTACCTGGTCGCGCCCTACATGTATCCGCCGCAGCCGGTGCTGGAGCGCGTGGGGGAGATGTCCGGCCTGAAGGTCGTCCAGCTGCTCTCCGCCGGCTATGACAACTACCTGCCGTACCTGCCCGAAGGGGTGCAGCTGTGCAACGCCTCCGGCGTGCATGACACCAGCACGGCAGAACTGGCGGTGGCGCTCGCGCTGGCGAGCCAGCGCCACCTGGACACCTACGCCCGGAACATGACCACCGGCACCTGGCACACCGACTTCGCCGACTCGCTCGCAGACCGGCGTGCCCTGATCGTCGGCTACGGGCGGATCGGTGCCGCCATCGAGCAGCGCCTGGCCGGGTTCGAGCTGGCCTCGATCACCAGGGTGGCGCGGCGCGCCCGCACCGGGGACGTGCCGGTACACGCGATCGACGAGCTGCCAGCTCTGCTGCCCGAGGCCGACGTGGTGTTCGTGATCACCCCGCTCACCCCGCAGACCGAGCACCTGATCGGCGCGGCGGAGCTGGCCGCGCTGCCGGACGGGGCGCTGCTGGTGAACGTGGCCCGCGGTCGCGTGGTCGACACCGAAGCGCTGCTCGCTGCAACGTCGAGCGGACGCATCCGGGCCGCGCTGGACGTCACCGACCCCGAGCCGCTGCCCCCGGACCACCCGCTGTGGCAGATCCCTGGCGTGCTGGTCAGCCCGCACGTCGGCGGGCAGAGTTCCGCGTTCCTGCCCCGGATGCACCACATGGTCCGCGCCCAGCTGGCCCGGCTCGCCGCCGGCGAGCCGCTGGCGAACGTCGTCGCCTGAACCGCGGAAGGTAACCGGATCACATGCGCGTTGCACGTTTCGTCGCCCAGGGCGACCCCACCTACGGCGTGGTCGAACTGGCAGAGGACGCCGGTCCCAACCCCGAAACCGTTGCGGCCGTCTCGGGCGACCCGCTCGCCGGCCCCGTCCACTACACCGGGGAGCGGCTGGACCTGGCCGACGTCCGGCTGGTCTCACCGGTGATCCCGCGCAGCAAGGTGGTGGCGATCGGCAAGAACTATGCTGCGCACGCCGCCGAGCTGGGCTCGGAGGTACCGGAGCGCCCACTGGTGTTCTTCAAGCCCAACACCGCCGTGATCGGGCCGGGGGAGCCGATCGTCCACCCGCCGGAGACGAGCAACCTGCACTACGAGGGCGAACTGGCTGTGGTGATCGGGCGGATCTGCCGCCGGGTGCCGCCGGAGCGGGCCGCCGACGTGATCTTCGGCTACACCGTGGGCAACGACGTCACCTGCCGCGACCTGCAGGCCACCGACGGCCAGTGGGCGCGGGCGAAGGGGTTCGACAGCTTCTGCCCGCTGGGGCCGTGGATGGCCACCCACATCGGCATCGATGAGGCCGGACGGCTCGACGTGCGCACCACGCTGAACGACCAGCAGGTGCAGAGCGGCAACACCAGCCAGATGGTGGTGGGGATCGCCGAGCTGATCGCCCACGTGACGTCGTTCACCACCCTGCTCCCCGGGGACGTGGTGCTCACCGGCACCCCGGCCGGGGTGGGCAGGATGGTGCCCGGGGACCGGGTCAGCGTCACGGTCGCCGGCATCGGGACGCTGACCAACCAGGTCGTGGCGGAGGAGGCCTAGGTGTCGGCGCTGGGCGACCTGCTCCGCCGCCGGTCCGCAGATCTGGTTCGCCATGAGCCGCAGCCCGGCGTCACCTATCCGGAAGTGCTGATCGTCGAGGACCCGCTCGGCCCCCGCTGGCGGGTGGTCGCGCTCGGCGTGGGTGGCGCGCTGCTCGGGGTGGCGACGTTCTACGCGCTCACCCCGGTGGTGATCTACTCGGTGGTCGGGTTGGGCTGGGCCCTGGCGGGAACGCCGGGTCCGTTCAACGAGTTCCTGGCCGCAGCAGCCCGGTACGAGCTGCCCGCAGGGATGTTCGCCACCAACCTCGGGCTGGCGGTGCTGGCGCCGATCGCGATGGCGCTGGTGCTCGTGCTGCACCACTTCCGGCCGCGGTGGCTGCACTCGGTGCAACCCGGCTTCCGCTGGCGGTACGCCCTCGCCTGCCTGCTCGCCGCCACGGCCGTGCTGGGCGGGCTGTGGGCGGCTTCCAGGTGGGACCAGCCGTGGGTCTTCGCACCGGAGCGCGACGCCTGGTGGTTCCTGCTCGCGATCGTGTTCACCTCACCGCTGCAGGCGGCTGCGGAGGAGTACTTCTTCCGCGGCTACCTGATCCAGGCGCTGCACTCGGTGGCCCCGACCAGCCCGTGGTTCGGGGTGTTCGGCTCGGCTGCAGTGTTCGCGCTGCTGCACGGCACCCAGAACCTGCCCCTGTTCCTCTACCGGTTCGCCTTCGGGGTGCTCGCGGGCGTGCTGGTCGTGCGCACGGGTGGCCTGGAGGCAGCGATCGCAGCGCACGTCGTGAACAACGTCGTGGCCTACGGGTACGCGGTGGTCTCCGGGACGGTGGCCGAGGTGCACGCCGTCAACGAGATCGGCTGGGTCGAGCTGGGCTGGAGCCTGGCCGGCTTCGCCGGATTCGCCGCCATCGCGGTCTGGATAGCGCGCCGGATGGCGGTGGCGACGACCACGCCGGGGGTCCGGTTTGGTGGCCCGGACGAGGTCTAGTAAAGTCATCCCCCGGCGGCCCAAAAGGCCGCCGGCTTTGGGGTATGGGGTAATTGGCAGCCCGCCGGATTCTGGTTCCGTCAGTCTAGGTTCGAGTCCTAGTACCCCAGCGCAGCGAGATTCGCAGCCGCTGGAAGTGGTTTGCTAGTCTTCGCTGGTCGCGGTTCGCGACAGCTAGGGCCCCGTTGTGTAGCGGCCTAGCACGCCGCCCTCTCAAGGCGGTAGCGGGGGTTCGAATCCCCTCGGGGCTACTGAGGTTCCCGTCCCTGGTCAGGGGCGGGTTTCTTCGGTTTCCGGACGGAATCACCCGGTCGGCACGCGGTATGCCACCCGGTTCGGGTCAGTCGACGCGCGGGGCGTACATGATCACGGCGACCCCGATCAGGCAGATGACAGCGCCGGCGATGTCGTAGCGATCGGGCTTGAAG
>JAEWOI010000016.1 GCA_023460935.1 Actinomycetes bacterium
TACTCAGAAGCCGAACGCCGAGCCGCCCTGACCGGATGGCTCCACGAATACAATCACCACCGACCCCACTCAGCCATCGGAGGCAAACCCCCGATCAGCCGATTGACTAACCTCTCCGAGCAGTACATCTAGCTCAGGCCAGCGAGATCAGGTCGGCGTAGTCGGGGTTCCACAGGTCCTCCACGCCGTCCGGCAGCAGCAGGACGCGGTCCGGTTCGAGCGCTGCCACCGCGCCCTCGTCGTGGGTGACCAGCACCACTGCCCCGGCGTAGGTGCTGATGGCGTGCAACACCTCGGCCCGGGAGGCCGGGTCGAGGTTGTTGGTCGGCTCGTCCAGCAGCAGCACGTTGGCTGCGGAGACGACGAGCATCGCCAGTGCCAGGCGGGTCTTCTCCCCGCCGGAGAGCACCCGGGCGGGCTTGTCCACGTCGTCGCCGGTGAACAGGAACGAGCCGAGGATCTTGCGCACCTCGGTCTCGTTCAGGTCGGGCGAGGCCGTCACCATGTTCTCCAGCACGGTGCGGGACACGTCCAGGGTCTCGTGTTCCTGCGCGTAGTAGCCCAGGCGCAACCCGTGGCCCGGCACGACCCGTCCGGTGTCGGGCTCCTCCAGCCCGGCCAGGATCCGCAGCAGCGTGGTCTTGCCCGCACCGTTCAGGCCGAGCACCACCACCTGCGCACCCCGGTCGATCGCCAGGTCGACGTCGGTGAACACCTCAAGCGAGCCGTAGGACTTGCTCAGCTCCGCGGCCGTCAGCGGGGTCTTGCCGCACGGCGCAGGCTTGGGGAAGCGGATCTTCGCCACCTTGTCGGCAGCGCGCTCGGCCTCGAGGCCGGACAGCAGGCGCTCGGCCCGCTTGGCCATGTTCTGGGCAGCGACGGCCTTGGTGGCCTTGGCCCTCATCTTGTCCGCCTGCGCCAGCAGCGCCTCGGCCTTGCGCTCGGCGTTGGCCCGCTCGCGCTTGCGCCGCTTCTCGTCCGCTTCCCGCTGCAGCAGGTAGCGCTTCCAGTCCATCGAGTAGATGTCCAGCTCGGCCCGGTTGGCGTCGAGGTGGAACACCTTGTTCACCGTCGCCTCCAGCAGCCCGACGTCGTGGGAGATCATGATCAGCCCGCCCGGGTAGGACCCGAGGAACCCGCGCAGCCAGACGATCGAGTCGGCGTCGAGGTGGTTGGTCGGCTCGTCGAGCAGCAGCTGGTCGGCACCGGAGAACAGGATGCGGGCCAGCTCCACCCGGCGGCGCTGGCCACCGGACAGCGTGCGCAACGGCTGGCCGAGCGCCCGGTCCGGCAGGCCGAGGTTGGCCGCGATCCGGGCGGCCTCCGACTCGGCGGCGTAGCCACCGGCCGCAGCGAGTTCGGCCTCGGCGCGGGCGTAGGACGCCATCGCCCTGTCCAGGCCCTCACCCTCGGCGGACGCCATCGACTCGGAGTAGGCACGCAGCCTGCGCAGGATCTGGTCAAGGCCGCGGGCTGCGAGGATGCGGTCGCGGGCCAGCTGGTCGAGGTCGCCGGTGCGGGGGTCCTGCGGCAGGTAGCCGATCTGGCCGCTGCGCGTCACCTGGCCCGCAGCCGGAAGGGACTCACCGGCGAGGATGCGGGTCAGGGTGGTCTTGCCGGCGCCGTTGCGCCCCACCAGCCCGATCTTGTCCCCGGCGTTCACCTGGAACGACACCGGGGACAGCAGCAGCCGGGCTCCCGCCCGTACCTCCACGTCCCTGGCCACCAACATCGCCCGGCAAGGTTACCGGAGTCGGCCGCGGCCCGGATTCCCACCGCTGCCCGACGCCGCCCGAGCACTGACCCTAAGCTGACGCCCGGACGAAAGGGGTCGGGTGAACTTCCGCAACGTGCAGGCGCCCACAGCCGTCGTCATGGTGCGCCCCCACCGCTTCGCCGTGAACCCCGAGACGCTGGCCGACAACGCTTTCCAGGTCCCGCCCCGGCAGTCGACGACCGAGGCTGTGGCGCGCGCTGCACGGGAGGAGTTCGACCACTGCGTCGACACGCTGGTGGCCGCCGGGGTGCGGGTGCACGTCTTCGACGACTTCGGCCAGCTGGAGACCCCCGACTCGGTGTTTCCGAACAACTGGTTCTCCACCCACCACGGCGGCCGGATCGCGATCTACCCGATGTACGCTCCGAACCGCCGCCGGGAGCGCCGGATGGACGTGATCGAGCTGCTCAAGAGCAGCTACCGCGTGCAGGAGGTGATCGACTACTCGGGGCTCGAGCACGACGAGCTGTTCCTCGAGGGCACCGGCGCGATGGTGTTCGACCACCTTGAGCGGGTGGCGTATGTCGCCAGCTCCCACCGCGCGGACCCGGTGATCCTGGAGCGGTTCTGCACAGCGTTCGGCTATGAGCCGATGGCCTTTCCAACGGCGGACGCCGCCGGCCGACCGATCTACCACACGAACGTGCTGCTCAGCATCGCCACCGAGTACGCGCTGGTCTGCCTGGAGGCGATCAGCGACCCGGCCCGAAGATCCGAGGTCGCAGGGCGGCTGGCCGACAGTGGCCGGGCCGTGGTTGAGCTCAGTTTCGCCCAGGTTGCGGACTTCGCCGGCAACGCGCTCGAGCTGACCGGGGTGGACGGGCGTCTGCTGGCGTTGTCGGCCAGGGCTGCCGCCGCCCTCACCCCGGAGCAGCGCGGCACGATCGAGGCCTCCGCCCGGCTGCTGCCACTGGCGATTCCCACCATCGAGCTGGCGGGCGGCTCGGTGCGCTGCATGCTCGCCGGGGTGCACCTCACTCCCCGCTGAGCCAGCCTCACGACCCGGGCGGCCGGCCCCGCTTCGGCAGGGGGCCGGCGTGCCTGGGCGCCCGGCCGGCCCTGGCCAGCGCCTGGCGCAGCAACAGCTCGACGTGCGCGTTCAGCGACCGCAAGTCGTCGGCGGCCCAGCGCGCCAGGGCCTCGTGGACAGCGGGGTCCAGGCGCAGCAGCACGGGCTTGCGTTCCCGTCCGCCGGCCTGGCCCTGCTGGTCTTCTGCTGCCATCGGCTCAGGTGTACAGCGTCCCGGTGTTCACCACCGGCGTGGCCTGGGAGGAGCTGCACAGCACCACCAGGAGGTTGGACACCATGGCGGCCTTGCGTTCCTCGTCCATCGCCACAACCTCCTCGGCCTCGAGCTGACGCAGCGCCCCCTGCACCATGCTCACCGCGCCCTCCACGATCTTCTCCCTTGCGGCGATGACGGCGGCAGCCTGCTGGCGCTGCAGCATCGCGTGGGCGATCTCCGGGGCGTAGGCGAGGCTGGAGATCCTGGTCTCCACCACCTCGAGCCCTGCGATGGCGATCCGGGCGGCCACCTCGGCCGCGAGCTCCGCGGCCACCAGGTCGGTCGAGCCGCGCAGCGACTCCTCACCCGGGCCGGCGTTGTCGTAGGGGTGGCTGGACGCGACGTGGCGCAGGGCAGCCTCGGACTGCACCTCGACGAAGTCGGTGTACTTCTCCACAGCGAAGACGGCCTTCGCCGTGTCGGCCACCTGCCAGACGATGATCGCGGCGATGTTCACGGGGTTGCCGTCTGCGTCGTTCACCTTGAGCTCGTGGGTCTCGAAGTTGCGCACCTTCACCGACACCTTCCTGCCCGCCACCATCGGCACGGTCAGCTGCAGGCCCGGACGGCGGAGCGTACCCACGTAGCGGCCGAAGAACTGCAGCACCCGCGTGTCTCCCGGGCTGACCACCGAGATGCCGCTGCCCAGCACAGCGGCCAGCAGCAGCAGCGCACCACCTGCAAGCCCGTAGCCGGTGCCGTCACTCCCCGCTCCGTCAGCCGAAGCAGCCAGCACGATCAGCCAGATCGCTGCTGCCAGCAGCACCACGAAGCCGATCACCGCAGCAGCCCCCGGCACCGACCACGCCCGCTGCTCCGCGATGTCCACCCGGGCACCAGCGTGCCCAACCGGCACTCCGGCCGGCTCTCCCCCGACGGTCTCCTGCGCGTCGAACGGAGCTTCTGCACTGCTCATTGAGGTCTCCCCCTCCGTAGGCAAAATCTGATATCTCATTGATATCAGATTTGGGCGCCGGACGGAAGCTCACCAACAGCCGCCCCCGAAACTCACCGTTGCCCCCGGAAGTTCGGGGGCAACGGTGAGCTTCGGGGGTGTTTGCGGTAGTGGGTGCGACGGGTAGTCCCACCGTGGAACGAGCGCGTGGAGCCGAGGAGGGCCAGATGAGCACGCAGGACCCCGAACGCGAGGACGAGGACGTACGGCTGAGCGCGGACCCGGACCCCGACCCGGAGGCCGACGTGGCGCCGGAGGAACCACCGGGGCTGGGCGAGCCGGCGGAACACCCCGACCCCCCGGTGACCGACTGAGCCACTCCCGTGCGCGCGATCGGAGCAGCCGTTGCGCTGCTGGTGCTCGCCGGCTGCTCGGCAGCTCCGGACACCGGCGACGTCAGCGCCGCTGCTGGCCGCTTTGCGGCTTCAACCCCGGAGCAGGCCTGCGGGCTGCTCGCGCCGGACACCCTGCAGCGCCTGGAGCGTGACCGCGGCGACTGCGCCACCGAGCTCGCGCGGCTGGCGCTGCCGCAGCAGGCCGAGGTGCTGGCTGTCGAGGTGGACGGCCTGAGCGCGCAGGCCAGGCTGCGGGAAGACGTGCTGTTCCTGGCCCTGTTCCCCCAGGGCTGGCTGGTGACAGCCGCCGGCTGCAGCCGGGAGCCGGGCTCGGACCCGGCCGAACCCTACGAGTGCGAGGTGGCGCCATGAGGCTGGCCAAACTGCTGTTCGTGACGTACCTGTCCATGATCGGCTTCGTGCTGTTCGCAGCGTTCTGCATCGGGGCCCTCGGAAGATGAGCGCCCGTCAGGCCGTCCGCGAGAACGCGCTCTCGATCGTGTTCAGCCTGCTCCTGCTGATCGTGATCGCCGCCCAGGCCGTGGTCGGCCGGCTGGACTACAACGAGAGCGCCCGGACGGCCGGCCTCGCCGAGATCGACCTGCTGCGCTACGTGACGTCCTCAGCCTTCGCCGTGGACGTCGCGGAGAACTGGCAGTCGGAGTACCTGCAGTTCACCCTCTACATCCTGCTCACCGTCTGGCTGGTGCAGAAGGGCTCTTCGGAGTCCAAGCCGCTGGACGAGACCGGGCTGGGTGACGATGCACAACAGCTGGTGGGCAGGCACGCCAAACCGGATTCGCCCGCTGCGGCCAGGGCCGGCGGGTGGGTGACGGCATGGTACTCGGCGTCCCTCACCGCCGTGATGGCGACCATCTTCCTGGTCTCCTGGGTGGCGCAAGCGGTCACCGGACGCGTCGCCTACAACGAGGAGCGGCTGCGCGACCTGCTCGACCCGCTGTCGCTCGGCGAGTACCTGACGCACCCCGACTTCTGGAGCCGGACCCTGCAGAACTGGCAGTCGGAGCTGCTGGCGGTCGGCTCGATGGCCATCTTCGCCGTCTTCCTGCGCCAGCGCGGCTCGCCGGAGTCGAAGCCCGTCGGCGCACCCCACGACCAGACGGGCTGAACCCCGGGCCGGTGGGTATGGGGCGACCATGCCCGAAGCTTCCGGTACCCCAGGCCAGCAGGCCGCAGGCGCGCACGCCGACGCGCCGAACGAGATCCCGCCCCGCGGCTGGTGGCAGGTCGCCCGCAGAGGCTGGCGCAAGGCCTCGGAACACCAGGTCCCGCTCCTGGCCGCCGGGGTGGCGTTCTTCGGCTTCCTGGCACTCTTCCCCGCGCTGATCGCGTTCACCCTGATCTACGGGCTGTTCGCCGATCCGGCCCAGATCACCGAACAGGCCGGGCCGCTGCTCGCCTCGCTGCCCCCGGACGCAAGCAGCCTGGTCACCGACCAATTGCAGCAACTTGCCTCCGCACCCCGCGAAGCGCTGGGGTGGGGCCTGGCCCTGAGCATTGTCGGGGCGCTGTGGAGCGCCTCCGGTGGCGTCGGCAACCTGGTCACGGCCGTCAACATCGCCTACGAGGAGCCGAAGAAGCGCGGCTTCGTCAAGGACAAGCTGATCGCTCTGGGCCTCACCCTGGGCGCAGTGGTGTTCATGGCGTTGATCATCACCCTCGTGGCCGGGGTCCCGGTGGTTCTCGAACTCGCCGGCATCAGCGGCCCACTGCGGTGGGTCGGCGAGGTGGTGCGCTGGCTGCTGCTGGCAGCACTGATCATGCTCGCCCTCGCCGTGCTCTACCGGCTCGCCCCCGACCGCGACGCCCCCAAGTTCCGCTGGGTGTCGGTGGGCGCGGTCGTGGCGACGGTGCTCTGGCTGGTCGCCTCGGTCGGGTTCTCCCTCTACGTGACCTTCTTCGGCAACTACGCCAAGACCTACGGTGCGCTCGCCGGGGTCGTCGTGCTGATGCTCTGGCTGTGGGTGACCAGCTACGCCATCCTGCTCGGCGCCCACATCAACGCCGAGTCGGAGGAGCAGACGATGCAGGACACGACCAAGGGCCCGGACGAGCCGCTGGGCCAACGGGGCGCGGTGAAGGCGGACTCGGTCCCGCCGGCAGGCGCGACCGCACGACCGAAGGGCGGGGACGCCCGTTAGCTGCACCCTCCCGGGCGTCGAATCAGCGTGGGTCTCTGGCTGCGCCGAATCAGGCGCAGTCGGGCTCGGCGCCGGTCTCGATCACCCGCACCGCGATCTCGCGCAGCTTCAGGTTGCGGTTCTGGCTGGCCTCCTTCAGCCGGTCGAACGCCTGCCCGGGGAGCAGCCGGTGGCGCTCGACCAGGATGCCGATCGCCTGGCCGATCACCCTGTGGCTCTCCACCGCGTACTGCAGGTTGGCCTCGCGGTCGGCGGTGAGCTCGGCGTCCACCAGCCGGTCGACAGCCAGCGAGAACGCCTGGGCCAGGAGATCGGCTGCGATCATCTCGTCCACGCCGATCCGGCGGGCCTGCGGGAACTGGATCCAAGCGCGGCAGCCGTGGGCAGTGGTCCGCGGGGCCAACAGGATGCCCGGGCGCAAGCGCTTGGTGTCCGGGCTGGGCTGGCCGGCCAGCCCCACCGCCGCCGATTCGGGCAGGTCCGGACGGGTGATCGTGCGGCCGCCACTGAACAGGTGTTCCCTGCCGCGGACGGTGAGCAGGATCGTGGTCTCGCCGTCGAACAGCAGGCTGAACCCGTGCTCGGCGACGCCGAGCAGGGTGGCGAGGTCGTCGGTCGTGGCGAAGTCGGCCGAGACCTGCGCAGCGGCAGCGCGCCGGCCCTGGGCCTCCTTCTCCTTGGTGATGTCGCGCACCGTGCGCAGGTAGGCGATCGGGCCGTCGTCGGAGTACCGCAAGGGGCCGCCGGCTGACGACACCCACACCGGCCGTCGGTCACGCCGGTAGAACCGGAACTCTCCGGCCAGTTCGTGCCCCGCGGCCGCCGAGGCGTACCCTGCCCGGATCTCGGCCAGTGCAACCGGGTCCTCGGCCTCGGTCGGCCACCACGGATAGGGGGGCCGGATCGGCCCGTCGGCGAGGCTGTAACCCAGCAGGTCGGTGAAGGCCTGATTGATCTCCAGCACCAGCCCGTCGGCGTCGAACACCACGAGCCCGTCGCGCATCCCGGCCATCATCGCGCGAAGCCACTCCGCCTCGGACGGTAGGGACTCGATCGCTCCGCCATAGGGGCCAGTCGCCATTGGCTGCCTCTCCACAGTGGTTCGTCGTCGCCGGATACAGACCGAGCCACGCAACGGGCGCGCTGCACCCGACTCCGTGACTCGCTGGGGCCATGCTACGCCCAACGGGCGCAACCACACCTGCCGACGCCCGCATCCGTCCACGGCGGTGCGCCGGCTGTTGGGTTTCAACCGGCGCACCTTGCCCCCGTGGCTACCCGGGCAGCACGGGGACCGTCGTGGGCCAGCGCCAGCCATTCGCGGCGCTGCTGCACATCTTCCTACCCGGGGGCCGGCTGTTCCAGTCCCACCCCTGCGGCGCGCCGGTGCCGGCAGCGCACCGAATCACCTATTGGTGGTCCGCGACCAGCACCCGGCATGTTTCCCGCGCAGCGCGGGTACTTCCCACACTGCTGAACGCTCTGGGAGGTCGGTCATGGACCGAAGGAAGAAGATGCCGCTGGCCGCGACCCTCGCGGCGCTGCTGCTCGCCGCAGGCTGCGGGAGCCCGGGTGGCAACCAGGGGAACAACCCGTCCGCGCCGGCGGAGAACCCGTTCACCGCGGAAGTCACCGGCACGCTGCGCACGAGTGGCTTCAACCCGTCCGACGAGGTGGGCAAGTCCAGGGCCGACTACGCTGCGGGCAAGCTGTCGGGGCTGAAGGTGGACATGGACACCACGAACTTCGACCCGCAGAAGTTCGCCGCCCAGGCCGCTGCCGGCCAGGCGCCCGACCTGATCCAGGTTGACCGCAGCGTCGTGGCCACCTTCGCTGCGAAGGACCTCATCCTCCCGCTGGACCAGTGCTACGCGACCCACAACGTCGTGCCCAACGAGCAGTACTACCAGTCCACCATCGACGACGTCACCCTCGAGGGCCAGGTCTTCGCAGTCCCCCAGTTCTTCCAGGCGACAGCCCTGCTGGCGAACAAGCGGGTGCTGGAGAAGGCCGGCGTCACGGCTGACCAGCTGGACACCTCCAAGGCGGCCCAGATCGTGGAGGCGGCGAAGAAGCTGTACGCGGAATCCGGCGGCAAGCCGTCCGTGCTCGGCTTCGACCCGGACGTGCCGGGGTCGGCCAACATCTGGTTCAACGTCTTCGGCGGGCAGGTGTACGGCCCTGACGGCGCCCCCACGCTCGACCATCCCAAGAACCTCGAGGCGCTGAACTGGCTCAAGGAGCTCATGGACGCCCAGGGTGGCTACCCGAAGGTGAAGAGCTTCAAGGACACGATGGACGTGTTCGGCGACAAGAACCAGTACGTGGCCGACCAGGTGGGTGTGCAGACGTGGGCGCAGTGGTATCCCAACGTGCTGGCCAACACGGCGGACGAGGTCTCCATCGAGGCCATCCCGATCAAGGACGCTTCCGGCCAGCCCCTCGCGATGGCCGGCGGGACGGCGTTCGCCATTCCGAAGGCGGGCAAGAACCCGGCGGCAGCGTGCGCGTGGGCGATCAACGCCACTTCCACCGAGGCGTGGCTGGCCGCCGGCGAGGCCCGGGCGGAGACGGTGCAGAAGAACGATTCGATCGCCACCGGCCTGATGACCGGCTCCCCCGTGGCCGACCAGGCCGTGCGGGAGAAGTTCGTCACCGAGTCGGGCAACGCCGACTTCGACCAGGTGATCGAGACCTACTACTCGATCCTGCCCAACAACAAGTCGCTGGGCAGCTCGGCGGCCGGCCAGCAGACCAAGCAGGAGCTGGACAACGCCGTGATCGTCGCACTGACCGGCGAGAAGCCCACCCAGCAGGCGCTGGCCGACGCCCAGGCAGCCGCGATGCGCGCCTGGGAACAGGCCAAGTAGCAGCGATGACCGCCACGACGGTCCGTCCGGCGCGGGCCGGACGGACCCGCCAGAAGTACAGCCGGGCGGAGACCCTGGCCGGCTATGCCTTCATTTCGCCGTGGATCATCGGCTTCCTGGTCTTCACGGTGATCTCGATGGGCTACTCCGCGGTGCTGTCCTTCACCGACTACGACCTGGCCACGAACACCGCCGACCCGGTAGGGGTGGAGAACTACCGGCTGATCGTCGAGGACCCGAAGGTGCTGACCTCGCTTGCCAACACCTTCTTCTACGCGCTGCTGGAGGTGCCGCTCGGCATCATCATCGCGCTGTTGCTGGCCGTCCTGCTGAAGGGGGTGCGCAGGGGTGCCGGCTTCTTCCGCACGGTGTTCTACCTGCCGAAGATGACGCCAATGGTCGCAACCGCAGCCGTGTTCCTGTTGCTGCTGAACGGCAACGTCGGCGCGATCAACCAGTTCCTCGGGCTGTTCGGCATCGAGGGCCCGCAGTGGCTGGTGGACCCGGCGTGGGTGAAGCCCTCGATCGTGCTGATGTCGCTGTGGCAGGTTGCCGGCTCCATGGTGATCCTGCTCGGGGCGCTGCAGAACGTGCCCCGCGAGCTCTACGAGGCGGCCTCCGTTGACGGCGCGTCCAAGGTGCGCCAGTTCTTCTCCATCACCGTGCCGCTGATCTCCTCCACCCTGTTCTTCCTCGTGATCGTGAACACGATCGCCGCCCTGCAGGTCTTCGACCAGGCCTACCTGCTGTTCTACCGGGACGCGAACAGCAACGCCCCGGACGCCGCCCTGTTCTACGGGGTGTACCTCTACCAGGCGGCGTTCCAGCAGTTCAACTTCGGCCTGGCCGCAGCCATGGCCTGGCTGCTGTTCGTGATCATCCTGCTGATCACGATGGTGCAGATGCGCGTCGGTGACCGGCTCGTCTACTACGAAGGGGGCAAGCAATGACCACGCTGCCGGCACCCGCACCCCAGCCGGTCGCGCTCGCGGCGGCACCAACCCTCGCGCTCCCCGAGGCGGACGCCGGCACCGCTGTGCCGCCCGGTGGCCGGCCAGCGCTCTACTGGTTCGGCCAGGTGCTCCGCTGGCTGCTGCTCGCCGGCATCGCCCTGGCCTTCCTCTACCCCCTGGCCTGGCTGCTGTCCGCCAGCCTGAAGCCGCGGGGCGAGGTGTTCGACAACCGGCTGGTCCCGCAGACGTTCACCCCAGGCAACTACCTCGAGGTGTGGGACCGGCTGCCGCTGCTGGCCTGGATCGGCAACTCGATCTTCATCGCGCTGGCTGCGGCGACGCTGGTCACGATCTCCAGCTCGCTGGTCGCCTTCGGCTTCGCCTACTTCCGCTTTCCCGGGCGCAAGTTCCTGTTCGGCCTGCTGCTGGCCTCGATGATGCTGCCGGGTGCGGTGACGCTGGTGCCGAACTACCTGATCTGGAAGTACCTGGGCTTCCTCGGCACGACTGTGCCGCTGTGGGGCGCGACCCTGTTCGGCTCGGCGTTCTACATCTTCCTGATGCGCCAGTTCTACCTCTCCCTGCCCCGGGAACTGTTCGAGGCCGCCCGGGTCGACGGTTGCTCGACGCTGGGACTGTTCACCAGGATCGCGTTCCCGCTGGCCCTGCCGAGCTCGATCATCGTGTTCCTGTTCGAGTTCCAGGCCTCCTGGAACGCCTTCCAGGCCCCGCTGATCTACCTGAACTTCGGCAGCCCCGAGCAGTACACCGTGCCGCTGGGTATCTCCTACGCCATGCAGTTGTTCTCGCCGACCGCCGGCGGGCAGGGCGACTACCAGTACGTCATGGTGGCCGCCCTCGTGGTGACGCTGCCGATGCTGCTGCTGTTCGCCTTCGGCCAGCGGTTCTTCATCGAGGGCGTCGCCTCTGCGGGGCTGAAGGGCTGAGGACGACCGCACCGAAGCGGACCGCGGACGAGGAGAACGAATGGGAATCGTGGAACTGGTGCTCGTCCGGCACGGCGAGAGCCTCGGCAACGTCGCTGCGGCAAGGGCGAATGCCGCCGGGGCCGAGGTGATAGACGTCGGCTGGCGCGACCCGGACGTGCCGCTCTCCCCGGTCGGCGTGGAACAGGCCAACGCCCTGGGTGCCGGCCTGCAGAACCTGCTGGCGGACGGCCGGCCCAGCCGGGTCTGGTCCTCACCGTACGAGCGGGCCCTGCAGACCGCCCGTACCGCGATGGCCTGGAGCGGCGCAGCGCCGGCGATCACCGTCGACGAGCGCCTGCGCGACCGCGAGCTGGGCGTGCTCGACCTGCTCACCACCGCGGGCGTGGCCCGGCGCTTCCCGGACGAGGCCAGGCGCAGGCAGTGGCTCGGCAAGTTCTACCACCGGCCACCGGGCGGGGAGTCGTGGGCAGACGTCGCGCTGCGGCTGCGCAGCTACCTGACCGACCTCGCCGCCGTCCGGGACGCCGAGCGCGCGGTCGTCGTGGCCCACGACGCTGTGGTGATGCTGTTCCGCTACCTCTGCGAAGGCTTCGACGAGCAGGAACTGCTGCGGCTTGGTGCGCTCGACCCGGTACGCAACGTCGCCCTCACCGTGCTGCGCGCTGAGGCCGGCGGCTGGCGGCTCGACCGCTACAACGACGTGTCCCACCTGGTGGCCACGGGGACCCCCGTCACAGCCCATCCCGGAGTGCCGGATGTCAGCCACTGAGCCGCCGGTCGAGCTGACTCCCCGCCTGTTGCGGGAGTGGGAGCTGCCGACGCCGGGCAGCTCGAAGTACGAGCGCGGCCGGGTCGTTGTGGTCGGCGGTGCAGCCGGTACCCCTGGCGCAGTGCAACTGGCCGGTCTGGCCGCGCTCCGCGTCGGCGGGGGCCACCTGACGCTCGCTGTCGCCCAGCCGGTTGCCGCGGCACTGTCCGTGGCCACCCCCGAGGCTGGGGTGGTCGGCCTGGCCGCCGACGCGGCCGGCTCGCTGCGCGGCGACGACCTGGAGGACCTGCTCGCCGACCGGCTGGGAAAGGCGGACGCCGTGGTGGTCGGCCCCGGGCTGGACACTCCCGATTCGGCTGAACGGGTGGTCGGCGCCCTGCTGCCGCTACTCGGCGACCGGACCCGGCTGGTGGTCGACGCGTTCGCCCTCGGCGCGCTCGCCGCGAAGGGGCTGCCGGCCGCTCTGGCCGGCCGGACGGTGCTCACCCCCAACGACGGGGAGGCGGAACTGCTGCTGGGCCGTCCGCTGGACGACGACGTGGCTGCCGACGTGGCCGGGATCGCCGCCGGACAGTCCGCTGTTACGGCCTGCCACGACGTGGTCGCCACTCCCGGTGGTCAGACCTGGCGCCTGGGCCTGGGCCATCCGGGCCTGGCCACGTCCGGCAGCGGTGACGTGCTGGCCGGCGCGGTCGGTGGCCTGCTGGCTAGGGGCGCGGAGCCGGCGCAGGCAGCCGCGTGGGCGAAGTACCTGCACGGCGCGGCCGGGGAGCGCCTGGCCGCCCGCATCGGACGGGTGGGCTTCCTGGCGAGGGAGATCCTCGAGGAGTTGCCGCTGGTGCTGGCGGAGCTGGGCTGAGCCGGGGCTCAGAGGTTGTAGCCGATGGCCCGCAGCTGCTCGCGGCCGTCATCTGTGATCAGGTCGAGGTTCCACGGCGGGAGCCACACCCAGTTGATCGCCACCGAGTTCACCATGCCCTCCAGCGCGAGCTGCGTGTCGTACTCGAGCCGGTCGGTGAGCGGACAGGTGGGCGAGGTGAGGGTCATGTCGATGGTGGCGTTGTTCTGCTCGTCCACCGTCACGCCGTAGACCAGGCCGAGGTCGACGACGTTGACCATCAGCTCGGGGTCCACCACGTCCTTCATCGCCTCGAGCACGTCCTCCTCGGTCGTGCGGGAGTGGCCGGGGTCGTCCGGAAAGGTGTCCTGGACCAGGTCGGAGGGGCGCAGGTTCTGGGTCATTGCGTTTCCTTTCCGGCGCCGGCAGCGGCCAGCGCCTGTGCTGCGGCGTCCTTGAACGCCGACCAGCCGAGCAGCGCGCACTTCACCCGGGCGGGGAACTGCGCCACCCCGATGAACGCCACCGCGTCCTCGAGCCGGTCCTCGTCGGGCTCGGCCTTGCCCTGGGAGTGCATCATCTCGGTGAATTCGGAGTGCAGGGCCAGCGCCTCGTCGACGGTGCGGCCGATCACCAGGTCGGTCATCACCGAGGTGGAGGCCTGCGAGATCGAGCAGCCCACGCCCTCGTACGACACGTCGGCCACGCGGTCGCCGGCCAGCGCGACCCGCAGCAGCACCTCGTCGCCGCAGCTGGGGTTCACGTGGGTCACCTGCGACTGGTAGGGCTCGCGCAGGCCGCTGTGGTGCTTGGCCTTGTAGTGGTCAAGGATGATGTCGGCGTACATCGCTTCAACGCTCATCTTCGCCCTCCGAAGAAGTCGCGGGCGTAGGTGAGGGCCTCCGCCAGCGCATCGATCTCGGCCTCAGTGGTGTAGACGTACCCCGAGGCGCGGCTGGACGCACCCAGGCCCAGCCGGTCGTGCAGCGGCCGCGCGCAGTGGTGGCCACCGCGGACGGCGACCCCGCGGGCGTCGAGCAGCTGCATCACGTCGTGCGGGTGCACCTCGAGACCGTCGGGCGTTGCGAGCGTGAACGAGATCGCCCCACCGCGGTCGACCGGTTCGGTGGGGCCGAGGATCGTCAGCCCCTCGATGCCGGCCAGCAGCGACAGCGCGTAGGCGGTGATGCGCTGCTCGTGGGCCGCGACGTTGTCCATGCCGAGGCGGGTGAGGTAGTCGACGGCCGCGCCGAGGCCGACAGCCTGGGCGATCGGCGGGGTGCCTGCCTCGAACCTGCGGGGCGGCGGCGCGAAGGTCGAGCCGCTCAGCCGGACGACCTCGATCATCTCCCCGCCCCCGAGGAAGGGCGGCAGGGTCTCGAGCAGGTCGTAGCGGCCCCACAGCACTCCGATGCCGGTGGGCCCGAGCATCTTGTGGCCGGTGAAGGCGAGCAGGTCGGCGCCAAGCGTCGCCACGTCGGTCGGCAGCTGCGGGACGCCCTGGGAGCCGTCGACCACGACGTGCGCGCCGACGCGGTGCGCCATGGCAGCGATCTCGCGCACCGGGTTCACCGTGCCCAGCACGTTGGAGACCCAGGCGACCGAGACGATGCGGGTGCGCTCGTTGATCAGCCCCTTGGCCGCGGCCGCAGCCAGGTCGAGGCGGCCGTCCGGAGTGATGTCGAACCAGCGCAGCACCGCCCCCGTGCGTTGTGCCAGCAGCTGCCACGGCACGATGTTGGAGTGGTGCTCCAGGACGGAGATCACGATCTCGTCGCCGACGGACAGCCGGCCGCCGAGGGTGTGCGCCACCAGGTTCAGCGCTTCGGAGGCGTTCTTGGTGAACACGATCTCCTGCGGCCCCGCTGCGCCGATGAAGCCGGCCACCTTCTCCCGGGCGCCCTCGAACGCCTCGGTGGCCTCCCCGCCGAGGGTGTGCATGGCCCGGGCGACGTTGGCGTTGTGGTCGAGGTAGTGACGGGCCACGGCCTCCACGACCTGCCTGGGCTTCTGCGAGGTGTTCGCGGAGTCGAGGTAGGCCAGCGGCCACTCACCCAGCCGGCGCTTCAGGATGGGGAAGTCGGCCCGGACGGCTGCTACGTCGAGGCCCGCTGCGGGAGCAGCCGCCGGGGCGGGCGCCCCGGTGGTCATGGTCGCTCCCGCGTCGACCAGCGAGTGCTGCTCAGGCATCGACCTTCGCGGCGCGAACGAACCGGTCGTAGCCCTCGATCTCGAGGCGATCGGCCAGCTCGACGCCGCCCTCTTCCGCGATCCGGCCGTCCACGAACACGTGCACGTAGTCGGGCCGGATGTAGTTCAGGATCCGCGTGTAGTGGGTGATCAGCAGCAACCCCCGGTCGCCCTGCGCCGTGTAGCGGTTCACACCCTCGGAGACGATCCGCAGCGCGTCGATGTCCAGGCCGGAGTCGGTCTCGTCCAGTACGGCGAACTTCGGGTTCAGCAGTTCCAGCTGGGCGATCTCGTTGCGCTTCTTCTCGCCACCGGAGAACCCCTCGTTGAGGGAGCGTGCCGCGAAGGTCCCGTCCAGCCCGACCCGCTCCATGGCGGCGTTGACGTCCTTCACCCAGGTGCGCACCTTGGGCGCCTCGCCGGAGAGCGCGGTCTTGGCCGTGCGCAGGAAGTTCGCCACCGAAACCCCGGGCACCTCGATCGGGTACTGCATGGCGAGGAACAGGCCGGCCTTGGCGCGCTCGTCAACGGTGAGCTCGGTCAGCTCGACCCCGTCGAGGGTCACCGAGCCGCCGGTGATGCGGTACTTGGGGTGGCCGGCGATCGAGTAGGCCAGGGTGGACTTCCCCGAGCCGTTCGGACCCATGATCGCGTGCACCTCACCGCTGCGGACGGTCAGGTTGACCCCCTTGAGGATCTCCTTCGGCCCGCTTTCGGTGTCGACCTCTGCGCGCAGGTCACTGATACGGAGTTCGGACATTCACTGCTCCTGGATTTCGATCGGATGGTCAAGGTCTATGAGTACGTCGCCGTCGCTCACCTGCACGGGGAACACCGGGACGGGCGCGACGGCCGGCAGCTCCAGCGGGAGGCCGGTCCGCAGGTCGAACCTGGAGCCGTGCATGTAGCACTCCAGCGTGGTGCCGTCCACGTCCCCGTCGGACAGCGGCACCTCTGCGTGGGAGCAGACGTCGCGGATGGCGAAGAAGCCCTCTGCCGTGTTCACCACCGCGATCTCCGCATCGCCCCCGAGGTCGACCGGAATGGCGGTGCCAACTGGCACCTCTGCCACGGCGCAGGCACGGACGAAGCTCACGGTGCGACCCCTGCTGGGGTGCCGACGATCACTTCGAGCTCGCGCTCCACAGCGGCCAGCAGCCTGGTCTCGACCTCCGGCACGCCGATCCGGCGGATGATGTCGGCGAAGAAGCCGTGCACCACGAGTCGCCTGGCCTCGTCCTCCGGGATGCCGCGCGAGCGCAGGTAGAACAGCTGCTCGTCGTCGAACCGCCCGGTGGTGGACGCGTGCCCGGCGCCCTCGATCTCGCCCGTCTCGATCTCGAGGTTGGGCACGGAGTCGGCGCGGCAGCCGTCGGTGAGCACGAGGTTCTTGTTGGTCTCGTAGGTGTTGATGCCCTCGGCCACCTTGCGGATCAGCACGTCGCCCACCCACACCGAGTGCGCGCCCTCGCCCTGCAGGGCGCCGCGGTAGTCGACGCGGCTGCGCGTGTGCGGGGCGTTGTGGTCGACGAACAGCCGGTGCTCGATGTGCTGGCCGGCGTCGACGAAGTAGAGGCCGAACTGCTCCAGCTCACCTCCGGGGCCGTCGTAGGCAGCGGTCTCGACCAGCCGGACGACGTCGCCGCCCAGGCTGGCGGTCACGGTGCGCACGTGGGCGTCCCTGCCGATCCGGAGCCCGACGTGGCCGGCGTGCACGGCGTCCGGTGCCCAGTCCTGCAGGCCGACGAAGTTCAGGTCCGCGCCGTCGCCGACCAGCACCGAGACGCTGGAGGCGTAGCGGGCCGAGCCGAGGTGGCGCAGCACGACTGTCGCGCTGGCGTGCGCCCCGATCCGGAACACCAGGTGGCCGTAGACCACCGCCTCGGCGTCGGTGCCGGTCAGTTCGACCACCACCGGCTCGGTGAGCTGGGCACCGGCGGGCACGTCGACGAGCATCGCGCCGCCACCGCCGGCAACCGCGAGCGCCGCGGGACGGTCCACCGGCGCCGGCACCCCGAGCCCGATCGCCTCGGTCCTGCTGATGCCGTGCGCGGTCACGCCCTCGGGCAGCTCGGTGTGCCACTGCAGGTGGGCGTCGCTCGCGGCGCCGTCCAGCAGCCCGCGGAGCCGGCGCAGCGGCGTGAACCGCCACACCTCCTCGCGTCCGCTCGGCACGGGATGGTCGGCGATGTCGAAGGACGTCACCGGGTGCAGGTGGGAGGCAACGGAGGTCTCCACGGCCTCGGCCACGTTGGGCGCAGCAGTCACAGTTCTCTTTCTCTTCGTTCCGGGCGCGGGCTCAGCCCACTGCGCCTTCCATCTGCAGCTCGATCAGCCGGTTGAGCTCCAGCGCGTACTCCATGGGCAGCTCGCGGGCGATCGGCTCGACGAAGCCGCGCACGATCATCGCCATCGCCTCGTCCTCACCCATCCCGCGGCTCATCAGGTAGAAGAGCTGGTCGTCGCTCACCTTGGAGACGGTGGCCTCGTGGGCCATCGCCACGTCGTCCTCGCGGACGTCGACGTAGGGGTAGGTGTCGGACCGGGAGACGTTGTCCACCAGCAGCGCGTCGCACTTCACCGACGATGCCGAGTGGTGGGCACCCTCCTGCACCTGCACGAGGCCCCGGTAGGACGCCCGGCCGCCACTCCTGGCCACCGACTTGGAGATGATCGAGGACGAGGTGTGCGGGGCGGCGTGCACCATCTTGGAGCCGGCGTCCTGGTGCTGGCCCTCGCCTGCGAACGCGATCGAGAGGGTCTCGCCGCGGGAGTGCTCACCGAGCAGGTAGACCGCCGGGTACTTCATCGTCACCTTGGAGCCGATGTTGCCGTCGATCCACTCCATGGTCGCGCCCTCCTCGCAGGTGGCGCGCTTGGTGACGAGGTTGTACACGTTCGTCGACCAGTTCTGGATGGTGGTGTAGCGCACCCGGGCGTTCTTCTTGACGATGATCTCCACCACGGCTGAGTGCAGCGAGTCGGAGGAGTAGATCGGCGCGGTGCAGCCCTCGACGTAGTGCACGTAGGAGCCCTCGTCGGCGATGATCAGCGTGCGCTCGAACTGGCCCATGTTCTCGGTGTTGATCCGGAAGTAGGCCTGCAGCGGGATGGACACGTGGACGCCCTTGGGCACGTAGATGAACGAGCCCCCCGACCACACCGCGCTGTTCAGCGAAGCGAACTTGTTGTCGCCCACGGGGATCACCGAGCCGAAGTACTCCTCGAAGAGCTCGGGGTGCTCCTTCAGGCCGGTGTCGGTGTCGAGGAAGATCACGCCCTGGCGCTCGAGCTCCTCGTTGATCTTGTGGTAGACCACCTCGGACTCGTACTGGGCCGCCACGCCGGCCACGAGCCGCATCTTCTCGGCCTCGGGGATGCCCAGCCGGTCATAGGTGCGCTTGATGTCGTCGGGCAGGTCGTCCCAGGTCTGGGCCTGCTTCTCGGTGGAGCGCACGAAGTACTTGATGTTGTCGAAGTCGATCCCGTCCAGCTCGGCCCCCCACGCGGGCATCGGCTTGCGGTCGAACAGCTTCAGGGCCTTCAGCCTGAGGTTCAGCATCCACTCCGGCTCGTTCTTGAGCGCGGAGATGTTGCGCACCACGTCCGGGTTCAGGCCGCGCTGCGCGCTGGCGCCCGCGACGTCGGAGTCGCGCCACCCGTACTGGTACTGGCCGAGCGCCTGCAGGTGCTCTTCCTGGGTGGCACCCAGCCCGGGTGCGGCGGGAGCGGTTGAGGTCATCGTTCGGCCCTTCCTGGATCGGTTCGGTACGGAGCCGGCTGCACCGGCCGCGGCACGTGGGTGGTGCACACCCCGTCGCCGTGGGCGATGGTCGCCAACCGCTGCACATGGGAGTCCAGCAGCAGCGCGAAGGTGCGGGTCTCCGCCTCGCACAGCTGCGGGAACTCTGCCGCCACGTGGGCGACCGGACAGTGGTACTGACACAGCTGCACGCCGGAGGCGACAGGCTGCAGTGAAGCCACGAAGCCCTCGGCGGTCAACGCTTCAACCAACGCCTCGGTCGGGGTGTCGTATTCCCCGGCGATGGTCTCGAACCTTGCCGCCACCTGGTCTGCGACCTGGTTGGCGAAGGCGTCCACCGCCGCGTCCCCGCCCACCTGCTGCAGGTACTCCAGCGCGTGGATCGCCAGCCGGTCGTAAGCCTGGTAGAACTCCGCGCGGCCGGCGTCGGTGAGCGCGAACACCTGGGCCGGACGGCCCCGGCCACGCTGCCCGTACACCCGCTGCTGCCGGCCGGTGACCTGCCCGAGGCTGGCGAGCACGGTCAGGTGCCGCCGCACGGCAGCCGGGGTGAGGCTCAGCCGCTTGGCCAGCTCGTTGGCGGTCGACGGCCCGTGCTTGAGGATCGAGCGCGCCACGCGGCTGCGGGTGGAGGCGTCTGCGGCGCTCTGCTCGGCCGCCACCACCGCCTCGTCCGCTTCGAACCCGGGCTCGCTTTTCACAACACCATTCTTACCTTATTGCCGCCAGCACTCAACTCAGGGGTGCACAACTGGGACGGCGACGCGCGCGACTTCCAAACCTCGGCCGTGTGGCACTACTACGACGCGGAGTCGTAGAGTGCTGGCGGTGACTTTGTCTTGTCAAAGGTGACGAGTCATCCACAGAAACACTAGACACCTGAAGGAAGCATCGTGACGACTCCCTCGCTCGATACCCAACCAGCCACAGGAAGACCGCGCGGCCGCGTGCGGTCGGTCCTGTACGTGTTGTTCGGGCTGTTCGCACTGACCCTGACCGCCTGCTCCACCGGCGGCACCGGCGAGCCCGGGCACTCCGGCCACAAGAGTGAGTTCGACCTGCCCCTGCCCGACCTGCACGTGCCGGTCGGCGGCATCAACGGCTGGTACCTCCTCCTGCTCGGCCTGTTCATCTGCGTCGGCGGTTTCGCCTTCGGCCTGGTCAGCTACATGAAGCTGAAGAACCTTCCGGTGCACCAGTCGATGCGCGAGGTCTCCGAGTTGATCTACGAGACCTGCAAGGCCTACCTGCTGCAGCAGGGCAAGTTCCTGATGCTGCTGTTCGCCTTCATCGGCGCCGTGATCTTCGTCTACTTCGGCTTCCTCAACACCACCGGCGGCTGGGGCCGGGTCGTGATCGTGCTGCTCTTCGCGATCATCGGCATGGCCGGCTCCTACGGCATCGCGTGGTACGGCATCCGGCTGAACACCTTCGCGAACTCGCGCACGGCCTTCGCCTCGCTCGAGGGCAAGCCGTTCAACGTCTACAACATCCCGATGCGCTCGGGCATGAGCGTCGGCATGGTGCTGATCAGCACCGAGCTGATCATGATGCTGGCGATCATGATGTTCCTGCCGGCCGACATCGCCACGGCCTGCTTCCTCGGCTTCGCGATCGGTGAGTCCCTCGGCGCCTCGGCGCTGCGGATCGCCGGCGGCATCTTCACCAAGATCGCCGACATCGGTTCGGACCTGATGAAGATCGTGTTCAAGATCGGCGAGGACGACCCGCGCAACCCCGGCACCATCGCCGACTGCACCGGTGACAACGCCGGCGACTCGGTGGGCCCGTCCGCTGACGGCTTCGAGACCTACGGCGTCACCGGCGTCGCCCTGATCACCTTCATCCTGCTCGGTGTCCAGGCCGACCTGCAGGCGCACTTCCTGGTCTGGATCTTCTTCATCCGCGCGATCATGCTGGTCGCGTCGGCGCTGTCCTACTTCGGCAACAGCCTGTGGGCGAAGTCGAAGTACGGCAACGCGGACGAGATGGAGTTCGAGACCCCGCTCACCTCGCTGGTGTGGATCACCTCGATCGTCTCGATCGTGCTCACCTTCGTGATCTCCGCGATGCTCATCCCCGACATCGGTGGCAACACCAACCTGTGGTGGCAGCTCAGCCTGATCATCAGCTTCGGCACGCTGGCCGGCGCGGTCATCCCCGAGCTGGTCAAGGTGTTCACCGGCGTGAAGGCCAAGCACACCGAGGAGGTCGTGAAGTCGGCCAAGGAGGGTGGCGCCTCGCTGGACATCCTCTCCGGCCTGGTCGCGGGCAACTTCTCGGCGTACTGGCTGGGCATCGCGATCGTCGCGCTCATGGCCGGGGCGTTCGGCGTCTCGACGCTGATCCCCGAGATCGACCCGAACAACCTCGCCGCCGGCGGCATCATGCTGGCCCCGGGCGTGTTCGCCCTCGGCCTGGTGGCCTTCGGCTTCCTCGGCATGGGCCCGGTGACCATCGCGGTCGACTCCTACGGCCCGGTCACCGACAACGCCCAGTCGGTCTTCGAGCTGTCGCAGATCGAGTCGGTTCCCGGCATCACCGAGGAGCTGCAGCGCGACTACGGCATCAAGCCGAACTTCGAGCGGGCGAAGTACCTGCTGGAGGCCAACGACGGCGCGGGCAACACCTTCAAGGCGACCGCCAAGCCGGTGCTGATCGGCACCGCGGCGGTGGGCGCCACCACGATGATCTTCTCGATCATCATGGGCCTCACCAACGGCCTGACCACCGGCATCGAGAACCTCTCGCTGCTGCACGTGCCGTTCCTGCTGGGCCTGATCACCGGCGGCGCGGTCATCTACTGGTTCACCGGGGCCTCGACCCAGGCGGTCACCACCGGTTCGTTCCGGGCGGTCGAGTTCATCAAGCAGAACATCGACCTGGAGAACTCGACCAAGGCTTCCGTGAAGGACTCGCGGAAGGTCGTCGAGATCTGCACCCAGTACGCGCAGAAGGGGATGTTCAACATCTTCCTCGGCATCTTCTTCGCCACGCTGGCGTTCGCGTTCGTCGAGCCGTTCTTCTTCATCGGCTACCTGATCTCGATCGCCATCTTCGGGCTCTACCAGGCCATCTTCATGGCCAACGCCGGTGGCGCCTGGGACAACGCGAAGAAGATCGTCGAGGTGGACCTGAAGGCCAAGGGCACCGACCTGCACGACGCCTCGATCGTGGGCGACACCGTCGGCGACCCGTTCAAGGACACCTCCAGCGTGGCCCTGAACCCGGTGATCAAGTTCACCACCCTGTTCGGCATGCTCGCCATCGAGCTGTCGATCATCATCTCCAACCCGGCGATCAACGCCGTGCTGGCAGTGGTGTTCGGCGGGGCCAGCCTCTACATGGTGTGGCGTTCGTTCTACGGCATGAGGATCGACCAGCCGATGCTCACCGCGGCCGACTTCGCCTACCTGAAGGACACCAGTCCCGAGGGCGAGCTCACCGCAGGGGTGACCGCACCGACCTCCACGGAGGCGATCGCAACCCCCGAGCGCGTCTGACCTGACGCACGCAACGACTGCCCGGTCCCGCCTGGGGCCGGGCAGTCGCGCGTTTCCCTAGACTGAAATGGTGTCCTCCAGCCCTGCCCTCGCCCTCACCGACGTCTCGGTGCGGCTCGGGGGCAGGCAGGTGCTGGCGGGACTCCGGTTCACTGCAGCCCGCGGTGAGGTGAGCGCCCTGCTCGGGCCGAACGGAGCCGGCAAGACCACGATGATCCGGTGCTGCCTCGGCCTCGTCGGCGTCGACGCCGGCCGGATCGAGGTGCTGGGCCGGTCGGCCGGCGCGCCCGGCGCCAACGACCGGGTGGGCCTGCTGCCGCAGGCGGCCGGCGCCTGGTCCGGGGTCAAGCCGCGGGAGTTGCTGGCCTACCTCGCCTCGCTCTACACCACTCCGCTGCCGCCGGCGCTGCTGCTGGCCACCCTCGGTATCGAGCCCTTCGCCGACACCGCCTACCGGCGGCTGTCCGGTGGCCAGCAGCAACTGGTGAACCTCGCCGCAGCGATCGTCGGCCGGCCGGAGCTGGTGTTCCTCGACGAACCCACCGCCGGCCTGGACCCGCACGTGAGGCGCCAGGTCTGGGGCCTGGTCGGCCAGCTGCGGGCAGCCGGTGTCGCCGTGGTGCTCACCACCCACGCGATGGACGAGGCCGAGCAACTGGCCGACCGCGTCACGCTGCTCGATTCCGGGAGGGTGGTGGCGGCCGGCACGGTGGCCGCCCTCACCGGAGGACGTAGCCTCGAGCAGGTCTTTCTCGAACTGACCGGACCGGGCGCAGCCAGGACTCCCGAAGCATGAACGCCCCACGCGCGAGCGCGCTCGACCTCACCCCGGCCGCGGTGGCGGTGCCCCGCGGGCTGCGGGTGTGGCGGCACGCGTTGATGGAGCTGCGCCTGCTCGCGCGCAACGGCGAGCAGCTGCTGCTGGCCCTGGCGATCCCCCTCGGGCTGATCGTCGCCCATGCCGCCGTCGGCCCCGGCCTGGGGATCGCAACCGAACCGTTCGTCGCCTCGGTGATCGCCCTCGGGGTGTGGTCCACCGGGTTCACCTCGCTGGCCATCCTCACCGGCTTCGAGCGCCGCTACGGCGTGCTGGAACGCCTGGTCGGCAGCCCCCTGCGGCGGGTCGACCTGCTGCTGGGCAAGGCTCTTGGCATCGGGCTGGTGGCGGTGGCGCAGGCAGCTGTGCTCACCCTGGCCGGGCTGGCCGCGGGCTGGCGGCCCCGGCCCGACCCCGCCCAGACCCTGATCGTCGCGGTCGTGGTGCCGGTGGCGCTGCTCGCCTTCTCCGCGCTGGGCCTCGCGCTGGCCGGGTCGGCCTCCGCCGAACTGACCCTCGGGCTCTCCAACCTGGTCTACCTCCTGGGCGCCGCCGGGGGCCTGCTCCTCCCGGTGGCGGCCTTCCCCGGCTGGGCCCAGCCGTGGCTGGCGGGGCTGCCGACAGCCGCGCTCGCGGAGAGCCTGCGGCACTGGGCGACCGGCGGCGTGGACCCGTGGCCGGCCCTGGTCGTCTCGCTCTGGGCCGTTGGCGCCCTCGTCCTCGCCAGGAAGGTGTTCCGATGGACCTACTGAACTCCCCCGCAGCCCTGCGCCGCTGGACGGTGGCTTCGCTGCTGGCCAACATGGGGCTGGTGGTCACCGGCGGGCTGGTGCGGGTGACCGGCTCCGGGCTGGGTTGCAGCACCTGGCCGCAGTGCGAGCCAGGCTCCTACGTGCCGCACCCGGAGGCCGGTGGGCACGCCTTCATCGAGTTCGGCAACCGGCTGCTGACCTTCGCGCTGGTCGCCATCGCCATCGGCACCTTTCTCGCAGCCGTCCGGGCCCGGACGGCTGCCGGGCGCCCGCGGCGCCGGCTGCGGCGCCTGGCCCTGGTGGCTGCGCTCGGGATCCCGGTGCAGGCCGTGATCGGCGGGGTGTCGGTGCTCACCCTGCTCAACCCGTGGGTGGTCGGCCTGCACATGGTGGTCTCGATCGTGCTGATCGTGGTCTGCGTACTGATGGTGCACGAGGCCCGGCCCGTGCGGCCGGAGCCGCTGGCCGGGACTCCCCGGCTGCTCGCGGTCGTGGTGTTCTGGGTGGGTGTGCTGGGCATGCTGCTCGGCGTGGTCGTGACCGGGGCCGGGCCGAACTCCGGTGACGGCGGCGCTGCCCGCAGCGGCCTCGACCTGGAGGCCACGGCCCGCCTGCACTCGCTGACCATCTGGGTGGTGGTGCTCGCCACCCTCGCGCTGGCCTGGCTGGTGCGCCACCAGCCGGCGCTCCTGCGCGCCGTGCTGCTGGTGGTGGCCGTGGAGGGGTTCCAGGCCGCGGTCGGCTACACCCAGTACTACCTCGGCCTGCCCCCGGCGCTGGTCGCGGCGCACATGCTCGGCACCGCCCTGTTCACCGCGGCGATCGCGCACCTGTGGTGGCTGACCCGGGCCGAGCCAACGCCCGGCGACCGGGCGATCACCGCTCCCGTCGCGGCGGCGAAGGGGCAGGCGGGAAGCTCCGAGGAGAGCTGAGGCCTAGAACAGCAGCGGGTCCACCGCGGCAGCGATGAACACCACGGCCAGGTAGCTGTTGGACAGGTGGAACAGGCGCATGGGCTTCAGCGCGGCGTCGGTGAGCCCGGCGCGGGCCCGCAGGAGCAGCACCACCGACTCGGCGAGCATCGCAGCGCCGGCGGCCAGGGCCACCGCCGGATAGAGCCAGCCCGTCCCGGCCACCGGCCAGAGCAGCAGGCTCACCCCGACCGTCAGCAGGCTGTAGGCCAGGATCCGCCAGCCCACCGTCACCGGCGGGGCCACCACCGGCAGCATCGGCACGTGGGCGTTCTGGTAGTCCTCCCGGTAGCGCAGCGCCAACGCCCAGGTGTGCGGCGGCGTCCAGGCGAACACGATCGCGAACAGCACCAGCGGCGTCCACGCGACGGAGCCGGTCACGGCGGTCCACCCGATCAGGGGCGGGAAGCAGCCGGCGATCCCGCCCCAGACGATGTTCTGCGCCGTGCGCCGCTTCAGCGCGAGGGTGTAGACGAAGACGTAGTACAGGTTGGCGGCCAGCGCCAGGGTGGCCGAGAGCCAGTTCGCGCCGAAGCCGAGCACCAGTGTCGCGGCGATGCCGAGCACTGCACCGAAGGCGATCGCCCGGCCAGGGGTGACCAGGTCGCGCGGCATGGGCCGGCGGTGCGTCCGCCGCATCCGGGCGTCGATGTCGGCGTCCAGCACCGAGTTGAAGACGTTGGCGCTGGCGGCTGCAGCTGTGCCGCCCACCAGGGTCCAGACCACCAATTGCCAGGGCGGGAACCCGCCGGCAGCGAGGAACATGGCCGGCACCGTCGTCACCAGCAGCAGTTCGATGATCCGGGGCTTGGCCAGGCCGACGTAGGCCGAGGCCACCGCACGCCAATCGTGGGGCGCCGCTGCGGCGAGCGGGGCACCCTCCCCGGCTGGTCTCATCCGACTCCTTCTCCCAAGGTCTGAGCAGTGTAGTGGCCACGCCCTGCTGGCCGCGGCGACCGGCTTGTACAGTCTGGGAGATGAACCCACTGCGTGACCAGCGCGACCGGCGGCTGCCGCGCATGGCCGGTCCGTCGGCGCTGGTGCTGTTCGGGGTCACCGGCGACCTGGCCCGCAAGAAGCTGTTGCCGGCGGTGTACGACCTAGCCAACCGCGGATTGTTGCCCCCGGGGTTCGGGCTGGTCGGTTTCGCGCGCAGGGATTGGGCCGCCGAACATTTTGCAGAACTGGTCGCTGAGTCGGTGCGACGGCACGCACGCACCGGTTTTCGCGAGGATGTCTGGCGGCAATTGTTGGAAGGCATCCGGTTCGTCCCGGGCGAGCTGGGCGACAACGCAGCGTTCGAGCAGCTGAAGGACACCCTCGCCGAGCTCGACCAGAGCCAGGGCACCGGCGGCAACCACGCCTTCTACCTGTCGGTTCCCCCGGCGGCCTTCGACACCGCCGTGGCCCAGCTGCGCCGCCATGGCCTTTCCGCCCGGCCCAGGGGTTCCTGGCGCCGGGTGGTGGTGGAGAAGCCGTTCGGCCACGACCTGGCCAGCGCCCGGCAGCTGGAGCGCAGGCTGTCCAGGGCGTTCCAGCCGGACAGCGTGTTCCGCATCGACCACTACCTGGGCAAGGAGACCGTCCAGAACCTGCTCGCGTTCCGGTTCGCGAACACGATGTTCGAGCCGATCTGGAACCGCAACTACATCGACCACGTCCAGATCACGATGGCCGAGGACATCGGGATCGAGGGCCGGGCCGGCTACTACGACGGCATCGGCGCAGCCCGCGACGTCATCCAGAACCACCTGCTCCAGCTGCTCGCCCTGACCGCGATGGAGGAACCGGCGTCGTTCCGGGCCGACGGACTCAGCACGGAGAAGCGCAAGGTGCTGGCAGCGGCAAGGACCCCCCGCGACCTGGACGCGCACACTGCGCGGGGCCAGTACGGTCCCGGCTGGGCCGGCGGGCGGGAGGTGGCCGGCTACCTCGAGGAGGCCGGCATCCCCGGCGACTCCCGCACCGAGACCTACGCAGCGATCCGGGTGGACATCGACAACCGGCGGTGGGCCGGTGTGCCGTTCTACCTGCGCGCGGCGAAGCGCCTGCCCCGCCGGGTCACCGAGGTGGCGCTGAACCTCCGGCCGGCACCCCACGTGCCGTTCACGGGCACCGACGTGCGCACGCTCGGCACCAACGCGCTGGTGCTGCGGATCCAGCCGGACGAGGGGATCACGCTGCGGTTCGGGGCGAAGGTGCCGGCGACGCCGATGGAGTTGCGCGACGTGAACATGGACTTCGGCTACGGCACCTCGTTCGCGGAGTCCAGCCCGGAGGCCTACGAGCGGCTGCTGCTGGACGTCCTGCTGGGCTCGGAGCCGCTGTTCCCCCAGCCTGAGGAGGTGGAGCTCTCCTGGGAGCTGCTCGACCCGGTGCTGGGCCACTGGGCCGGCCGGGAGACCCAGCCCGAGCACTACCCGGCGGGCACCTGGGGACCGAAGTCAGCCACCGAAATGCTGGCCCGCGACGGGTTCAGCTGGCGCCGGCCGTGACCGGCGCGCGAAGGGATGGGAGCTGCCGATGATCGTCAACCTCACCGACACCAGCGTTGCCGAGGTGCAGGGCGCGATCAGCTCGGCGCGGCACAACCTCGGCTCCACGTCGGGAATGGTGTTCACCCTGGTCGTCCTGGCGGAGCTCGCCGACTACGACCAGGCGTTGTCCGCCTGCATCGAGGCCGGCAGGGAACACCCGTCCCGGATCATCCTGCTGACCAACGGCCGCGCCCGGGCCGACCGGATGGACGTGGTCGTGCGCGCCGGCGAGGACGCCCCCGGCGAGATCATCAGCTGCAAGTTCCACGGCCAGCTCCAGCGGCACCGCGACACGGTCGTGCTGCCCCTGCTGCTGCCGGACCTGCCCGTGATCGTCTGGTGGTCGGGCCGGTCCCCGGCAGCTCCGGCCCAGGACCAGATCGGGCGCCTCGGCACCCGCCGGATCACCGACGCCATGGGCGACCCCGACCCGCTGGCAGCCCTCGAGGTGCGGGCCCGCAACTACTGTCCCGGCGACACCGACCTCACCTGGACCCGGCTCACCAGGTGGCGGGGGCTGCTGGCAGCTGCCCTGGACGCCTACCCGATGGACGTCTCCAGCGCGACCGTCTCGGCAGCGCCGGAGAACGCCGCCGGCACGCTGCTGGCTGCGTGGCTGTCCGACCGGCTGGACGTGCCGGTGAACGTCGACCGGCAGCGTCCCGGGGTCGGGATCACCGGCGTCGTGCTGGCGTCGGACACAGACGAGATCCAGGTGGCCCGTACCGACGGCAACCTGGCCCGGTTCTCCGCCCCGGGCCTGCCCCAGCGGCTGGTGGCGCTGCCCCGAAGGGACTTGAACACGCTGCTGGCTGAGGAGCTGCGCCGCCTCGACGACGATCCGATCTACGCTGAGGCCATGGCAGCTCTCGTGCGCCGCCTCGATCGCGCGGCGGAACGTTCTGGTGGTCGCGCATGAGCGGCGCCCAGCCCCAGGTGGTCCGCCACGCCGACCCCGAGGACCTCGCCGACCGCGCCGCCGCCAGGCTCCTGGCCACGCTGGTCGAGCTGCAGGCGGACGGCAGGGTCGCGCAGCTGTGCCTCACCGGTGGCCGGATCGCGCTGGAGCTGTACCGCCGCCTCGGCGAGCTCGTCTCGGGCTCGGAGCTCGACCCGGCACGCCTTGAGCTGTGGTGGGGTGACGAGCGGTTCCTGCCGACAGACGACCCCGAGCGCAACGCCGGCCCAGCCCTGGCGCTGCTGGCCAGGCACTTCCCGCTCGACCCGGCCCGCACCCACCCCATGCCCAGCGCTGACGGTGTGGTGGACGCGGCCGCATCGGCGGCCACGTATGCCAAGGAGCTCGGGGAGACCCGGTTCGACCTGTGCCTGCTGGGCATGGGACCCGACGGGCACGTCGCTTCGATCTTCCCCGACCACCCGTCGAGCGAGCCGACCACCCAGTCGGTGATCGGGGTCAGCGATGCGCCGAAGCCGCCGCCGGAGCGGATCAGCCTGACCGTCCCCACGCTGAACACCTCAAGGGAGGTCTGGTTCGTGGTCAGCGGCGCGGAGAAGGCCAACGCGCTCGTCCGCGCGCTGGCCGGGGACACCACGTTGCCGGCCGGACGGGTGGCCGGACAGGAGCGCACGCTGTGGCTGGTGGACCAGGCCGCAGCCGAGCAACTGCCCTACTTCGACTGCACGCTGTAGCCGGTGCCCGGCCATCGGCCGGGCGCGGGGCGTGGACTTCAGTAGATGACCTCGCCGGCGGCCCGGCGCGCCCGCAGCGCGTCCAGCGCCTCGGCCAGGATGGCGACGGCCTCGGCGTCGGTGCGCCGCTCCTTCACGTACGCCAGGTGGGTCTTGTAGGGCTGGATCTTCGGCGGGGGCGGCGGGTTCTCCGAATCGAGGTTCGCCGGCAGCCCGCACCGGGGGCAGTCCCACGTGTCCGGCACCACCGCGTCGGCGGCGAACGCCGGACGCGTCTCGTGCCGGTTCGCGCAGAAGTAGGAGACGTACAGCCGTGGCGCCGCGTCCCCGCGCTCGGCCTCCCCCATCGGACCGGCACCAACCCGACTGCCGCGAATCGCGCTACCACCAACCACTGGTATTTGCTCCTTGCTCGGAAGTTACGGCGGGCCTCAGCCCAGGACCCCTACTTCGGGGAAGAACCGGTAGAGCACCAGCAGCCCGAGGACAGCCGCGAGCCACACCACCCCGACGGTGATGGTCAGCCGGTCGAGGTTGCGCTCGGCGACGGAGGTGCCGCCCATGCCTGTGGACATGCCTCCGCCGAACAGGTCCGACATGCCTCCGCCGCGGCTCTTGTGCAGCAGGATGAACAGGGCCAGAACGAGGCTGGTGAGGATCAGGACGATGGAAAGCGCCACGATCGGCCAGGTCGTCATGGGAAGCAAAGTCACGCCGAGAATCCTAACCCACGCAGCGCCGCACGAACTAAACGGCGACCGGGCTCGCGCCCGGTCGCCGTCAGACCCTGGAACAACCGAGAGCGGCGTCAGCTGGCCGAATAGAACAGGACGATCTTCGCGAACTCCTCGGCGTTCAGGCTCGCCCCACCCACCAGGGCGCCGTCCACGTCTGGCTGCGCCATGATCTCGACGACGTTGCCGGCCTTCACCGAGCCGCCGTACTGGATGCGGACGGCCTCGGCGGTCGCCTCCCCGAAGGTCTCCGCGACGTAGCGGCGGATCGCGCCACAGACCTCCTGCGCGTCCTCCGGCGTCGCCACCTCGCCGGTGCCGATCGCCCAGACCGGCTCGTAGGCGATCACGAGCGCGGCCACCTGCTCGGCGGTGAGGCCGTCGAGGCACGCCTCCACCTGGCCGAGCACGAACTCGACGTGGGTGCCCTCCTTGCGGATGTCGAGCACCTCGCCGACGCACACGATCGGGGTCATGCCGGCCGCGAACACGACCTTGGCCTTGGCCCCGATCAGCTGGTCGGTCTCGCCGTGGTACTCACGCCGCTCGGAGTGCCCGACGACGACATAGGAGCAGTTGAGCTTGGCCAGCATGTCGGCGGAGATCTCGCCGGTGTAGGCGCCGGAGGCGTGCACGGAGACGTCCTGGGCGCCGTACTTCAGCGGCAGCTTGTCACCCTCGATGAGCGTCTGCACCGTGCGCAGGTCGGTGAACGGGACGATCACCGCCGCCTCGCACTTCTCCGCGTCGTACTTGGCATCGGCCAGCGTCCAGGCGAGCTTCTGCACGAGGCCGGCAGCCTCGACGTGGTTCTGGTTCATCTTCCAGTTGCCGGCCATCAGCGGCTTGCGAGCCATGTCAGTTCTCTCCTTCAAGGACAGCGAGACCCGGGAGCACCTTGCCCTCGAGGTATTCAAGGGAGGCCCCGCCACCGGTCGAGATGTGACCGAAGGCCTCGTCGGCGAAGCCGAGGTTGCGCACGGCGGCAGCAGAGTCGCCGCCACCGACAACGGAGAACCCGTGGGAGGAGGCGAGCACGCGGGCGACCGCCTCGGTGCCGCTGGCGAGTTCCGGGATCTCTGCCGCGCCCATCGGGCCGTTCCAGAACACCGTGGCCGCACCGGCGATGGCGTCGGCGAACAGCGCCTCGGTCTGCGGGCCGATGTCCGCACCCTCGTAGTCGGCCGGGATGGCGTCCGCCGCGACGATGCTCACCTCGCTGGCGGTGCGGTTGGGGATGTCCAGCTCGTCTACCACCCGCACGTCCACCGGCAGCAGGATCTGCTTGCCGGCAGCCGCAGCCTGCTCGAGGTAGCCGGCGCAGGTGTCGACCTTCTCCGGGTCGAGCAGCGAAGTGCCCACCTCGTAGCCCTTGGCCTTGAGGAAGGTGTAGGCCATGCCGCCGCCGATCACCAGCGTGTCCGCGACCGCGAGCAGGTTGTCGATCACGCCGAGCTTGTCTGCGACCTTGGCCCCGCCCAGCACGACGACGTAGGGGCTGTCCGGGGTCTCGGTGAGGCGCTTGAGGACCTCCACCTCCTTCTTCACCAGCGAGCCGGCAGCATTCGGGAGCAGCTTGGCCACGTCGTAGACCGAGGCCTGCTTGCGGTGCACGACGCCGAAGCCGTCGGAGACGAACACGTCACCGAGGGCCGCGTACCTGGCCGCCAGCTCCTCGCGCTCGGAGTCGACCTTGGACTCCTCGGCCGGCTCGTAGCGGACGTTCTCCAGCAGGGCAACCTCGCCCTCGGCCAGCCCATCGACCGTTGCGGCGGCGCTCTCGCCGACGACGTCGGTGGCGAGCTTCACCTCGGCCCCGAGCAGCTCGCCCAGGCGCCGCGCCACCGGCGCGAGCGAGAACTCCGGGTTCACCTTCCCCTTCGGCCGGCCGAGGTGGGCCATCACGACCACCTTCGCGCCGGCTTCGCGCAGCTGCGTGAGGGTCGGCAGGGCCGCACGGATCCGGCCATCATCGGTGATGGTCTCGCCTTCCAGCGGCACGTTGAAGTCGCAGCGGATCAGCACCCGCTTCCCCCGGAGGTCACCGAGGTCTTCTACTGATTTCACTCTTGCCTCTCTTCTGTTCAGAAAGCGACGGGCCGGCCCGCAGTGCGGACCGACCCGTCGTGGATCATCAGAGCTTGGAGCCGACCAGGGCGGTCAGGTCGACCAGCCGGTTGGAGTAGCCCCACTCGTTGTCGTACCAGCCGAGCACCTTCACCTGGTTGCCGATGACCTTGGTCAGCTTGGCGTCGAAGATGCAGGATGCGGGGTCGGTCTCGATGTCCTTGGACACGATCGGGTCCTCGGTGTAGACCAGCTTGCCCTTCATCGCCTCGCTCTCCGCGGCGGCCTTGACGATCGCGTTGACCTCCTCGACGGTGGTCTCGCGCGAGGCCTCGAACGTGAGGTCGGTGGCGGAGCCGGTCGGGGTGGGGACGCGCATCGCGTAGCCGTCGAGCTTGCCCTTCAGCTCGGGCAGCACCAGGCCGATGGCCTTGGCAGCACCGGTGGAGGTGGGCACCATGTTCAGGGCCGCAGCGCGGGCGCGACGCAGATCGGAGTGCGGGCCGTCCTGCAGGTTCTGGTCCTGGGTGTAGGCGTGGATGGTGGTCATCAGGCCCTTGACGATGCCGAGGCCGTCGTTGAGCGCCTTCGCCATCGGCGCCAGGCAGTTGGTGGTGCACGAGGCGTTGGAGATGATCGTGTGCGCTGCGGCGTCGTACTGGTCGTCGTTGACGCCCATGACGATCGTGATGTCCTCGTTCTTCGCCGGGGCGGAGATGATCACCTTCTTGGCGCCGGCGTCGATGTGCGCCTTGGCCTTGGTGGCGTCGGTGAAGAAGCCGGTGGACTCGATCACGATGTCAACGCCCAGCTCGCCCCAGGGCAGCGCGGCGGGATCCCGCTCGGCGAACGCCTTGATCTCCTTGCCGTCCACCCAGAGGGCGTCGTCGTCGTACGACACCTCACCGGGGAACCGGCCGAGGATCGAATCGTACTTGAGCAGGTGCGCGAGGGTCTTGTTGTCGGTGAGGTCGTTGACTGCAACCACATCCAGATCGGCGCCCGAGGCAACCAGAGCGCGGAAGTAGTTGCGGCCGATCCGGCCGAAGCCGTTGATGCCAACCTTGACGGTCATTGGTGAAGGTCTCCTTTGCGAATGGCGTCCAGCGGGCGGGGTGAAACCCTGCTGTGTACGGTTCCACCCTAGCGGTTCGGGGGCTGCCCAGAACGCCCTCGATCCGATCCGGACCAACGTGCAGGTGCCCCCCCGGGATTCGGGTCAGGATGCCGCCCGAATCCACCCGCTCGACCGGCCGACGCCGGTCACGCGTCGTCGTCTAGCAGGTCGGGGGTGAGGCCGGCCTCGGTGTTGGGGACGCCGAGTTCCTCGGCACGCTTGTCCGCTGTGGCCAGCAGCCGCCGGATCCGGCCGGCCACAGCGTCCTTGGTCAGGGGCGGGACGTGCAGCTGCCCGAGTTCCTCGAGGCTCGCCTGCTTGTGTTCGAGGCGCAGCCGGCCGGCCTCCAGCAGGTGCTGGGGGATGTCGTCGCCGAGGATCTCCAGCGCCCGCTTCACCCGGGCGCCCGCGGCCACGGCTGCGCGTGCGGAGCGGCGCAGGTTCGCGTCGTCGAAGTTCGCCAGCCGGTTGGCGGACGCGCGCACCTCGCGGCGCATCCTGCGGTCCTCCCACGCCAGCACCGACTCGTGCGCGCCCAACCTGGTCAGCATCGCCGAGATCGCGTCGCCGTCGCGGATCACCACCCGGTCGATGCCCCGCACCTCCCGCGCCTTCGCGCCGATCCCGAGCCGGCGCGCCGCTCCGACCAGCGCCAGCGCGGCCTCGGACCCCGGACAGGTCACCTCGAGGGCCATCGAGCGGCCCGGCTCGGTGAGCGAGCCGTGGGCGAGGAACGCCCCCCGCCAGGCAGCCACGGAGACGTCGAGGCCGCCGCTGACGACCTGCACCGGCAACCCCCGGACGGGACGCCCGCGCCCGTCGATGAGCCCGGTCTGCCGCGCCAGCGACTCGCCGTCCCGGATCAGCCGGACGACGTAACGGGTGCCCCGGCGCAGGCCGCTACCGGTGATCACGACGAACTCGCTGTTGAAGCCGAAGAGCTCGCCGATGGCGGTGCGCAACCGACGGGCGGCAGCCCCGGTGTCGAGCTCGGCCTCCACGACGATCCGGCCGCCGGCGATGTGCAGGCCGTTCGCGAACCGCAGCAGCGCGGCCACCTCGGCCTTCCGCAGCTCGGGCTTGGTCACCTCCAGGGTGGCCAGCTCCGACTTCACCTGCTGCGTCATTGCCATGTTCTGCCGTGTTGCCTTTCGCGGTTCGCCGACGGGTGGGCTAAGCCTACAGACCCATGATCCCGGCATAGACCGCGGCCAGCAGGTGGGGGTCGTGCCTGGCCGAGCCGTCCCGCATCCGTACCGGGGCAACCACCAGCCGCGCGCCGAGCGACTCGACGTAGGCCGTCAGGTGGGGGTCGTCCGCAGCGAACGAAGGGTCGGCCACCACCACGTCCAGACGCAGCTCCGGCGCGTGCTCCGCCAGCACCTCGATGTGCCGGGAGGCGGTGTACGCCGGGGTCTCGTCGACGGTGGGCACAAGGTTGAGCGTGAGCACCCGCCTGGCCCGGCTGGCGCGGATCGCCTCCACCAGCTCCGGCACCAGCAGGTGCGGGATCACCGACGAGTACCAGGACCCCGGCCCCAGCACCACGTAGTCGGCGGCCCGGATCGCGTGCAGCGCCTCCGGGACGGCGGGCGGGTCAGCCGGCACCAGCCGGACGTCACCGATCTCGCCGGCGGCGAGCGCCACAGCCTCCTGCCCGACGACGCGGGTCACCTCGTCCGGCTCGGCCGGGTCGGCGCCGATCACGTCGGCCTCGATGACCAGCGGCACTGCTGCCATCGGCAGCACCCGGCCCTCCACGTGCAGCATCGCCGCCACCATGTCCAGCCCGGCCACGGGATCGGCCAGTTCCTGCCACAGTCCGGCGATCAGCAGGTTCCCGATGCTGTGCCCGCCCAGCGGCCCGTCGCCGGGGAAGCGGGACTGCAGCACGGCAGCCCACGCGCGCCCGACCTGGTCGTCGCCGCACAGCGCGGCGAGGGCCATCCTCAGGTCTCCCGGGGGAAGGATCGGGAATTCCGCACGCAACCGCCCGGACGAGCCGCCGTCATCGGCGACGGTCACCACGGCGGTGAGCCGGTGGGTCAGCTGCCGCAGCGCGGTCAGGCTGGCCGCGAGGCCGTGGCCGCCGCCGAAGGCCACGACAGCGGGTGGCTCGCTGAAGCCGTTCACTCCATCCCCAGGTCGCGGTGCACCACCTCTGTCGGCACGCCCTGCCCCGCCAGGCGGCGGGACAGCTCGACCACGATGGCGGTGGAGCGGTGCTTGCCGCCGGTGCAGCCCACCGCAACGGTCGCGTGCCGCTTGCCCTCCCGCAGGTAGCCGGGACGGAGCAGCTCGACCAGGGCAAGGGCGTGTTGCAGGAACGGCTCGGCATCTGGCTGGCCGAGCACGTAGGCCGACACCGGCTGGGCCAGGCCGGACTGCGGCCGCAGGGCCGGCACCCAGTGCGGGTTCGGCAGGAAGCGGACGTCCAGCACCACGTCAGCGTCGACCGGGATGCCGAACTTGTACCCGAACGACATCAGCGTGAGCTGCAGTTCGAGGTCCTCCGCCGAGGCGTAGGCCTTGGCCACCCTGGCCGCCAGCTCGTGGACGTTGAGCCGGGTGGTGTCGATGACCAGGTCGGCGCTCGCCCGCAGGCCGGCCAGCAGCTCCCGCTCCCTGCGGATGCCGTCCAGGAGGCCGCCGGCGCCCTGCAGCGGCAGTGGCCTGCGCACCGACTCCTGCCTGCGCACGATCACCTCGTCCCCGGCGTCGAGGAACAGGATCTGCGGCACCACGCCCGTCGCGCCGAGCTCTGCGAAGGCCGTCGGGATCTGCTGGAACTCCGAACGGGTACGGACGTCCAGCACGACGGCGACCCGGCTGAAGTGGCGCTCCCTTGCGATCCCGATCAACTCGGGCAGCAGGCTCGGCGGCAGGTTGTCCACAACGAACCAGCCCAGGTCCTCCAGGGCGTGGACCGCGGTGCGGCGACCGGCCCCCGACATGCCGGTGATCACCAACAGGCTCACGGGTGCAGGGTCGTCCATGGGCTCATTATTCCGCCGCCCGGCCCGTTTCAGTCCTCCAGCACCTCACCGGTGGTCATGTTGATGCCGGCCGGCACCTCCTGCCCCGCCAGGGCGTCCTTGACCGCTGCCGCCGTCCGGGGCCCGATGCCCGGCACCTGGGCGATCTCGGCCACGGTGGCCGCGCGCAGCTTGCGCAACGAGCCGAAGTACTTCACGAGGGCCTTGCGTCGGATCTCCCCCAGCCCGGGCACGTCGTCCAGCAGTGACTCCACCATGGTGGCGCTGCGCCGGCCGCGGTGGTGGGTGATGGCAAACCGGTGGGCTTCGTCGCGGACCCGTTGCAGCAGGTAGAGGCCCTCGCTGGCCCGCGGCAGGATCAGCGGGTACTCCTCCCCCGGCAGCCACACCTCCTCCAGCCGCTTGGCCAGGCCGCACAGCGCCACGTCGACCACGCCGAGGTCGGCCAGCGCCCGTTCGGCCGCGGCCACCTGCGGGGCGCCTCCGTCCACCACCACCAGCGCCGGCGCGTAGGCGAACTTCCGCGGTGCGCCGGTGGTGGGGTCGACCAGCAGCGGGCCCTCCTCCGCTCCGGCCGCGCGACGCTGTTCCTCCAGGAGCCGGGTGAAGCGGCGGGTGATCACCTCGCGCATCGCCGCCACGTCGTTGCTGCCCTCCACCGAACGGATGATGAAGCGGCGGTACTCGCTCTTGCGGGCGAGCCCGTCCTCGAACACCACCATCGAGGCCACGACCTCCGTGCCCTGGGTGTGTGAGATGTCGTAGCACTCGATCCGCAGCGGGACCTGGGGCAGGTCGAGGGCCTGCTGCAGCTCCTCCAGGGCCCGGTTCCTGGTGGACAGGTCGCTGGCCCGGCGCACCTTGTGCAGGGTGAGGGCGTCCGCAGCGTTCTTCCCTGCCGTCTGCAGTAGCGCTGCCTTGTCGCCACGCCTGGGCACCTTGACCCGAACCCTCGCGCCGCGCTGCTCGGTGAGCAGCTGGGCCAGCACCTCCCCCGAGGCGGGCAGCGCAGGCAGCAGCACCTCCGCCGGGATCTCGGCCTCCGGCTCGGCGTAGAGCTGGAGCAGGAACTGCTCCAGCAGTTCACCGGTGTCGCCGTCGTCGCTGCGTTCTGCAACCCAGCCCCGCTCGCCGCGGATGCGTCCGTCGCGCACGTGGAAGACCTGCACCGCCACCTCCAGCGGGTCCTCCGCGAGGGCCACCACGTCGGCGTCGGTGCCGTCCCCCAGCACGATCGCGTTGCGCTCGGTGGCCTGCCGGAGCGCCCCCAGCTGGTCCCGCAACACGGCTGCCCGTTCGTACTCCTGGTTGGTGGAGGCGATCCGCATCTCGGTGTCGAGCCGCCGGATCAGCGCGCCGGTGCGGCCGGCCAGGAAGTCGCACACGTCCTCTACCAGCGCGCGGTGCGCGGGTTCGTCGATGCGGCCGACGCAGGGAGCCGAGCACTTGCCGATGTAGCCCATCAGGCAGGGGCGGCCGGAGGCGCGGGCGCTGTTGAAGACGCCCTTGGTGCAGGACCGCATCGGGAAGGCTCGCAGCAGCGAGTCGATCGTGTCGCGGATCGCCCACGCCTGCGCGTAGGGCCCGAAGTACCGGTTCCCCTTGCGCTTGCTGCCGCGGCCGACGAACACCCGGGGGAACTCCTCCGACCAGGTGACGGCCACCCAGGGGTAGGACTTGTCGTCCCGGTACTTGACGTTGAACCTCGGATCGAACTCCTTGATCCACGTGTACTCGAGCTGCAGCGCCTCGAGCTCGTTGCGCACCAGCGTCCACTCGACCTTCGCAGCGGTACGCACCATCGTCTGGGTGCGGAAGTGCAGCGCCGCCGGATCGGCGAAGTAGGAGTTGAGCCGCTGCCGCAGGTTGATCGCCTTGCCGACGTAGACCACCGTGCCGTGGGCGTCGCTGAAGCGGTACACCCCCGGCCCGGTCGGGATGGTCCCGGGAGCCGGGCGGTAGCTCGCCGGGTCAGCCATCGCCGCGTCCTTCCTCCACCCGAGTCAGCATAGGCAACGCCACCGACGGCGCCGGAACCGCGCCCGCTGCCCAAGCAAACCGCACCCAGGCCGGCTTTCACAGGACCACCACAGCCCCGCAGCGGTTGAAGGTTCTACCATTTCACACAGTCCACTCGATCGGAGCCACTGATGAAGTCGCAGCCGTTACCGTCCCGCCGTGCCGCGCTGGCGACCCTCGGAGGCACCGCCCTGGCGGTCTGCCTCGCCGGTTGCGGCGCCGGGGCAGGCCCGACAGGCGGGGCGCCGGCCGGGTCCGCGCCCGCAGGGGGAACCACCGTCCCGGTCGCCGACATCCCGGTGGGCGGGGGACGGATCGTGGGCCAGTTCGTGGTGACGCAGCCGCAGGAGGGCACCTTCGAGGCGTTCAGCTACCTGTGCAGCCATCAGAAGCTTCCGGTGCAGCAGGTCACCGACGCCGCCATCGTCTGCGGCCGCCACGGCAGCACCTTCTCCCTCGCCGACGGTTCCGTGCTGACCGGCCCGGCCGAGCGACCGCTCACCCCGGCAACGGTCGAGCGCTCCGGGGACACGCTGACGATCACCTGACCACCAGCACGGCTGGCCGCCGGCGGGTTCAGCTGACGGAGAGCAGGTCCGGCTCGGGGCTGACGGGCACACCGTGTCCGGCCAGCACCGGCCTCAGGAACGCGCCGGTGTGCGAGGCCGGGTTCTGTGCGACCTCCTCCGGCGTGCCCTCGGCGACCACCAGGCCGCCGCGGGCACCACCCTCGGGACCGAGGTCGATCACCCAGTCCGCAGCCTTGATCACATCGAGGTTGTGCTCGATGACCACGACGGTGTTGCCCTTGTCGACGAGGCTCTGCAGCACGCTCAGCAGCTTCCGGATGTCCTCGAAGTGCAGGCCGGTGGTCGGCTCGTCCAGCACGTAGATGGTGCGCCCCGTGGAGCGTTTCTGCAGTTCGGAGGCGAGCTTCACCCGCTGCGCCTCACCACCCGACAGCGTCGTGGCCGGCTGGCCGAGCCGCACGTAGCCGAGGCCGACGTCGACGAGGGTGCGCAGGTGCCGGGCGATCGCCGGGATGGCGGCGAAGAACTCCACGGCCTCCTCGATCGGCATGTCCAGCACCTCGGCGATCGTTCGGCCCTTGTAGTGCACCTCCAGGGTCTCCCGGTTGTAGCGGGCGCCGTGGCAGACCTCGCAGGGGACGTAGACGTCCGGCAGGAAGTTCATCTCGATCTTGATCGTGCCGTCGCCCGCGCAGTTCTCGCAGCGCCCGCCTTTCACGTTGAAGGAGAACCGGCCGGGCTGGTAGCCGCGCACCTTCGCCTCCGGCGTCTCGGCGAACAGCTTGCGGATGTGGTCGAACACGCCGGTGTAGGTCGCAGGGTTGGAGCGCGGCGTGCGCCCGATCGGGGACTGGTCGACGTGGATGCTCTTGTCGATGTGCTCGGTGCCCGTGATCGAACGGTGCCGTCCGGGCACGGTGTGGGAGTTGTAGAGCTTCTTCGCCAGCGCGGTGTAGAGGATGCTGTTGACCAGCGAGGACTTGCCCGAACCGGACACCCCGGTCACGGCGATGAACTGGCCGAGCGGGAAGTCGACGGTCACATCCTTCAGGTTGTGCTCGGCAGCCCCGTGCACGGTGAGCACCCGGCCGGTGCCCGGACGGCGCCGGGCCGGCATGGGGATCGTCCGGCGACCGGAGAGGTACGCGCCGGTGAGGGAGTCGGGGTGGCTCAGCAGCTCGCTCACCGGGCCGGAGACGATCACTTCGCCGCCGTGCTCGCCGGCGCCGGGGCCGATGTCCACCGCCCAGTCGGCGGTGCGGATCGTGTCCTCGTCGTGCTCGACCACGATCAGGGTGTTGCCCAGCTCCCGCAGGCGCACGAGCGTGTCGATCAGCCGGCGGTTGTCCCGCTGGTGCAGGCCGATGGACGGCTCGTCCAGCACGTACAGCACGCCCACCAGGCCGGACCCGATCTGGGTCGCCAGCCGGATGCGCTGGGCCTCCCCGCCGGACAGGCTGCCCGCCGGCCTTGACAGGGAGAGGTAGTCGAGCCCGACGTCCAGCAGGAACCGGAGCCGCTCGTTGATCTCCTTGACCAGCCGCTCGGCGATCTGCCGCTCGCGCTCGCTGAGCTCGAGGTTCCGCATGAAGGCCGCCACCTCGTCGATCGACATGGCCGCCACCTCGGCGATGTTCCGTCCGCTGACCGTCACCGCCAGCGAACTCGGCTTCAGCCGGGCGCCGTGGCAGGTCAGGCACGGCACTTCCCGCATGTAGCCGGCGTAGCGCTCCCGTGCGTTGTCCGACTCGGCCTCTGCGTGGCGCCGCCGGATGTAGGGCACCGCGCCCTCGTACTTGGCGCGGTAGCTGTGCTGGCGGCCGTGCCGGGTGCGGCTGTGCACGGTGATCGCGTGCGGCACCCCCATCAGCAGGATGCCCTGCACCTTTGGTGGCAGCTCCCCCCACGGCGTCTCCACCGAGAAGCCCTCCTGCTCGGCAAGGGCCGTGAAGATGTTCTGGAAGTAGCTCGCCAGGTACGGGGTCTGCCAGACGCTGATCGCGCCGTCGGCGAGGCTCCGCGCCGGGTCGGGCACGACCAGCTCGACGTCGACCTCCATCCGGGTGCCGATGCCCGAGCAGGCCGGGCAGGCGCCCCACGGCCCGTTGAAGGAGAACTGCCGCGGCTCCAGCTCCTCGATCGCGACGTCGTGCTCGTTGGGGCACGCCAGCCGCTCGGAGTAGCGGCGCTCCCGCTTCGGGTCGGACTCGTCGAGGTCGACGAAGTCGATCGCGACCACTCCCCCGGCCAGGCCCAGCGCGGTCTCCACCGAGTCGGTGAGGCGCTGCTTGATGGACGGCTTGGTGGCCAGCCGGTCGACGATCACGTCGATGGAGTGCTTCTTCTGCTTCTCCAGGGTGGGTGGCGAGAGCAGCTGGTGCACCTCTCCGTCCACCCGCACCCTGGACAGCCCCTGGCTGGCCAGCTGCCGGAACAGGTCGACGTACTCGCCCTTGCGGCCGCGTACGACCGGGGCGAGCACCTGGAACCGGGTGCCCTCCGGCAGGGCGAGCAGGCGGTCCACGATCTGCTGGGGCGACTGCCGGCTGATCGGTTCGCCGCACTCCGGGCAGTGCGGCCGACCGGCGCGCGCGTAGAGCAGGCGCAGGTAGTCGTAGATCTCGGTGATCGTGCCCACCGTGGAGCGGGGGTTGCGGCTGGTGGACTTCTGGTCGATCGACACCGCAGGGGAAAGACCTTCGATGAAGTCGACGTCGGGCTTGTCCATCTGGCCCAGGAACTGGCGGGCATAGGCGGAGAGGCTCTCGACGTAGCGCCGCTGGCCCTCCGCGAAGATCGTGTCGAAGGCGAGGCTCGACTTGCCCGAGCCGGAGAGCCCGGTGAACACGATCAGGGAGTCCCGGGGCAGGTCGAGGTTGATGTTGCGCAGGTTGTGCTCGCGCGCCCCGCGGACGATCAGCCGGTCAGTCACGCCGAACATGGTAGATGGTGCCTCCGACAGCCCGTCCGGCGCTGGCCCGCGGAGCGCGCTGGGCCGTAGGTTGGTGCCATGAGCCAGCACATCGGGTCGATTCCGGTGGAGGACGTGCTCCACTGGATGGCCGACGCGACGCAGCGGTTGCTGGGCTTCACGATCGGCATCAGTGACCAGGAATGGCACACGCCCAGCCCGCTCCCCGGCTGGTCCCGCGCGCATGTCGCGACCCACCTGGCGCGCAGCGCCGACCGGCTGCGGGAACTGGTGGCCGCAGCCACCGGCGGCACGGCCGAGCCCGGCGAGGACACGGCTGCAGAGCGGCTCGCAGCGCTGGAGGAGGGCGCCGACCGGGACGGGCTGGCGCTCCAGATCGACCTCGACACCACAGCCGGGGCCCTGCACCAGGCGCTGGAGGGGGTCAGCGACTGGACGCTTCCCGTGCACCTGCGCGGCGAGGAGTTCCCGCTGGCCGCGGTACCGCTGGCGCGGCTGCACGAACTGAGCCTGCACCACCTCGACCTCGACTGTGGCTTCAGCGCCGACGCCATCGACCCGGCTGCCGCGGCATGGCTGCTGCGCTGGGCGCTCGACCTGCTGACGGAAGCGGACCTGCCGACGCTGCGCATCGAGGGCGACTCGCTGGTTGCCGACCTGGGCAGCGGCGAGCCGCGGCGCACGGTCACCGGCAGCGACGCCCGGCTGTGGGCCTGGCTGAGCGGCCGGCTGCCGGCCACAGCGGTGGCGGGGGCGGACGGCTTCCAGCCGGGCCTACTGTCCTGAGAGCGGGTCCCGGCCCGACTTGACCAGGCTGGCGATGGTCGTGACCGCGAGCGTGGCGATGATCACGGTCAGCGATGCCCAGATCGGGATCTCACCGTTGATGCCCAGCCGGCTGTCGAGGTGGTACTCGTGCAGCGCGTGCAGCACGAGCTTCACCCCGATGAACGCCAGCACCACCGACAGCCCGACCGACAGGTAGACCAGGCGGCGCAGCAGGCCCCCGATCAGGAAGTACAGCTGCCGCAAGCCCATCAGCGCGAACACGTTCGCAGTGAACACGAGGTAGGGCTCCTGGGTCAGCCCGTAGATGGCCGGGATCGAGTCCAGCGCGAACAGCAGATCGGTGGTGCCGAGCGCAACCACGACGAAAAACATCGGCGTGATCAGCCGGCGGCCGTTCTCCACGACCGTGAGCCGGGTGCCTGAGAACTCCCGCGTGGACGGCAGCCGGCGGCGCACCCAGCGCATCACGGCGTTCTCCGTGGCCTCCGCCTCCTCGTCGTGGCGCCGGTAGTCGAGGTAGAGCTTGATCGCGGTGTAGATCAGGAACGCGCCGAAGACGAAGAACACCCAGCTGAAGCGTTCGATCGCCGCCGCACCCAGTGCGATGAAGATGCCGCGGAACACCAGCGCCAGCACGATGCCCACCATCAGTGCGAACTGCTGCAACTGCCGCGGCACCCGCAGGTTGGCCATGATGATCACGAAGATGAACAGGTTGTCGACGCTCAGGGAGTACTCGGTCAGCCAGCCGGCGAAGAACTCCCCAGCGAACCGCGGCCCGGCCAGCCACCACACGCCCAGCCCGAACAGCACCGCCAGCCCGGAGAACACGCCGATCGCCACCCCGGCCTCCCGCATCGACGGCTCGTGCGGCCGGCGGCCGATCACCAGCAAGTCGACCGCCAGCACTACGGCGAGCACGGCGATCGTGATGAGCCAGAGCTCAGTGGTTACTTGCATTCAGGCCGTCTTCGGTAGCGGGCGGGGTTGGGGAGGATACCCGGAGATTGTCGCAGGCTGCGGGCGTCGTCGCCAAAGCCGCCCGCGCGGTTTCAACGGGTGGCCTCCAGCATCTGGCGCAGCGTCTTCTTCAGGTCGGCGATCTCGTCGCGCAGCCTGGCGGCCAGTTCGAACTGGAGCTCCGCTGCGGCTCCGTGCATCTGCTCGGTCAACTCGCTGATCAGGCCGGCCAGTTCGCTCGACGGCATCGCGCCGAGGTCGCGGTTCTTCTCCGTGGACAACGGTACGGGGCTGGTCGGCCGGCGGCCACCGGCCCGCTTCACCAGGCCTTCGGTGTCGGCGTCCTCGCGGGCCAGCATGTCGGTGATGTCGGCGATCTTCTTGCGCAGCGGCTGGGGGTCGATACCGCGCTCGGTGTTGTAGGCGACCTGCTTGGCGCGACGGCGGTTGGTCTCGTCGATCGCGGCTGCCATGGAGGGCGTGATCTTGTCCGCGTACATGTGCACCTGGCCCGCCACGTTCCGGGCGGCGCGCCCGATGGTCTGGATCAGGGACCGCTCCGAGCGCAGGAAGCCCTCCTTGTCCGCGTCGAGGATGGAGACCAGGCTCACCTCCGGCAGGTCGAGACCCTCGCGGAGCAGGTTGATGCCGACGAGCACGTCGTACACGCCCAGCCTGAGCTCGCGGAGCAGCTCGATCCTCCGCAGCGTGTCCACCTCGGAGTGCAGGTAGCGCGTCCGCACCCCGTTCTCCATCAGGTAGTCGGTGAGGTCCTCGGCCATCTTCTTGGTGAGGGTGGTGACCAGCACCCGCTCGTTCCGCTCGGTGCGCTGGCGGATCTCCGCCATCAGGTCGTCCACCTGGCCACGGGTGGGCTTCACCACGATCTCGGGGTCGATCAGGCCGGTGGGCCGGATCAGCTGCTCGACGTAGCCGTCCGACTTGGCCAGCTCGTACGGCCCCGGCGTCGCCGAGAGGTACACCGTCTGGCCGATGCGCTCGACGAACTCCTCCCACCGCAACGGGCGGTTGTCCATGGCCGACGGCAGCCGGAAGCCGTGCTCCACCAGGGTGCGCTTGCGGGACATGTCGCCCTCGTACATGCCGCCGATCTGGGGCACGGTGACGTGGGACTCGTCCACCACCAGCAGGAAGTCTTCGGGGAAGTAGTCCAGGAGGCAGTTGGGGGCACTGCCCTGGGCGCGGCCGTCGATGTGGCGGGAGTAGTTCTCGATGCCGGAGCAGGTGCCGATCTGGCGCATCATCTCGATGTCGTAGCTGGTTCGCATCCGCAACCGCTGGGCCTCCAGCAGCTGGCCGTTGGCCTCCAGCTCAGCCAGCCGCACGCCCAGTTCGAGCTCGATGGCCTCGATCGCCCGCTCCATCCGGGCCGGCCCTGCGACGTAGTGGGAAGCAGGGAAGACGTACACCTCCGCGTCGGTGCTGAGCACCTCGCCGGTGAGCGGGTGCAGCGTGGAGAGTGCCTCGATCTCGTCTCCGAAGAACTCCACCCGGACGGCGTGCTCCTCGTACATCGGGAACACCTCCACGGTGTCGCCCTGCACGCGGAAGGTGCCGCGGGTGGCGGCCAGGTCGTTGCGCACGTACTGGATGTCTACCAGGCGGCGCAGCAGCGTGTCGCGGTCCACTTCCTGGCCGCGGCGCAGCCGGACCATGCGGTCGACGTACTCCTGCGGCGTGCCGAGGCCGTAGATCGCGGAGACCGTCGCGACCACGATCACGTCGCGCCTGGTCAGCAGGGAGTTGGTGGCGGAGTGCCGCAGCCGCTCCACCTCTTCGTTGAGTGAGGAGTCCTTCTCGATGTAGGTGTCGGTCTGCGGGACGTAGGCCTCGGGCTGGTAATAGTCGTAGTACGAGACGAAGTACTCAACGGCGTTGTCCGGGAAGAACTGCCGCAGCTCGTTGGCGAACTGCGCTGCCAGGGTCTTGTTCGGCTGCATCACCAGCATCGGCCGCTGCACCCGCTCGGCCAGCCAGGCGATGGTGGCGGTCTTGCCGGTGCCGGTGGCGCCAAGCAGCACCACATCCTGCTCGCCGGCGCGCACGCGCCGCTCGAGCTCGTCGATAGCCGCCGGCTGGTCTCCGGCCGGCTCGAAGTCGGCCACCACCTTGAACGGGGCCAGCCGCCGCTGCACATCGGTCACGGGTCGCACGAGCACGAGCTTAGGCGCCACCTCCGACACCGAATGCTGGGGACGGTTCCTGGCATGCCAGGAACCGTCCCCTTCGGGTCAGCCGCCCACCGAATGCTGGGGACGGTTCCTGGCATGCCAGGAACCGTCCCCTTCGGGTCAGCCGCCCACGGACTGGCTGGTGAGCACGATCGACAGCATCCGGTCGATGGCGTCGAAGCTGGACTCGGGCGTGCTCTTGGTGAACAGCATGGTGGACAGCGTCGAGATCCCGTCCGACTGGCGCACGCCGGCGAACGTGACCACGTACATCTGGGCGCTCTTGCCGTTGGACGTGGCGACGTACGCCGCCGGGCACTGGGCGACCTCGATGTTGTTGAGGTTCACCGTGAGGTCCTTCGCCTCGCCGAACTTGGCGCCGGGCGCCTCCTTCAGTGCCTGCCGGTTGAAGGCCTCGCAGAGCTGGCCGGCGTTGGTGTTCTTCTTCTGCTGCACGACCCGGGTGACCAGCACGGCGCGGCCGTCGCTCACCGAGATCGCGTTGGCCGCCTGCTCCTGGACCTCCCAGCCGTCCGCCGGCAGGAACATCACGCCGTTGCCCAGGTCGACCAGGCCCCCGCCGGGTTGCGGCTGCTCGGTCGGTTCGGTGGTGGGCTCAGTCGTGGGTTCCGTCGGTTCGGTGGTGGGCTCTTCCGTCGGCTCGGTGGTCGGCTCCTCCGTCGGCGCGGTCGTCGGCGCCATGGTCGGCGCGGTCGGCGCTGGTGACGGGGTCACCGGGTCGACCGTTGCGGGCGAGCGCGAGGGCAGCAGCATCAGCACGCCGCCGGCCAGCACCAGCAGCGCCACGGCACCGACCACGATCATCAGGATCTTCGAGGACGACTTCCCTGCCGGCGGCACCGGGCGTTGCTGGTAGCCGCCCTGGGGCGGGTAGGGGCCACCCTGCGGCCGGTAGCCCGCCTGGGGCTGCCCCTGCTGCGGGTAGCCGGGCTGGCCACCCTGCTGCGGGTAGCCGGGTTGGCCACCCTGCTGCGGGTACCCCTGCTGGGGGTAGCCGGGCTGGGGCTGGCCGTAGCCGGGCTGCGGGCCACCCGGCTGCGGGGCGCCGGGCTGCTGGCCCTGGGGTGCCGGCGGCCGGGGGCCGGGCTGGTTCGGCTGGTTCGGGGTCTGGCTCACTTCGCCTCCTCCCCTTCAGTCGCAGCGGCTGGTCGGCCGTCTCCGGCTGCGGGCGGCGGCCCGGGCGGTTCCGGCGGGTTCTCGCCAGGGGGTGCGGCCCCGGTCCCGGGCGCCGCCCCAGCGTGCGCCACCACCGGCGCCTTGGCGTGCGCGCGGGTGGACACCCCGCACGCGCTGCAGAACGCCGAGCCGGGCTGCAGCGGCAGCTCGCAGCGCGGGCAGAACTGGAGTTCGCCCGCGGGGTCCGCGCCACGGGCGGCGGCCTCGAGTGCGCCCTCCAGCAGCGCGGTCTGCAGCACGGTGCGCAGCCTGAGGATCAGCACGCCCAGCACCACCAGGCCCCACAGCACCTGCAGGATCACCGAGACGCTCGGCGCGCCGACGTAACCGAGGAGGTAGACGCCGGCGCTGTAGAGCACGTTGGCGCCGATCGCGAGGGCCACGCCGGTGTAGTAGCGCGGCGTGAAGCCGTCATGGCCCTTCCCGAGCCCGGAGAACTCGGCCACGGCCAGCCCGGTGGCGGTGCCCATCACCAGTGGCTTCACGAAGCCTTCGAGGAACACCAGCGAGGCGAGCTGGGCCGGCTGCGGTTCCAGCAGCCCGGCGGTGAGCAGGTCCCAGTGCCGGACCAGGGTGTCGAAGCAGGCGTAGGCGACGCCGCTGGCGACGCCGAAGGTGACCCCGTCCATCAGGTCGTCGAACGCCGGCCGGCCGGCCAGCAGCACCGGGCCGACCTGGCGGATCGCCTCGCCCACCACCGGCACCAGGATCGCCACGATCAGGAAGGCCAGCCACTGCGGCCCGGCGAGCAGCTCCCCGTCCGGTCCGCGCAGGTTGGTGGTCAGCGGCAGCCAGTTGGCCCACAGCGCGGTGAAGAGCGCGGCGAGCAGCCCGGTGAGGGCGAAGGCCAGGCCGGTCACCACCAGCGGGGCGTCCTCCCACAGGTTCACGTCATAGAGGTAGGTGAGGTAGACCACCGGGATCGCGAAGGCAGCGATCAGCACCGCTATCGGCATCGCGCCGAAGGTCGCCGCGACCAGGGCTGCGACGAGGGTGATCGTGAAGGCCGTCCGATAGGTCTGCGGGTGCCGACCGGCTTCTCTCGGCATGATCGAACTGATCAGCGCGAACGACGCCACGGGCTCGTCGGGCGCCAGCGCGAAGCGCCTCCGGCCGCGCTCGTCCCCCGGCACCAGATCCTCTCCGCACCGGTGGCAGAAGTGTGCGGACTCGGGAACCTGGTTCTGGCAGCGTGAACAATCCATGTAATGGGCCCCTCCTGCGTGAACGATGGCCGACAGCATAGGGGTGCGATCGCGCCGCGAGGCCGGTCCAGGGAGCACTTTTCACATGGCCAGTCGCGGCAGTACCTGCCCGCGCCAGAACCGCTCGACCTCAGCGGCGAGGTCCGCCGGGGTGCCGTTGTTGCCCAGCACCACGTCCGCAGCCGCCAGGCGCTCCGCCCTGGTGGCCTGCGCGCGCACCCTGGCCTCGGCCTCGGCGGCCGTGAGCCCGTCGCGCGCCTGCAGCCGGGCGAGCTGGACGGCGGGGTCGACGTCTACGACCACGACCAGGTCGAACGCACCCTGCTGGCCGGTCTCGACCAGCAGCGGGATCATCTGCACCACCACCGCACCGGGGGGAGCCGCCGCGGTGAGCCGCGCGGCCTCTGCCCGCACGCGCGGGTGGATGATCTCCTCCAGGTCGCGCCGGGCGGCGGGGTCGCCGAACACCACCCGGCCCAGGCGGGCCCGGTCGAGGCTGCCGTCGGGCTGGAGCACCTGTGGGCCGAAGCGGCCCACGACCGCGGCGTGCCCCGTGGTGCCGGGCTCGACCACCTGCCGGGCGAGGACGTCGGCGTCGATCACCACAGCGCCGTGGTCACGCAGCAGCGCGGCCACCGCGGACTTGCCGGACGCGATGCCGCCGGTCAGCCCGATCCTGATCATCGCCACAGCATGCCATCAGCGGCCGGAACGCAGACGTGCCCCCCACCGAAGTGGAGGGCACGTCTTCGGGTCGTGATCAGCGGCCGCCGGTCAGCTTCTCCCGCAGCGCCTGCAGCGCCTCGTCGGAAGCCAGCGAACCCTCGGGGGCCGCGCTCTCGGTCGAGCCGCCGGCAGAGTAGGCCGCGGTGTTGGCCTGGGTGACCGCGTGCTGCACGTCGGCAGCCTCGGCCTCCTCCACCTGCTTCTTGTGCGCCTCCCAGCGGGCCTGGGCCTCGGCGTACTGCTGCTCCCAGGCGCGCTGCTGCGCCTCGTAGCCCGGCTTCCACTCCTGGGTCTCGGGATCGAAGCCCTCGGGGTAGATGTAGTTGCCCTGCTCGTCGTAGGAGGCGGACATGCCGTACAGCGCCGGGTCGAAGTCGTCGGCTGCGACGTCGACGCCCTCGTTGGCCTGCTTGAGGCTCAGCGAGATGCGGCGACGCTCGAGGTCGATGTCGATGATCTTGACCATGACCTCGTCGTTGACGCTGACGACCTGCTCGGGGATCTCCACGTGGCGCTCGGCCAGCTCGGAGACGTGCACCAGGCCCTCGATGCCCTCCTCGACGCGGACGAACGCACCGAACGGCACCAGCTTGGTGACCTTGCCGGGCACGATCTGGCCGATCTGGTGGGTGCGGGCGAAGGTCTGCCACGGGTCTTCCTGGGTCGCCTTCAGCGACAGCGAGACGCGCTCGCGGTCCATGTCGACGTCCAGCACCTCGACGGTGACCTCGTCCCCGACCTCGACGACCTCGGACGGGTGGTCGATGTGCTTCCAGGACAGCTCGGAGACGTGCACCAGGCCGTCCACGCCGCCCAGGTCGACGAACGCGCCGAAGTTGACGATGGAGGAAACCACGCCCTTGCGGATCTGGCCCTTGGTGAGCTGGTTGAGGAAGGTGTGCCGCACCTCGGACTGGGTCTGCTCCAGCCACGCGCGGCGGGACAGCACCACGTTGTTGCGGTTCTTGTCCAGTTCGATGATCTTGGCCTCGAGCTCCATCCCCACGTACGGCTGGAGGTCGCGCACGCGGCGCATCTCAACCAGCGACGCCGGCAGGAAGCCACGCAGGCCGATGTCGATGATCAGGCCGCCCTTGACGACCTCGATGACGCGGCCGGTGACGACGCCGTCCTCTTCCTTGACCTTCTCGATCGTGCCCCAGGCGCGCTCGTACTGAGCCCGCTTCTTGGACAGGATCAGCCGGCCTTCCTTGTCTTCCTTCTGCTGGACCAGGGCCTCGATCTCATCGCCCACGGAGACCACGTCGAACGGGTCCACGTCGTGCTTGATGGAGAGTTCCTTGGACGGGATGACGCCTTCGGTCTTGTAGCCGATGTCGAGCAGGACCTCGTCCCGATCGACCTTGACGACCGTGCCGGTCACGATGTCGCCGTCATTGAAGTACTTGATGGTCGCGTCGACCGCTGCCAGGAAGGCCTCGGGGGAGTCGAAGTCGTCGATCGCGACGGTAGCCTCAGGAGTAGAGGTCATGTAGTAGGGCTCCGATGGGTTTGTATTGAAACTGTGGCGCACGACGGCCACCTGCTTCGCTGGGAGGGGCCAGGCTGACGTCTGGGTTCCTGCACGGAAGCGTGCCGACCCGCTAGGTCTGAGGTCATGCCGGTCGTAGTGCAGCCGACAGCCTAGCTTTCCCGCTCACCGAGGGTCAATCCGGGCCGAGGCCCCGCCGACAGTCCCCGGATCCGGGGACGGTTCCTATTCCCGTTCACCGTCAGGGGACGGTTCCCATTCCGGTTCAACCAGCTATCAGGGACCGCCTGCGGAGCGTGATCTGGCGACGATTCCGTCCTCGTGAACCGTAATGGGGACGGTTCGTTGCGTGTGAACCGTAATCGGAACCGTCCCCCGTGCGAGGGGGCCGGTCGGCGATAGGCTTGGCCAGCGACCCCTGAGGAGGACCATGAGCGGCACCGCCGAGATCCACGAAGCCACGCTGACCCCAACGAAGCTCGAGTTGCTCGCCGCCTGGCTGCCGGCGCAGGAGTGGTTCGTCGGGGACGCCGACGATCTCGTCCGGGTGGCGGCCTACCGGTTCGTCGACCCCGACGGCGAGGTGGGCCTGGAGACGCTCCTCGTGCGCTCGGACGGCGTGACCTACCAGGTGCCGCTGACCTACCGCGCGGAGCCGCTGGCAGAGGCCGAGGACCGGCTGGTCGGCACCCTCGACCACTCCGTGCTCGGCAAGCGCTACGTCTACGACGCCGTGGCCGACCCGGTGTACATGGTCGAACTCATGCGGGTGATCCACGAGGGCGACACCGAGGCCGACCTCTCCTCCGGTGAGAAGACCATGACCGTGCTCGGCTCCGGCATCGTCCCGGTGTCGAACGCCGCCGGAGAGTCGATGCGGGTGGTCCGCGTGCTCGACGGCCAGCACGTGCCGGGCACCCGGACGCCGCTGGGCACGCTCACCGGCACCTGGACCGAGGACGGCGTCGAGCAGTCCCAGGTGCTCGCCGTCCTGCGCTGACGCACCCGGCCCGGCGAGCCGCTACGCCGGGCGTGCCCGCTGTCCCGACGTCGGGAGGGCGGGTTCGACCCGGCAACGCTCAGTGGGCGGCTTCGTGCCAGGACCGGCCGTAGCCGACCGAAACCTCCAGCGGCACGGCCATCTCCACGGCATGGCCCATCTTGTCGCGGACCAGCTCGGTGAACTCCTCGCGTTCCCCCGGCGCCACCTCGAAGACCAGCTCGTCGTGCACCTGCAGCAGCATCCGGCTGCGCAGCCCACGCCGAGCGATGGCGTTCTCCACATCGAGCATCGCGACCTTGATCACGTCGGCAGCCGAGCCCTGGATCGGGGCGTTCAGCGCCGCACGCTCGGCCATCTCCCGCCGCTGGCGGTTGGACGAGGTGAGGTCGGGCAGGTAGCGCCGCCGGCCGAGCACCGTCTCGGTGAACCCCGTGCGGCGAGCGGTGTTGACGATCTCGTACAGGTAGTCGCGGACGTGCCCGAACCGCTCGAAGTACTCCTCCATCAGGCCGCGCGCCTCGGACACCTCGATCTTCAGCTGCTGGCTCAGGCCGAAAGCGCTCAGCCCGTAGGCCAGGCCGTAGTTCATGGCCTTGATCTTCGCCCGCTGCGCGCCGGTCACCTCTCCCGCGGCCACCCCGAACACGCGGGACGCCATGATCGTGTGGAAGTCCTCGCCGGAGGCGAAGGCCTCGATCAGGCCGGCGTCGGCCGACTGGTCGGCCATGATCCGCATCTCGATCTGCGAGTAGTCGGCCGTGAGCAGCGTCTCGTAGCCCTCCCCGACCACGAACGCCTCGCGGATCCGCCGGCCGGCCTCGGTGCGGATCGGGATGTTCTGCAGGTTCGGGTCTGTGGAGGACAGCCGACCGGTGGCGGCGATCGTCTGCACGTAGGTGGTGTGGATGCGCCCGTCGTCCGCCACGGACTTCAGCAGGCCCTCCACGGTCTGGCGGAGCCGGATCTGGTCCCGGTGCCGCAGCAGGTGGGCGAGGAACGGGTGCTCGGTCTTGGCGTAGAGGTTCTCCAGCGACTCCGCATCGGTGGTCCAGCCGGTCTGCGTGCGCCGGGTCTTCGGCATGCCCAGCTCGTCGAACAGCACGCTCTGCAACTGCTTGGGCGAACCGAGGTTGATCGGGTGGCCGAGGATCGCGAAAGCGTCGGCCTCTGCCGCCGCCACGCCCGCGTCGAAGTCGGAGTGCAGCCGCTGCAGGTAACCCAGGTCGACCGCCACCCCGACCCGCTCCATCGTGGCCAGGGTGCGGGTCAGGGGCAGCTCCACCTCACGCAGCAGGCTCGCCCCGCCCTGCGCGGTGAGCTCGGTCTCCAACGCTGCGGCCAGGTCGATCACTGCGCGCGCCCTGATCATCGCGTCATGGCTGGCGGTGTCGTCGAAGCTGAACGCCTCCTGCTCGCCGGTCTCGGCACCGCTGCCGGCCACGGCCAGGTCTCGCCGCAGGTGCCGGGCGGTCAGGTCGGCCAGGTCGTAAACCCGCTGGTCGGGCCGCAGCAGGTAGGCGGCCAGCTGGGTGTCACTGGCCAGCCCGGCCAGCTCCCAGCCGCGCGACCACAGCGCGAGCAGCGGGCCCTTGGCGTCGTGCATCGCCTTGGGCGCCGTCTCGTCCGCCAGCCAGGCAGCCAGGGCTGCGTCGTCGTCCGGCGAGACCTGCGTCACGTCGATCCAGGCGGCCGTGCCGTCCGCGGCGGCGAGCGCGATGCCGGTGACGTCGCCGGCCCCGGAGCGCCACCGTCCGGCGACATCGACGCCGACCACACCGGAGCGGGCGTGCGTCTCCAGCCAGCTCCGGACGGAGCCGGCGGGAAGGATCTGCCCGGCTACCTCGAAGCCGCCCTCCGAGCCGGTGTCATCGGCAGGGAGCGTCTCGAGCAGGCGGTCGCGCAGCACCCGGAACTCCAGGCCGTCGAACAGCGAGTGCACGGCTTCCCGGTCCCAGTCCCGCCTGGCCAGGTCGGCAACGGTCACCGGCAGCTCGAGGTCTCCGACCAGGGCGTTCAGCTCGCGGTTGCGCACCACATCGGCCAGGTGCTGGCGCAGCGACTCGCCCGCCTTTCCGGGAAGCTCGGCGGCGTGCCGCAGCAGGTTCTCCAGGCCGTCGTAGGCGCCCAGCCACTTGGCCGCCGTCTTCGGGCCCACCCCCGGCACGCCGGGCAGGTTGTCACTCGACTCCCCCACCAGGGCGGCCAGCTCCGGGTAGCGTTCCGGCACCACGAGGTAGCGCTCCAGGACCGCTGCGACGTCCAGCCGGGCCAGGTCGGAGACCCCCTTGCGCGGGTAGAGGACGGTGGTCCGCTCGTCGACCAGCTGGAGGGTGTCGCGGTCACCGGTGCAGATCAGCACCCGGTAGCCGGCTGCGGACGCCTGTCGGGCGAGGGTCGCGATGATGTCGTCGGCCTCGAACCCCTCCCGCTCGAGGTGGACGATGTTCAGCGCGTCGAGCACCTCCTTGATCAGCCCGATCTGTCCGCTGAACTCGGCCGGCGATGCCGAACGGTTGGCCTTGTACTCGACGTAGCGCTCGCTGCGGAAGGTCTGGCGGGAGACGTCGAAGGCTACGGCGAGGTGGGTCGGCTGCTCGTCGCGCAGCACGTTGATCAGCATCGAGGTGAACCCGTAGACCGCGTTGGTGTGCTGCCCGGTGGTGGTTGAGAAGTTCTCCACCGGCAGGGCGAAGAAGGCCCGGTAGGCAACGGAGTGGCCGTCGATGAGCAGCAGGGTGTCGCCGTCGCCGGCGGTCGCCGTGGATGGGTTCGTCACAGTCTGGAACCTTATCCCCCGGCTCCCCCGGTCCGGCCGGTCGCTGTGCGAAGGTTGGCGCCATGAACGTACCGGACTGGTTCACCGGCCTGCGCAGCCCGCTGGACGACAAGCTGGGGGTCGAGCTGCTGGAGGTCACCCCCACGCGCGCCGTGGGCAGGGCTCCGGTGGTCGGCAACACCCAGCCGTTCGGGCTGTGGCACGGCGGCGCCTCCTGCGTGCTGGCCGAGAGCCTCGCATCGCTCGCGGCTGCGGCCGAGGTGGGCCCGCAGGGTGCGGTAACGGGCGTCGACATCAACGCCACGCACCTGCGCCCCGCCACGGCGGGCTGGGTCACCGGCACCGCGACCGCCATCCGGATCGGCGGGAAGCTGGCGACCTACGACATCTCCCTGGTCGACGATGCGGGCGATCAGGTCTGCGCGGCGCGGATCACCGTCTTCCTCAAGCGCCCCGGCCGCGACTGAGCCTGGCGCGCCGGGAACCGTCCCCGGCGCACCAGGAACCGTCCCCGGCTGGCCGGGGACGGTTCCTTTCAGGTCACTTCTTCAGCGGCTTCGGCTTCCCGCCGGCCCGGGAGTGGTCGATGACGCCCTCGGCGACCTCCCGCATCGACTTGCGCAGGTCCATCGCCGTCTTCTGGATCCAGCGGAAGGCCTCCGGCTCGGTCAGGCCAAGGCCCTCCTGCAGCAGCCCCTTGGCCTGGTCCACGGCCTTCCGGGACGCGAACCGCTCCTCCAGGTCCGCCACCTCGGCCTCCACCGCACGGATCTCGGCGAAGCGCGCCATGGCGATCTCGATCGCCGGCACCACGTCGGAGGCGTCGAACGGCTTCACCACGTAGGCCATGGCGCCGGCGTCGCGGGCCCGCTCCACGAGCTCACGCTGGCTGAACGCGGTCAGCATGACGACCGGTGCGATCCGCTCCTCGGCGATCGCAGCGGCCGCGGAGATGCCGTCCATCTTCGGCATCTTCACATCCATCACCACCAGGTCGGGGGTGAGCTTGCGGGCCAGTTCGAGGGCCTCCTCGCCGTCGCCGGCCTCGGCGATCACGTCGTAGCCCTCGTCGGTCAGCAGTTCGACGAGGTCGAGCCGGATCAACGCCTCGTCCTCGGCCACGAGCACCCGCAGGGGCGCGTCTTCGGGACGGTCTTCGTCGGCTGTGTGCACCATGGTCGCTTCCTGGCTGGGCGTTCTCTGCAGATGGGGGCAGGTCGAGGTTACAGGCCCCGGCTTGGGGGCCGCCAAGTTGTGACACAATCTCTGGGCACCTGCCGGGGTGGCGGAATGGTATACGCGGACGGCTCAAACCCGTCTGCCCGCAAGGGCGTAGGGGTTCGAATCCCCTCCTCGGCACCGTTGCTCCCACCCCTTCCCAGCCTCGGCCAGCGCCCGCGAGCGTAGAATTGATGACGTCCGGCCGGCTCGAGGAGGAGCCATGACGAGCGTGCTGCTCGCGTTCGTGCTCGCGGTAGTGCTGGTACTCGGCTTCGTGGTCAGCGGCCGCGCGAGAGCCCGGTCGAAGGGCCGGACCACTTCCGCCGGCTGGGTCGCGCTGGTCACCGGCGGGTTGGGGCTGGTGGCGCTCGGGGCGCCCCTCCTGGAGAGCTGGCTTGGCCGCTCCGGCACGCTCATGGAACGGTTCGGGTGGCTGCTGCCGGCATCGGTCACGCTCGGCCTGGTCGCGCTGGGGACGGCGGTGTTCGCCGTGGCCACCGGAGAACGCGGGTGGCGCACCTGGACCGGCCTCGCCTGCGGCGCCCTGGTCAGCGGATTCTGGCTGGTCTTCGCCATCGGCGAGCTGCTCTACCCCCACTAGTCGGCTGCGCCGGCGGCTCAGCCCAGCGCCAGCTCCACCACCGCGCGCCCGGACACCTGGCCGTGCTCGAGCAGCCGGTAGGTCGACTCGGCCGCGGCAAGGGGCACCCGCTGCGACACGACCCCGCAGTAGTCCAGGACGCCACGGGCCGCCAGGTCGACGACGATCGGCAGGTCCGTCCGGGTGCGGGCGCCGTAGGAACCGCAGACCTGCTGGCCGCGCCGCACGATCCGGTTGATCTCGACCGCGGCCGTGGCTGCCCCGGCGGCCAGGCCCACCGGCACCATCCGGCCGCCGTCGGCGAGCAGCGTGAGGGCCTGCTCGAAGGTGGCCGGGAAGCCCAGCGCCTCGATCGCCACATCCACGCCGCGACCGGCGGTGATCTCGAACACCCGGTCGCGTGCGTCCACGGCCCGCGCGTTGATCACGTCGGAGGCGCCGTAGCCGATCGCGGCCTCCAGCTTCTCGTCGTCAACGTCGATCGCGATGATCCGGCGGGCCCCCAGTTCGTGGGCCACCTGCACGATGTTGGAGCCGACCCCGCCGATGCCGATCACCGCCACCGTCTCGCCGTACCGCAGGTCCGCGCCGCGGCGCACCGCGCCGTAGGCCGTCATCGCCGCACACCCGAGGATGGCCGCCGCCACCGGGTCCATGCCCGGGCGCATCGGGGCCACCGCCGTGACCGGCACCACGCAGTACTCGGCCAGGCCGCCCATCGAGTACTGGGCCACCACGTTGCCGTCCAGGTCGGCCAGGCGGCTGCTGCCGTCGAACAGTTGGCCCTTCAGCCGGTTGAACTCGAAGAACGGCGGGCACAGGTCGTCACGGCCCCGCGCGCACTCCGCGCACCGACCGCACGGCATCAGGAACGCCCCGCAGACCTGGTCGCCCACCTGCAGGCCGCTGGGCGGCGTGTTGGGGCCGAAGGCGACGATCGTGCCCGACACCTCGTGGCCCAGCACCGCCGGGGTCGGGAAGGCGATCTTGCCGGCCATCACGTGCAGGTCGGAGTGACACAGGCCGCAGGCCGTCACCTTGAGCAGCACCTCGCCCGAGTGCGGCTGCGGCGTACGGAGCCGGCGCACCTCGAGCGGCTCGCCCGGGGCGACCAGCACGGCCGCACGCATCGTCTCGGGAAGATCGCTGATCTCGTCCACTGGCTCGCCTGTCGCTAGCGCCTGCGAGACCCGGCACCGGGCTCACTCGAAAACTAGCGACAACACTTTGTCCTGTCAATAGGTCAAAGGTGCTCAGTCCATTTCGTAGACCCGCAGGGAATTGGTCGACCGGGTGTGCCGCCCGGGGTTGCCGGCGACGATCACCACCCGGTCGCCGTGCTGCACCAGGCCGGTCTCGGTGAGCCCGGCCTGCACCGAATCGACCATCGCGTCGGTGTCGGTGTACTCCGGCGTCACGTAGGACTGCACGCCCCAGCACAGCGTCAGCTCCGCCGCTGTCTTCGGCAGCGGGGTGAAGGCCATGATCGGCACCTCCGAACGCAGCCGCGCCAGGCGGTGCGGGGTGTCGCCGGAGATCGTGAACGCTGCCAGGTACTTCGCCTGGACCCGCTCGGCCACCTCCACAGCGGCCTTGGAGATCACCCCCGATGTGGTGTGCGGGTTCCAGTCGATGCCGCGGATCTTGTCCAGGCCCTCGGTCTCGGTGCGCGTGATGATCCGGGACATCACGTCGACCGCCTCGATCGGGTACTCCCCCACCGCGGTCTCGCCGGAAAGCATCACCGCGTCTGCGCCGTCAAGGATCGCGTTGGCCACGTCGGAAGCCTCGGCCCGGGTCGGGCGGTGCGACGTGATCATCGACTCCAGCATCTGGGTTGCCACGATCACCGGCTTGGCCCAGGTGCGGGCCGCATCGATGATGCGCTTCTGCACCCCGGGAACGTCTTCCAGCGGAAGTTCCACGCCCAGGTCGCCACGGGCCACCATGAACGCGTCGAAGGTGTCGATGATGGCGTCCAGGTTCTCGATCGCCTGCGGCTTCTCCAGCTTCGCGATCACCGGGACGTGCCGGCCCTCCTCGTCCATCACGCGCCGCACCGGCTCGATGTCACTGGCGTTGCGCACGAAGGACAGCGCGACCATGTCCACGCCGTGGCGCAGCGCCCAGCGCAGGTCCCGCTCGTCCTTCTCGCTCAGCGCAGGCACGCTCACCGGCACCCCGGGCAGGTTGATGCCCTTGTGGTCGGACACCCTGCCGCCGACCACGACCTCTGTGACGACATCCGTACCGGTCACCTCGACAGCCCGCAGCTCGATGGCCCCGTCGTTGATCAGGATCTGGTCACCGGGCCGGACGTCGTCGGTAAGGGTCTTCAGCGTGGTGGACGCCCGCTCCGCGGTCCCGTCCACGTCCTCGGTCGTGATGGTGAAGGTGTCGCCGGCCTCCAGCCAGGCCTCGCCGTCGGTGAACTTGCCCAGCCGGATCTTCGGACCCTGCAGGTCGGCCAGGACGCCGACCGGCCGGGACGCAGCCCTGGCCGCGTCCCGGATCCAGCCCAGCCGCCTGGCGTGCACCACGTGGTCACCGTGGCTCATGTTCAGCCGGGCGACGTTCATGCCGGCGTTGACGAGGTTGACGATCATCTCGGCCGACTCGGTGGCCGGCCCGATCGTGCAGACGATCTTTGCTCTACGCACGCTCCGACCCTATCCCGATCGGCTGGCGACGCACCTGGCTCAACCGCGGACGAGCTGAAGGGCTGCGGCGAGGTCGTCGGGATAGGCGGAGTGGAACCGTACCGGCTCCCCGGTCCGCGGGTGGGTGAAGCCGAGCTCGACGGCGTGCAGCCACTGCCGCTCCAGGCCGAGGCGGGCGGCGAGCACTGGGTCGCCACCGTAGGTCGGGTCACCGACGCAGGGGTGCTTGATGGCCTGCATGTGCACCCTGATCTGGTGGGTGCGGCCGGTCTCGAGGTGCACCTCCAGCAGGGTGACCGCCCGGAACGCCTCGAGCATCCGGTAGTGGGTGACGCTGTGCCGGCCGCCGGCGACCACCGCCATCTTGTAGTCCGCCCCGGGGTGGCGTCCGATCGGCGCCTCGATGGTGCCCTCGAACGGGTCGGGGTGGCCCTGGACGAGCGTGTGGTAGACCTTCTCCACCTCGCGGGAGCGGAAGGCCCGCTTGAGCAGGGTGTAGGCGGTCTCGCTCTTGGCCACCACCATCAGCCCGGAAGTGCCCACGTCGAGCCGCTGCACCACCCCCTGCCGTTCGGCTGCGCCCGAAGTGGAGATCCGGAAGCCGGCGGCGGCCAGGTGCTCCACCACCGACGGCCCGTCCCAGCCGAGGCTCGGGTGGGCGGCAACGCCCGCCGGCTTGTCCACCACAACGATGTCGGCGTCGTCGTGCACGATCGTGATCCCGGCCACCTCCGCCGGTACCACCGAGACCGTCGGCGCGGTGCTGATCTCGACCTCGAGGAGGTCACCGGCGCGCACCCGGTGCGACTTCGCCACGGCCACAGAGTTCACCAGCACGCCACCGCCTGCGGCGAGCTCCTCGATCCGGCTGCGGGACAGCCCGGTCATCCTGGCCGCGGCTGCGTCCACCCGGTCACCGTCCAGCCCGTCCGGCACCAGCCAGACGCTAGCCATCCCCGGCCTCCGCGCCCTCCTTCAGGCGCAGGCCGTCCGGCTGCACCTGCGTGACCAGCGAGAGCCAGGCCACCAGCACCGCAGCTGCGGTGATGAAGATGTCGGCGACGTTGAAGATCGCGAAGTACGGCAGCTGGATGAAGTCGACCACGTGGCCGTGGAACGGAGTCGGCTCACGGAAGAGGCGGTCGGCGAGGTTGCCGGCGATGCCGGCGAGCAGGAACCCGGTGACCACTGCCCAGCCGGTGTGCCGCACCCGCGGCAGCAGCCAGCCCAGCACTCCGGCCAGCGCCAGCATGGCGATCACGGTGAACACGACGGTGGCGTTCTCGCCCATGCTGAAGGCAGCGCCGGGGTTGCGGATCAGCTGCAGCGTGACCAGGCCGCCCAGCAGCGGGATCGGCCGCTGCGGGTCCAGCCCGGCGATCGCCACAGCCTTGGTGACCTGGTCGAGCACCAGCCCGGCCAGCCCGATCCCGAGGCACAGCCAGCGGAGCCAGGTCACCCGGGCGCCCGTGGTGGGGACGGTTATCGCCGTTCCTCCCGCTGCTTGCAGGCCACGCACATCGTGGCCCTCGGGAAGACCTGCAGGCGGTCCTTCCCGATCGGCTGCCCGCAGGACTCGCACGAGCCGTAGTTGCCGGCCTCGAACAGCCGGTAGGCGAGCTGGGCCTGCTCGAGCATGTCCCGCGCGTTCTGCGCCAGCGACATCTCCTGGTCGCGTTCGAAGTTCGACGACCCGACGTCGGCGGGGTCGCGCCCCGCACCGTCGGTGCCCTCCTCGAACAGGTCGGCCAGCCCGGCCTCTGCCACCTCGATCGCACGCTCCATGCGGGCGATGTCGGCCAGCAGCTCCTGGCGGATCTCCTCCACCTCGGCCTCGGTCCAGGGCTCCTCACCCTCGGCCACGGGGAAGGAGATCGGCTTCGTTCCCGCGTTCGGATCGTGCTCCGTTGTGCGTGCCGATGCCATCGGCTTCACTCCTCCCCGCTAGGTCTGAGCAGGGAGAGTACCACCTGGCCGCAGGGCGTCCGGCCGAATCGCCGGACCCCGCCTGGAACGACCGGTCGCTGCCTCAGTGGCCTTCGCCGAGCAGCGCGTCGAGCCGCGGCGTCGGGGACTGCGCGGCCGGCTCGTTCAGGATCTCCGGCACACCGGAAGGCTCCAGCGTTGCGTCCGTCAGAGCCTTGATCTGGCTCTGCAGGTGGTTGGCCAGGTTCGTGCGGAAGGCCTGCTCGAAGTTGCGCAGGTGCTCGACCTTGCCGCGCAGGACGTCGCGTTCCTGCTCGAGCGCAGTGAACAGCTCCGCGCGGCGGGCGTCGGCCTCGCTGTTGACGGCGTCGGCGCGCTGCTGCGCCTCGCCCGTCAGGCGCTCGGCGTTCACGCGGGCCTCGGACTCGACCCGGTCGGCGCGCGTGCGGGCGTCGGTGAGGGTCTCGTGCGCCTTCTTGTTGGCGCTGTCGATCACGTTCTCGGCCTCGGCGCGGGCACTGGAGACGATCCGCTGCGCCTCGACCTGCGACTCGCCGACCAGGCGCTCGGCCTGTTCGGTGGCCATCTGCAGCAACCGGGTGACCGCAGGGGAGGCCTCGGCGGAGCTGGTGACGACGATGTTCTCCACCCGGCCCGTCGGCACCTCGGCCTCGGCCGGGGCAGGGGCCTGGGCGGCAGCGCGCAGCTGGGTGACCTCGGCGCGCAGGGCCTCCAGTTCGGCGTTGGCCGCGGCGAGCTCTGAGCGGGACTGCTCGAACTCCTGCGAGCGCTGCCCGAGCTGGTCGGAGCGGCCGCCGAGCTCGGCGCGGAGCTCCTCGAGCTCCGCCTCGCGGGCCCGCAGCTCCGAGCGGAGCTGGTCGGCGTCCGCGGAGTCGCCGGGCACGAAGATGCTGGAGGGCTCGCTCGAACTGAGCGCCTCGATCTGCTGCTTGAGGGTGCTGTTCTCCTCGGTCAGCTGGGAGAGCGTGGCCTCGACCTTGTCCACGAAGTTGTCGACGTCGACGGGTTCGTAGCCGTTCCGCCGGGCCAGGTGGAAGCGGGTCTGGCGGACCTGCTCGAGGGTCAGGGTCATTGCTCACCTCACGTGATCGAGAACGGGACCGGTTCCACCGGGCCCGAAGTGCGTACTCAGGCTAATGCAGCCGGAATCCTGAGTCCAAGACCGGCCGATGATGCCTTGTGGAGGGTAAACCGCAGGTCAAGACATCCAGAACAAGTAAGGCAGCCAGCGGCCGAGCAGCGACAGGGTCACCCACAGCACGGCGAGGGACAGGTCGAGGCTGATCCCGCCGAGGCGCACCGGGGGGAGGAACCGGCGCAGGAAGCGCAACGGGGGGTCGGTGACGGTGTAGACGAACTCGGCCACGACCAGCAGCACCCCCCGCGGCTGCCAGTCGCGCACCAGCAGGGGGACCAGGGACAGCACCACCCGGACGGTCAGCACCGCCAGGTAGATCCAGATGGCCCATGCGATCAAGGTGCCGATGAGGGCCATCAGCGCCCGCCTTTCAGGACTGGTTGAAGAAGCCGCCGGCCAGGCGTTCCTTGTCCTCGGCAGCGACGCTCACGTTGTGCGGCGAGAGCAGGAAGACCTTGCTGGTGATGCGCTCAATGCTGCCACGCAGGCCAAAGATCAGCCCCGCGGAGAAGTCCACGAGGCGCTTGGCGTCGGCGTCCTCCATGTCGGAGACGTTCATGATCACCGGGATGCCGTCGCGGAAGTTCTCCCCGATCGTGCGCGCCTCGTTGTAGGTGCGCGGGTGCACGGTGATGATCCGGTTGATGTCGGCGACGCGGTGGTGGTCCCTTGCTGCCGGACGACGGGTCTCGAGCTCCGTCACGGTCGCCGCGGCGGGCCGGGGCTCAGGATCACGACGGTCGAGCACCTGCTCGGTGACCTCGTCCGCTGCCGGCTCGACCTCGGCGTAGTCGTTGTCGGAAACCAGGCCCAACCACACGGCCGCCTTCTTCAAGCGCTCAGCCATCTCCAGCCCCTTTGTCGTCTCGCCAGTCCCAACAGATGCTAGTGCCGGCACCGGTCAGCGGCGGTTAGCCACGCCCCGCCACTGGCGGGTGTCGTGCGGTCAGGGCAGCCAGGCGATCGCTGCCTGCCGGCCGGCCGCGGCACCGTCCCTGCGGTAGGAGTGCAGCGTCGGCGTGGTACGCGTGCACGGGTCCACGCGCACCACAGTGCAGCCCAGGCTCTGCAACTGCGCCGCTGCCGCCCTGCCGAGGTCCAGCGCCGGGGTACCCCAACTGGTCGTCGCCGCGGCCTGGGGCAGCACAGCGCTCACCTCGGCCTGCAGCTGGGCTGGCACCTCGTAGCACTGCCCGCAGATGTGCGGGCCGATCCAGGCGGCCAGCCGCCTCGCGCCCAGCCCGGCGAGCACCGCCACCGTGGCCGGCAGCACCCCGCCCGCCAGGCCGACCCGGCCGGCGTGTGCCGCCCCGACCACGCCGGCGTCAGGGTCGGCGAACAGCACCGGCACGCAGTCGGCCACCCGGATCGCGACGGCCACCCTGCGACTGGTCGTGACCAGGGCGTCCGCCTCCTCCAGCGCGAGCTCCCGCCGGTCGGTGTCCTCGTCGACGCGCAGGACCCGGTTGCCGTGCACCTGGTGGGCGTTGAGCACCGGCCGGCCCAGTTCGGCCTCGACCAGGTCCCAGTCGGCCGACCGCCAGCCGTCCGGCACGTGCAGGCCGAGGTCGAGCCGTCGCCCGGCGGGACCGACGGCGTCGCAGCACGCGACCCCGGCTCCGTCGGAACCGGGGTCGTTGCGGTAACTGAACAAGGGCTACTTGAGGAAGTCCGGGACGTCGAGGTCGTCGTCCTCGGCCGGCTCCACCACCGGCGCGGGCCGGGGCGCGGGCCGCTGTTCCGGCTCCGCCGCCGCCGGTTCGCCGGCCGGCTGCGGCACGGGCGCCGGCCGGGGGGCCGGCTCGGGCCGCTGCACCTCGGGGCGCACAGGGGCCTTTCGTGGCAACTGGCCGCCGTCGAAGCCGGCAGCGATCACGGTCACCCGCACCTCGTCGCCCAGGGCGTCGTCGATCACCGTGCCGAAGATGATGTTGGCGTCCTCGTGCGCTGCCGCCTCGATCAGGTTGGCCGCCGCCGAGACCTCGAACAGGCCCAGGTCGGAGCCGCCCGCGATCGAGAGCAGCACTCCGTGCGCCCCCTCGATGCTGGCCTCGAGCAGTGGCGAACTGACCGCCATCTCCGCCGCGGCCCGCGCCCGGTCCTCGCCGCGCGCGGAGCCGATGCCCATCAGCGCCGAGCCGGCGTTCTGCATGACGGCCTTCACGTCGGCGAAGTCGAGGTTGATCAGGCCCGGGGTGGTGATCAGGTCGGTGATGCCGGAGACGCCCTGCATCAGCACCTGGTCGGCCTGGCGGAACGCATCCAGGATCGCGACGTGGTGGTCGGTCATCTCCAGCAGCTTGTCGTTGGGGATGACGATCAGGGTGTCGACCTCTTCGCGGAGGCTCGTGATGCCGTCCTCGGCCTGGGTCGCCCGCCGGCGGCCCTCGAAGCTGAACGGGCGGGTCACCACACCGATGGTCAACGCACCGAGCGACCGGGCGATCCTGGCGACCACGGGGGCGCCGCCGGTACCGGTGCCGCCGCCCTCGCCAGCGGTGACGAAGACCATATCGGCGCCCTTGAGCACCTCTTCGATCTCGTCGGCGTGGTCCTCCGCGGCCTGGCGGCCCTTGCCGGGGTCGGCGCCTGCGCCGAGCCCGCGGGTCAGGTCCCTGCCGATGTCGAGCTTCACGTCGGCGTCGCTCATCAGCAGCGCCTGCGCGTCGGTGTTGACCGCGATGAACTCGACGCCGCGAAGCCCCGACTCGATCATTCGGTTCACGGCGTTGACGCCGCCACCACCCACGCCGACCACCTTGATGATGGCCAGGTAGTTCTGGGATGCAGTTCCCACTATCCCACCCTTACTGGAGCTTCTCCCGTTGTTGCAGCATGGTTCGACGAAGCGGGCGAACCGGGGAAGGGCAACTGCTTCGGCGTTGGCCCAAGGCTAGGCAACCGTTTTCGACCTTGTCCAAGAATGACCGGACCCTCGGCGTGTCCCTCAAGTAGGGGTTCAGGGTTGCCCTGGACTGCTCACCTGCGGGTCGGGAATGCCGGCGCGGAGACGTCGAAGACCGAGCCGCCCAGGGGCAGCAACGCGTCCAGCACCTCGCTCTTCAGCGCGGACTGCTCCGCGCTCCCCCAGACCACCCTGGACCCGTCCCGCAGGCGCAGCACGATGCCGTCCCTGCTGGGTGCCTCCAGCCGCGCGACCTTGCCCGCGGTGCCGCGGCTCAACGCGGAGAACACCTTGCCGACGTCCACCAGTACCTGCTGGTCGTGGGGGTCGGCGTCCACCACGACCAGACCCGAAGGGGCCGACCTCACCGCCTGGAACACCACGCCGGTGGCGTCAGCCAGCAGGTAGCCCCCGCCGGCCGGGATCGCCAGGGCGGGCCGGCGCTCGCTGACCCGGATCGCGACGGCGTCGGGCCAGGCCCTGGTAACCGTCACCTCGGCCACGGCCGGCAGCCCGGCGACCCGCTGCGCCACCTGGTCGGGATCGACCTGCACCAGCGGCGTGCCCACCGCGACAGCAGCGGCGGCCAGCACCTCGCGCTTGGTCAGCACCTTGGCCCCGCTGACGGTGACCGCCCGCGCAGCCAGGACCGGGGAGAACCAGACGACGTAGCCCGCCGCCGCGAGCAGCGCCACCGCCACCGCGGCAGCGAGCCAGCGCAGGCCGCGCCGGCGGCGGTCGTCGTGCCGGCGCAGTTCGAGCCTTGCTGTGGCGTCCCTGACCTGGCTCACGGGCGGGCCTCCAGCAGCGCGGCAAGCTGCGGGCCGACCCTGGTCACATCGCCTGCGCCGAGGGTGACCACCAGGTCACCGGGCTGGACCAGGCCGGCCAGCACTGGCGCAGCGGCCTGCAGGTCCTCGGCGTAGCGCACCCGTCCGGGCGCCACCGCGCCCGCCGCGTCGGCCACCAGCCGTCCGCTCACTCCGGGGATCGGGTCCTCCCGCGCAGGGTAGATGCCGAGCACCACGATCTCGTCCGCCAGCGCCAGCGCGTTGCCGAACTCCGCTGCGAAGTCCCGGGTACGGGTGAACAGGTGCGGCTGGAAGCAGGCCACGACGCGCCCGGCGCCGGCCAGGCCGCGGGCTGCGGTCAGGGTCGCGGCCACCTCGGTCGGGTGGTGGGCGTAGTCGTCGAAGATCCGTACCCCGGCCACCTCTGCCACCGGCTGGAACCTGCGCTCGGTGCCGGTGAACCGCCCGGCCTGCGCCAGCAGCACCTCCAACGGCAGCCCCAGCGCGGCGCCGACCGCGACAGCTGCGGCGGCGTTGTGCAGGTTGTACCTGCCGGGAACGGCCAGGCGGAGCTCCCCGGAACGGCCGCCGCCGGTCAGCGTGGCGGTGGCGCCGGACGGCGGTTGGGCGAGCCCGGTCAGCCGGAAGTCCGCACCGGCCGCCTCGCCGAAGGTCAGGACGGTCTTGCCGGCCGCGCGGATCACCGGCGCCAGCGCCACGGCCCCCGGGTCGTCTGCGCTGAGCACCACCGTCGTCACCGCCGGTGCGGTGGCGAGCGCGACGAAGCCGGCGGCGTAGGCCTCTGCTGTCCCCCAGTTGTCGAGGTGGTCGGCCTCGACGTTGGTGATCACCACGACCTGGGCCGGGTACTGACGGAACGAACCGTCGCTCTCGTCCGCCTCGACCACGAACGCCGGCCCGGTGCCCAGGTGGTGGGCCCTTCCGGTTGCGGTGAGGGGCGAGCCGACGACATAGCTGGGGTCGGCGCCCGCTCCCGCGAGCAGCACCGCGGTCATGGCGCTCGTCGTGGTCTTGCCGTGGGTGCCGGTGACGGCGATCCCGGTGCGGTCCAGCATCAGCGCTGCGAGGGCCGCGCTGCGGTGCCACACGCGCAACCCGCGCCGGCGGGCCTCGGCCAGCTCGGGATTCGTCTCGCGCACGGCTGAGGACACCACGACTGTGCCTGCGTCGCCCAACTGCCCGGCCTCGTGGCCCACCCGCGTGCGCACGCCCAGGCGCGCAAGGGCAGCCAGCACCGGGGAGTCAACCTGGTCGCTGCCGCTGACGGGAACGCCTAGTTCCGCATACATCGCAGCGACCCCGCTCATGCCCGCCCCGCCGATCGCGATGAAGTGGACCGGGCCCAGTTGTGTCGGCGGCAGCAGCTCCACCGGTTCAATCAGCGCCATCAGTGCGCCTCGCCGCCGGCCACTGCCAGCACCTTCCTGGCGAGCGCCTTCGAGGCGTCCGCGGGCACCAGGCGCCTGCAGGTGGCCGCCATGGCGGTCAGCCGGGCCGGGTCAGCCAGCAGCCCGGACACCTCGGCCAGCAGCCGGTCGGCGTCGAGCTCTGCGTCGGGCACCAGGACGCCCGCCTCGGCCTCGATCAGGAAGGCCGCGTTGCGGCCCTGCTCGCCGTTGCCGTGCGGCAGCGGCACGAACACTGTCGGCAGCCCGGTCATGGCCGTCTCCATCACCGTCGCTGCGCCGGCCCGGGCGAGCATCACGTCCGCAGCGGCGTAGGCCTCGGCCATCTCGGTGACGTAGGCCACAGGTGCATAGGTCGCCCCGGTCGCGGGCTCGGTCCGCACCACGTCCTGCGCGGTGAGGTTCGCCGCACCGAGGACGTGCAGCACCGAGACCCCCCGCGCCAGCAGCTGCGGGATCGCCTCGCGGGTGGCTGTGTTCAGGCTGCGGGCGCCCTGGGAGCCGCCGCTGACCAGCAGCACCGGCCCGTCCTGCGGCAGGCCGAAACCCGCCCGGGCGGCAGCCCGGCCCGCGGCCCGGTCGAGGCCGGCGATGCGGGCCCGCACCGGCAGTCCGAGGTGTTCGGCGTGCGCCAGCCTGGTGCCGGGAAAGGTGGTGGCGACGTGTGGGGTGAACCGTGCGGCGATCCGGTTGGCCAGCCCGGGCACGGCGTTGCCCTCGTGCACCACCACGGGCACCCGCTGCAGCCGGGCGGCCAGGTACACCGGCAACGAGACGTAGCCCCCGAAGCCCACGGCCACCTGCGCCCGGTGCGAGGCCAGGATCCGGCGGGCCCGGCGCACCGCCCCGGCAAGGCGGTACGGCACCGCGAGCAGCGCAGGGGTCAGGCTGCGCGGCAGCGGCACCGGCGGGATCAGCTCCAGCCGCAGCCCGGCCTCGGGGATCACGCGCGACTCCAGTCCCTTGGGGGTGCCGACGCAGACGATGTCCACTTCCGCCATGGCCTGGAGCTGCTCGGCGGTGGCGATCAGGGGTGAGGTGTGGCCGGCGGTCCCACCGCCGGCGAGCACCACCCGGACGGCGCTCACCCGCGTCCCGCGGCGGTGGTCACCAGCGGGCTGCGGTCACGGCGCCGCTTGCGCCGCCGCAGGAACTCCCGGTACTCCGGCTCCTGGCGGGCGCAGGCCAGCAGCACTCCCAGCGCCATCAGGTTGGCCATCAGGGCCGACCCGCCGTAGGACAGCAGCGGCAGCGGCACGCCCAGCACCGGGATCATCCGCAGCACGACGGCGATGTTCACCAGTGCCTGGATCATGAACCAGCTCGTCACGCCGGCGGCGGTGTAGCGGGTGAACCGGATGTCGGAGCGCATCGCGATCCGGAAACCGGCGTAGCCGAGCACCAGGAACAGGCCCAGCACCAGCAGGGTGCCGACCAGGCCGAGTTCCTCGCCGATCACGGCCAGCATGTAGTCGGTGTGGGACTCGACCAGGCCGCCCCACTTCTGCCGGCTCGCGCCGAGCCCCAGCCCCCACCAGCCGCCGGACGCCAGCGCGAAGATCGCCTTGATCGGCTGGTGGTTGACACCCAGCGGGTCGAGGTCCTGGTTGAAGAAGCCGAGGATGCGGGTCATCCGGTAGGGCGTGGTGACCACGAGTACGCCGACGGCCAGCGCCACCGAGCCAACCAGCGTTGCGAGCACCTTCCAGGACGCCCCCACGTACCACAGCGCCGCGAGCACCAGCATGCCCATGATCATCCCGGTGCCCAGGTCGGACTGCAGCACGACCAGTCCGATCAGGATCGCGGAGACGGGCACGAACGGGATCATCAGGTGGCGGGGGTCGCCGAGCTGGCGGTGCTTGCGGGCGAACACGTCCGCGCCCCAGACCACGATGGCGAGCTTGGCGAACTCCGAGGGCTGGATACGGAAGATCGAGGTGCCGAACTGCACCCAGTTGGTGTTGCCGTTGTTGGAGAAGCCCAGCGGGGTGAAGGTGAGCAGCTGCAGGACCAGCGCTGCCACGACCATCAGCCAGCCGAAGACCTTCAGGTGCTGTGGCGGCCTGCGGGCCAGCAGGAACGCTGCCACGCCGCCGATCACGAGGAAGATCACCTGGCGCTTGACGAAGTAGTACGCGTCGTCGAAGCGGACGTGGGCGTACACGCTGGAAGCGGACAGCACCATCATCACCCCGAGGGCGAGCAGCAGCACGGCCGGAACCAGCACCAGGTAGAAGCTCGCCTGGGGGTGCGCCAGCCACTCGACCACGAGACTGCGCCGGCGCCCGTCGCGGGAGCTGCCCTGCCCAGTTCCGCGGCGATCCACTGCGGGGGAAGTCTGGATCGCCACTGCTGCTTCGCCTCCTATCCGCCAAGCGCAGCTACCGCTGCGGCGAACGCCGCGCCGCGGGCTGCGTAGTCGGTGTACATGTCCTTGCTGGCACAGCCCGGCGCGAGCAGCACCACGTCGCCCGGCCTGGCGTGCGACGCGGCGAGTTCGACCGCCTGCTGCATCGCACCATGATCGTTCAGCCCGACGATGTTCACCGGTACCTCGGGTGCGTGTCGGGCGAGCGCGTCGGCGATCACCTGCCGGTCCACTCCCAGCAGGACCGCCGCCCGCAGCCGCGGCCCCACCTGCTGGACGAGGTCGTCGAACGTCGTCCCCTTGGCCTGGCCGCCGGCGATCCACACCACCGAGTCGAAGGCCTGCAATGACGCTGCTGCCGCGTGCGGGTTGGTTGCCTTGGAGTCGTCGACGTAGCGCACGCCGCCCACCTCTGCGACGGTCTGGATGCGGTGGTCACCAAGGCGCAGGCGCTGCAGCCCGGACGCGACCGCCGTCGGCGGCACCCCGAAAGACCTGGCGAGGGCTGCGGCGGCGAGCGCGTTCGCGACGTTGTGCGGCGCGTAGGGCACGACGTCGGACAGCTTGGCCAGCTCGACAGCGGAGTCGCGCCGCTGCGGGATGAACGCACGGTCGACGATCAGGTCGTCCACCACCCCCACCATCGAAGGCGCCGGGATGCCGAGGGTGAAGCCGATGGCCCGGGCACCCTCGGTGACTTCTGCCTCCTCGACCAGGCGCTCGGTGGCGGGATCGGCCACGTTGTAGATGCAGGAGTGCGTGACGCGGGAGTAGATCCGGGCCTTGTCCGCGACGTAGGCCGCCATCGGGTCCGCCGTGCCCGGTGGCCAGCCCGCCCGGTCGGCGTACCACTCCAGGTGGTCCGGGGCCAGGTTCAGCACTGCCGCGGAGTGCAGCGCGAGGCTGTTCGTCCAGTGCAGCTGGAAGCTGGAGAGCTCCACGGCCAGCACGTCGTAGGCGACGTCGTCCAGCACGGCCTCTACGATCGGCCGGCCGACGTTGCCGACGGCGCTGGTGCGCAGGCCGGCTGCGGTGAGCATCGATTCGAGCATGCCGACGGTCGTGGTCTTGCCGTTGGTGCCGGTGACGGCCAGCCAGGGCACCCGCCGGTCGGGCAGGCTCATCCGCCAGGCCAGCTCGACCTCTCCCCAGACGGGGATACCGCGCTGCGCCGCCTGGGCGAGCAGCGGCGCGGACGGGCGCCAGCCGGGCGAGGTGACCACCAGGTCGACGTCCGCCGGCAGGGTCGCGGTGGCGCCGGGCCCGAGGCGCACCGTGGCGTCCAGGATCTCCAGCAACGTCGCCTTCTCGTTGTTGGCTGCGCTCTCCGACTCGTCCAGTACCTCGACGTCCGCGCCGAGTTCGAGCAGGCCGTCCGCCGCGGCGAAACCGGAGGCCCCGAGGCCTGCGACCACTACCTTCGCCTGCGGCCAGGGCGAGAGGCGGTCCGCGGTGGCCAGCCAGGGCTTCACGGCTGTCCCACCACCCACTCGGCGTAGAAGATGCCGATGCCGGTGGCTGCGCACAATCCGGCGATGATCCAGAACCGGATCGTGATCGTCACTTCCGCCCACCCGACCAGCTCGAAGTGGTGCTGGAGCGGCGCCATTTTGAACAGCCGCTTGCCCCTGGTCAGCTTGAACCAGCCGACCTGGAGGACCACCGATGCCGCGATGATCACGAACAGCCCCGCGACCACCGGCATCAGCAGCTCGGTGCGGGTCAGCACCGACATGGCGGCGAGCATGCCGCCGATCGCAAGCGAGCCGGTGTCGCCCATGAAGATCTTGGCTGGGCTGGCGTTCCACCAGAGGAACCCGAAGCAGGCCCCGGCCATCGCCATGGAGACCACGGCCAGGTCCAGCGGCCCGCTGACCTCGTAGCACTGCGGGCCGGCGTCGCCCCAGGCGCAGGACTGGTTGTACTGCCAGATGTTCACGAACGTGTACGCGGCGAAGGCCATCGCCGCAGCACCCGTCGCCAGCCCGTCCAGGCCGTCGGTGAGGTTGGCGGCGTTCGACCAGGCCGCCACGAGGAAGACGATCCAGATGATGGCCAGCCAGATCGGCAGCTGCACCCAGCTCCACGGCAGGTCACGCAGGAACGAGATGGCCTGGCTGGCCGGGGTGAGGCCGCGCGCGTCCGGGAACTGGAAGGCCAGGACGGCGAAGACCACAGCCACTGCCGTCTGCAGGCCGAACTTCGCCCAGGCGTGCAGGCCGAGCGAGCGGGCCTTGCTGATCTTGATCCAGTCATCGGCCAGCCCGACCAGTCCGAGGCCGGTGAACAGGCCCAGCGCCAGCACGCTGCTCGCCGTCGGCTCCGACCAGGTGAGCAGGTGGGCAACCGTGTAGGCCAGCAGCACGCTGACGATGATCACGATCCCGCCCATGGTGGGCGTGCCGCGCTTGGTGTGGTGGCTGGTGGGGCCGTCGTCGCGGATGAACTGGCCGTAGCCCCTGGTCACGAGGAACCTGATCGCGAACCGGGTGCCGAGCAGCGTGCCCAGCATGCCGACTGCGCCGGCGAGCAGCACGCTTCTCATCGCGGTTCATCCTCCTCTGCGGGCCGGGCCAGCTGTTCGGCAACGGACTCCAACGCTAACCCCCGGGAAGCTTTCACCAGCACCACGTCCGGTGGCCGCAGCCACGCCGACGCCGCTGCGAACGCAGCCTCCCGGTCACCCACGACCGTGGCGCGCAGGCCGGCGGCTGCTGCTCCGGCGGCCAGGTCGGCGGCGTGCTCACCGATCACGACCAGCGCGTCGAAGCCGAGGCCCGCAGCCAGTTCACCGATCCGGCGGTGCTCCTGCGCGGCCCCTGGGCCGAGTTCCAGCATGTCGCCCAGCACCCCGAGCACCCGCCCGCCCGGACGGCGCAGCGAGACCGAGGAGCGCAGCGCAGCGGCCATGGAGTCGGGGTTGGCGTTGTAGGCGTCATTGACGACCAGGACCCCGGCCGGGCTCTCGGTGAGTTCCATCCGCCAGCGCGAGCGGGCCGCTGCCCTGCCGAGGGCAGCGGCCACGTCGGGGACACCCATGCCCTGGGTGAGCGCGACGGCGGCGGCGGCAAGGGCGTTCGCGACCTGGTGCGCTCCGCTGACCAGCAGCTGGACATCGGCCTCGCCGGTGGCCGCTCCGGCCGCGTGCAGGCGGAAGGCGTGCCGCTGCAACGGGTCGGCCTCGACCCGGGTGGCCCAGACGCGCAGTTCGCCGGTACCGGGCTCGGCGCCGACCGAGAACGTGGCCAGCCGCGCGGCCGTGCGCCCCGCCATCCCGAGCACGAGCTGGTCGTCGGCGTTGAGCACGGCCCAGCCGCCGGCGGTCACAGCCTCGACCAGCTCGCCCTTCGCCTGCGCGATCGCAGCTACCGACCCGAACTCCCCCAGGTGGGCGTGGCCGACGTTCAGCACCACCCCGACCGCGGGCGGGACGATGCCGCACAGCCACCGGATGTGGCCCTGGCCCCGGGCCCCCATCTCGCTGACGAGGAACCTGGTGCCGGCGCCCACCCGAACTGCGGTGAGCGGCACCCCGATCTCGTTGTTGAACGAGCCCACCGGCGCCACCGTCTCCCCGGCCGTGGACAGCACCTGGGCGAGGAGGTCCTTCGTGCTGGTCTTGCCGGAGGATCCGGTGATGCCTACGGTCACCAGCCCGGCGGTCCTGGCCTCCGCGACCAGTCCGGTCGCAAGGGTGGCCAGCGCTGCTGCCGGATCGGCCACGACCAGCTGCGGCGCGGCGACGTCGAGCACCCGGCCGACCAGGACGGCAGCCGCCCCGGCCTCGACGGCGCCGGCCGCGAAATCGTGGCCGTCGGCGTGCTCGCCCGGCAGGGCGACGAACAGCGCTCCCGGGGTCACCGCCCTGGAGTCGATCACCACGTCCGGGCCGACCGGGGCCGAACTGTCGCCGACCAGTCGGGCGCCGGCGAGGAGGGCCAGGTCGCCGGCGGTGCGCGGAATCACGACCCGCCCCCGGCGAGGGTTGCCCACTCGGCTGCCACGACCGACGCATCGTCGAAGGGCACGGTGCCGTCGGCCAGCTGCTGGCCGGTCTCGTGCCCCTTGCCGAGCACGGCCACCCAGTCCCCCGGCGCGGCCAGGCTCAGCGCGAGCCTGATGGCCGCGGCCCGCGGCCCGCCGTCGTGCACCTGTGCACCCGTTGCGCGGGCGGCAGCACGCGCGCCGGCGAGCACCGCCGCCCGGATCGCAGCGGGGTCCTCGCTGCGGGGGTTGTCGTCGGTGACCACCACCACGTCGGCAGCGTTGGCGGCGGCCGCGCCCATCGGGCCACGCTTGGCCTGGTCGCGGTCGCCGCCGCAGCCCAGCACCGCGATCCGGCGCCCGCCGGGCAGCGCGGCGAGCGCCGCGCTCACGGCCTCCGGGGTGTGCGCGAAGTCGACGACCACTCCCGGAGCCCCAGCGCCCAGCGCGACGCGCTGCATCCGGCCAGGCACGAACGCAGCGGCGAAGCCGGGCAGCGCGGCGTCGGTGTCGATCCCGGCGAGCTCCAGCATCGCGAGCGCGGTGAGGGCGTTCCACGCGTTGAACTCGCCGAGCAGGCCGAGGCTGAACTCCAGCTCGCCGGACGGCGTGGCCACCACGACGGTGCTGGTTCCGTCGGCGGCCTCGCTGCGGGCGAGCAGGCGGTAGTCGGCTTCGGCGCTGCGGCCGGTGGTGCGCAGCGGAAGCCCCGGCACCGCGGCGAGCTCTGCGGCGAGACGGCGTCCGTACGCGTCGTCGGTGCCGACCACCGCTGCGCGGCACCTGCCGGCACGGAACAGCCGGGCCTTGGCCTGGAAGTAGTCCTCCTGGTCGGCGTGGAAGTCGAGGTGGTCGCGGCCGAGGTTGGTGAAAGCAGCGACGTCGAAGTGCAGCTCGTCGACCCGGTTCAGCGCGAGGGCGTGGGAGGACACCTCCATCGCGACCGTGTCCGCCCCCCGCTCCGCCATCAGGGCGAGCAACGCCTGCAGGTCGGGCGACTCCGGCGTGGTCACGGTGGTGCGCTGCGAGGCGAGCACCACCCCGTCCAGCGCGAACCCGATCGTGCCGATCGTCCCCACTCGCCGGCCGGCGGCGGTCAGCGCCGACGCGAGCAGGAAGGTCGTGCTGGTCTTGCCAGTGGTGCCGGTGATGCCGAACAGCGCCAGGCGCGCAGCCGGCCGGCCGTACACCTCAGCCGCCACCCTTGCCATCTGTGCGCGGGGATCGGCGACCACCACCACCGGTACGCCGATCCCGCCCAGCAGTTCGGCCCCCGCGCCGTCAGTCAGCACCGCCACCGCGCCCGCAGCCACCGCCTGCGCTGCGTGCCTGGCGCCGTGCGTGGCATGCCCGGGCAGGGCGACGTACACGTCGCCGGGGCTGGTCGCCCTGGAGTCGAGGCTGACCCCGCTGACCGGGACGGGCGCGCCGCCCGGGAAGAGGGTGGCCAACGGCACGGCCCGGGTCCCGGCCGGGCGGAGGGCGACCGGAGATGTGGTCATGGACGGCTACCTTACGAGCGCTCAGGGTTCGATCGGCAACTTGGGTGCCCGGGTCTTCGACTGGGGTACCCCGTAGCGCGGCAGCGCCAGCGACATCAGGTCCTGGTAGGCCGGGCCGGCCACTGAAGAGCCGGAGGAGCCACGCCTCGGGTTGTCGACCACGACGTACACCAGGATCTGGGGGTCTTCGACCGGGCCCACCCCGATCGTCGAGGTGACCAGGCCGCGGAAGCAGTTGCAGTCCTTGTCGAACTTCTTGGACGTGCCGGTCTTCGCGCCCGTCCGGTAGCCCGGCACGTCGAACGTCCTGCTGGTGCTGGTCTGGGTCATCGTCTCCATCATCGAGACCACCTCGCGGGAGGCCTCGGCAGACATCACCCGGCGCGGCTCGCTGTCCAGCAGGTCTTTCACTGTGCCGTCGGCGAGCATGGTGGACTTCAGGATGCGCGGCGGGTTGTAGACACCGCCGTTCGCGACGGCAGCCACCGCCGCTGCCTCCTGCAACAGCGTCACCGTCACGCCGCTCCCGCCGAACGCAAGCCCGTCGCGCGTGTAGTCAGGCATGTCGGCCGCTGGCAGGCTCCCGGTAGCCTCGCCGGGCAGGCCCACCCCGGTCCTCGCTCCAAGGCCGAAGCCGACCAGGTAGTCGTGCAGGACCTGCTTGGGCAGCTTGCGGGCGAGGACGATGGTGCCGATGTTGGAGGACTTGGCCAGGACGCCCCTGGCCAGCAGCTTGATCTTGCCGTGGCCCCACGCGTCCTGGATGTAGTCGTCGCCGGACTTGATCCGGGCGGGGACCGTGACCACGTCGGTCGGCTTCACCACGCCCTGGTCGAGCATGGCTGCGAAGGTCAGCACCTTCTGGACGCTGCCCGGGGTGTAGGCGTTGGTCACCGCGCGGTTGTACAGGTCGTCCGGGTCGGCCTTGCTCGTGTCGTTGGGGTCGAAGGTCGGGTAGTTGACCATCGCCAGCACCTCGCCGGTCTTGACGTTGAGCACCACCGCGGCGCCGGAGTCGGCCTTGGCCTGCCGCACGCGGTCGGCGAGGATCTGGTCGGCCTGCCACTGCATGCCGGCGTCGAGGGTGAGCTGGTAGCCCTGCCCGTTCACCGGTGGCACCAGCACGCTGTTGCCGAGCGGGATCTTGCCGTTCGGCGAGGTCTCGTAGACCTCCTTGCCGTCCTTTCCGGAGAGCGTGGAGTCGAGCGCCTGCTCCAGCCCGCTGGCGCCGCGGCCGGCCTCGTTGATGAAGCCCAGCACGTTCGCGGCGAGCGTGCCGTTGGGATAGGTGCGCGTGGGGGCGCTGACGCTGAACAGCCCGAGCAGGCCGGCGTCGGCGACGGCGAGGGCCAGTTCGCGGTAGGTCGTGGCCGGGACGTTGTCGCGCAACAGCTTGTACTGGGCACCCTTGCCGGTGGCGGTCAACTTGGGCAGGTACTCCTCCGGGGTGCCGCCCAGGTACCGCACGAGCAGGTCGGCCAGGCGCTGTGGAGCGGTCGCCACCACCTCCTTGTCGCGTTCGGTCAGCTGCTCGGACATGCGGCCGTTGGTCAGGATCTGGGTCGCGTTGGCGTAGACCTTGACGGTGTCGTTGGTGATGGCCAGCACCTCGCCGTTGCGGTCGCTGAGCTCCCCACGGAAGGCGGGCAGGGCCCGGCTCACCGTGATCTGGTCAGCGGCCTCGGCCGCCACGTTGCTGGAGTCGATCGCCTGCACCTGCACCGCCCGGCCGGCGGCGAGGGAGAAGATCACTGCCACCGCGATCAGCAGCGCCCGCAGCCGGTTCGCCGAGCGCGCCAGCGGCAGCTTGCGCTGCTTGCGTCGCTTGCGCGCCGGCTGGAAGAAGCGGTCCAGCGGCCGGCTCATCCGCGTGCCTCCCGGTTCGACCTCGCCTCGGCTTCCGCCTCGCGCTCGGCCTCTGCCTCGGCTTTCGCCTTCGCCTCGGCCCTCGCCCTGCGTTCCTCCTCGGCCTTCGCCTTGCGCTCGGCCTCGGCCTTCGCCTTGGCCCTGGCCTTGCGCTCGGCCTCGGCCTTGTCGAGTGCCTTCACCTGCGCCGCGGCCTGCTCCGGGGTGAGATAGCGCACGCCCGGCACCTCTCCACCCATCACCGGCGCGGCCTTGCCGAGCACCTCGCCGTCACCAAGGCGGAGCTGGGCGCCGTACGGGTTCGGCCGCATGCCCAGCTCCTGCGCTGCCACGGCGAGGCTGTGCACCGAACGGGCGTCGGCCACCTGCGCCTGGAGCCCCGCCAGCCGCGTGGCCAGCAGGCTGGCCTCGTGCTGCCTGGCCTGCACCGCGAACGCCTGGTCCTGCAGCGCGGTGGTCAGCACCAGCAGGCCGACCATGCCGCCGGCCAGCAGCATCGCGACCACCAGCGCGAACGGCACCGTCGACATGCGCCGGCGCGGTCGCGGCACCGGACGGAGCTGCGGTCGCTGGGAAGTCTTGCGGCTCGGGCGGGGCGCCAGCAGTGCGGTCATCGGCTCGACTCCTGGTTACGGGTGACGGCGCGCAACCTTGCGGATGCGGCCCGGGGGTTGGCTTCGGTCTCCTGCGCTTCGGGGCGCTCCGCGCCGCGGGTGAGCAGGCTGTAGCCGGCGCGGTAGCCGGCGGGCACCTGGGGCACACCGGCCGGCACCCGGTCGCTGGCCACCTGGGCGAACGCGCGCTTCACCAGGCGGTCCTCCCCGGAGTGGTAGGCCAGCACAGCCATCCGCCCGCCCGGGGCGAGCGCGGCAAGGGCTGCCGGCAGCACTGCTGCGAGCGAGGCCAGCTCGTCGTTGACGACGATCCGCAGGGCCTGGAAGGTCCGCTTGGCGGGGTGCCCACCGGTGTTGCGGACGGCCGCTGGCAGCGCGTCCGCGATCACCGCAACGAGGCGGGCCGAACTGGTGAAGGGTGCCTCGGCGCGGGCTGCGACGATCCGGTCGGCGATGCGGCGGGCGTTCCGCTCGTCGCCGTGCACCCGCAGCACCCTGGCGAGTTCATCCGCCGGCCAGGTGTTGACGATCTCGGCAGCGGTGAGTTCGGCCTCCGGGTCCATCCGCATGTCCAGGGGGGCGTCGCTGGCGTAGGCGAAACCGCGCTCACGCCGGTCGATCTGCAGCGAGGACAGCCCCAGATCGAGCAGGATCGCCTGCACTCGGCGCAGCCCAGCGGCTGCCAGCACCTGCGGCAGCTCGTGGTAGACGGCGTGGAACAGCTGCACCCGGTCACCGAAGCGGGCCAGCCGCTGCCTCGCGACGGCGAGGGCCTGGGGATCGCGGTCGATGCCGACCAGCCGGGCCTGTGGGCAGGCTTCCAGCACCATAGCGGCGTGGCCGCCGAGCCCGAGGGTCCCGTCGACGTAGGTGGAACCCGGCGCATCCAGCGCCGGCGCGAGCAGGGCGACGATACGGTCAGCGAGCACCGGGACGTGCTGCGCGTCCGCGACGCCGCTGTCCGATCCGACCATCCTCGACCCCGTCTGCGTGAACCGAACGGCTCGTGCGTTGTGGTTCCAATCCGCGTCGCCGCCGGTACCTGGCACCGGGGAAGGTGCGCCAGGGAAGCCCGGCGAGCGCGGATTGAAGCCGCACCGCACGAATTCGTGCCTCAGGCGGGTCACCCCACCGTCGGCGGTCCTTCGTCCAAGGCCGCGAAGGCCTCCTCCTGCGCCGCCGAATACGCCGCCCAGGTCGCCGCGTCCCACACCTCGAGGCGGTTGAAGGCCCCGATCACGACGATCTCCTTGCTGAGGCCTGCATAGGCCCGCAGCGGTGGTGGGACGGTCACCCGCCCCTGGCTGTCCGGCAGTTCGTCCGAGGCGCCCGAGGCCACCATGCGCTGGTACTCCCGCACCCCACGGACCGTGGAGGGCCCGGTCGCAGCGTTGCTGACCTCGGCGAGGAACGCCTCGGTCGGCCAGATCGCCAGGCAGCGATCCTGCTGCCGGGTGATGACCAGGCCGGTGGCCAACTGCTCGCGGAACTTCGCTGGCAGGAAGAACCGGCCCTTGTCGTCGAGCTTGGGGGTGTAGGTGCCCAGGAACACGGGTCCAACCCCCTTCACTCTCCTCCACTTGGCGCCACCATACTCCACTTTCCTCCACCCGGCACCCCATTCGATGCCGATTTCCTCCCCCCGCACCTGCCCCTTCCGGCCACCCCTCCGGTGTCGCCGCATATGGTGGAGCCCGGCAGGGAGGAGCCAGCGTGGACGCCAGGTCGGAGCGTGAGATCGCCGAGGTGCTGGCGGTCGCCCAAGCAGTACGGGGCGCCGTCCACGAGGTGATCGAGGGCAAGCCGGAGGCGGTGGACCTGGCGATCACGGCTCTGCTTGCCGAGGGCCACCTGCTGATCGAGGACGTGCCCGGGGTCGGCAAGACGATGCTGGCCAAGTCGCTGGCGCGGGCGATCGACTGCTCGGTGCGTCGCGTCCAGTTCACCCCCGACCTGCTGCCCAGCGACATCACCGGCGTCTCGGTCTACAACCAGGGCACCGGCGACTTCGAGTTCAAGCCCGGCGGGGTGTTCGCGAACCTGGTGATCGGCGACGAGATCAACCGGGCCTCCCCGAAAACCCAGTCGGCCATGCTCGAGGCCATGGAGGAGCGCAGGGTCACCGTCGACGGCACCACCCACGCCCTGCCCCGGCCATTCCTGGTGCTCGCCACCCAGAACCCGATCGAGATGGAGGGCACCTACCCGCTGCCCGAGGCCCAGCGCGACCGCTTCCTGATGCGGATCTCGATGGGCTACCCCACCGCGACCGCCGAGGTGGCGATGCTCGACCGGCACGGCGAGAGCGACCCGCTGGAGCCCTTGCGGCCGGTGACCGACGCCGAGGCCGTGATGCGCTGCGTCGCTGCGGTGCGGCGGGTGTACGTGCACCCTGCGGTGAAGGAGTACCTGGTCGCGATCATCCACCAGACCAGGCAGATCCCGCAGGCACGACTCGGCGCCTCGCCGCGCGCCGGGCTGCAATTGATGCGCGCGGCGAAGGCCAGGGCCGCGATGGACGGTCGCGGCTATGTGATCCCCGACGACATCAGCGACCTGGCGGTGCCGGCTCTGGCGCACCGCGTGCTGTTGCAGACCCAGGCACAGCTGTCCGGGTCGAGCGCTGCCGAGCTCGTCCAGGCAGCCGTGCGGGCGGTGCCGGTGCCAACAGGTCGCCGGTGAAATGGCCACCGGCCTGACCACCCGCGGCTGGACGATGCTGGCAGCCGGTGCCGCCTGGTGCGTGGTCGCCTTCCTGATCGGACAGCGCGACCTGTGGTGGCCGGGACTGTTCCTCCTGCTGCTGCCGGTGGCCAGCTTCGCGCTGCTGGTGCCGGGCTCCACCCGCCTCACGGTCCACCGCAAGGTTGCGCCGCGACGGGTGAGCGTCGGCGAGGCGGCCCAGGTGGAACTCACCGTAGACCCGGGCGGCATCGCCGTCGGCGGCTTGACCAGGGTACGCGACCGGTTGTCGGCAGCGCTGGGTGAGAGCAGCTGGCACGGCTTCCCGGCCGGGCTCGGCCGATGGACCCAGACGGTCACCTACGAGGTACGCCCGGCCTGGCGGGGCCGGCACCAGATCGGACCGGCCGAACGCAGCGCTGCGGACGGGCTGGGCCTGGCCGTCGTGCGGCGCGTGTTCCCCAGCACCACCGACCTCCTGGTCACCCCCCGGGTCGAACCGCTCGCCAACCAGGGCGCAGCCTCCGGGCTCGGCATGGCCACCGACACCACGCTGCTGCGCACCGGCCTCGGCGGGCAGGACGACGTCCTGATCCGGGAGTACCGGCAGGGCGACGACGTCCGCCGCATCCACTGGCGCTCCACCGCGCGGGCCGGCGACCTCATGGTGCGCAGGGAGGAGCGGGCCTGGGACCCCAGCGCGACCGTGCTGATCGACAACCGCTTCCGCAGCTACTCCGGCCGGGTGCCGGACGACCGGTTCGAGTGGGCGGTCTCGGCCGCGGCCTCGGTCGCGGTCCACCTGCTCGCCGACGGCTTCGACCTGAGCCTGGTCGCAGCGGACGGGTCCGTGGTCAGCCCGCACCGGCTCGGCGCCGGTCGCGAAGGCGTCGTCCTGGAGCACCTGGCCGAGTTGCGGCTGCAGCGGACGCGCGGCCTGACGGACGCCCTGGCCGCCTCGAGCCGCGGCGCGGAGGGCCAGTTGCTGGTTGCGGTGCTCGGCAGGGTGGACCCGGCGGACACCACTGCGCTGGCCAGCGCCACCCGGCACGGGCGCGCGTGCTGGGCGCTGCTGGTGGCAGACGACCCGGAACTCGTCGCGGCGCAGGCACTCGGGGTGCGGGAGGCCGGCTGGCGCTGCGCCGCGGTTACGGCGACCACCCCGGTGGCGGCCGCCTGGCGGGAGCTGGGGCTCGGGGGTCCGACATGACCGCCACCGACCGGCTGACCCTGGCCGCCGCGGTAGCGGCGCTGGCTTCCGGCTTCGCACTCACGCCGCTCACCCAGGACCGCAGCTACCTGCTCCTCGCCGGCACCCTGATCCTCGCCAGTGGTGTGCTCGGCGCCCTACTGCGCCGGGCCGGCACCGCCGAGCCGCTGGTGCGGCTGGCCCAACTCGGCCCGGTTCTGCTGCTGCCGGTGTTCGTGCCGGAGACAGCAACCCCTGAAGTCCTGGTGGCCGACACCGTGGAGTACGTGCAGGTGGCCTTCGCCCCGATGGGCTACCAGGTTGGCTTCGCCGCGTTCTGCGCGCTGCTGGTCTGGGTGGTGTTCCTGCTCACCGAGACCCTGGCGGTCGGGCTGGCGAGCCCGGGCTGGACCTTCCCTGTGCTGGTGGTCCCTTACGCCATCTCCGCCCTCGCCATCTACGTCGAGGCCAGCCCGTTCCAGTTCGGCTTCACCGCCGCCGGCTACGCCCTGGTGCTGGCGACCAGCGTCCGGCACGGCCCGCAACTGGCCAGGGAACGCGACGTCACCGTGGCCCGCGGGTGGCGCCGCGGGGTTGCGGCCGCTGCGGCCGGGTCGACCGGCCTGGCGCTCGTGGGCATGCTGCTGCTCTCCGCCCCCATCCCGGAGCGGTCGGCGGACTGGGTGAACACCGGCGGTTCCGGCACGGTGCAGCTGGGCGACCCCAGCATCGACCTGATCCGCAACGTCAACTCCAACAGCGACCGCACGCTGATCACCTACTCCACCTCCGACGACCGGGGCCACTACCTGCGCCTGGCGGCCCTGCCGGTGTTCGACAACCGCGGCTTCCACTTGGCCGCGACCGACCTGCTGCCCCTGCCGCTCCCGTTCGACCGCCCCAACGTCGGCACCGAGAGCGTGCGCACCAACTTCGAGGTGGCCGACTTCGCTAGCGAGTACCTGCCGGTGCCGTGGCTGCCCACCGCTGCGCGCGCTGCTGGTGACTGGCGCTACGACCCGAGGACGCTCGCCGTGGTCGCCGTCGGTGACGGGCGCAGGCAGGCCACCCGGAACGCTTCCTACGAGGTCACGAGTGAGCGCATCCTCGGCGTGGAGGAACTACTGGTCGACGCCGCGGCAGGCAACCCTGCCGACAGCGGGATGACTCTCAACCTGCCGCCGGGCATCCCGCCGGAGGTGTACCAGCTGGCCGAGCAGGTCACAGCCGAAGCGGAGACAGCAGGGCAGAAGGCGCTCGCCCTGCGCGACTTCCTGCGCTCCGGCGCCTTCCGGTACAGCACGGCGGCCCGCCCGGGCACGACGCTGGAGACCCTCGACGACTTCCTGCTCGGCAACCGCATCGGCTACTGCGAGCAGTTCGCCGGTTCGCTGGCCACGCTGGCCAGGATGGTGGGGATCCCGTCGCGCGTGGTGGTGGGCTTCCTGCCGGGGCGCCGGGTGGGCGAGAACTGGGAGGTCTCGGCCCGCAACATGCACGCTTGGACCGAACTCCACTTCGGCGACGGGATCGGCTGGATCCCGCTGGACGCCACCCCGTCCGGTGCGGTCGGCAACGCCAACGAGACGCCGGCACCCAGCACCAGCGCCACCCCGACCACCGACGTGCCCAGCATCACCCCGACCGCAGACACTCCGACCGCCGCACCAGTCACCCCGATCGACGTCGGCCTGGGCGGGCCGTCCGGCCTGCTCGGGCTGGCTGCCGGGCTGGCCGGCGGGTTGATGGTCGTTGCCGCGGGCCCGACCGTGGCGCGACGGTTCCTCCGCTGGCGGCGGCTGGCGGGCTCAGCCGACCCTGCGAGAGCGGTGGAGAACGCCTGGGCCGAGACGCGCGCCCTGGTGGTCGACCGGGGCGTGCCCTGGCCGGAGGGCACCAGCCGGCAGGTCGCGGAGACGCTCGGTGCGCAACTAGAGCCCGAGGGCAGCTCGGCGCTCGGCGCGCTGGGCCTGCTGGTGGAGCGGGTCCGCTTCGACACCGATCCGGTCACCCCCGGCGACCTCCGGGCGCTGGTGCAGCGGGTGGAACAGGCAACAGAAAAGCGGTGGGCATCGCCCACCGCCTGGCTGCGGCGCTGGTGGCCGCGGTCGTTGTGGCCTCAGAGACCGTCGTCCTGACGCCGACGCCAGCGGTCCTCCATGCGGCCCATGAAGTCCCGCTCGGAGTTGCCGCCGGCCTTGCCGCCGGCGGCTGCGCCGTCACCGGTCAGCCCGGACTGCTGCCAGGCGGTCACGCCGAGCACAGCAGCAGCGAGCATCACCACGAACCCGCCCACGCTGAGCGCAGGGTGCAGTTCCATGCCGACCACGAGGAGCACGATCCCTGCGACGAAGCCCAGACCGGCCAGGATGGCACGGCGCCGGTGCCAGCGCCGGGTCGTACCGCGAAGGGTGCTGGCGAGCTTCGGGTCTTCCGCCGCCAGGGCGGCTTCCATCTGGGCGAGGAGCCGCTGCTCGTCCTCAGAGAGCGCCATGGCCGCCTCCCGGTTAGCTAGTGGCCGAAGAATAAGGCAAGTCTAGGCGCCCCGCAGCCTTAACGGAACACGAAGGCCGCGCCCGGACGGCATCACCCGCCGCCGCGCCTGGTCAGCACCGCCCGCCGGACCGCCTTCGGGCCGAACTGGCGAATCGCCTTGTCGCTGGCTACTTCGGCGTCCCGCCAGCCATGCTCGGGAGCATCGAGCGGAGGCTGGAAGTGGGCCTGGGCCGTCGGCACCAGCCCCGTGACGCGCACTCCTACCCGCCGGACCGGCCGGCCACTCCGCCCGAGATTTACGTACAGCCTCAGGGCGGACTCGTAGACCTCGTCGGTGATATCCGTCGGATTGGGCAGTGTGAGCGACCTCGACACGGTGGTGAAGTCTGCGAAACGCAGGTTCAGCGTGACGGTGCGCCCGAGCACCCCTGCGGCACGCATTCTTGAGGTCACCTTTACCGTGACCCGCAGCAGCTCCGCCCGCACGACCGCCGGGTCGGAGGCGTCACGGGCGAACGTCTCCTGGCAGCCGACCCCCCGTTCCCCTGGGCCGGCGACGACCCTGCCGGAGTCGCGGCCCCAGGCCAGCTCCGACAGCAGCGCCCCGGCGTTGCGTCCGAACGCAGCCCGGGCCGCCGGGCGCGGCAGGTTCGCCAGGTCGCCGATCGTGACCACCCCGAGGCGGTGGAGCTTCACCGCTGTGCTTCGCCCGACCCCGACCAGGTTTTCCACCGGCTGCGGGTGCAGGAACTCGACCACGCTCTCGGGCCGCACCTCCAGCAGTCCGTCCGGCTTGGCCGAGTTCGCTGCCATCTTCGCCACCAGCTTGTTCGGCCCGACACCCACCGAGCAGGTGATCGCCTGCTCGTCGTGCACGAGGGCCCGGAGCCGCTCCCCCAGCTCGACCGCAGAGCCGCCCGCGCCCACCGCAGCGGTCACGTCCAGGTACGCCTCGTCGATGGAGGCGCTCTCCACCCTGGCCGTGAACGTGCGCAGGATCGCGGTGATCGCAGCCGAGACCTCGGTGTAGGCGTCGAAGTCCGGCGACAGCGCGACAGCCTGGGGGCAGAGCCGGCGCGCCCGCGCAGAAGACATCCCGCCCTGCACCCCGTAGGCCCTGGCCGGGTAGTTCGCCGACAGCACCACCCCGCGCTCGGCGCCGCCCACCCACACCGGACGGTCCCTCAGCTCGGGCCGGCGCCGCAGTTCCACCGAAACGTAGAACGCGTCCATGTCGACCAGCATCACCACCCGGCGCGGGCGCTCCCGCGCACCGCCGCCTCCGGCACCGCCCATGCTTCCTCCAAGCGAGACCAGGCGGCCCCGGCCGGAAGGGGGTCGAGACCTTCCGCGCCGGGGCCGGCGGCCGCGAGTGCGGCCGGAACGGGCTTCCCCAACCCGTTATCGAACAGGTATTCGATTGATTCAATCATAGGCCGGTGCCCCGGCCCCACGTCAAGCCCTTTTCGCTGCTGACGCTGCCACTAGGCTGCGGGCATGGACGTCGTGGCGATGACCTTCGCGAGCGGCTGGGCCAGCGGCATCAACGCCTACGCCACGGTCTTCCTGCTCGGCCTGGTCGGGCGGTTCGGCGTCGAGGGCATCCCGGAAGGCTTCCAGCGCACCGATGTCCTGGTGATCATGGGCGTCCTGGCCCTGGCCGAGTTCGTGGCGGACAAGATCCCCTACGTCGACTCGGCGTGGGACGCGATCTCCACCTTCATCCGTCCGGTGGCCGGTGCGCTGATCGGGGCCCTGCTCGCCGGGGCGAGCGGTGAGTTGCTGCCGATGATGATGGGCGCGCTCGGTGGGGTGACCGCGCTGGTCAGCCACGCGGCAAAGGCCGGCGTGCGGCTGGCGGTCAACACCTCGCCCGAGCCACTGAGCAACGTCGGCGCCTCGCTTGCCGGCGACGTTTCGCTGGTCGGGGTGATCGCGCTCGCCGTCGCGTACCCAGTGCCGGCGGCGGTGGTGGCCGCCGTGCTGCTGGTGGGCACGATCGCGCTGGCAGTCCTGCTGCTCGGCCAGATCCGCAGGGGCCTGACCCGTTTCCGCGCCTGGCTGGGCCGGACTTGATCGCTGTCGTCGGCGGCGGGCTGCCCGGACTGGCCGCTGCGGCAAGGCTGGCCAGGGCCGGCCACCAGGTCGTGGTCCTGGAGCGGCTGGACTCCCCCGCCGGCGGCGTGGCGGTCTCCGGGGAGCCGGGTGGGACCGTGATCACCCTTCCCGCCGCCTGGCGGGACCTGTTCCGCAAGTCCGGCCGGGTGCTGGACGCCGAGCTCGCCCGCAGGGGCCTGCAACTGGCGCCGGCTCCGCCGCGTGCGTTCCGGTTCTCCGACGGTTCGGCCCTGGACCTGCCCGCTGACCGCGCCGGTCAGTGGGGCGCCATCTCCGTCGCCTTCGGCGAGCCGGCAGCAGTGGCTTGGCGCGACCTGGTCGACGGCCTGGACCGCACCTGGCAGGTGGTGCGGCGGGTCGGGCTGGAAAGCGAGTTCACCGGGCGGGAGCAGCTCACCCGCGACGTCCGCGCCCTGCTGCGGCCGGGGCAGAGCATCGCCCGCCTCGCCGCAACCCTGCCTGCCGCCCAGCTCGCTGAGCTGGTGCTCGACGTGGCCGCACGGCTGGGCCAGGACCCGCGCCGGCTGCCGGGGTGGCACGCCTACCGGCTGGCCACCGAGCGGACGTTCGGCCGCTGGCAGCTGGTGGACGGCGATGGCACACCCCAGCCGGCGACCGCGCTGCTCGGCCTGCTCCGCGACCGCCTGGCTGCCCGCGGTGTGGCCGTGCGGACCGGGGTGGAGGTGACTGCGGTCAGGGCCGTCACGGGCGGGTTGCGGGTGGAGACCACCGCCGGGGAGCTGCCGGCGGAAGCCGTGATCAGCACGGTCGACCCCGCAACCCACGCCGACCTCACCCGGGAGCGCGCCGACTTCCGGATCGCGCGCCGGCTGGCGCCCGCACCCGCGGGTGGCCCGCTGTGGACCTCCTGGCGCACCCTGCTCGACCTGCCGCGCGTGCAACCCGCCCGCGGGCTGGTGGTCGTGGCCTCGGCCTGGTCCCCCGGCGGGCCGGACGCCTGGGCGCAGCTGCTCACCGGAGCGCTGGCGGCCTACCGGGTCCACGCCGAACTGACCGGCGAGGACATGCGCCCCACCAACAAGGCCTACCGGCTGCCGCGGCGCTGAACCGGCTCAGGCCAGCACGGTCACCTCGACCTCGACGAACAGGTCGGAGGATTCCGAGCCGGTGTAGACCCCCTTCAGCGGCGGCACGTCGAAGTAGTCCCTGCCCACCCCGAGCTCGACGTGGAACTCGCCCGGGGCGCTGTCGTTGGTCGGGTCCAGGCCGACCCACGCCCCGTCCCAGTACTGCAGCCAGGCGTGGGACTCCCCAGTCCGGGGCTCGCCGGGCACGGGGTCGGCGGCCGGCATCACGTAGCCGGAGACGTAGCGCGCGGGGATGCCGATGCTGCGCAGCGCCCCGACCCCGAGGTGCACCAGGTCCTGGCAGACGCCGGCTCCCGCCGACCACGCCGCCGCGGCGGCTGTGCTCACTTGGGTGGAGCCGGGCACGTAGGCAACCTGTCCACGGATCCGGTCCACAACTTCGCGCACCGCCTCGGCGGGGCGCACCGCGCGCTCGGCGGCCCGGGTGGCGATCCGGCGCAGCTGGGCACCCGGATCGACGTGGGCGCCGATGGAAAGGAACTCGACCTGCTGGTCGCGCAGGACGGGGTCGCTCAACGCCGTCCAGTCCAGGCCCAGGCCGGCTGCCGTCCGCTCACCGACCTCCACCGTGCTGGTGGCCACGACGTCCAGCCGGTCGTGCAGCTCGGCCACCTCGAAGCTGGTCACGGTGGTGCCCCAGTAGTCGACGAAACCGTGGGACCAGGCCAGCGGGGTGATGTCCAGCCTGCTGGCCAGCACGGCCTGCTCGCTGGTGGCCCGTGGGGTCATCCTGGCCTCGTTATGCGACGCGGAGACCAGCCCCGGGTAGCGGTAGCCGGTGCGGTGCACCACCCGCAGCCTCCGGCCCATCAGTTGCCCCCGCTCCAGGTGGCCACCATGGCCCCGGCGAAGTAGCGCGCGCCCACGGCATCACTGACCTGGTTGCAGGTGCGCTGCAGGTCGGCCATCCGCTGCGGCAGCTCCTCCAGGATGCGGCCGCGCGGCCGGTACTCCAGGTCTGCCCGAGCCGTGCCGAGCAGCCGGCGGGCCTCGTCGTCGAACCCCGCCCGACGGTCGCCGTCCCGGTCCAGGTCGGCGAGGGCGCGCTCGGCCGCCGCCAGGTTGTGCACCACCGAGCGCGGGAACAGCCGGTCGAGCAGCAGGAACTCGGCCGCGTCCGCGTAGGTGGTGACCCCGCCGTAGCGCCGCACAAAGGCATGGTGCGCGCCGCAGCCCCGCAGCACGTTGTCCCAGGCGCTGTGGGTGCCGGCGGTGACCTGGGCCGTGGAGATCAGCCGGGCGGTCATGTCCACCCGTTCGAGGCAACGACCGAGGGTGAGGAATTGCCAGCCCTCGTCATGGCTCATGGTCTGGTCCGCGGTGGCGGAGATCACCGCGCACCGCTCCCGCACGTGCCGGAAGGCCGGGGCGGGGCGCATCCGCTGCAGCCGGCCGCCCCGTACCGAGTTCCAGGTGCTGTTGACCGCCTCCCACATCTCGATCGAGACGGTCTCGCGGGCCCGCCGGGCGGCCTCCCGCGCCCCGCCGAGCGCAGCCGCGATGGAGCAGCGGGACGCCGGGTCGTAGCACAGCTCCCGCAGCACGTCGGACGTGTCGAGGCCCGACCGCTCCGGTGCCCCCATCACCGACAACAGGCTCGCCGCTGCGGCTTCCTCGTCCACCGCCGGGTCGTCGAGCAGCAGCTGCAGATGTACCTCGACGATCCGCGTGGTGTCCTCGGCACGCTCGAGGTAGCGCCCGATCCAGAACAGCGACTCCGCGATCCGGCTCAGCACGACCGCGCCCCGCGGGCCTGCTGCTGTTGCTGGGACTGCTGCTCGGCGAGCACCTCGGAGCCGAGGCCGGACAGCGGCACCGGCGCCACGACGCCGCGGGGCCGGTGCCGGCGACGCCGGCCGCGCACTCCGTCCCCGGCCAGCACCCAGGTGTCCTTGGAGCCCCCGCCCTGGCTGGAATTGACGATCAGCTCGCCCTCAGCCAGCGCCACCCTGGTCAGCCCGCCCGGCAGGACGTAGACCTCGTCACCGGAGTTGACGGCGAACGGGCGCAGGTCGACGTGCCGCGGTGCCATCCGGCCACCGACCATGGTGGGCACGGTGGACAGCTGCACCACCGGCTGCGCGATCCAGCCCCTCGGGTCCTTGCGGATCCGGGCGCGCAGCGCGTCCAGCTGTCTGGGAGTCGCCCGCGGCCCGATCACGATCCCCTTGCCACCGGAGCCGTCCACCGGCTTGAGCACCAGCTCGTCCAGCCGGTCCAGCACCTCCTCGCGGTGCTCGGGGTCCTCCAGCCGCCACGTGTCCACCCCCGCCAGCAGCGGCTCCTCACCCAGGTAGTAGCGCACCAGGTCGGCCAGGTAGGAGCAGACCAGCTTGTCGTCGGCCACGCCGTTGCCCACGGCGTTGGCAATGGTGACGTTCCCGGCCCTGGCCGCGGTGAGCAGCCCGGCGCAGCCGAGCACCGAGTCGGCGCGGAACTGGGCGGGGTCGAGGAACTCGTCGTCCACCCGGCGGTAGATCACGTGCACCGGGCGGAGCCCACGGGTGGTGCGCACCGAGACCCGGCCGTTGTGACAGGAGAGGTCGCGGCCCTCAACGAGCTCCACCCCCATCATCCGGGCCAGCAGGGCGTGCTCGAAGTAGGCGGAGTTGTGCACCCCGGGGGTGAGCACGACGACGGTCGGGTCGCCCACGCCGCTCGGGGCTGCGGCCCTCAGCGCAGCCAGCAGGCGCTGGGGGTACTGCTCGACCGGCCGGATCCGGTGCCGGCTGGTCACTTCGGGCAACGCCGAGAACATCGCCCTGCGGTTGGTCATCACGTAGGAGACCCCGGACGGCACGCGAACGTTGTCCTCCAGCACCCGGAACCGGCCCAGCTCGTCCCGCACCAGGTCGATGCCGGCCACGTGGCAGCGCACCCCGTTCGGCGGCTGCACCCCGGCCACCACCCTGCGGTAGTGCGGCGAGGTGACCACCACGCGCCGCGGGATCACCCCGTCGGCGAACACCCGGCCCTCGCCGTACACATCGGCGAGGAACGCCTCGATCGCCCGCACCCGCTGCACCACGCCGGCCTCGATCTGGGCCCACTCCTCCGCCAGCAGCACCCTCGGCACGATGTCCAGCGGGAAGGGCGCCTCCTCCCCGCCGACATCGAAGGTGACGCCCTGGTCGAGGTAGGTGGACTTGAGGTACTCCGACCGGGCCCGCACCTCGTCGCCGTCCAGCTTGGCCAGGTGCCGAAGCACCGAACCGTAGGCCACCCGCACGCCTTCAGCACCCACCACCTCGTCGAAGGCCCTGGGGGTGCCCGAGTAGTCCCGGAACAGCAGGCTCACGCCGGTCAGGCTAGGACGGGCGTGTTTCAACCAGGTGTCGGTTGCGAGTCGTTACCCGCACCCGACGATGAGCCGGCTGGCCTAGTCGCGCGGACCGCGCGCCGGCTTGCGCCTGCGCTCCTTGCCACCCCCGCCGGCACCGAGCCGGCTGAGTTCGATCAGCTTGCCGGAGATGCGGGTGCTCGCCAGCGCCTCCCACGCCCCCGGCGGCAGCTTCACCGGCAGCTCGACCAGGGAGTGGTCGGCGCGGATGTCGATGTGGCCGAAGTCGTCCCTGCCCAGCCCGCCCTCGTTGGCGAGCGCGCCGACGATCTGGCGTGGCTCGACCCGGTGGCGGCGGCCGACGTTGATCCGGTAGGTCGCCAGCTCCGCCCGTGCCCGCGAACGGGGCTCACGCTGCTCGCCCGGAGCCCGGTCGCGCTTGCGCGGCCGCTCCGCACCGGACGCCGGCTCGAAGGTCTCCGGCACCTCGTCGAGCAGCAGCGGGGTGCCGCCCTGCAGCACGATGGCCAGCGCGGCGGCCACGTCGATCTCGGGCACGTCGTAGTCGCGGACGTAGTGCGCCACCACGTCGCGGAAGAACTCGAACGACTCCGACTCCAGCGCAGCGGTGATGGAGTTGTCGAACTTGCTGAGCCGGGTGGTGTTCACGTCCTCGATGCTCGGCACCGGCATCTGGGTCAGTTCCTGCCGGGTGGCCTTCTCGATGGCCCTGAGCAGGTGGTTCTCCCGCGGCGTGACGAAGGAGATCGCATCGCCGGAGCGGCCTGCCCGGCCGGTACGGCCGATCCGGTGCACATAGGACTCGGTGTCGGTGGGGATGTCGTAGTTGACGACGTGGCTGACCCGCTCGACGTCGAGGCCCCTGGCTGCGACGTCCGTGGCCACCAGGATGTCCAGGCGGCCGGACTTCAGCTGGTTGATCGTCCGCTCCCGCTGCGCCTGCGCCACGTCCCCGTTCAGCGCGGTGGCGGCGAAGCCCCGGGCACGCAGCCGCTCGGCCAGCTGCTCCGTCTCCTGCTTGGTGCGCGCGAACACGATCATGGCGTCGAAGTTCTCCACCTCGAGGATCCGGGTGAGCGCGTCCAGCTTCTTGGAGTGGGCCACCCGCACGTAGCGCTGGGTGGTGGTCACCACGGTGGTCGTGCGGGTCTTGATGTGCACCTCCTCGGGGTCGGTGAGGTGCTTCTTCGCGATCTTGCGGATCTGCGCGGGCATGGTGGCGGAGAACAGCGCCACCTGCTTGTCCGCCGGGGTGTCGGCGAGGATCGTCTCCACGTCCTCCGCGAACCCCATCTTCAGCATCTCGTCGGCCTCGTCCAGCACGAGGAAGCGGAGCTGGGTGAGGTCGAGGGTGCCCTTCTCGAGGTGGTCCATCACCCGCCCGGGCGTGCCCACCACGACCTGCACCCCGCGGCGCAGCGCGCTGAGCTGGACGCCGTAGCCCTGGCCGCCGTACACCGGCAGCACGTGCACTCCAGGGAGGTGCGCGCTGTACCTGGTGAACGCCTCACAGACCTGCAGGGCCAGCTCGCGGGTCGGGCACAGCACCAGAGCCTCCGGAGCCTTCTGGGCGTGGCTGAGCTGGTTCAGCACCGGCAGGGCGAAGGCTGCGGTCTTGCCGGTGCCGGTCTGTGCGCGACCCAGCACGTCGAGGCCGGCGAGCAGCGGCGGGATGGTCGCGGCCTGGATCGCCGTCGGTGTCTCGTAGCCGAGCTCCCTGACCGCCTTGAGCAGCCGGGGGTCGAGGCCGAGGTCGGCGAAGCTGGTGGGCGGGGTGGTCTGGGCTGGCTCGTTCACCGCCTGAGTCTATCGGCGTGCGGCACCTGCCGGTTCGGCCGCGTCGCCGGCTCAGTCGGCGAAGCGCCGCCCCGGCGCTGTGCTGATCACCATGGTTCCGGCCAGCCGGTCGTAGACGGTGCGACCGTCGCCGGCGAACAGCGTGGCCAGGTAGCCGACCGGGACGGCGACCGTGAGCAGGGCACCGACCAGCGCGTCGGTGCCGCCGCCGGTGGCCAGCGACACGCCGGCCAAGTGGCCCAGCGCCCAGGGCAGGCCCAGCTTCAGCAGGTTGCGCAGCAACGATCGCCCGGGACGGATCCGCTCCCCCGACGGGTCGCGGCGCACCCTGAGGCCGAGGCGCAGCTTGCCCGGGGTGGCCTCGTAGCGGCCGGACTCCAGCAGGGTCAGCCCGATCGTCGCCGGCAGCACGACCAGGGCCAGGCCGACCACGTTCAGGCCGAGCAGCCCGAGGCCCCGGGCGCCCCCGGCCAGCCAGAGGGGTACGAGCACCGCCGCGACCAGTGCAGCCCAGGCCAGCATCAGGCCGAGGTCGATCAGCCCGGCAAGGAGCCGTCGTCTCGGGTCGCTGGTCACGCGGGCAAGGCTATCGTCGTCGCCGGCGCCACTGCGCCGCGGGTTTGCCTGGGCTATCCTGCGTCGATGCCGAGCTTCCACCTGCGCGAAGCCGATCCCGGCCCGGACTGGGTCTACGACCGCCTGCACGACCTGGAGGTGGCGGTCAGCCTCGAGGTCCACGGGGAGGACCAGGCGGTCTCGGCCGACTGGAACCGGGTGGCCCAGGCGAACGAGCGCACCGCGCTCAAGGCGTTGCTGGTCGCCGTGCCCGGCCCGGCCCCGCGCGGGGTGCCTGAGGGCCGGTACGGCCTGCCGGACGTGGGAAGCGAACCGCTGGAGCTGCTGGCGGCAGCGCAGTTCACGATGCCGACCGCGGACAACCAGCACCTGGTGGACGACCTGTACCTGCAGGTGCGGGCTGACCGGCGCCGGGAGGGCATCGGTGCCGCGCTCTGGCGCGAGGTGGCCCGGATCGGGCGCGAGCACGGCCGCAGCACGGTGCTGGGCTGGACCGAGCACCTGATCGGCTCGAGCCCGGGCGCGGAGACCATCGCCGCACCGTCCGGCACCGGGCACGTCCCGCTCGACGGTCCGGCCCGCTTCGCCCGGTCCCTCGGCCTCGCCCTTGCCCAGGTCGAGCGGCAGTCCCGGTTGCAACTGCCGGTGCCGCATGAGCGGCTGGCCGAGCTGCGGGCCTCTGCGGAGGAGCGCGCGCTACCCGGCTACCGGGTGAAGTCCTGGGTCGGGCCCGCCCCGGCAGAACACCTCGACCGGCTCGCGACCCTCTACCGCGACCTGTCCACCGACGCCCCGCTCGGCCAGATCGAGTTCAAGCCCGAGAGCTGGGACGCCGACCGCGTCCGGCACAGCGACGAGGTCAAGCACCGCACGGGCCGCTCGTTGTTCACCCTGGCCGTCGACGCTGCCACCGGTGAGGCGGCCGGCCTGACCGAGCTGCACATCCACAACGCCCACCCACACCGGCCCGAGCAGTGGACCACGGTCGTGGCCGGAGCGCACCGCGGCCACCGGCTGGGGCTGCTGATCAAGGTGGCGAACCTGGAGCTGCTGGCGCTGGCCGAGCCCACCGCGCGGTACCTGGACACCTGGAACGCCGACGAGAACCAGCACATGCTGGCGATCAACACGGCCCTCGGCTTCCGTCCGCACGCCGTCAACGGCGCCTGGCAGGCCAACCTCTGACCCTGCCGGCGGCGAGCGCCTCCGGCTGGGACTAGTCCGCGAGCGGGCCGAAGCGCACTCCGCGGGCCGACAGCTCGGCCTCGCCACCGTCCTCTGCCGTCAGCACCCACACCCCGGCCGGGGTCAGCGCGATGGTGTGCTCCCAGTGGGCGGCGAGGGAGCCGTCCCTGGTGACCACCGTCCACTCGTCGGGCAGCGTCGCGGTGTCCTCCGAGCCGGCCGTGACCATCGGCTCGACCGCGAGGCAGATGCCCTTGGTGAGCAGCTCGCCGCGGCCGCGGCGCCCCACGTTGGGCACGTCGGGCGGCTGGTGCATGCTCGTGCCGATGCCGTGCCCGGTGTACTCCGACACCAGCCCGTAGCCGTTGCGCCGGCTGCGGACGGAGTGCTCGATGGCGTGGGAGATGTCGCCGATCCGGCCGCCGATCCGGGCCGCCGCGATGCCATCCCACATGGCTGCACGGGTGGTCTCCGACAGCGCTTCGGCCTCGGGAGCCAGCCGGCCCACGCCGAAGGTGATCGCGGAGTCACCGTGCCAGCCGTCCAGCGCCACCCCGAAATCGACGCTGACCAGGTCACCCTCGGCCAGGACGCGCTCGCCCGGGATGCCGTGCACCACCTCGGAATTGACCGAGATGCAGGTCACCGCGGGGAACGGCGGGATGCCGTAGCCGCCGTAGCCGAGGAAGGACGACTCCGCCCCTGCGGCCGCGATCAGTTCCCTGGCCAGCCCGTCGAGGTCGGCAGTGCTGAGTCCTGGCCGGGCGGCCTCACGGAGCGCCGCCAGGGTCCGGGCGACGACGAGCCCTGCGGCGCGCATCTTCCGGATCTGGTCGGGCGACTTCAGTTCGATGCCCGGACGGCGGCGCATGCTTGCCCTGAACCCCGGACGGGCTCAGCCGACCCTGGCGTCCAGCGCGGCGGTGATCCGGCCGGCCACCTCTTCGATCGTGCCGAGGCCGTCCACCTCGACCAGCAGCCCACGCTCACGGTAGGTCGCCAGCAGCGGGTCGGTCGCCTCGGTGTAGATCTCCATCCGGTTGCGGATGGTGTCGGCGTTGTCGTCTGCGCGGCCCTCCAGCTCCGCCCGCTTCAACAGCCGCTCCACCAGCACGTCGGTGTCGGCGACCAGCGAGATCACGGCATCGATCGCCTGCCCGGTGCGCGCCAGCTCCGCGTCCAGCGCCTCGACCTGGCCAGCGGTGCGCGGGTACCCGTCCAGCAGCCAGCCGTTGGCCGCGTCGGCCTCGGTGAGCCGGTCGGCGACGATCGCGTTGGTGACCTCGTCGGGCACGTACCCGCCCTCGGCCATGATCCGCGAGACCTCCTGACCCAGCGGGGTCTGGTTCTTCACGTTGGCCCGGAAGATGTCACCGGTGGAGATGGCCGGAATGCCGTAGTGGGCGGCGATGCCCGTGGCCTGGGTTCCCTTACCGACACCCGGCGGGCCCATGATGAGCAGTCTCATCGCAAGAATCCTTCGTAGTTCCGTTGCTGCAATTGACTCTGGATCTGCTTCACAGTGTCCAGACCCACCCCGACGATGATCAGGATCGACGTACCGCCGAAGGGGAAGTCACTCTGGGTGCCGAGCACGATGAACGCGATCGCCGGGATCAGGGCGATCAGCGCCAGGTAGAGCGCGCCCGGCGCGGTCAGCCTGGACAGCACGTGGGCCAGGTACCGCTCGGTGGGGGTTCCGGCGCGGACGCCGGGGATGAAGCCGCCGTACTTCTTCATGTTGTCGCTGACCTCGACCGGGTTGAACGTGATCGAGACGTAGAAGTAGGCGAAGGCGATGATCAGCAGGAAGAACACCAGCTCGTAGATCCAGCTGCCGTTGGTCAGGTTCGCAGCGATCCAGCTGGCGACCGGGTTGGGGTTGTCCACCGTCCCCGGCTGGAACTGCGCGTACAGCACCGGCAGGTAGAGCATCGAGGAGGCGAAGATCACCGGGATGACGCCGGCCTGGTTCACCTTCATCGGGATGTAGGTGGTGGAGCCGCCGAGCAGCCGCCGTCCCACCATCCGCTTGGCGTACTGGACCGGAATCCGCCGCTGCGCCTGCTCCATGAAGATGACGCCGGCCATCACGGCCAGGCCGATGAGCAGCACGATCGTGAACACGAACCAGCCCTGGGCGCCCTCGCGGCTCTCCTTGATGCCCCAGAGCGAAGCGGGGAACTGGGCCGCGATCTGGGTGAAGATCATCACCGACATGCCGTTGCCGACGCCGCGTTCGGTGATCAGCTCGCCGAGCCACATGATCACGCCGGTGCCGGCGGTCATGGTGAGGATCATCGTGATGATCGGGAAGATGCTCTTGTCGTAGACCAGGTCGAGCGAGCAGCCCTGGAACAGCTGGCCGTTGACCGCGAGGGTGACGAACGCCGTGGAGTTCAGCACGGCCAGCACCAGCGTCAGGTAGCGGGTGTACTGGGTGATCTTCTGGGTGCCCGCCGCACCTTCCTTCTTCAGCGCCTCGAGCCGTGGGATGACCACGGTGAGCAGCTGCAGGATGATGCTGGCGGTGATGTACGGCATGATCCCGAGCGCGAAGATCGCCAGCTGCAGGAGCGCACCGCCGGAGAACAGCTGGATCATCGAGTACAGCCCAGCCGAGTCGCCGGTGGTGGCGAGCGCGCGGCACTGGTCCACGTTGACGATGTTCACGTTGGGGGTGGGGATCACCGAGCCGAGCCGGAACACCGCGATGATCATCAGGGTGAACAGGATCTTCTTGCGCAGGTCAGGAGTCCGGAGCGCGTTCGCGAAAGCGGAAAGCATGAAGTGGACCTACTCCTTACATCGAGGCACTGCGCCGCGCAGCACCGCCACAGTCGCCGCGGCAACCAAGCCCCAGGACAACCCGGCAAACTCTATCAAGGCAGCGCCCGATTCACCCATCCGGGCCGAAGCGCCGCTGCGGCGATACCGTCCGGGAAGGCCCGGAGGTCAGGAGACGGCCTTCAGGCCCACCACTCCCCCGACGATCATCGCAAGGAAGAGGACCCGCAGCGGGGTCACCGGATCGGCGCCGGTGGCCATGCCGAAGATGACGGTGATGGTGGCCCCGATCGCCACCCAGACCGCGTAGGCGGTGCCGACGGGCAGGTCGCGCATGGCGTAGGCCAGGCCGCCCATGCTGAGCAGCAGCGCGACGGCGAACACCGCTGTCGGCCCGGGCCTGGTGAACCCGTCGGAGCGGCCGAGGGCGATCGCCCACACGGCCTCGAAGATGCCGGAGACGATCAACACGATCCAGGACATGAGAAAACGACCTCGCTTTCCGAGGCCGTCTTGTCGCTGTCCGGGTACGGCTCCCTCGTCCGGGAGGCCTGGTGCTGCCAGGGCTCTTCCTCCAGTCTCGCACACCGTCCCGCGCGCCCCAAACCCGGCGCGGCGCACCGGGGACGGTTCCTTTCGCGCCACCCAACCATCCACTTGGCGCAAGAAGAACCGTCCCCGACCAGCCAACCAGCCACTTGGCGCAAGAAGAACCGTCCCCGACCAGCCGGACGGGAACGCGAAGGCCCCCGGCGGGTCGCCGGGGGCCTTCGTGGACTGCCTGGGATCAGAGCTGGGTGACGGTGCCGCCGGCCTGCTCGATCTTGCTCTTCGCGGACGCGGAGAACGCGTGCGCGCTCACCTGGACGGCCACGCCGAGCTCGCCGTTGCCGAGCACCTTGACCAGCTGCCCGTCGCGGACCGCACCCTTGGCCACGAGGTCGGCCGGGGTGACCGCACCGCCCTCGGGGAACAGGTCGGCGATCCGGGCGACGTTGACCACCTGGTACTCGACGCGGAACGGGTTGTTGAAGCCGCGCAGCTTGGGCAGCCGCATGTGCAGCGGCATCTGCCCACCCTCGAAGTTCTCCGGGGTGTTCTTGCGCGCGCCGGTGCCCTTGGTGCCCCGGCCTGCGGTCTTGCCCTTGGATGCCTCACCTCGACCCACGCGGGTCTTGGCGGTCTTGGCGCCCGGGGCCGGACGCAGGTGATGAACCTTCAGTGCCATGTCAATCAACCTCCTCGACGGCGACGAGGTGCGGGATCGACTTGACCATGCCCACCAGTTCGGGCCGGTCCTCGATCACCACCACGTCACCGATGCGCTTCAGCCCCAGCGAACGCAGGGTGTCGCGCTGATTCTGCTTGCCGCCGATCCCAGACTTGATCTGGGTCACCTTGAACCGTGCCATCAGTGCCGTCCCTCCTCGCGGGCGCGCAGGATGGCGGCCGGGGTGACGTCGGCAACCGGCAGCCCGCGGCGCTTGGCCACAGCTTCCGGCTCCTCCAGGCTCTGCAGCGCTGCCACCGTGGCGTGCACCACGTTGATCGCGTTGTCCGAGCCCAGCGACTTCGCCAGCACGTCGTGCACGCCGGCGCACTCCAGCACCGCGCGGGCCGAACCGCCGGCGATGACACCGGTACCGGGCGAAGCCGGACGCAGCATCACGACACCGGCAGCCTTCTCGCCCTGCACCGGGTGGGGAATCGTCCCCTGGATCCGGGGCACGCGGAAGAAGTGCTTCTTGGCCTCCTCGACGCCCTTGGCGATCGCCGCGGGCACCTCCTTGGCCTTGCCGTAGCCGACACCCACGGTGCCGTCGCCGTCACCAACCACCACCAGGGCGGTGAAGCTGAACCGGCGACCACCCTGGACGACCTTGGCCACGCGATTGATCGCGACCACGCGCTCGAGGTAGTTGCTCTTCTCCTTCTCGGCAGCCGACTCGCGACCACGACGGTCTTCGCGGCCGCGACGCTGCTCCCCACCTGCACCGCCACCGCGGCGCTGGGTTCCATTCATCGTTAGCTTGCCCTTTCGATCCGTCAGAATCCGAGACCGGCCTCGCGGGCGCTGTCAGCCAGCGCCGCGATCCGTCCGTGGTACTTGTTGCCGGCCCGGTCGAAGACGACGTTCTCGACGCCGGCCTGCTTGGCCCGGTCGGCCACCAGCTTGCCCACCGACTTCGCCTTGGCCGACTTGTCGCCGGCCTCCGCACGCAGCTCGAGCGAGGACGCCGAGGCCAGGGTGACCCCGGTGGTGTCGTCGATCACCTGAGCGGCGATGTGCCGGCTAGAGCGGAACACCACCAGCCGCGGCCGGTCCGGGGTGCCCGCGATCTTCTTGCGGCCCCGGGCCTGGCGGCGCAGCCGCGCGGCGGCCTTGTCGGCCATGCCCTTGTTCGTCGACAGTGAGATAGCCATCACTTGCCAGCCTTTCCAACCTTGCGGCGAACCCGCTCGCCGGCGTAGCGCACGCCCTTGCCCTTGTACGGCTCGGGCTTGCGGAGCTTGCGGATGTTGGCGGCAACCTCGCCCACAGCCTGCTTGTCGATCCCGTACACGGTGAACTTGGTGTTGCTCTCCACCGAGAAGGTGATGCCCTCCGGCGCGTTCACCACCACCGGGTGGGAGAACCCGAGGTTGAACTCCAGCTGCTCGGGGCTCTTGAAGATCACCCGGTAGCCGACGCCCACGATCTCGAGCTTCTTCTCATACCCTGCGGTCACGCCGGTGACCATGTTGGCCACCAGGGTGCGGGTCAGGCCGTGCAGCGAGCGGCTCTCCCGCTCGTCGTTCGGACGGGTGACCTCCAGCTCACCTGCCTCGTTGCGTGCGATCTTGATGGGCTCGCGGACGGTGTGCTGCAGGGCGCCCTTGGGGCCCTTCACCGACACCGACTGCCCGTCGAGGGTGACATCTACTCCGGCCGGGATGGCGATCGGGAGCCTGCCAATTCGTGACATCTGTTCAGCTCCTTCCGCTTACCAGACGTAGGCGAGGACTTCCCCGCCGACGCTACGAGAGTTGGCCTCCTTGTCGGTCAGAAGACCCTGGGAGGTGGAAATGATGGCGATCCCGAGACCGCCCAGCACCTTGGGCAGTGCGGTCGCCTTCGCGTAGACCCGCAGGCCCGGCTTGGAGATGCGGCGCACCCCGGCGATCGACCGCTCCCGGTTGGAGCCGTACTTCAGGGTGAGCCGCAGGGTCTTGCCGACCTCGCCGGCCGTCGGCTCGAGCACGTCGAAGCCGGCGATGTAGCCCTGCTTGGTCAGGATCTCGGCGATCCCGACCTTGATCTTGCTGTGCGGCATGGACGTCGACTCGTGGTACGCCTGGTTGGCGTTCCGCAGCCGGGTCAGCATGTCCGCGATCGGATCGGTCATGGTCATGACTTGTGATGCCTCTTTCTCGCCATGGTTTCCGCCTCGCCGGCGGACCTTCAGCGGGTTGGGTTAGATCCCGGTGATGATCACCAGGAGGACTTGATCACGCCGGGCAGTTCACCCTTGTGCGCGAGGTCGCGGACGCAGATCCGGCACAGGCCGAACTTGCGGTAGACGGCCTTGGGCCGGCCGCAGCGGTTGCACCGGGTGTAGGCACGGACGGCGAACTTCGGCTTGCGGGCCTGCTTCACCTTCAGAGCGGTCTTGGCCATTCAGTTCACCTCTTCTTCTTGCCCGTGAACGCCGGGCCCTTCTTCTTGACGACCTTGGCCACCTCGTCGGCCGGGGCCTTGAACGGGAAGCCCAGCGCCTTCAGCAGCGCGCGGCCCTCCTCGTCGTTGGTTGCCGTGGTCACGAAAGTGATGTCCATGCCGCGCAGCTTGTCGATGCGGTCCTGGTCGATCTCGTGGAACATGACCTGCTCGGTGAGACCGAAGGTGTAGTTGCCCTTGCCGTCGAACTGCCGGCCGGAGAGGCCGCGGAAGTCACGGATCCGGGGCAGCGCCAGGCTGAGCAGCCGGTCGGCGAACTCCCACATCCGGTCACCCCGCAGGGTCACGTGGCAGCCGATCGGCATGCCCTCGCGCAGCTTGAACTGCGCGATCGACTTGCGGGCCTTGGTCACGGTGGGCTTCTGCCCGGTGATCGCGGTGAGGTCGCGCACTGCTGCGTCGATCACCTTCGAGTCCCTGGCAGCCTCACCGACACCCATGTTCACCACGATCTTCGTCAGGCCGGGGATCCGCATGACGTTGTCGTAGCCGAACTCGGTGTGCAGGGCTGGCGCGATCTCGGAGCGGTACTTCTCCTTCAGCCGCGGCAGGGTCTTGGTCGCGGTCGCGGCCATCAGATTTCCTTCCCGGTCTTGCGGGCGATCCGAACGCTGCGCTGGGCGGTGTACTCGGTGCCGTCCGGGCGGCGCTTGGTCACCTCCTGGCGTTCGTAGCCGACGCGGGTCACCACGTCCTTGCCGTCCACCTTGACCACGAGCTGCACGTTGGACGCGTCGATCGGGGCCTCGGTGGTGATGATGCCGGCGGAGTTGTTCTGCCGGGTCTGGTTGTTCTGGGTCTCGCGCTTGTGCTTCTTGACCAGGTTCACGCCCTGGACGACCACACGGCCGGCCTTGGGGTCGACGGAGATGATCTCGCCGATCCGTCCCTTGTCCTTGCCCGCGATGACCTGAACCCGGTCACCCTTCTTCACATGCATGCTCACAACACCTCCGGCGCGAGCGAGATGATTCGCATGTACTTCTTCTCGCGCAGCTCACGGCCGACCGGACCGAAGATGCGGGTGCCGCGGGGCTCCCCGTCGTTCTTCAGGATCACGGCGGCGTTCTCGTCGAACTTGATGTAGGAACCGTCCGGACGACGGGTCTCCTTCACCGTGCGGACGATGACGGCCTTGACCACCTCGCCCTTCTTCACGTTGCCACCGGGGATGGCGTCCTTGACCGTGGCGACGATCTTGTCGCCGAGGCCGGCGTAGCGACGCTTGGAGCCACCCAGCACGCGGATGCAAAGGAGTTCCTTCGCCCCGGTGTTGTCTGCGACCTTCAGTCGCGTCTCCTGCTGGATCATCTGCAATCTCTCCTGGTCACTTGGCCTTCTCGAGGACCTCGACCACGCGCCACCGCTTGGTGGCCGAGAGGGGCCGAGTCTCCATCACCCGCACGCGGTCGCCGACGCCGGCCTCGTTGGCCTCGTCGTGCGCCTTCAGCCGCTCGGACTTCGTCATGACCTTGCCGTACAGGGGGTGCTTCACCCGCTGCTCGACGGCCACGACCACGGTCTTGTCCATCTTGTCGGACACGACGACGCCCTCGCGGACCTTGCGCGCACCGCGCTTGATGTCGTTATCGCTCATCTGACTCACTTGTCCTCATCCGGGTCGGGCACGATGCCGAGGTTGCGCTCCTGGATCACCGTGTAGATACGGGCGATGTCCTTGCGCGCCTCGCGGAGCCGGCCGTGGGACTCCAGCTGGCCGGTGGCGGCGGCGAACCGCAGCCCGAACAGCTCTTCCTTCAGCTCCACCACCTTGGCGTTGAGCTCTTCGCGGGACAGCCCGCGCAGCTCGTTGGCCGATGCAGTCTTCGCCATCAGATGTCACCTGCTTCCCGCTTGATGAAGCGAGCCTTGAACGGCAGCTTGTGGATGGCCAGGCGCATGGCCTCGCGGGCCACGTCCTCGCCGACGCCGGACAGCTCGAAGAGCACGCGTCCGGGCTTGATGTTGGCGACCCACCACTCCGGCGAGCCCTTGCCCGAACCCATCCGGGTCTCGGCGGGCTTCTTGGTCAGCGGACGGTCGGGGTAGACGTTGATCCACACCTTGCCGCCACGCTTGATGTGCCGGGTCATCGCGATTCGGGCGCTCTCGATCTGACGGTTGGTCAGGTACGAGGACTCGAGGGCCTGGATGCCGTAGTCGCCGAAGGCGAGCTTGGTCGCGCCCTTGGCAGCACCGGTCCGCTTGGGGTGGTGCTGCTTGCGGTGCTTGAGTCTGCGGGGAATCAACATGGTCAGGCTCCTGCGTTGCTCTCGACGGCCTCGGGCGCGGCAGCACCCTCGGCGACACCTTCGGCGCGACGGCGGCCGCCACGCTCGGGACGATCACCCCGGCTGGCGCCACCATCGCGGCGCGGGCCCCGCGCCGGACGGCCACGACCGCCACCGGCGGCCTGGCGGGCGGCCTTCTGCGCAGCCCGCTCGGCCCGGTTGCCGGAAACGTCACCCTTGTAGATCCACACCTTCACGCCGATCCGGCCGAAGGTGGTGCGGGCCTCGTAGAACCCGTAGTCGATGTCCGCCCGCAGGGTGTGCAGCGGCACGCGACCCTCGCGGTAGAACTCCGAACGGCTCATCTCGGCGCCGCCCAGACGACCCGAGCACTGGATCCGGATGCCCAGCGCACCGCCGCGCATCGCGCTCTGCTGCGCCTTGCGCATCGCCCGGCGGAACGCCACGCGGGCGCCCAGCTGCTCGGCGACGCCCTGGGCGACGAGCTGTGCATCGGTCTCGGGGTTCTTCACCTCGAGGATGTTCAGCTGCACCTGCTTGCCGGTGAGCTTCTCCAGCTCGGCGCGCACCCGCTCGGCCTCGGCCCCGTTGCGGCCGATGACGATGCCCGGACGCGCCGCGTACAGGAAGATCGTCACCCGCTCGCTGCGGCGCTCGATCTCCACGCTGGAGATGCCGGCCCGCTCGAGGGTCTTGGCGAGGTAGCGACGGATCTTGACGTCCTCCGCCACCAGGTCGGAGTAGTTCTTGTCCGCGTACCAGCGGGTCTTGTGGTCAGTGGTGATCCCGAGGCGGAAGCCATGGGGGTTGATCTTCTGGCCCATGCTCAGGCTCCCTTCTCGCTCTTGGGTTCGACGACGACGGTGATGTGGCTGGCGCGCTTCAGGATCCGGCTGGCCGAACCCTTCGCCCGCGGCCGGATGCGACGCAGGGTCATGCCCTCGTCGACGAAGGCCTTGGAGACGTACAGGTCGTCCGCGCGGAGGCCCTCGGTGGTCTCGGCGTTGGCGGTCGCGCTGGCGACCACCTTGTAGACCGGCTCGGAGGCCGCCTGCGGGGCGAACTTGAGCACGTCGAGGGCATCGGTGACGGGCAGGCCGCGGACCAGGTCCACAACCCGACGCACCTTCATCGGGCTCATCCGGACGTGACGCGCAATCGCGTACGAGCCAGGCCGATCCCCGAGCAGGGCTGCGCGACGGCTGGGTCGCTCTTTGTTGCTCATGTGTGAATCAGTTCCTCTTCTCGCCCACTCAGCGGCGGCGCGACTTCTTGTCTTCCTTGATGTGCCCGCGGTAGGTGCGGGTCGGGGCGAACTCGCCCAGCTTGTGGCCGATCATCGACTCGGTCACGAACACCGGCACGTGCTTGCGGCCGTCGTGCACGGCGATCGTGTGCCCGATCATGTCGGGGGTGATCATCGAGCGCCTGGACCAGGTCTTGATGACCTGCTTGGTGCCCTTCTCGTTCTGGGTGTCCACCTTCTTGACCAGATGGTCGTCGACGAAGGGGCCCTTCTTGAGGCTGCGTGGCATCTGTTTACCTCACCTGTCCAATCAGCGCTTCTTGCCGGACTTCCGGCGACGGACGATCAGGCGAGAGCTCGCCTTGTTCTTGTCGCGGGTGCGACCTTCGGGCTTGCCCCAGGGGCTGACCGGGTGGCGACCACCGGAGGTCTTGCCCTCGCCACCGCCGTGCGGGTGGTCGATCGGGTTCATCGCCACACCGCGGACGGTCGGGCGGACGCCCTTCCAGCGGTTGCGGCCGGCCTTGCCCCAGTTGATGTTCGACTGCTCGGCGTTGCCGACCTCGCCGACCGTGGCGCGGCAGCGCACGTCCACCATCCGCATCTCGCCGGACGGGAGCCGCAGCGTGGCCATCTTGCCCTCGCGGGCGACCAGCTGGATGCGGGCACCGGCGGAGCGGCCCATCTTGGCGCCACCGCCGGGACGCAGCTCCACAGCGTGCACCGTGGTGCCGACCGGGATGTTGCGCAGCGGCAGGTTGTTGCCGGGCTTGATGTCGGCCTCGGCGCCGGCCTCGACGCTCGCGCCCTGGACCAGGCCGTTCGGCGCGATGATGTAGCGCTTCTCGCCGTCGGCGTAGTGCAGCAGCGCGATCCGCGCGGTGCGGTTGGGGTCGTACTCGATGTGCGCGACCTTCGCCGGGACACCGTCCTTGTCGTAGCGACGGAAGTCGATCATCCGGTAGGCCTGCTTGTGGCCACCGCCGATGTGCCGGGTGGTGATCCGGCCGGAGTTGTTGCGGCCGCCGGTCTTCGGCTTGGGGCCGACCAGGGACTTCTCCGGCGTGGAGCGAGTCAGTTCGACGAAGTCGGCCACCGAGGAGCCGCGACGGCCCGGGGTGGTCGGCTTGTACTTACGGATACCCATGAGTTCGTTTTCCTATCTCGGCTCAGGCCAGGGGCCCGGAGAAGATGTCGATGCGCTGGCCCTCGGCGACGCTCACCACGGCCCGCTTGGTGTCGGGGCGCTTGCCCCAGCCGCCACGGGTGCGCCGGCGCTTGCCCTGCCGGTTGCTGGTGTTGACGCCGGTGACCTTCACGCCGAACACGGTCTCGACCGCGATCTTGATCTCGGTCTTGTTCGCGTCCGGGGAGACCAGGAACGTGTACTTGTTCTCGTCCAGCAGGCCGTAGCTCTTCTCGCTGACCACGGGGGCCAGCAGGATGTCGCGGTGGTCGCGGATCTTCAGCTCGCTCACTTGGCGGCCTCCTTCGACTCGGTCTCGGTCACGACGGTGACGTCGCCCTTGACGGGGCCGGCGACGAAGGTCGCCAGCGCTGCGGTGGTGAACACCACGTCGTCGCTGACCAGCACGTCGTAGGCGTTGAGCTGGTCGACCGCGATCGCGTGCACGGTGGGCACGTTGCGCAGGCTCAGCCAGGCCACGTCCTCGTCCCGGTCGAGCACGACCAGCAGCTTGGCGCCGCCGATCTCTGCGAGCGCGGCGAGGGCAGCCTTGGTGGACGGGGTGGCGTCGGTGACGATGCTCTCCACGACGTGGATGCGGCCGTCCCGCGCCCGGTCGGACAACGCACCGCGCAGGGCGGCGGCGATCATCTTCTTGGGCGTGCGCTGGGCGTAGCTGCGCGGCTGCGGGCCGTGCACGACGCCGCCGCCGGTCCACTGCGGGGCGCGGCGCGAGCCCTGGCGGGCGCGGCCGGTGCCCTTCTGGCGCCACGGCTTGGCGCCGCCGCCGGAAACCTCACCCCGGGTCTTGGTGGAGTGGGTGCCCTGGCGGGCGGCCGCCTGCTGGGCCACCACGACCTGGTGGATCAGCGGCACGTTGGTCTGCACGTCGAAGAGCTCGCCGGGCAGTTCGGCCTTCGCCGACTTGGTGCCCAGCACGTTCACGGTGCGGGTCTCGCTCATGCCTGAGCTCCCTTCTTGGCCGCCGTGCGCAGCACGACCAGGGCGCCCTTGGGGCCGGGCACGGAGCCCTTGACCAGGATCAGCCCGCGCTCGGCGTCGACGGCGTGGATGGTGAGGTTCTGCACGGTCACCTTCTCGACACCCATGCGGCCGGCCATCCGGGTGCCCTTGAAGACGTGGCCCGGGGTGGCGCAGGCGCCGATGGAGCCCGGCGAACGGTGCTTGCGGTGCACGCCGTGGCTGGCGCGCAGGCCGGCGAAGCCGTGGCGCTTCATGACGCCCGCGGTGCCCTTGCCCTTGGTGACGCCGGTGACGTCGACCACCTCGGCCTCGGTGAACACCTCAGCGGTGAGCTCCTGGCCGAGGGTGTAGGTGCTGGCGTCCGCGGTGCGGAGCTCGACGAGGTGCTTGCGCGGGGTGACCCCGGCCTTCTCGAAGTGGCCGGCGGCCGGCTTGGTGACCTTCTTGGCCTTGACCGCGCCGAACCCGAGCTGGACGGCGGAGTAGCCGTCGACGTCGGGGGTGCGGACCTGGGTGACCACGCAGGGGCCGGCCTGGATCACGGTAACCGGGACGACCTTGTTGGCCTCGTCCCAGACCTGGGTCATGCCGAGCTTGGTGCCCAGCAGGCCCTTCACGTTCTGTTCGCTCATCTGCTCTGACCTCACGGAAGCTTGATCTCGATGTCGACACCGGCCGGAAGGTCGAGCCGCATCAGCGAGTCAACCGTCTTCGGCGTCGGGTCGAGGATGTCGATGAGCCGCTTGTGGGTGCGCATCTCGAAGTGCTCGCGGCTGTCCTTGTACTTGTGCGGCGAACGGATCACGCAGAACACGTTCTTCTCGGTGGGCAGGGGCACGGGCCCCGCCACCTTGGCGCCGGTACGGGTCACGGTGTCGACGATCTTCTTCGCCGATGAGTCGATGACCTCGTGGTCGTAGGCCCGGAGTCGGATCCGGATCTTCTGTCCCGCCACTGGTTCGTCCTTCTACTCGTCTTCCCCACCGGCTGCATCTACCGATGGAGTACGTCTCTCCGACCCCCGGGGTCGGGCGTGTCGGGCCGGTTCTGGGCCGCGCATGACCGAACTTTGTGGGTCGTGGTAGGGCCCGGCACACGAGCGCCAGACTTGCCGGAGGGCCGCCTGGGCAGGCGTCCCCGTCGGAGCAACCTGTCGATTCTTTCATGCTGGGCCGATCGATGCAAAATCCCGGGAGTCGGGCAGCATTGCCCGGGTGATTCGCTCCCGTCCGGCCACTGATCGGTCCATCCAGCCTAGCCGCACGGGCGCCGGCGTGGCGCTCGGCCTGCTCGCCTCGCTCGCCTTCGCGACCTCCGGCCCGTTCGCCAGGCCGCTGTTCGAAGCGGGCTGGACGCCGGGCGCAGCGGTGTTCTGGCGGGTGTGCGCTGCCGCCGTCGTGCTGGCCCCGCTGGGCCTGTGGGTGATGCGCGGTCGGCTGCACGACATCGTCGGCGAGTGGCGCGCCATCGCAGCGTTCGGTGCCCTCGCGGTGGCGACACCGCAGCTGATGTTCTTCGCAGCCGTGTCCCGGATGAGCGTCGGGATCGCCCTGCTGATCGAGTACATGGCGCCGGTGCTGCTGGTCCTGCTCTCCTGGGGACGCACCCGCCGCCCGCCCTCGCGGCTGGTGCTGGCCGGCACCGGGAGCAGCGTGCTCGGCCTGCTGTGCGTGCTGGACCTGGCCGGGGCGACCCCGGACGCCCTCGGCGTGGTGTTCGCCTTCGGAGCGATGATCGGCGCCGCGGCCTACTTCGTGCTGTCGGCCCGGCCGACCACCCTGCACCCGCTGGCGCTGGCGGGGTTCGGCCTTGCGGCCGGCGCGGTGGTGCTGGGGCTGGCCATCGCCGTTCGGGTGCTGCCCTACACCGCGCCGCTGGTACCGGTGACGCTGCTGGGGCGGTCGCTGCCGTGGTGGGTGCCGCTGGCGGTGGTGGTGCTGGCCGCCACGGCCCTCGCCTACGCCCTCGGGGTGGCCGGAATCACGTTCATGGGGGAACGGCTGGCCTCGTTCGTCAGCCTCTCGGAGGTGCTGTTCGCAGCCCTGCTGGCCGCCCTGCTGCTGGGCGAGGTGCCCAGCCCGCTGCAGCTCGTTGGAGGCGGCCTGATCGTGGTCGGCGTGCTGCTGATCCGCGCGGCCAGCGGCAACCGGGCGGCGGGCCTGCCTACCCTGCCGGACGAGCTCGAAGCCGTCGAGCCGCACTGAAGCCGCGGTTTGCGCCAACTCTGGTTCGAGGGCTGGCGTGAGCGACTGATTCGGAGGTCGGGTCGCGCCAGGGCCACCCGGTGCTCAGCGCGGCATCCGGCGCCACAGCGAGCGCGGCAGGAAGCGGGCCACGCCGAACAGCACCCTCAACTGCCACGGGATCCACAACTCGACACCACGGCCCTTCCGGACGCGCTTCACGACGGCGTCGGCCACCTGGTCGGGGGTCGAGGAGAACGGCGCCGGCTCCATGCCGGCAGTCATCCGTCCGATGACGAACCCCGGCCGGGCGATGACGAGGTGGACGCCGGTGCCGTGCAGGGCGTCCGCCAGGCCGGAGGCGAAGCCGTCCAGGCCGGCCTTGGCCGAACCGTAGACATAGTTCGCGCGGCGCACGCGCTGCCCAGCGACCGACGAGAACGCGACCAGCGTCCCGCTCCCCCGCGCCTTCATCCGGTCGGCAAGTACGGTCAGCAGTGCGGCCTGCGCGACGAAGTCGGTGTGCAGCAGCGCCGCAGCGGCTGCCGGGTCGCGTTCGGCCACAGCCTGGTCGCCGAGCACCCCGAAGGCCAGCACGGCGATGTCGATGGCGCCGACCCGGTTCTCGATCCCGGCCACCAAATCCTGCTGGGCAGCCACGTCGTCCGCGTCGAACACGACCGTCTCCACCCGGGCTGCGCCGGCGGCCAGGCACGCGGCCACCGCCTCATCGAGCGGCCCGGGTCGGGCTGCCAGCACCACGGTCGCGCCGGGAGCCAGCCGGGCGGCGACTGCCAGCCCGATCTCGCTGCGCCCGCCGAACACGGCGACGACCCGGCTCACAGCAGCTCGCGCAACTTCCGGAGCCGGGCCAGCGACGAGTCCCGGCCGAGCAGCTCCATCGACTCGAACAGCGGCGGCGAAACGCTCGAACCGGTCAGGGCGATCCGAACCGGGCCGAAGGCGAACTTCGGCTTGATGCCCAGGCCCTCCACCAGCGCAGCGCGCAGCGCCTGCTGGATCGTCTCCGCGGTCCACTCGGTCAGCCCGGTGAGTGCTGCGGCGGCAGCGTCCACCACCGCTGCGGCATCGGGGCCGGCCTTGGCCAGCGCTTCGGGCTCGACCACGAGGTCGGCGTCCGGTGTGAACAGGTAGGCAAGTTTGGGAAGAGCCTCGCTGAGCAGCACGAGGCGCTCCTGCACCAGCGGCACGGCCTGGCGCAGCAGCGCCACGTCCGCCCCGGTCGGCTCGGCCCACTGCCCCTCGCGGACGGCGAACGCCACGACCCGGTCGGCCAGTTCCTCGGGCGACAGCGCGCGGATGTAGTGGCCGTTGAGCGCGTTCAGCTTGGCGAGGTCGAAGATCGGGCCGGTGGTGTTCACCTTCGCCCAGTCGAAGCCGGCGACGAAGTCGTCGAACCCGGCCACGTCCTCGCCGTCGACGACGGGCGGGTAGGCCAGCAACTGCAGGAAGTTCCGCAGCGCCTCGGGCAGGTAGCCCTGTTCCAGGAACCAGGTGAGCCGGGCGGCCGGGTTCTTGCGCTTGGAGATCTTGGACTTGTCGGGATTGCGCAGCAGCGGCATGTGGGCGAAGGCCGGCTCCGGCCAGCCCAGCCACCGGTAGAGCAGCAGGTGCTTCGGGGTGGAGGAGATCCACTCCTCGCCGCGCACGACGTGGGTGATGCCCATCAGGTGGTCGTCCACCACAACCGCCAGGTGGTAGGTGGGGAAGCCGTCGGCCTTGAGGATCACCTGGTCGTCGGGACGGGGTGCGTTCACGTCCCCGCGGATCAGGTCGGCGAAACTCAGCGGAGCGTCGTCGGGGATCAGCATCCGCACGACCGGCGTCTCGCTGAAGCCGGGCAGCTGGGCCCGCTCCTCGCGGGTGAGGCCGTGGCAGAGCCGGTCGTAGCCGGTCACCGGGGTCTTGGCTGCCTGTTGCTCGGCGCGCAGCTCGGCCAGCCGCGCGGGGGTGCACCAGCAGTGGTAGGCGTGGCCGGCGGCGAGCAACTGCTCCACGAACGGACGGTAGGTGTCGAGCCGCTCCGACTGCCGGTACGGCGCGTAGGGGCCCCCGATGTCGGGGCCCTCGTCCCAGTCGAGCCCGAGCCAGTGCAGCGTGTCGTAGATCTGCTGCTCTGAGCTGGCCACGTAGCGGGCCCGGTCGGTGTCCTCGATCCGCAGCACGAACCGGCCGCCGGTGGCGCGCGCGTAGGCGAGGTTGAACAGGGACATGTAAGCCGTGCCGACGTGCGGGTCGCCGGTCGGCGACGGCGCCACCCGGAGGCGAGCTGGGCTGGTAGTCATGACCGGGTCAGCCTAGCGGAGGCCGGCCCGCGCCCTCCGCCCGGCCTCGCGCCGCGCTCCCGGCGCACGCGGGTCGCCGGCGCCCCGGCAGCGGCGCAGGAGGGGCGCCGCGCAATGATAGTTTTCGGCCATGACCCAGCCCGTTGCCAGCGACTTCATCCGCGACATCATCCGGCGCGACAACGAGCAGGGAACCTACGGCGGCCGGGTGCAGACCCGCTTCCCGCCCGAGCCCAACGGCTACCTCCACATCGGCCACGCCAAGGCGATCACGGTCGACTTCGGCACTGCGGAGGACTTCGGCGGTGTGTGCAACCTGCGCCTCGACGACACCAACCCCGACACCGAGGAGACCGAGTTCGTCGACTCGATCGTCGCCGACATCGAGTGGCTCGGCTTCCGGCCCAACCGCCTCCTGCACGCCTCGGACTACTTCGGCCAGCTCTACGAGTGGGCCGAGCACCTGATCGAGCGCGGCCGTGCCTACGTCGACGACTCCGACCCGGAGACCATCTCTGCCCAGCGCGGTGGCTTCGGCCGTCCCGGCACCGAGAGCACCTACCGCAACCGGACGGCGGCGGAGAACCTCGACCTGTTCCGGCGGATGCGGGCCGGTGAGTTCGCCGACGGTTCGCGGGTGCTGCGGGCGAAGATCGACATGAACCACGAGAACATGCAACTGCGGGACCCGGTGATGTACCGCATCCGCCACGCGCACCACCACCGCACCGGCGACGAATGGTGCATCTACCCCACCTACGACTGGGCCCACGGCCAGAGCGACGCCATCGAGGGGGTCACCCACTCGATCTGCACGCTGGAGTTCGACACCCACCGTCCGCTCTACGACTGGTACCTGGAGCAATTGCCGCTGCCCGGCGACCAGCCCAGGCAGATCGAGTTCGCCCGCCTCGAGTTCACCCACACCGTCACCAGCAAGCGGCGCCTGGCCCGGCTGGTGGCCGACGGCACCGTCGACGGGTGGGACGACGCCCGCATGCCCACCCTGCGAGGGCTGCGCCGGCGCGGCTACCCGCCGGCCGCGATCCGGGCGTTCTGCACCGACATCGGCACCACGCGCACCAACAGCAGGCAGTCGATCGAGGCGCTCGAGGCCTACGTGCGGCGCGAGCTGAACGCCACCTCCCAGCGCCGCATGGCGGTGCTCCGACCGCTCCGTCTGGTGATCGACAACTGGCCGGTGGACGCCGCCGGTGCGCCGGTGGTCGAGCACTTCGAGGTCGCCAACAACCCGGAGAACCCGGCGGACGGTACCCGCGACGTCGCCTTCAGCGGCGAGCTGTGGATCGAGCGCGAGGACTTCGCCGAGGTGCCGCCCCCGAAGTTCTTCCGGCTCTCCCCCGGGCGGGAGGTGCGCCTGCGCGGCGCCTACCTCGTCACCGCAACGACGGTGGAGAAGGACGCGTCCGGAGAGGTGGTGGCCGTGCACGCCACCTACGATCCGGCCACCCGCGGCGGCGACGCACCGGACGGGCGAAAGGTGAAGTCCACGATGCACTGGGTCTCTGCCGCGCACGCGACCGAGGTGTCGGTGGCGCTGTACGAGCGGCTGTTCACCGCCGCCGTGCCAGGCGAGGCCACCGGTGAGCCGCTGGACGACCTCAACCCCGCCTCCCGCGAACTCCTCACCGGGTGCAAGGCCGAGGCAGCCCTCGCTGCGACCCGGCCCGGGCAGGTGGTGCAGTTCGAGCGGCTGGGCTACTTCGCGGCCGACCCCGACACCGCCCTGCTGTTCCACCGGACCGTCGGGCTGCGCGACGAGTGGGCCGCCATCCAGCGTCGCCAGTCCTGACCCGCACCCGCCCGCCAGTCAATAGGGTGTGCCCATGAGCGCACCTGTGGTGGTGGTCGGGGAGGCCCTGATCGACATCGTCGTCCCCACTTCCGGAGAGGTGGCCGAGCACGTCGGGGGCAGCCCGGCGAATGTCGCGATCGGCCTCGCCCGCCTCGGCCATGACACCCGGCTGGCCACCCACATCGGCACGGACGAGCGCGGCCGGCGGATCGCGGGCCTGATGACCGCCGAGGCCGTGCAGCTGTTGCCGGGCAGCGACACCGCCGGCCGTACGCCAACCGCCACTGCACGGCTCGATGCCAACGGCGCAGCCAGCTACGACTTCGACCTGGAGTGGGCGCTCGACCCCACCACCGTTGAGGTGCCGGCCGGCGCCCACCTGCACACCGGCTCGATCGCCGCCACCATCTCCCCCGGCGGCGCGGCGGTGGCCCAGGTCGTCGCCGCGGCCCGGCACCGCGCCACGATCTCCTACGACCCGAACGCCCGGCCGAGCCTGATGGGTGACCCGGCCGGCGCCCGGGCGGTGGTCGAGCGGCTGGTCGGGCTGGCCGACGTCGTGAAGGCCTCGGACGAGGACATCCGGTGGCTGTACGGCGCGGAGCCGTTGACGCAGGTGCTGGCGCACTGGGCAACCCTCGGACCGTCGGTCTGCGCGGTCACCCAGGGTGGAGAGGAACTGGTGGTGCTGGCCGCCGGCGAACTGCAGCGCTACCCCACCCTGCCCACCCCGGTGGTGGACACCGTCGGCGCCGGCGACTCGTTCATGGCCGGACTGCTGTCGGGGCTGCTCGACGCGGGCCTGCTCGGCGGTCCCGAGGCCCGCGAACGGCTGCGCTTCGCACACTGGCCCGCGATCGATGCAGCGGTCGGACGCGCGCTCGCCTGCGCCGCCATCACCGTGTCCAGGGCCGGCGCCAACCCGCCTACCCGCGCGGAACTGACGATCGAGGTCTGACCAGCCGCCCGTCCAGGCGAAGCCGGCCGTTCAGGCCAGCCGCGGATAGCCGCCGCGGTAGTGCAGCAGCGGCCCGCCGTCGTCCTCGCCGACGCTGGCCTGTTCGATCACGCAGCTGACCAGCTGGGACCAGCCCAACTCCTCGGAGCGTTCCAGCCGGACCCCGGCCCACGTCGGGGCGCCGGTCGGCACCGGTCCCCAGGGGGTGGCTTCGAAGCCGCCCTGCCGGAAGGCGCCGCCCGGGGCCGGCGCCTGGCCGGCGAACACCTCAGCCAGCCCGGACTGGCCCCGCTGCAGCACCGTGACCGCCGCGGTTCCGGAGGCGAGGAGTGCTTCGCACAGGTCGGACAGCGGGTCCAGCAGCGCCAGCAGCCGCGGCGGCACCCCGTTGGCGACCAGTACCGAGGAGACCGTCAGGCCGGCCGGGCGCCGCTCGCCGGCCGCGGTCCACAGGGTGACGCCGGAGGCCAGCCTGCCGCGGAAGGCGCGGACGGCGTCCCGGGCCGAAGGCGGGTCGGCGAACGGGTGGCTGGAGTGGATCGTCACGCGGTGAGGATAGTCCCGGCCGCCACGCCCCTCGCCGAACGCCTCCGAAACGGTCGAACGCCTGTGCTCGAGCACAGGCGTTCGACCGGAAGGGAGGCGTTCGGCGGTGGAGGTGTGTTGCCGGGCGCGGGTGGAGGTGCGGTGCGGGGCGCGCGTGGGTGGTGTGTTGCGGATGCGGTACGCACAACGGCCCCCGCGATTGCGGGGGCCGTTGTGGGTGATCGGTTCAGCGAGTCAGGCTCACTTGATGATCTTGGTCACACGACCTGCGCCGACGGTCCGGCCACCCTCGCGGATGGCGAACTTCAGCCCGTCCTCCATGGCGATCGGCTTGTTCAGGTGCACGGTCATGTCGGTGTTGTCACCGGGCATCACCATGTCGGTGCCCTCGGGCAGCTGAACGACGCCGGTCACGTCGGTGGTGCGGAAGTAGAACTGCGGGCTGTAGTTGGAGAAGAACGGCTTGTGCCGGCCACCCTCCTCCTTGGTCAGCACGTAGACGTTGGCGTCGAAGTCGGTGTGCGGGGTGGTCGAACCCGGCTTGATCACGACCATGCCGCGCTCGACGTCGTCCTTCTTGGTGCCGCGGAGCAGCAGGCCGACGTTCTCGCCCGCGCGACCCTCGTCGAGGATCTTGCGGAACATCTCCACACCGGTGATGGTGGTGGACTGCTTCTTGTCGGCGATGCCGATGATGTCGACGGTCTCGCCGGTGCGGACGATGCCGCGCTCGATCCGGCCGGTCACGACGGTGCCGCGGCCGGTGATCGTGAAGACGTCCTCGATGGGCATCAGGAACGGCTTGTCGGTCTCGCGCTCCGGCTGCGGGATGTACTCGTCCACAGCGTTCATGAGCTCGAGGATCGACTCCGACCACTTCTCGTCGCCGTTCATGGCCGGGAAGGCGGCCACGCGCACGATCGGGCAGTTGTCGCCGTCGAACTCCTGGGCGGACAGCAGCTCGCGGACCTCGAGCTCGACGAGCTCGATCAGCTCCTCGTCGTCAACCATGTCGCACTTGTTCAGCGCGACCACGATTGCCGGCACGCCGACCTGGCGGGCGAGCAGCACGTGCTCGCGGGTCTGCGGCATCGGGCCGTCGGTGGCGGCCACAACCAGGATCGCGCCGTCCATCTGGGCCGCGCCGGTGATCATGTTCTTCACGTAGTCGGCGTGCCCGGGGCAGTCGACGTGCGCGTAGTGCCGAGCCTCGGTCTGGTACTCGACGTGCGCGATCGAGATCGTGATACCGCGCTGGCGCTCTTCCGGCGCCTTGTCGATCTGATCGAACGCCGAAACCGCGTTCAGATCCGGGTAACGGTCGTGGAGCACCTTCGTAATCGCCGCGGTCAGAGTGGTCTTGCCGTGGTCGATATGCCCGATGGTGCCGATGTTACAGTGCGGCTTAGTCCGCTCGAACTTGGCCTTTGCCACTTGGGCTCCTTTTCGGATGTGTCGCCACGCGCCAGTCGCGGGGCGTTACTTATTGGTTGACTGCAAGGTCATGGCCCGCACTGGGCGGACCATGCCAAGTTTTCTCTACGCCGGTGCCGGAGTCAAACTCAGGCGCCGCCGCGACCCTTCGCCACGATCTCGTCGGCCACCGACTTCGGGCATTCGCCGTAGGAGTCGAATTCCATCGAGTACGAGGCCTGGCCGGAGGTCTTCGAACGCAGGTCGCCGACGTAGCCGAACATCTCGCTCAGCGGCACCAGCGCCCGCACGACCTGGTTGCCGTGCGCCTCGGTCATCGACTGCACGTGGCCACGGCGGCTGTTGATGTCGCCGATCACGGTGCCCAGGTACTCCTCGGGCGTGGTGACCTCGACCGCCATCAGCGGCTCCAGCAGGGCCGGGTCGGCCTTCCGGGCAGCCTCCTTGAACACCATCGAGCCGGCGATCTTGAAGGCGAGCTCGGAGGAGTCGACGTCGTGGTAGGCGCCGTCGAGCAGCGTCACCTTGATGTCCTCCACCGGGTAGCCGGCCAGCGGCCCGAAGGCCATCGCCTCCTTGATGCCCTGGTCGACCGCCGGGATGTACTCGCGCGGGATGCGACCACCGGTCACGGCGTTGACGAACTCGTAGCCCGCGCCGGCCTCCTGGGGCTCCAGGGAGATGATCACGCGGCCGTACTGGCCCGAACCACCCGACTGCTTCTTGTGGGTGTACTCGACCTTCTCCACCGGACGGCGGAGGGTCTCGCGGTAGGCGACCTGCGGCTTGCCGATGTTGGCCTCGACCTTGAACTCCCGCTTCATGCGGTCGATCATCACCTCGAGGTGCAGCTCGCCCATGCCGGCGATGATGGTCTGCCCGGTCTCCTCGTCGGTGTGCACGCGGAAGGTCGGATCCTCCTCGGCGAGCCGCTGGATGGCCGCGGACAGCTTCTCCTGGTCGGACTTGGTCTTGGGCTCGATGGCCTGCTCGATCACCGGCGCCGGGAAGTCCATCGATTCCAGCACCACCGGGTTGGCCGGGTCGCACAGGGTCTCGCCGGTGGTGGTGTCCTTCAGGCCCATCACCGCAACGATCATGCCGGCGCCGATCTCGGCGATCTCCTCACGCTTGTTGGCGTGCATCTGGTAGATCTTGCCGATCCGCTCCTTGCGGCCCTTGGTCGAGTTCAGCACCTGCTGGCCGGCCTTGAGCACGCCGGAGTAGACCCGGATGTAGGTCAGCTTGCCGAGGTGGGGGTCGGCGGCGATCTTGAACGCCAGCATCGCCAGCGGCTCCTCGTTCGAGGTGTGGCGCTCGATGACCTCGTCGGGGTGACCCGGCTTGAAGCCCTCGATGGACGGGATGTCCAGCGGGGACGGCAGGTAGTCGATCACGGCGTCGAGCATCGGCTGGACGCCCTTGTTCTTGAACGAGGTGCCACAGACCACGGCGGTGATCCGGTTGGCGATCACGGCGCGCCGGATGGCTGCCTTGATCTGGGGGACGGTGAGCTCCTCGCCGGTCTCCTCAGCCTCCAGCCAGGCCTCGGCGAACTCGTCGTCGTGGTCGGCCAGGATGTGGATGAGCTCCTCGCGGGCCGTCGCTGCGGCGTCGGCCAGGTCGGCCGGGATCTCCTCGACGGTGTAGTCCTCACCGATCTGGGTCTCGCCGTGCCACATCAGCGCACGCATGCCGACCAGGTCGACCACGCCGGTGAACCGAGCCTCGGCGCCGATCGGCAGCTGCAGCACCGCTGCGGTCGCGTTCAGGCGCTCACGGATGGTCTTGACGCAGTACTCGAAGGAGGCGCCGGTGCGGTCCAGCTTGTTCACGTAGCAGATGCGCGGCACGCCGTAACGGGTGGCCTGGCGCCACACGGTCTGCGACTGGGGCTCGACGCCGGCCACGCCGTCGAACACTGCGACCGCGCCGTCCAGCACGCGCAGCGAGCGCTCCACCTCGATGGTGAAGTCGACGTGCCCCGGGGTGTCGATGATGTTGATCTGGACGTCCTTCCAGAAACAGGTCGTCGCGGCGGACGTGATCGTGATGCCGCGCTCCTGCTCCTGCTCCATCCAGTCCATCGTCGACGCGCCGTCGTGCGTCTCACCGATCTTGTAGTTGACCCCGGTGTAGAACAGGATCCGCTCGGTGGTGGTGGTCTTGCCAGCATCGATGTGCGCCATGATGCCGATGTTGCGGACCTTGTTGAGGTCCGTCAGCACGTCCAGTGCCACAGGTTCAGCCCCTCGATTATCGAGCTCGTCCAGCCGCTGGGATTACCAGCGGTAGTGGGCGAACGCCTTGTTGGACTCGGCCATCTTGTGCATGTCCTCGCGACGCTTCACCGCGGCACCCAGGCCGTTGGAGGCGTCGAGGATCTCGTTCATCAGGCGCTCGGTCATGGTCTTCTCACGACGGGCGCGGGAGTAGTCGGTCAGCCAGCGCAGCGCCAGAGTGGTCTGGCGGACGGGGCGGACCTCGACCGGAACCTGGTAGGTGGCGCCACCGACGCGGCGGGAGCGGACCTCGAGCGACGGCCGGACGTTGTCCAGCGCACGCTTCAGCACGACCACCGGGTCGGACTGGGTCTTCTCACGCACGCCCTCGAGGGCGCTGTAGACGATGGCCTCCGCGACGGACTTCTTGCCGTCCAGGAGGACCTTGTTGATGAGCTGCGTCACGACCGGGGACCCGTAGACCGGGTCGACGATCAGCGGCCGACGAGGGGCCGGACCCTTACGAGGCATCGGTTCAGCCCTTCTTCGCGCCGTAGCGGCTACGAGCCTGCTTACGGTTCTTCACGCCCTGAGCGTCCAGGGCACCACGGATGATCTGGTAACGCACACCGGGGAGGTCCTTCACGCCGCCACCGCGCACGAGCACGATGGAGTGCTCCTGCAGGTTGTGGCCCTCGCCGGGGATGTAAGCGGTGACCTCGATGCCGGTCGAGAGGCGCACACGGGCGACCTTCCGAAGGGCAGAGTTCGGCTTACGGGGGGTGGTGGTGTACACGCGGGTGCACACGCCACGACGCTGCGGGGAGCTCTTCAGAGCAGGCGTCTTCGACTTCTTGGTCTTCGCCTGCCGGCCCTTGCGGACCAGCTGCTGGATCGTAGGCACTACGTCTCCGTCTTGTTGATGAGTTGGTCTGACCGGCACCCGTCACCCTGGACGGCCGGCTCGTCCCGGATCGCTGCCCGTCGTGCAGCTACCCCGGAGGTTCTTACGTCCCGCCACCGACCCCCGCACCCGGGCGTGTCGTCCGGGATCCCACAGCCGAACCGTCCACGAGGGACGCTTCGGTCGAGTGAGCGCGCGCGAGAGCCCGACGGCGCGGGCACGGTGTCCTACGTTACCCGCGCAGGTGCGCAGAATCAAAGCAGTTCAGCTGTGAGCCCAGACATGCACGCGAGGCCCCCCACCGAGCAGGTGGGGAGCCTCGCGTCAGCCATCAGGCGGTGAGGTCGTCGACGATCAGCGGAAGTCGCCGAAGTCGATGTCCTCGAGCGGGATCGCCTCGCCCGAGCCGAGGCCCAGGGCGGGGAAGTCGATCTCGTCGTAGCCGAAGGACGGGTACAGCTCGGCCTTCGCCTCCTCGGTGGGCTCCACCGACACCTCGTGGTAGCGGGGCAGGCCCGTACCGGCGGGGATCAGCTTGCCGAGGATCACGT
>JAEWOI010000017.1 GCA_023460935.1 Actinomycetes bacterium
CGCGCCCGCTACATCATGCTGCGGCTGCTCGAACGGGCACGCGACCAGCACCTCGGACTGCCGTCGCTGACCGCCACCGACTACGTCAACACGATCCCGGCCGAGGCTGAGCCCTGGTACCCCGGGGACGTCGACCTCGAGCGCCAGTTCCGTCGCCTCGCCCGCTGGAACGCCGCCATCATGGTGCACCGCGCGCAGCGTCCCGGCGTCGGCGTCGGCGGCCACATCTCGTCCTACGCCTCCTCGGCGACCCTGTACGAGGTGGGCTTCAACCACTTCTTCCGCGGCAAGGACCACCCCGGCGGCGGCGACCAGGTGTTCTTCCAGGGCCACGCCAGCCCCGGCATGTACGCCAGGGCCTTCCTCGAGGGCCGCCTGGACGAGACCGACCTGAACGGCTTCCGGCAGGAGAAGAGCCATGTCGTCGACGGGCGGCTCCGGGCGCTGCCGTCCTACCCCCACCCCCGCCAGATGCCGGACTTCTGGGAGTTCCCGACGGTGTCGATGGGGCTGGGGCCGATCGCGGCCATCTGGCAGGCCCAGTTCAACAAGTACCTGCACAACCGCGGCCTGAAGAACACCGCGGACCAGCGGGTGTGGGCATTCCTCGGCGACGGCGAGATGGACGAGGTGGAGAGCCGCGGCGCACTCCAGTTCGCCGCCTACGAGCAGCTGGACAACCTCACCTTCGTCGTGAACTGCAACCTGCAGCGGCTCGACGGCCCGGTGCGCGGCAACGGCAAGATCATGCAGGAGCTGGAGAGCTTCTTCCGCGGCGCCGGCTGGAACGTGATCAAGGTGGTCTGGGGCCGCGGCTGGGACCCGCTGCTCGCAGCCGACCGCGACGGCGCCCTGCTGAACGTCATGAACTCCACCCCCGACGGCGACTACCAGACGTTCAAGGCCAACGACGGCGCGTACGTGCGCAAGCACTTCTTCGGCCGCGACCCGCGCACGGCGAAGATGGTAGAGGACTGGTCGGACGACCGGATCTGGAAGCTGACCCGGGGCGGGCACGACTACCACAAGGTCTACGCGGCCTACAAGGCGGCCACCGAGTTCACCGGCGCCCCTACCGTGATCCTGGCCCACACCATCAAGGGCTACTTCCTTGGCAGCCACTTCGCCGGCCGCAACGCCACCCACCAGATGAAGAAGCTGGCGCTGGACGACCTCAAGCAGTTCCGCGACCGGCTGGACATGCCGATCACCGACGCCGTGCTGGAGGAGAACCCGTACCAGCCGCCCTACGTCAACCCCGGGCCGGACGACGAGCGCATCCGCTACGTGCTGGAGCGGCGCAAGGCCCTCGGCGGGCCGGTGCCGGAGCGGCGGAACCGGCCCAAGCCGCTGAAGCTGCCCGAGCAGGCCGCCTACAGCGGGGTGAAGAAGGGCTCGGGCAACCAGCCGGTGGCCACGACGATGGCCTTCGTCCGGCTGCTGAAGGACCTGATGCGGGACAAGGAGTTCGCGCCGCACGTGGTGCCGATCATCCCGGACGAGGCCCGCACCTTCGGCATGGACTCGTTCTTCCCGACGATCAAGATCTACTCACCGCACGGCCAGAACTACACCCCGGTGGACCACGAGCTGATGCTGGCCTACCGGGAGTCGGCGCAGGGGCAGATCCTGCACACCGGCATCAACGAGGCCGGCTCGGCCGCCGTCTTCCAGGCCGTCGGGTCGTCCTATGCGACCCACGGGCTGCCGATGGTGCCGATCTACGTGTTCTACTCGATGTTCGGCTTCCAGCGCACGGCGGACGCGTTCTGGGCAGCGGCCGACCAGCTGTCCCGCGGCTTCCTGATCGGAGCCACCGCCGGCCGCACCACGCTGACCGGTGAGGGCACCCAGCACATGGACGGGCACAGCCCGATGCTGGCCGCAACCAACCCGGCGGTGGTGGTCTACGACCCGGCGTACGGCTACGAGATCGCCCACATCGTCGAGGACGGCCTGCGGCGGATGTACGGCGACAAGCCGGAGGACATCATCTACTACCTCACCGTCTACAACGAGCCGATGCCGCAGCCGGCCGAGCCGGAGAACGTCGACGCCGAGGGCATCGTGCGCGGCATGTACCTGCTGTCGGAAGGCAGCTTCGAAGGGGTCGGGCCGGATGCCCGCCGCGCCCAGCTGCTCGCGTCCGGCGTGGGCGTGGCCTGGGCGCTGGAGGCCCAGGAGCTGCTCAAGCGGGACTTCGGCGTGGTGGCCGACGTGTGGAGCGTCACCAGCTGGACCGAGCTGCGCCGCGACGGGCTGGCCTGCGACGAGCAGAAGTTCCTGCACCCCGGCGAGGAGGCCCCGGTGCCGTGGGTGACGCAGAAGCTGCAGGGCCGTCCCGGTCCGGTGATCGCGGTGTCGGACTACATGCGCCAGGTGCAGGACCAGATCCTCAACTGGGTGCCGGGGGAGTTCACCTCGCTCGGTGCCGACGGCTTCGGGTTCTCCGACACGCGCGCCGCCGCCCGCCGGTTCTTCCACATAGACGGGCCGTCCATCGCGGTCCGGACGCTGCAGCAGCTGGCCGCAGCCGGTGAGGTCGACGCGAGCTGGCCGGCCAGGGCCGCAGAGCAGTACCGGCTGCTGGACGTCACCGCCGGCAGCTCCGGCTCCGTCGGCGGCGACGCCTGACCTGGCTCGAAGGGGACGGTTCCTGGCACGCCAGGAACCGTCCCCTTTGAACCGCCGGTCGAGCTTGTCGAAACTGAGGGCTCGCCGGTTCCGCTTTCCTCAGCCCCGCCTTTCTGGCAGGCTGAAACTCCTATCAGCCAGCGTCGTGAAAGTGGGGAAGAGCGCGTGAGTACCGCGCCCGGGTCGACCGGAACGTCGGCCGTGGCCGCCCTGGGGATCGTCCCAGGCGTGGCGGTCCAGGAACTCGGCTGGGACAACGACGTGGACGAGGACCTGCGCGCAGCGATCCTCGACGTCCTGGGTGAGGACTTCGTCTACGAGGCCATCGAAGCCGTCGATGTGGTCCTGCTGTGGTGGCGCGACGAGGACGGCGACCTCGGCGACGGCCTGGTGGACGCGCTGACCGACCTAACCGCGCGTGGCCACATCTGGCTGATGACGCCGAAGGTGGGCCAGGACGGCTACGTCGACCCCGCCGACCTCGCGGAGGCGGCGCTCACCGCAGGGCTCGCCATGGCGAACACGGCCACGGTCTCCAAGCGCTGGCAGGCGCACAAGCTCGTCCGGCCCAAGGGCGGACGGCGCTAGCTCCGGACGCGCGGGCTGCGGAGCCATGCGCGACCGCACCCTATGATGTGCAGCCGGGGCGCATAGCTCAGTTGGTTAGAGCACCTCCCTTACAAGGAGGGGGTCGGCGGTTCGAGTCCGTCTGCGCCCACCCCCGGGACCCTTGGCAGCGCGGTGCCGCTCCTCAGCGCCGCCGTTCGTGCACCACCCCGGCTGAACCGCCACCGCGGCGGACGGGCTCGGCCACGGCTTGCACCGAGCCGTCCCGCTTGATCTCCAGCGCTGCCACCGCCCCGATCTCGGCGGCGCTCGTACCGGGCGCTCCGGCGGGGGTGAGGGTGTAGCCGTACGGCTCCAGGTCCGGTCCGTGGGCGTCGATGAAGGCCTGCTCTGCGGTGACCGTGGCGGTGTTGCGCAGCGAGGCCCGCGGCGCGGCCACCGCCTGCGGCAGCGACATGCCCAGGTCGATCCGGTTCACCAGGGTCTGCAGCACGGTGGTGATGATCGTCGAGCCGCCCGGCGAACCCAGCGCCAGGAACGGCCTGCCGTGCCGCAGCACGATCGTGGGCGACATTGAGGAGCGCGGCCGCTTGCCCGGCTCGATCCGGTTCGGGTCCTCGGCGCTCCAGACCGCGGAGAAGTCGGTGAGCTCGTTGTTCAGCAGGAAGCCACGCCCGGGCACCACGATTCCCGAGCCACCGGTCTGCTCGATGGTGAGGGTGTAGGACACCACGTTGCCCCAGCGGTCGGCGGTGACCAGGTGGGTGGTCGCCCGGCCCTGCTCGTTGCGGCCGGACGGGGGCGCCGCCGCGCAGCCGGCGCCGTCGAGGTCGCCAGGGGCGGTGGGGGTGAGCAGCCGGGTGTCGGCCGGGATCCGGCACGCCCGGGAGTTGGCGAACCGCTGCGACAGCAGCGTCCGGGTCGGCACATCAACGAAGGCCGGGTCGCCGACGTAGGCGTTGCGGTCGGCGAAGGCCAGCGCGGAGGCGTCGAGGTAGTAGTGCAGGGCTGCGCCGGCGTCCAGCTTCGACAGCCGGTAGTTCTCCAGGATGTTCAGTGCCTCGCCGACCGTCGTGCCACCGCTGGAGGAGGGCCCCATCGAGTAGACGTCCAGGCCGCGGTACGACACCCGGGTGGGTCGGCGGTCGACCACCCGGTACCGCGCCAGGTCGGAACGCTCCAGGTAGCCGGCGGGCACCGGCAGGGTGGTGGTCGGCGACTTCGGCGGGTCCTGCACGGCGGCCACGATCTCGCCGGCCAGCCGACCGTGGTAGACGGCGCCGGCGCCCTTGCGGGCGAGCAGCCGGTAGGTCTCGGCCAGGTCCGGGTTGCGGAACACGGTGCCCACCGCCGGTGCGTCCCCACCGGGCAGGAACAGCCGGGCGGTGGCCGGGAAGGCCTCGAACCGGACCCGGTTGTCCAGCGTCTGCTGGCGGAAGGTCGCGTCGACCACGAAGCCGCGCCGCGCGATCTCGATGGCCGGCTGCAGGTTCTGCGCCAGTGACCTCCGGCCCCAGCGCTGCAGCGCCCGGGCCCAGGTCGCCGGCGTGCCCGGCACCCCCACCGACACCCCGCTGGTCACGAGCTCCGGAGTGAAGCGGTACGGCTCGCCGGTGGCCGGGTCGAGAAAGGCGTCGGTCGGCATCGTCGCCGGGGCGGTCTCCCTGCCGTCGATGGTGGCCACCCTGCCGGTGCGGGCGTCGTAGTACACGAAGTAGCCGCCGCCGCCGATGCCGGACGAGTAGGGCTCCGTGACCCCGAGCGCTGCGGCGGTGGCCACGGCTGCGTCCACGGCGTTGCCGCCACCGCGCAGCACCCGCAGGCCGGCGGCGGTCGCCTCCGGGTCCACGCTGGCCACAGCCCCGCCCCAGCCCTGCGCCACCGGCGCCTTCTGGACCACCCGCTCGTCCGGGCTCGGCCGGGACCTGGCCTCCGCCGGCGCCACGGCGGCGGATAGCAGGGCCAGCGCGCTGAGGGCGGCTGCGGTGGCGGAGAAGGCTGAGCGTGGCATTGGGCAGATCTCCTCGAGCTGGGGTGGGCTCTCAGGTGCGGTGCGACCCGGTTGTTCCTTCCTAGCCCGGCCCGGCCGAGGAGTCCATGCCTGACCCGAAAAGTACGGGGCCCCGGCCCGGACCCGTCACAAGCTGTGAGTTGGCCGGTGACATCACCGGCCAACTCACAGCTTGCGCTCGGTTGGGGCGGGCCGGCTAGTCCGTGCCGCCGTCCACGCCGCCGATGGTGGCGCCGAACCGGCTGGCCCCGGCGGACGGGATCGCGCCGCCGGGGATCCAGGCCCGGTGGCTGCCGCCGCTGAGCGGGACGACGTTCACCATGCCCGAGGCGTGCTGGTCGTCGTCCGGGACGCCCACCAGCAGTACCCGCTCCCCGGCGCCGGCGACCATGGCCACGGTGGACCCGAACCGGTCACCGGCTTCGGCCGCGCCGATCACGCCCGGGCTGGCCTGGGTGTAGCTGGTGTCCGCTGCGAGGTTGCTCATCGGGAACACCTGCGCCAGCCCAGCGTCAGCGCCGGAGCCCGTGTTCTCCTTCGGCACGCCGACGGCCAGCCGGGTCTGGGCGTCACCACCACCGGGGGCGATGAACGCCAGGGCTGCGCCGAAGGTGTCGCCGGCCTGGGCGGAATCGCCGACTCCGGAGGTGTCCTGGGTGAGGGCCGTACCCGGGTCGATGTCCTCGGTGTCGGAGGAGAACAGCTGCACCAGCCCCGCGTTCTTGTCCGACCCCACGTCCTCGCCGGGAGCGCCGACTGCGATCCGCGACGCGCCGCCGACCCGCACGGTGTCGATCGCGCGGCCGTAGAAGTCGCCGCGTTCGGCAGCGCCCGGCACACCGGGAGCGTTCTGGTCCAGCTGGACGGCGGCGTACTCGTCATCGAAGTAGATGTCGGTGACCACGGTCACCACTCCGGCGTCCACCACCGAGCCGACATCCTCGTTGGGCACTCCGACAGCGCAGTCGACGGTGTCGTCATCGCCGCTGAGGTAGTTGCACGACACCGCAGCGCCGAACCGGTCACCGGTCTCCGGGCCGCCGGGGATGCCCGGGCTGGCCTGGGTGATCCAATGGGTCACCGACCCGCCGTCGTAGGCCGCCCGCACCGCCAGCGCACCGGCGTTGTCCTTGCCGTCGACCTCGGCGCCCGGCACCCCGATGGCCAGGGCGTAGGCGTCCGGAGCGGGAGTGCCGCCCTGCCCGAGGTCCTCGACCACGTCCACGGCGTACCCGAACTGGTCACCGGCCGCGGCCACGGCGCCGAAGCTCGCGGCGGTGTAGTTGGTGCTGGCGTCGGAGATGGCCAGGCCGCCGGCGCCGCCGTACAGGATCTGCACCATGCCGACGTCGGCCAGCCCGCCGAGGTCCTCACCCGGCGTGCCCACCACGACATCGGTGTAGCTGTCGCAGTCCAGGTCGGCCATCGCCACGGCGCTGCCGAAGCCGTCACCGTTCTCGGGCGCCCCCGAGATCTCCGCCTCGCCCTGCCACAGCACGTCGCGCAGCCCTTCACCGACCTGGGCGTCGTCGCCGTAGAGCACGATCAGCCGTCCTGCCCCGGCCTGGCCCGCCACGGTCGCGTCCGGGTCGCCCACCACCGTGTCGCTCTTCCCGTCGCCGTTGAAGTCGGCCTTCACCCCCGGCGCGCAACCGTCCGCCACGGCGTGGGCGAACCCGGCCGGCCCAGCGACCAGCGTGGTGGCGAGCAGTCCCAGCCCGCCCAGCAGCAGTCCAATCCGCATGGCTCATCCCTCCAAGAAAGGCCCCAGTACTGCTCTGAGCGACCACCCCCCGCCGCAGATACAGCGCCTTCCCCTGCACCTTGCCGACAGCCGGCACCTCCACCGGTGCCGCCGCGGGTGTCGGAGCGGCCGCGTAGCCTGCTGTGGTGTTCGACACCGACTTCGAGGACGCGGCCCTCGCCGTGCTGCGCCGGCTCGTCGGCAGCAGCGACGCGACCTTCCACGACGGCCAGCTGGCAGCGATCGCCGGGCTGGTGGTCGAGCGGCAGCGCGCCCTCGTCGTGCAGCGCACCGGCTGGGGGAAGTCCGCGGTGTACTTCGTGGCCACAGCCCTGCTGCGGGCGGCGGGGGCCGGCCCGACGCTGATCGTCTCGCCGCTGCTCGCCCTGATGCGCGACCAGATCTCTGCCGCAACCCGCGCCGGCATCCGTGCGGTCACGATCAACACGGCCAACGCCACCGAGTGGGAGCAGGTCTACGGCCGGCTGGCTGCCGACGAGGTCGACCTGCTGCTGGTGAGTCCCGAGCGGCTGAACAACCCGACCTTCCGCGAGCGGCAGCTGCCCGCCCTGGCCGCGCGCTGCGGCCTGCTGGTCGTGGACGAGGCGCACTGCATCAGCGACTGGGGTCACGACTTCCGCCCCGACTACCGCCGCATCCGTGACCTGCTCGCGGACCTGCGTCCGGACGTACCCGTGCTGGCCACCACCGCCACGGCCAACTCCAGGGTCGTGGCCGACGTGGTGGAGCAGCTCGGGGCCGGCGGCCACGAGGTCACGACCGTGCGCGGCACCCTCGCCCGGGCCTCCCTGCGGCTCGGCGTGCTGAGGTTGCCGTACGAGGAGACCAGGGTTGCCTGGCTGGTCGACCACCTCGACGACTTCGCCGGCAGCGGCATCATCTACACCCTCACCGTCGCCCAGGCCGAGGACCTGGCTGCCCTGCTCGGCAGGCACGGTCACGGGGTGGCCGCCTACACCGGCCGCACCGAGCCCGGCGAGCGCGAGGAGTTGGAGGCGCGGCTGCGGGACAACCGGGTGAAGGCGCTGGTCGCGACGTCCGCCCTCGGCATGGGGTTCGACAAGCCCGACCTCGGTTTCGTGGTGCACCTCGGCGCGCCCAGCTCGCCCGTGGCGTACTACCAGCAGGTCGGTCGCGCCGGACGGGCGGTGGCGAGCGCCGACGTGCTGCTGCTGCCCACTCCGGCAGACCGGGACATCTGGCACTACTTCGCCACGGCGGCCATGCCCTCGCGGGACGCGGCCCGGGCCGTGCTCGAGGCGCTGGCGGCGGCGGAGGGCCCGCTCTCCACGGCTGCGCTGGAGACCCTCGCCGACCTGCGCCGCACCCGGCTGGAGCTGTTGCTCAAGGTGCTCGACGTGGACGGGGCCGTCACCCGCGTGCGCGGCGGCTGGCAGGCCACCGGCCGGGACTGGCACTACGACGCGGAGCGGTACCGCCGGGTGGCGGAGGCGCGGCAGCGCGAGCAGGGCCTGATGCTCGACTACCTGGCGTCGGACAGCTGCCGGATGGCCTTCCTGCAACGCACTCTCGACGACCCGGAGCCACGCCCCTGCGGGCGCTGCGACCGCTGCGCAGGGCCGTGGTACGCCGCGGCGGTGGGGGAGCAGGCGGTGAGCACCGTCAGGGGCGAGCTGGACCGGGTCGGGGTGGAACTCGCCCCGCGCACCCTGTGGCCGACCGGCATGGGCAACCTCGGCGTGCCGGTGTCGGGCCGGATCGGGGCCGACGAGGCGCCGGCGGCCGGGCGCACGCTGGCGCGCTTCAGCGACCTCGGCCTCGGGCCGCGCCTGCGGGAGTTGCTCACCGGCCCCGACGGCCCGGTGCCGGAGTGGGCCCTGCGGCACAGCTACGGGGTGCTCAAGGAGTGGTTCGCGGAGTCCGGCCGGCCGGTCGCGGTGGCCGGCGTGCCGTCGCGGAGCCGCCCTCAGCTGGTGGAGTCGCTCGTTGCCGACCTGGCCGCGAGGGGCCGGCTCCACCACCTGGGCCTGCTGGTGGACGACGCCGGCGAGCCGGTGGAGCGCGCGGGGAACAGCGCGTTCCGGCTCCGCCAGGTGTTCGGCCGGTTCCGGCTGGACGTGCAGCAAGCCGATTGGCTGGGCCGGCAGGGCGAGGCTGCGGTGTTGCTGGTCGATGATTTCGCGGATTCCCGCTGGACCATCACCGTTGCTGCCCGGCAGTTGCGCGCGGCTGGGGCGACGTCGGTTATGCCGTTCACACTGGCGCTCGCCGGATAGCGGAAATCCGGGCATCGGCACAAGGCGACGCGCCGATTGTCCCGGGCCTCGGAAGGCTGGTGGGTACGGCCGGCTGAAGATCCTCCGGCGGGCGGTCCCGCGTCGCGGTGCTCTACCTACGCAACCGTAAGTCCTAGCCAGCAGAAGGGTCCGGACAGAGAAGGAGCCCGCCACGAACCGGGAAGTTCTGCGGGCACTGCCGGGGGGCAGCTCTCCGGCTCGGGGGGAACCGGAGTTCGGGGCGAGGGCTCGGGGGGAACCGCACGCCTCGCTGTGAACTTTAGGCAGGTGCCAGCGGCAATTGCAAGCCCTTTTCCCGGAACTGTGCAGCACCGATTTAGGGTGCTTTGGTCGGTCCCCCGAATTGGGGACAAAGACGGGTCCCCCGAAATGGGGACAAAGCGCGGTCACCCGTTTAGGTGACATTTCGAGAGGGTGCCCGCCGGGCCGCGCTGTCACCGGCTGGTGAGGGCGGCAGCCGCCACCGGAGTCCGAGCCGGGGTGGGCGTAGAGTAGACCCTCGTGACCGCAGCTGACCTACAGGCCGACCTGGCCGCTCTCGACCGGACCCTTGCCTCCATCGAGGCCGTGCTCGATCCCGGGGCGAAGCGGGCAGAGATCGCCCAGTTGCAGGACCAGGTGGCCGCCCCGGACCTGTGGGACGACCAGGAGAACGCCCAGCTGGTCACGTCGCGGCTGTCCCGGCTGCAGGCCGAGGTGGACCGCGTCGCCGGGCTCCGCTCGCGCGTGGACGACCTGGCGGTGCTCATCGAGCTGGCGGTGGAGGAGGACGACCCGGCAACCCTCGCCGAGGCGCAGAAGGAACTGAAGTCGCTGGCCGCGGAGATCGAGGCGCTGGAGGTGCGCACGCTGCTGTCCGGCGAGTACGACCAGCGCGATGCCCTGGTGACGATCCGTTCCGAAGCAGGCGGTGTGGACGCTGCGGACTTCGCAGCGATGCTGCTGCGGATGTACCTGCGCTGGGCCGAGCGGCACGGCTACGCCACCGAGGTCTACGACACCTCCTACGCGGAAGAGGCAGGCATCAAGTCGGCGACGTTCACGGTGCGGGAGCCGTTCGCCTACGGCATGCTCTCGGTGGAGCAGGGCACCCACCGGCTCGTCCGGATCAGCCCGTTCGACAACCAGGGCCGGCGCCAGACTTCTTTCGCCGGCGTCGACGTGCTGCCGGTGACCGAGGACACCGACCACATCGACATCCCCGAGGCCGACATCAGGGTGGACGTGTTCCGCTCGTCGGGCCCCGGCGGCCAGAGCGTGAACACCACCGATTCCGCGGTCCGGATCACCCACCTGCCCACCGGCCTGGTGGTCTCCTGCCAGAACGAGAAGTCCCAGCTGCAGAACAAGGCCGCGGCCCTGCGCGTCCTGCAGTCACGGCTGCTCGAGCGGGCGCGCGCGGAGAAAGAGGCCGAGATGCGCGAGCTCAAGGGCGAGGGCGGCAACTCCTGGGGCTCGCAGATGCGCTCCTACGTGCTGCACCCCTACCAGATGGTCAAGGACCTGCGCACGGACTACGAGGTGGGCAACCCCGAGGCCGTCTTCGACGGTGACATCGACGGGTTCATCGACGCCGGCGTGCGCTGGCGCCGCCAGTCCGGGGAGCGCTGAGCCGGCGCCCCGGCGGCCCGTCCGAAGTGCCGGAGCCGCGGGGGTGCGACGCCGCCCGGTGGCCGGGACGCGGGCTGACACGCCGGGGGATGGGCTGGGTGGGCCTGTGGCCGTCGCTTACACTCCTGCAAGGTCGGCCTTAGCTCCGGTTAAGGAAACTTCCCCACCGTCTACCCGGCCGGCACATCATCGTGATCAGATTCGAAGACGTCTCCAAGACCTACGACGGGCAGTCACGCCCGGCGCTGAACCGGGTCACCGTGGAGATCGCCAAGGGCGAGTTCGCCTTCCTCGTTGGAGCTTCCGGCTCGGGCAAGTCGACCTTCCTGCGGCTGATCCTGCGCGAGTACCTGCCCAGCAGCGGCCACATCCACGTCGCCGGCAAGGACCTCAGCCGGTTGCACAGCTGGAAGGTACCGGCGCTGCGCCGCCAGATCGGGACGGTGTTCCAGGACTTCCGGCTGCTCCCGGGCAAGTCGGTGAACGAGAACGTCGGGTTCGCCATGCAGGTGATCGGCAAGCCCGCGTCGCTGATCCGCAAGGTGGTGCCCGAGACCCTCGAACTGGTCGGTCTGGAGGGCAAGGGCGACCGGCTGCCGGAGGAGCTGTCGGGCGGCGAGCAGCAGCGCGTTGCGATCGCCAGGGCGTTCGTGAACCGTCCGGCGATCCTGATCGCTGACGAGCCCACCGGGAACCTCGATCCGAACACGAGCGTCGGCATCATGCGCCTGCTCGACCGGATCAACCGGGCCGACACCACGGTGATCATGGCGACGCACGACGCCACGATCGTCGACCAGATGCGCAAGCGGGTGATCGAACTCGCCAACGGAGAGGTGGTCAGGGATCAGAGCAAGGGTGTCTATGGCTACCAGTGAGGAGGCGGCCTGATGCGGCACACCCTTACCGAGGCCTGGTCGGGGCTGCGGCGGAACGCCTCGATGGCGCTGGCCGTGGTGGTGACGATGTGGGTCTCGCTGACCCTCTTCGGCGCCGGGCTGCTGGTCGCCCAGCAGGTCGAGCGGCTGAAGGATGACTGGTACGACCGGGTCGAGATCAGCGTGTTCCTCTGCGTCCCCGACTCCCGTGGCGGCAACTGCCAGCCGGGCGAGGCAGCGACCGACGCCCAGCGCGCTGACATCGAGCAGGCGTTGCGGGGTAATCCGGAGGTGGCCGAGGTCTTCTACGAGACCAAGGAGGAGGCCTACGCGCAGTTCCGCGAGTACTACGCGAACAATGAGCCGATCCTGAAATCGACCACCGTCGACATGATGCAGGATTCGTTCCGGGTGAAACTGAAGAATCCGGAGGAATACCAGGGCGTGGTGAGCGCGGTCAGCGGCCTGCCCGGGGTGCAGCTGGTGCAGGACCTGCGCAAGATCCTCGACCCCATGTTCGCCTGGCTCAACCTCGCGCGTTGGGCCACGGTCGGGTTGAGCGGGCTGCTGCTGCTCGCCGCAGCGCTCCAGATCGGCAACACGATCCGGTTGGCCGCGTACTCACGCAGGCGGGAGATCGGCATCATGCGGCTGGTCGGCGCTTCCAACTGGTACATCATGCTGCCGTTCCTGCTGGAGTCGCTGATCGCGGCGGTCGGCGGGGCGCTGCTGGCCTGCCTCACCCTGGCGGCCGTGCAGCGATTCGTGATCGAGGGCAAGGCTCAAGCCGAGATCCAGACTATTCGCTGGATCGAGTGGTCAAATGTGGGCTGGGCGATGGGAACCATTGCCATCGTCGCCGTCGTCCTTTCTATTATTCCAACGTTGATAGCGACCCGACGTTTCTTGCGGGTCTGACTTGATTGGGGCAACTCGTGCAGGTGTCTTCCTCCACCGCACGCGGAGCCCGGGGTAGCCGCCTCGGCCCGCTGGTGACCGCGATACGAACGGTCTTGACGATGGTGCTGCTGCTCGGCCTGGTGGCCGGCACGGGCACCGCTGCGAGCGCCGACGACCTGAAGGACTCCAGGGCGAAGGTGCGCAAGGCCCTGGTCAAGACCAAGCAGGAGCTCGCCAAGGACCGCAAGGCTGTGGCTGCCGCAGCCGACCGGCTGGACACGTCGCAGGCGCAGCTGGCCAAGGCGAAGTCGCAACTGGCGCAGGTGCAGCGCAAGCTGGCCGCGGCCAAGGCGGCCGACGCCCGGATCGCGGCTGAGCTGAAGACGGCGGAGGAGGCCTTCGAGCGGGCGGCCGCAGCGGTGGTGAAGGCAGAGGCTGACGTGGAGCGGCAGCAGGCGCTGGTCGGCATCGTGGTGCGGTCGGCCTACCAGCAGCACTCGACCCTGGTGGGGCTGACCATGGTGCTCGGCTCGGAGACCGCTGCGGAGCTGTCCCAGCGCGTGCAGTGGTCGAACACGATCTTCGACAGCTCCACCGGCCAGCTCGACCGGCTGAAGCAGCTCGAGGTCGGCCTGGAGGCGGCCAAGGGCGTCCGGGCAGCCGCCGAGGCCAAGCTGGCCGAACAGCGGCGTGAGTCCGCGGCGCACGTTGCGCAGGTCAGGCGGCTCTCCGCCGACGCCGCGGCACGCAAGGCCAGGGTGGCGACGCTGGTGGCTGCGAACCGGAAGCTGAAGGCAGCGGCGCAGCACGAGCTCGAAGCCACCAAGGCGCAGTACCGGGCGCTGGAGCGGCAGGAGGCGCGGATCGCTGCCAAACTGCGCGGCTCCTACTACAACATCGTCAACCGCAACGGCTTCATCCGTCCGGTAGCGGCCCCCGCCGGGTCACCGTTCGGGCTGCGGTACCACCCCATCCTGAAGTACTGGCGGATGCACTGGGGCACCGACTTCGGCGCTGCCTGCGGCACGCCGCTGCGGGCGATGGCCAACGGGCGGGTGGTCTCCGCCGGCTGGACCAGCTACGGCTTCGGCAACTACACGATCATCAGTTACGGCCGGATGGACGGCGCCCAGCTGGCCAGCGGCTACGCCCACCAGTCCAAGGTGCTGGTGCGGGCCGGCCAGAAGGTCAGGCAGGGCCAGATCGTGGGCTACGTCGGCACTACCGGCCTGAGCACCGGCTGCCACCTCCACCTGCAGGTCTACCGCAACGGGGTGCGCGTGAACCCGATGCGCTACCTGTGACCTCCGGCGCAGCGCGCCGGTCGCCAGCCGCTGCTTGGTAAGGTGAAACGGCCGGGTCGCACCGATCGCCAGGGGGGTTCCACCATGCCACGACCGCAGGGCCGCATCATGGTCGCCCAGAACCGCAAGGCCCACCACGACTACCACCTGCACGAGCGCTTCGAGGCAGGCATGGTGCTCACCGGCACCGAGGTGAAGTCGCTGCGCGCCGGCCGTGCCTCGCTGGCCGAGGCGTTCGCGACGGTCGACGACGGTGAGGTCTGGCTGCGCAACGCCCACATCCCGGAGTACGCCTTCGGGACCTGGACCAACCACGCCACCCGCCGCACCAGGAAGCTGCTGCTGCACCGCAAGGAGATCGCCAAGCTGGAGCGGGAGACCACGGCCTCCGGGCGAACCATCGTGCCGCTGGCGATCTACTTCTCCGACGGCTACGCGAAGGTGGAGCTGGCCATCGCCACCGGCAAGAAGGACTGGGACAAGCGCCAGACGATCGCCGCGCGCGAAGCCGACCGGGAGGCGCGCCGGGCGATGGCCGTCCGGAACCGGGGCGCGCGGTGAGGCCGAACGCGCCGGCCAGGTGGACGGCAGCGCTCGCCCTGCTGTTCCTCACCGCGTGGCTGGCCCTCGGCGGGGCGCTGCCGGCGCACGCGGCCAGCGACGACGTCTTCGACTCCTTCGACGTGGTGGCGAACGTCACCAGCGACGGCTACGTCGAGGTGACCGAGACCATCACCCTGCGGTTCGGGAGCTCCTCGGGCAGGCACGGGCTGGAGCGCACGCTGTGGACGCGCGAGCCCGACGGGGAGGACCACGACGTGGTCTACCGCATCGACCGCGTACGGGTGAGCAGCCCGTCCGGGGTCTCCACCCGGCTCGACCGCAGCGAGCAGGGCAGTGGTCGCAACACCTACCTGCGCCTCCGGGTCGGCGACCCGGACGTGCGCATCTGGGCTGACACGGCGACCTACGTGCTGTCCTACCGCGTGGCCGGACTGCTGCGCAGCTCGGGCAGCTACGACGAGCTCTACTGGGACCTGACCGGTTCCTCGATGCCGCGGATCACCAGGGCCACCGCCCGGATCACCGTGCCCGGCGGTGCCCAGGGCGTGTTCTGCTCGGTCGCCAGGCCCGGCAGCCGCGGCGATTGTGCCCGGGCCGTCACCGGGCCGTCCGGGGTGGCCGAGTTCGCAGCGGACGACATCGCCACCGGCCGGGTGCTCACCGTCTCGGTGCAGCTGAAGCCCGGCCTGGTCACGAACAACACCCCGATCCGGGTGGAGAACGCCGACATCGAGAACGCCCGCGTCGGCGCGCTGGCCCTCGGCGGGTCCACGGCGGTCGCTGCGGTGGTGCCCCTGCTCGGTTGGCTGTACGCACGCCGACGCAGCGCCGACCGGCGCTTCGCCGGGCTGCCGCCGGGGGTGCTGCCGGCTCCCGGCCAGGAAGCCGTGGAGGTGCGCAACGACCCGCGAACGGAGATCCCGGTGGCGTTCGCGCCGCCCCAGCTGGCCGTTGCCGAGGCCGGGCTGCTGGCCGACGGCGAGGTGCAGGTGCGCGACACCACCGCCACCCTGGTCGCACTCGCGGTGGCCGGCGCGGTGCAGCTGCGCAGCGACGACCAGCAGCAGGTGCGGCTGGTGGACCGCTCCCGCGCGCCGGACAAGACCAGCGCGAAGCTGCTGGGCGAGCTGTTCCCGCGGACGAGCGATCCCGGTGACGTGGTCGACCTGGGCGAACCGGGCATCCTCACCGACGGTCACCGCAAGGTCGAGAAGGCCGCCCTCTCCCGGGCGGCGAAGGAGGGCTGGTTCGCCCGGCAGCCGGGGACTTCAACGGGGCCGCGGATCGGCGGGCTGTTCTTCCCCGTGCTGGTCCTGGGCATCGTCGGGTTCACGTTCCTCGGGCCGGTGCTGCTGTTCGCGCTGCCACTGGTGCTGGCAGTGGTGGTGACCCTCGTGGTCGTGCGGAGGAAGCTGCGCCGCGGCCAGCGCAGCGGGCTGGGCCGGGCGCTCACCGACCAGGTCGAGGGGTTCCGCACCTACCTGGCCACGGCCGAGGCCGAGCAGTTGCAGTTCGAGGAGGGCGAGGACATCTTCAGCAAGTACCTGCCCTGGGCGATCATGTTCGACCTCACCGACCGCTGGACCAGGGTGTGCCAGCGCCTGGTGGAGCTGGGCAGGCTGCCCGCCGCCGCGCCCGCCTGGTACTACGGCACGAGCTGGGACCTGCACGCGCTGAACTGGCAGCTGAACTCGTTCGATTCCTCGGTGAGCAGCTCGGTCGCAGCTCCGGCGCCGTCCGTCTCCGACACCGGCTTCGGCAGCAGCGGCTCAGCCTTCTCCGGCGGTGGCGGCTTCTCCGGTGGCGGCGGCTTCTCCGGTGGCGGCGGTGGCGGTGGGGGCGGCGGCTCCTGGTAGCGGCCGCCCCGTGCCGCGGGCTACTTCACCCCGACCAGGTCGCAGACGAAGATGAGCGTCTCGCCGGGGCCGATCGCTCCGCCGGCGCCCCGGTCGCCGTAGGCCAGCTGCGGCGGGATCACCAGGCGGCGGCGGCCGCCCACCTTCATCCCCACGAGGCCGGAGTCCCAGCCAGGGATGACCCTGCGGGCGCCGAGCTGGAACACCAGCGGCTGGCCGCGGTCGTAGCTGGAGTCGAACTCCTCACCGGAGGAGAACGCGACCCCGACGTAGTGCACCGCCACGGTGCGACCGGGAGCAGCCTCCGGGCCGAGACCCTCCTCCAGGTCGATGATCTCTAGCTCGGTCGGTGCGGGACCCTCGGGCGGGTCGACGAACGGTTTCTCCATGGCCGCACCATACCCACACCGGGGGATTGGTCGATCCCGCACGGCCGACGTATACTGGAACGCTGGCCGCGAGGTCGGCGACAACTCAACAGGGGGTGACTGGTTTCGACTTGGGACGGTAGTTCCAGGAGAAGCGGGCCGAGGATCCGAGGACATCTCGTTAACGACTCTCGGAAACCAATAAGTGCCAACACACAGCGCACTGACTTCGCTCTCGCTGCCTGATCAGCGATCGAAGGGTCAGCCCGGACGCGCCTTCCGTCCGGTACCTGGCCTAATCTAGAAGGCTCACCGGTCCGACCTCGTTCCAGGGTCGGTTCGGGAAATTCATGGGACTGGGCTTGTTCACCACGTGCCGACGCGAGGGTGAGAGCCGAGCAGAACGACTAGTCGGCTGCGCCCGGAGAAGTCCTGGTTCACCGCTTGAGGACGCGGGTTCGACTCCCGCCACCTCCACTGGAGCGAAGGCGCCGGCGGGATCTCCCGCCGGCGCCTTCGCTTTCTTCGAACCATGGCCGGCCCGGCCGGCGGGCACCCGTCCGGCGCAGCCCCGGGGCTGCGGGCCGAACGTAAGGGGATGGTGACCGCCGGCGGACCTGACCACGTTTCAGGCCGCGCGTGGTCCCGCACCAGGGGGCGCTGCGGGACCGCGCGACCCTCGGCTCAGCGCAGTGTGAACAGCGCCGTGAGCGTCGAGCCGTCCTGGGTGGTGAGGGTGACCTGCTGGCACACCGTCGTCGCCGGAGCCTTCTTCGCCGGCTTGGCCTTGGCGACCTTCGTGGTCTTCCAGTTCTGGTGGAAGGCGCCGTCGCGGTACTTCAGCTGGAAGCCCTTCTTGGCCGAGGTGATCGGGACGGGAGCGCCGATCGGGGCGGCGGTGGCGTCGCAGGTGACCTGCTGCGCGGTGAGGCTGGCCACGACCGCTGCGCTTCTGGACTTGTCACCGTCGACGTACACCTTGAACTTCAGCGGCACGGTGGCGCCGCCCTTCACCTTGTTCCACACGCCGGCGCCCATCTTCACCGGCCGGTAGAAGCCCTTCAGCTCCCATGCCGCAACGGTGTAGCTGCGGGTCTCGGTGGCGGTGAACAGGCCGTCGAGGGAGACGGCAGTGGCGGTGAGGACGTGCGTGCCCACTTCGGTGGAGTAGCCGGTCACGGAGCACGGCACGGCGCCGAGGTCGTCGACGGCGGTGCAGGTGGGGACCACTGCGGGTACCTCGCCGAAGGCGTAGGTGGCGCCGGCGGCGATCTGGCTCTGCCAGGTGATCACCGGCGGGGTGGTGGCGGCGCTCGCCGGGGTGACGGCACCGACGCCGACCAGGGCAGTGAGGGCAGCGCCGACCAGCAGTCGGCTCAGGTTCGAGCGGGGCATTCCCAACCTCTTCTCGGGGTACGTGGGGCGGAGGACGGGCCCGCGCTGGCCCGTCGCCCAGATAACCGACGCAGGCGGCCCGGTTGTTACACCGGCGGCCCCCCGTTCTCGGGCCCGGCGTAACATCTGGAGGTCGCCCGTCGGTATCCGGGGCGGAGGAGGGCAGACGTGAGCAGCAGGCGCAGCGACGAGATCGACCGGCTACTGGCCGGCGACGTCGTCGGCGACCCTGCAGCCGAGTCGGTATCGAAGTTCCTCAACCAGCTGGAGCAGTCCTGCCCAGCGCCGTCGGTTACCGGTGTGCAGGAGCGCCACCTCGCGCTGGTCGCCGCCGCAGTGCGGGAGCAGGCGGTGGGCGACCGCGACCGTCAACGCGCACCCCTCGCCCGCCGCCGGCTCCGGCGCGGAGCAGCCACGGCGATCACCGCCGTCCTCGGCGTGCTCACGGCGGGCATCGGCGTCGCGGCCGCGCTGGGCGTGAACCCCCTGCCAGCAATGCTGCCGGACCTGGTGGCCCACCGTACGGCCAGCCCGTCCGCTCCTCCGGGCCTCGCCCGGCAGGAGTCCTCCCCGCCGGCCGAACCCCCCCAGGGCAAGCCGTCGACCCGACCGAGCCAACCTGGCCGGCCGCAGACTGTGCCCCCGGTGCCGTTGCCGTCACAGGCGACGGGCCCCAAGGAGCGCGGCAAGGGACAGGACCAGGGCCGGGGTGGCGAGGTCAAGGGCCGGGGCGGCGAGAACGGCAAGGGCGAGGACAACAGAGGCAGGCCGGAGAGCCCGGGAAAGCCAACCGAGCGGGGACGGGCCGGTGAGCGGCCGGCACCAGAACCTACTCGGCCGTCGGGGGGAGCGGCCGGGCCGGACAGCGGCGAGGCGACCAGTGGCAGCGGGAAGTAGTCCCGTGGGCGGGCCCACGGCCGCAGGAGCGGAGGGTGGGCCCCTGCCGCTGTGACCCTCGCCGCTGGAGTCCGGCGGAGACCACCCTCATGCCCGGACGTGCTCGGGCCCGGCGCTGACGCGCCGGGCGTTTTGGCGTGTCCGGAAGCGGGCGGCCGCGCTGCAGCAGCGGGCCCGGGACGGTGCTGACGTGACCGATCCAGAGCACTTCCAGCACGTGCTGGCGGCGGCCCGGGACGGGGCCGACTGGGCGTGGTCGGAGCTGTACACCCGGCATGCACCGACCCTGCTGCGGTTCATCACCAGCCTCGGTGCCGCCGAGCCGGAGGACTGCCTGGGTGAGTGCTTCGTGCAGGCCGTGCGGAACCTGCGAAACTTCACCGGGGACGAGCCGGCGTTCCGGGCCTGGATGTTCCGGGTGGCACGCAACCGCGTCGTCGACACCTGGCGGGCTTCAAGCCGCCGGCCCGCGTATGCCACCGGCGACGTGGAGAGCAGGCACGAGCAGGCGTTCCACTCAGAGGCTGCGGACAGTCGCCTGCTCCAGCAGACCGCGGCAGGGGCGGTGCTGGCCGAGCTCCCGGAGAGCCAGCGTTCCGTCCTCGTGCTGCGGGTGCTGGACGGGTTCAGCGTGGAGGAGACCGCTTCGATCCTCGGCCGCTCGCCGGGATCGGTGCGGGTGCTGCAGACCCGGGCGCTGAAGCGGCTCCGGCAGGTGCTCGCAGCCCGACCCTGAACCCGCTGCGCTGTTGGTGCAAGACTGGGCCGGAGGAGGCGAAATGGTCACGTACAGGGCCGGCGACCTGCTGGTAGCCGGGATCACCATCTCCGACGGCGTCTTCGACGGCACCGTCGTGCTGGTGCTGGACGCGGACGAGGCCGGCACTGTCGGGGTGGTGCTGAACCGGCTGACCCGGATCGAGCTCGCCGAGGCCCTGCCGGCCTGGTCCCGGCTGGTGTGCGAGCCGCAGGCGCTCTTCGACGGCGGCCCGGTGTCCCAGCAGGGTGCGGTCTGCCTCGCCCAGCCCTGGTCCGACAGCGAGGAGCCGCCGGGCTGGCGACCGGTGTTCGACGGGGTGGGGCTGCTCAACCTCGACACGCCGGTGGAGATCGCGGAGGGCACCTACCGCTACCTGCGGATCTTCGCGGGCTACGCCGGCTGGGACGCCGGCCAGCTCGAGCGGGAACTGGAGTTCGGGATGTGGCACGTGCTGCCCGCCTCCACCCAGGACGTCTTCGACCCCGACCCGGAGACGCTGTGGCGCCGGGTGCTGCGCCGCCAGGGCGGAGAGCTGGGGCTGCTGTCCACCTGGACCAGTGCTGCCGAACTGAACTGATCGTTGGGCGCGGATGGCTAGGATCTAGCCACTGACTACCAAGGGAGGGACGAGTTGTTGACAGAGGCTCCTCGGAGTGCTTCCCCGCGGATCCTGGTGGTCGACGACGATGAGCCCCTCGCCGAGATGCTGCACATCGTGCTCGGTTCGGAGGGGTTCGACGCCCGGCTGTGCCACACCGGGGACAGCGCGGTGGATGAGTTCCGCGACTACCGTCCCGACCTGGTGCTGCTGGACCTGATGCTGCCCGGCCGCGACGGTGTGGACGTCTGCCGCGACATCCGCGCCGAGTCGGGCGTGCCGATCGTGATGCTGACCGCCAAGAGCGACACCATCGACGTGGTCGACGGGCTGGCCGCGGGCGCGGACGACTACGTGGCCAAGCCGTTCAAGACCCAGGAACTGATCGCGCGCATCAAGACGCGCCTGCGCCGCCACGTCACTCCCGACGCCGACGTGGACAACCTGCGCATCGGCGACCTGGTGATCCGGGTGAACGAGCACACCGTGCGCCGCGGCGACAGCGAGATCACCCTCACCCCGCTGGAGTTCGACCTGCTGCTGGCGCTCGCCCGCCGGCCGCGCCAGGCCTTCACCAGGGAGGTGCTCCTCGAGGAGGTGTGGGGCTACCGGCACGCCAGCGACACCCGGCTGGTGAACGTCCACGTCCAGCGCCTGCGCTCCAAGATCGAGAAGGACCCGGAGAAGCCGGAGATCATCGTCACCGTGCGCGGGGTCGGGTACCGGGCCGGGGAGCCGAAGCCGGCCTGATGAAGCGGTTCGCCCCCATCCGGCTGTGGTCCAGGTCACTGCCGTTCCAGGTCGTAGTCACCACCCTCGCCGCTGCGATCCTCATCCTGGCCGCCACCGGATGGTTCCTGATGGACCAGTCGAGTCGCGGGATCTTGGCAGGCAAGACCCAGGCCAGCGTCGCCGAGGCCTCGGCGGTGGTCTCGGCCATGCAGCGCGACCTTTCGTCCATCGACCTGCGCACCACCTCGGTGAGCGAACGGATCACCCGGCTGGCCCGCGAGGCGGCCAACCGGGGGCAGGTGGGCAACCAGTACTTCGTGGTGGTGGAGACGCCGATCTCACAGATCGGCACGGCTGGCCTCGCCGCGGAGAGCATTCCGCAGGCGATCCGCGACTCGGCCGCCAGCGGCGACGGCCTGTGGAGCACGCCGACGATGATCCGGTTCACCGACTCCAGGCCCGGTGAGCCGGGGCTCGTGGTCGCGGCCAACCTGGACGCTCCCGGGCAGGCGCCGTACCCGGTGTTCTTCCTGTTCTCCACCAGCCAGGAGCGCCAGACGCTGGCGGTGGTGCAGCAGGCGACCCTGGCCACCGGGTTGTTCCTGCTCGCCGGCCTGACCGTGACGGTGTACCTGGTCTCGCTGCAGGTGCTCAGCCCGGTGCGGGCCGCCCGCCTGGCCGCGGAGCGGCTGGCCGCGGGCCACCTGGACGACCGGATGGACGTGGTCGGTACCGAGGACCTGGCCAGCCTTGCCCGGTCGATGAACCACATGGCCGAGGAGCTGGACCGCAGGCTGACCGAGTTGCAGAACCTGTCCCGGGTGCAGCAGCGGTTCGTCTCAGACGTCTCCCACGAGCTGCGCACCCCGCTCACCACGATCCGGATGGCAGCCGAGGTGCTGCACGCCCACCGCGGCCAGTTCGACGCAGCGTCCGGCCGGTCGAGCGAGCTGCTCTCGGCCGAGCTGGACCGGTTCGAGGAGCTGCTCACCGATCTGCTCGAGATCTCCCGTTTCGATGCCGGCGCCGCCGAACTGGCGCTGGACGACATCGACCTCAGCGGGCTGGCCGGGGAGGAGGTGGCGGCGCTACAGCGGCTGGCGCAGGAGTTCGGCACGAGGATGACGCTGGACACCATCGGGCAGTGCGTGGCCGAGGTGGACGGACGGCGGATCCGCCGCATCCTGCGGAACCTGATCACCAACGCCATCGAGCACGGCGAGGGTCGCCCGATCGTGGTCCACGTCCGCGGCGACGCCGATGCCGTCGCGATCGCCGTCCGGGACCACGGGGTGGGCTTCACGCCGGCCGAGGCCGGCCAGGTGTTCAACCGGTTCTGGCGCGCGGACCCCTCCCGTGGGCGACGGGTGGGCGGCACCGGGCTGGGCCTCTCGATCGCCCTGGAGGACGCCCGGCTGCACGGCGGCTGGCTGACCGCGTGGGGCCGTCCCGGGCAGGGCGCGCAGTTCCGGCTCACCGTTCCGCGCAAGGCCGGCGCCCAGCTGCACGGCTCGCCGTGGCCGGCCGTGCCGCCCGACGTGAAGGGAATGGCCCATGCTGCGCTCGGCTAGGTGGTGGGCGGCGACGCTGGCGGTGGTCGTCGCGCTGGCCGGCTGTGCCACCGTGCCCACCAGCGGCCCCGTGCAGCACCACACGCCGGACGCCAGCGGCGTCGACACCGGCGTCCGGGTCGACCCGCTGCCCCCCGCGGACGGCGCCAGCCAGCTGCTGGTCGTGGAGGGCTTCCTGCACGCCATGGGTGTCTACCAGCCGGACTACGCCGTGGCGCGGCAGTACCTCACCCCGGCAGCCAGCGCAGCCTGGCGCCCGGAGTCCGGCGTCCAGGTGTACAGCGACCTCTACCCGCCGAGTGAGTCCGACCAGACGGTGGTGCTGAACGCCCCGCTGACCGGCACGATCGACCCGTCCGGGCGGTACGAGCCGGCGTCGGGGCAGCTGCGCCACGACTTCGGGCTGGTGAAGGACTCCGCAGACCAGTGGCGGATCAGCAAGCCGCCGGACGGCCTGCTGGTGTCGCGCTACCTGTTCACCACGAGCTTCGTCGCGGCGAACCTGCACTTCACCGATTCCGGCGGCTCGGTGCTCGCGCCCGACCCGAGGTTCTTCGCCTCGGGCGAGCAGGCGCTGGCTGCAGCGGTACGGGCCCAGCTCGCCGGACCGTCCGCGTGGCTGCAACCGGCAGTGCGCAGGCTGGACACGACTGCGATCACCGTCGGCGCGCTGGCGCTTGACTCCTTCGGGGTGCTCGACGTGCCGCTTGGCCGGGCTGCAGAAGCGCTCACCCTCGAGCAGCGCCGGATGGTGCTGGCCGAGCTCGCCTACACCATGACCGGGTTCAGCCAGGTGAACGCTGTGCGGGTGGTCGGCGCCGGCCAGGTCTGGCGCACCGACACCGGCGACACCGAGGTCAACCGCGACGCCTTCGGCGACCTCTCCGCGGCCAACGTCAACGCGCCGCGGGCCTTGTACCTGTTCCGTGACGGGGAGTTGCAGAGGTCGAGGAACCCCAGCACCTGGAGCGACTTCGACACCGTCGACGTGGCGCTGTCGAAGGTGGACGGCTTCGCCGTCCGTGGTGACTTGCAGGAGGTGGCAGCGGTCACCTCCGGCGGCAGCCGGCTCGAGGTCGCCGTCCTCGGTGGCGGGAAGTCGCGGGTACGCCGAAGCGGCGGCGACCTGCTGCGGCCCGACTACGCGCGAAACGGTGAGCTGTGGTCGGCGACCACAGCGGGGCCGCGGACGCTCAAGGTCTACCGCGGCGATGCGAGCGTCGCAGTTGACGCCTCCGGCCTGCCCGACCGGCCTCTCGTCGCAGCCAGGCTGTCGCCGGACGGCACTCGGCTCGCCCTGGTGCTGCGCCGCGGCGAGGGGACCGAGGTGGGGCTGGCCCTGGTGGAGCGCCGCGGGGAGTCCCAGGACATCGTGGTGTCGGGCTGGCGCCGGCTGGATGTGACGGTGGCAGCCGGGGTGCCCGCGGGCACCGCCGTCGATCTCGGCTGGGTTTCCGAGGTGGAACTGGCCGTGCTGCAGACCGGCATGGCCGGCGACACCAGCGTGGTCCGGGTGCGGCAGGACGGGGCGGCAGCGGCCGACATCGGCCCCAGTGACGCGCCGGCGCTGACCCAGCTGGCAGTGGTCCCCGGCCGCCCGGCCGGTGTACTGGCGGCCGGCGGAGCGGCCTACCGCTTCGACAACGAGTTCAACTGGAGCCTCTCGATCACCGGTGTGGACGCCCTGGCCTACTCCGGCTGAGCCTGTGGACGGCTGACCGCGGCGGCGCCGCGGTGCCCAAGCTGACGGCGTGCGGCCAAGGGATGCGCTGCTCGCCGGCGCGGAGCTCGTGCTCGGCGCACGCTGTGCCGGGTGCGGCGTGGCCGGTCCCGGTGCCTGCACCGCCTGCCGGGCCGCCGTGGTGGCGCAGCCGCCGAAGGTGGTGGCCGGCCTGGCCGGGCTGCCCGTGGTCGCAGCGGGTGTCTACGGCGACGAGCTGAGGCGGCTGCTGCTCGCAGCCAAGGAACGCAACGCGCTCGGCCTGCTGCCGCTGCTGGGCGGACGGCTCGCAGCAGCAGTGCTCCTGCTGGCCGAGGGCAGCGACGGCAAACTGGTCCTGTTGCCGGTGCCTTCGGCGAGTTCGGTGGTGGCCGCGCGCGGGGTCGACTTCACCGCTGCCCTTGCGCGTTCCGCGGTTCGGGCACTGGGCAGCAGCGGGGTGCGGGCCCGGGTCGCCCGCAGCCTGGTGCCGGTGCGCCGGCCGCGTGACCAGGCCGGACTGGATCGAGCGGCGCGGCTGGCGAACCTGGCCGGGGCGTTCCGGTGCCGTGGCCCCGCGCCGCGTGGCCGGGTGGTCGTGGTGGACGACATCGTCACCACCGGCGCGACCCTCGCCGAGGCGGTCCGCGCGTGCACTGCCGGCGGGTGGGAGGTGGCGGGCGCGGCCACGGTCGCCGCGACGACGCGCAGCAGGGGCGCCCGGTGAGACCGGACGCCCCTGCTGGAAGTCAGAGGGCTGTGGCACCAGCCTCTCCGGTGCGGACGCGCACCACCGTGTCGACCGGGATGATCCACACCTTGCCGTCACCGACCTGGCCGGTGCGGGCGGCCTGGACGATCACGCCGGTGAGGGCCTCGGCCTCGGCGTCCTCGACCAGCACCTCCAGGCGGACCTTGGTGATGAAGTCGATGGTGTACTCCTCGCCGCGGTAGACCTCGACGTGTCCGCGCTGGCGTCCGTAGCCGGACACCTCGCTGACCGTCATGCCGCCCACGCCGTGGCGCACCAGCGCCTTCTGGACCTGCTCCAGCATCTCGGGCTGGATGATGGCCGTGACCAACTTCACTTTGCTGCTCCTGTCGTTTCAGTGGTGGGCAGGTCGTCCTTGCTGAGTACCAGGGTGCGCTGCACCTTGTTGGTGTAGTACACCGGGCTCAGGTCGTAGCCGGCCTCGGAGTGCTCGGCCAGGTCGATCCCGCTGAGCTCCTCGGAGGCGCTGACCCGCCAGCCGATCGTGTACTTGATGGCCAGGGCGATCAGGTAGGTGACCACGAAGGAGAAGGCCATCACTGCGAAGGCGCCGATCGCCTGCTTCACCAGCTGGTCGAACCCGCCGCCGAAGAAGAGCCCCGCGGTGGCCGGGTCGGCCGGGTCACCGGAGGTGGCCGGGTCGGCGAGGAAGCCGATCAGCAGGGTGCCGACGAGGCCGCCGACCAGGTGCACCCCGACCACGTCGAGGGAGTCGTCGTAGCCGAAGCGGTACTTCAGGCCGACTGCGTAGGCGCAGGCCACGCCGGCCAGGAGCCCGACCACCAGGGCGCCCATCGGGCTGACCGCGCCCGCGGCGGGAGTGATCCCCACCAGGCCGGCGACGATGCCGGAGGCTGCGCCGAGGGACGTAGCGTGGCCGTCGCGGAACCGTTCCACCACCAGCCAGCCGAGCATCGCCGCAGCCGTGGCGGCGAGGGTGTTGACCCAGGCCAAGCTGGCGAGCCCGTTGGCTGCCACGGCCGAGCCGGCGTTGAAGCCGAACCAACCGAACCACAGCAGGGCCGCGCCGAGCATCACCAGGGTCATGTTGTGCGGCCGCATCGGCTTGGTGCCGAACCCGATCCGCGGGCCGACCACCAGGGCCAGGGCCAGCGCGGCGGTGCCGGCGTTGATGTGGATCGCTGTGCCGCCGGCGAAGTCGATCGCCCCGACGACGTTCGCGATCCAGCCGCCGACCACCCCGGTGTCCTCGTTGCTGAACGCGAACACCCAGTGGGCCGCGGGGAAGTAGACCAGCGTGCCCCACAGCACCGCGAACAGCGTCCACGCGCCGAAGGAGGCCCGGTCGGCGATCGCGCCCGAGACCAGCGCGACCGTGATGATCGCGAAGCAGGCCTGGAAGGCGACGAAGGCCAGAGCCGGGTAGGAGGCCTCGGGGTCGTTCACCAGCAGGCTCTGCAGGCCGGCGAACTCGAACGGGTTGCCGATGATCCCCAGCCCGCCCACCGAGTTGCCGAAGGCCAGGCTGTAGCCGAACAGCACCCACAGGACACCGATGACCCCCATCGAGATGAAGCTCATCATCATCATGTTCAGGACACCCTTCGCCCTGACCATGCCACCGTAGAAGAGCGCGAGACCGGGGGTCATCAGCAGCACCAGTGCGGCGCTGATGAGGATCCAGGCGGTGTCGCCGGAGTTGAGTTCCAGAATCATGGCGACAAGGCTGGCGGCCCGCTGTTACGCCCGGGTTCTCCCGGTGTTACGCCCCGGTTAGCCCGCGTTACATCCTTGTTTCGCGGGGCCGGGGGACGCCGTAACTGGCCGGTGGTTCGGCTGGTAAAGCGACACCGCCCCGACTAGGTTGGGGCCATGGCACCACGGCCGTCTTCCAGCCTTCCCGGGCTGGGAGCCGGGCTGGTGCCAGTACTGTCTGCGCTAGCCCGACAAGGGTTGGCGGTTCGACCAAGGAGGTAGACATGGACGTCCTGGTGACTGGCCGGCACTGCCAGATCCCCGATGAATTCCGCGCGCGGGTCGAGGAGAAGATCGCCTCGATCGAGAAGCTCAAGGACCGGGTGATCCGAGTAGAGGTGCAGGTGTCTGCCTATGGGTACAAACGCCAGCCCGACCAGTCCACGCGGGTGGAGATCACCCTGCGCAGCCGCGGACCCGTGGTCCGCGCCGAGGCGTCCGCAGACGACAAGAACGTGGCCTTCGACCACGCGCTCGACCGGCTCAAGTCCCAGCTGCGGCGCGCTTCCGACCGCCGCAAGACCCACCGCGGGCTGCGGGGCTCCAGCCCGCTCACCGAGGTGGCCGGAGCCGAGCAGCAGGAGCAGGGCGAGGAACTGCGTCCGGAGATCCGCAAGATCGCCGGGCTCGAGATCCAGGGCGACGGCCCGCTCGTGGTGCGGGAGAAGTACTTCGACGCCACCCCGCTCAGCCTGGCCCAGGCGCTGGACGAGATGGAGCTGGTCGGCCACGACTTCTTCCTCTACGTCGATGCCGACACCGGCGCCCCGAGCGCCGTGTACCGCCGCAAGGCCTACGACTACGGCGTGATCCACCTGTCGGTCGACCAGGCCGAGGAGGCCACCGCCTGATCTTGACCGCAAGCTGTGAGTTGGCCGCCGATCCCGGCGCCTGACTCACAGCTTGCGGCGTTTCGGGGCCAGCGGCGCCCCGGCACGGTCAGCCGCGGGCGGCGTGGCCCTCGCGCCAGTAACCCATGTAGGCGGCGTTGCCGCGGCCGTAGCCGGCGGGCGCGAGACGCTTGCGCAGCCGGTTGACCCAGCCGACCTCCCCGGCGATCCAGGCGTAGCGGTCCTGGTCGGCGCCGTCGGCCTCCTCCCAGAGCTCCGGGTCGAGCTCGGTGGGGGAGTCTGGGCTCGCCGGGCTGTCGAACAGCACCCGCTCGGCTGCACTGCCCACTGCCGCGCCCGCTGGCCGGACCGCCCAGTCGACCCGCACCCTGGCCGGGGACGGCAGCGGCAGCCGGTCGGAGTCGTGCGGCACCTCGACCACCACCTGGCAGGTCTGGTCCGCCTCCAGCACGGCGAGGATGTTGCGGATCGCCGGCAGGGCGGTCTCGTCGCCCACGCACAGCAGCCGGCGGGCACGGCCCGGACGCCAGGCCAGGCCGTCGGCCGACCCGCCGCCCGCAGGAGCGACCAGCAGCAGCCGGTCGCCCGGGACGGCGTCCAGCGCGAACCGGCTCAACGGACCGGTGTCGCCGTGCACGGCGAAGTCGATGTCGAGCTCGCCGGCCTCGGGGCGGTGGCCGGCGACGGTGTAGGTGCGCATCGGCGGCCGGGTCTCCTCCGGCTGCTGGACCCACCACTGGTACCAGCCGGCCTGAGCCCAGGCTTCCGACGGCTCGGCGGGCAGGCCGGCCAGCTGCCCGGCATCGGGCAACAGCAGCTTCACCCGCTGGTCGACGCCGGCCCACGCCAGCTCGGCGAGTTCCGGAGCGGCCAGGGTGAGCCGGCGGAAGGTGGCCGACAGCTGTTCGGTCGCTGCCACCGAGACCACGAACAGTCGGTAGCTCACTGCGACCTCACCCTGGTGAGCAACCAGAGGAAGTACGGCGCACCGATCAGGGCCGTCACCAGCCCGGCCGGCAACTGGCTCGGCGCGATCACCGTCCGGCCCACGGTGTCTGCGGCGACGACCAGCAGCCCGCCGAGCAGCGCGCTGAGGACGAGCAGCCGGCCGTGGGCCCTGCCGATGAGCAGGCGTGCGGCGTGCGGCGCCACCAGCCCGACGAAGGAGATCACGCCGATCGCGGCGGTGGCGGTGGCGGTCAGGACGACCGCGACCCCCAGGGCGAGCGCCCGGGTGCGGACGGTGTCCACGCTGAGCAGTCGCGGCGTGTCCTCGTCCACGGCCAGGAGGTCGAGCTCTGCGTGGGTGGCCCGAAGCGTCACCACCGCCACCAGCAGGCAGACCACGAGCGGCAGCAGGTGGTCCCAGCGGGCGCCGTAGGTGGAACCGCCGAGCCAAGTGATCGCCTTCGCCTGGTTCCAAGGGTCGGTGCGGACGATCAGGGCAGAGGTGATCGCTCCGGCGGCCGCAGCGATCCCTATCCCCACCAGGACGACCCTCGACTCGTGCAACCCGTGGCGCATCGTCAGCCCGTACAGCAGGGCCGCTGCGATACCCGCACCGAGCGCAGCACCGCCGGCGACGACCACCCAGGGCGCCTGCGGCACGCTGATCAGCGTTGCCACGGCGCCCAGGCCGGCCCCGGCGGAGACCCCGAGGACACTGGGGTCGGCCAGAGCGTTGCGGGTCACCCCCTGGACGAGGGCGCCGGCCACTGCCAGCGCCGCGCCGGCCAGCAGAGCCGTGGCCACCCGCGGGGAGCGCGCATCCAGGATGAAGGTGATCCGCCGCGATGCACGCCCGGACAGCCAGTTCGCCACGTCGCCGAACAACAGCGTGGAGTCGCCCACCAGCAGGGCTGTGGCGGCCAGCGCAGCGACCACCACCGCGATGCCGGCGATCAGTACCGCCGGGTGCCGCCGTCCCCAGCCGAGGCTGATCCGGAGCGCCTCGACCGCAGCCGGTCCGCCGGGGCTGAGCCGGTGCGCTGCCACGGCGAGGAAGATGCCGCCGACGACCGTCGTCACGACGCCGGTGGGCACCTCCACGCCTTCCAGCGGACCGAACAGCAGCCGCAGCCCGACGTCTGAGCCCAGAACCACCAGCACGCCCGCGACCGCGCTCACCGGGATGCGCCAGGCGTGGCGCTGCAGCGGCGGCACCTTCGATGCGGCCAGCGCCACCAGTGCCGGGGCGCAGAGGCCGACGAAGCCGAGCGGGCCGGCGATGGTCACCGCCGCTGCGCTGAGCAGCACCGCCGCGACAGCGAGCGCGAGCCGGTTGGCGCCCACGCGGACGCCGAGGCCGCGGGCCACGTCCTCGCCGAGGGCGAGCAGGTCGAGGTTGCGGGCGAGCAGCAGGGCAGCGGCCAGGCCGAGCACGATCGCGGGCATCACCTGCAGCACCCCGTCGAGGCCGCGCTGGTTGAGCGAGCCCGCCCCCCAGGCGAACAGGCCGCGGGTGGCCTGCAGCTGGGCGTTGAGCAGCATCATCGAAGCTGTGACGCTGTGCAGGCCCATCGCGAGCACGGTGCCGGCGAGCACCAGCCGCAGCGGGGAACCGGCTCCTCGCGTGAGCCCGAACAGGAGGGCGGCGGCGGCGAGGCCGCCGGCGAAGGCGATGCCGACCCCGCCCAGGGCGGGGATAGCCACCGGGAAGACGGCGGCCAGCACCAGCGCCAGGTGGGCGCCGGAGTTGATCGCCAGGGTGTCGGGGGAGGCCAGCGGGTTGCGGGCCAGTCCCTGCAGTACGCAGCCGGCGGCGCCCAGCGCCGTGCCCACGGCCAGCGCGGCCGCGAGCCGCGGCCACCGCGAGGAGATCACGACCAGCGCGTCGCCGTCCGCGCCCTGGCCGAGCACCAGCCGAAGCAGGTCGCCGGCGTCGACCGCTGCGGTGCCCTGGGTGAGGTGGACGGCGGCGAGGCCGGCCACTCCCGCCAGCAGCACCCCCACCAGGAGCCAGGCTCCGGGCAGGCCGCGTGGGCGCCCGGCCGGGGCGGCGGGAGCCAGCCCGGCCGGTGCGCCAGCGGTGATCGTCACTTGCCGACGGCGCCCACGATGTCGGCGAGCCACTGCTCGGCCGAGGCCGGGCCGCCGTAGATCCAGATCCCGACGCCCATGCGGTGCACCCGCTCGCCCTTCACGAAGTCCAGCGACTGCCACAGCTTGTTGCCGGCCAGGTCCGCCAGCGGGTCGTCGGTGTCGGAGTTGCCCCAGTAGCCGAACTCGGTGCCCTCGGGCAGCTTGGTCAGCCCTTCCAGGTCCAGCGTGGACAGGCCCCAGCCCTCGTCACCGGGCTCGGTCCAGGCCGGCGTGAGGCCGATCTCGGTGGCCCAGGCGATCGCCTGCGACCCGGGTCCGTGCATGCGCAGGGAGAACGAGTTGCCCTCGGCGTAGATGTAGGACAGCGTGAACGGGGCCCCGGCCTTGCCGGCGTCGGCGAGCTGCTGCCTGGCCGTGGCCACAGCAGCGTCCAGGTCGGCCAGTGCCGCCTCGGCCTCGGCCTGCTTGCCCAACAGTTGCGCGGTCAGGTTGAAGTTGTCCTTCATCAGCTCGATGGGCCGCTTGGCGTCCGCCCCGGTGAGCAGCACGACGGGGGCGATCTCCTCCATCTGCTCCATCGCCGAATCCGGCACCGAGCCGAGCACGCCGATGATCAGGTCGGGGTCGGCGGCTGCGACCGACTCCAGGCTGGGCTCGGTGCGGGTGCCGACGTCGATCGGGTCACCGGTCAGCGGTGCTGCCGTCACCCACGATGCGTAGCCCTTCACGTCTGCCACGCCCACCGGCTGCACGCCGAGGGTGACCACGTCCTCTGTCGTGTTCCACTCCAGCGAGACCACGCGGGTGGCCGGCGCGTCCAGGGTCACCTGCTTGCCGCGGCCGTCGGTGACCGTGATCGGGCCCGCAGCCGGGCTGGTGGAGCTCTCCGTGGCGGGCGCGGCCGGCGCCTCGGTGGTGCCGCAGCCGGCGAGGGCAGCCAGCGGCACGGCCAGCAGGGCGGTCAGGAGTTGGCGGGAACGCATGCGGTCTCTTCCTTGTCGGTGGTGATGCGGTTGCGGCGCGGACGGCGGGGGAGGACGGTGGGGACGGACGTGGCCGGGTCGACGATCACGTCCACCTCGATCTCGTAGACCTGGCTGAGCAGCGCGGCGTCGTAGACCGCGGCCGGGGAGCCGTGGCGGACCACGCGCCCCTCGTGCAGCAGCACGATCTCGTCCGCGATGGCCGCAGCCTGGTTGAGGTCGTGGAGCACGACGCCGACCGTGACGCCGTGCTCCTCGGCCAGCTCGCGGACGAGGTCGAGCAGCTCCACCTGGTAGCGCAGGTCGAGGTAGGTGGTGGGCTCATCGAGCAGCAGGACGGTGGTGTCCTGAGCGAGGCAGGCGGCGAGCCAGGCCCGCTGCACCTGGCCGCCCGAGAGCGTGCCGACGTCGTGGTGGGCGAGCTTGGCGAGGCCGGTGAGTTCCAGCGCCCGCTCGACCGCTGTGGCGCCTTCGGGATCGGCGCGGCGCCACCGTCCGCGGTGGGGATGGCGGCCCAGTTCCGCGACCTCGCGCACGGTCATCCCCGACAGTGCCGGCCGGCCCTGGGTGAGCACGGCCAGCTCCCTGGCCAGCTCGCGCGGCGTGAGGCTGCGCAGCGGGCTGTCCCCGACGTGCACCTCTCCGGCCATCAGGGGCAGCAGGGTAGACAACCCGCGCAGCAGGGTGGACTTGCCACTGCCGTTGGGGCCGATCAGCACGGTGACCCTGCCCGGGGCCAGCCGGACGTCCACATCGGTGAGCACGGGCTCCCCGCCGTAGCCGATCTGCAGCTGGTGCGCGGACAAGCCGATGAGTGGTGGCATGTAGGTAAGGCTAGCCTTACTTAAATAGGCAACGCAAAGCTTGTCCATTTCCTGGAGGTGGTTCTGGAACCGCCCCGCGTGGGCGGACGGGTCAGGAGACCAGGCGCGCGAGCGCGGGGGCGAGGGTGCCGGCACCCGCGACGGTGACGTCGGAGAGGGCCAGCCAGTCCGCCATCCGCCGCAGCTGCGCTGCGAGCCGAGCGGCGGTCTCCGCCTCGGGTGCCCCTTCCTCCAGCCACGCCGACTGCACGAGCAGCGCCGCAGCCTTCCGGTCGGCCTTCAGGTCGACCCGAGCAGCGATCCGGTCGTCCATCACGAACAGGTAGACGTAGTAGCCGTGCACCCGCTCGGCCTGCGGGGTGTAGAGGCCGATCCGGTAGTGCACCCCGAACAGCTCCAGCAGCCGGCGGCGCTCGAACACCAGCGAGTCGAAGGGGCTGACGAGGGCGTCGACGGCGATCCGGCGCGGTCGCGCCGCGGCGTGCCAGAGGTAAGCGGGCCGGCTCCAGCCCTGCACCTCCACGGGCTCCAGCTCGCCGGTGCCGACAAGGGCCGCGATGGCTTCGCGGGTGCCGTCCGCCGCGGTCCGGAAGTAGTCGGCGATGCCGACCCCGGTGGCCACGCCGAGCGCGCGTGCAGCCCGTCGCACCAGTTCGGTCCGCGCCTCGCCGACGGTCGGCGTGGGCGCGCCAACCACCGCGGCCGGCAGCACTCGTCCGGGCAGGTCGTAGCAGCGCTCGAACTGGGCGTTGCGGCCGGCGCTGGTCAGCTCGCCGACCCAGAACAACCACTCCAGCGCCGACTTCACGTCCGACCAGTTCCACCAGCCGCCGGGGGTGCGTTCCTGCTCGTGCTCGACCTGGCGGGCGGTCAGCGGGCCGCGTTCGGCCACCTGCCGCAGCACCTTCGCCAGCAGTTGCGGCTGCTCGCGCTGGATCCGCTCCATCGCCGACCAGGGCCGGGTGGCGTGGGCGTCCATCCGGAACCGCAGGGCCGGCTGCAGCCGGACGTCGATCAGCGAGGCTGCGTGGCCCCAGAACTCGAACAGGCGGCGGGGTGCGGTGTTGCCGGCCCGGTCGAGCAGGCCGCGGTCGTAGGGGCCGAGGCGGGAGAACAGCGGCATGTAGTGCGCGCGCACCGCGACGTTGACCGAGTCGATCTGGAACTGGGCCACCTCATCGATCACCCGCTGCACCTGGCGCATGGTCACCGGCTGCGACGACGCGCGCCGGCCGAAGCCCTGGGCGGCGAGGGCAATCCGCCGGGCCTGCGCAGCGTTGAGTCGAGCCGTCATCGCACGCAGCCTAGCGACGCCCGCCGACGGTGAGCGCGGACCGGGTCAGCCGAACAAGCGGCTGCCGTGGTGCGGTTCCCCGGCGACGCGGGGCGGTTCCTCGCGGTGGCGCGCGGCGTAGGCCGCGTCCTCGTCCCCGGCGTGGACGTTGGTCGGGTCGAGCACCCGGCGCAGGAACGTGCGGGTGCGCTCCTCCTTGGGGTCGCCGATCACCTCGGCCGGGGTGCCCTCCTCGACGATCACGCCGCCGTCCATGAACAGCACCCGGTCGGCGACCTCGCGGGCGAACGCCATCTCGTGGGTCACCACCATCATCGTCATGCCGCCGTCGGCCAGGTCGCGCATGACCGAGAGCACGTCACCGACCAGTTCGGGGTCGAGCGCGGACGTGGGCTCGTCGAAGAGCATCATCTCCGGGTCCATGCTGAGGGCGCGGGCGATCGCCACGCGCTGCTGCTGGCCGCCGGACATCTGGGCCGGGAAGGAGTGGCCGCGGTCGCCCAGCCCCACCTTCTCCAGGTTCTCCTGGGCGATCCGGCGAGCCTCCTCCGGATCCTTCTTCAGCACCCGGATCAGGGCGATGGTGCAGTTCTGCAGGGCGGTGAGGTGCGGGAACAAGTTGAAGGACTGGAAGACCATCCCCATCGTCGTGCGCAGCCGGTCGATGTCTGCGTCGGGGTCGGTGATCTCCTCGTTGAGGATGAAGATGCGGCCCTGCGTCGGCTGCTCCAGCAGGTTCACGCAGCGCAACAGCGTGGACTTGCCCGAGCCGGACGGCCCGATCACGCAGACCACCTCGCCGCGGTGCACGGTGGTGGTGATGCCCTTGAGCACCTCCAGGTCGCCGAAGCTCTTGTGCAGGTCGTAGATCTGGATCTCGTCGTTGCGGTCGCCGGTCGGGATCTGCTGGGTCATGGTCACTTCGCCTTCTTCGACTTGGCTTCCATCCGCCGCACCAGGAACGTGAGCGGCAGGGTGATCACCAGGTAGGTGAAGCCCGCGACCACGAGGGGAGTGATGTTGGCGTAGGTGTTGGTGAGGTCACGGCCGTACTTGGTCAGCTCGAAGGTCTCCGCCGTCAGGCCCAGTACGTAGACCAGGGAGGAGTCCTTGGTGAGCAGCACCAGCTCGTTGGTCAGCGGCGGGGTGACGATCCGGAAGGCCTGCGGCAGGATGATCCGGCGCATTGCCATTCCCGGCGTCATGCCGAGGGAGCGGGCAGCCTCCATCTGTCCCTTCGGCACCGCCTCGATACCGGCCCGGATGGTCTCCGACATGTACGCGGCCGACACCATGCCGAGCGCCGTCCAGACGGTGCCGTAGGGCTCCAGCGGGAAGCGCAGCCCCGGGAAGCCCAGGGCGATCAGGCCGAAGGCGAGCAGCACGATGATCGCCGGGACCCCGCGGAAGAACTCGGTGTAGATCGTGGCGAGCCAGCGGTAGGGGGCCACCTGGGAGAGCTTCATCAGGGCCAGGACGGTGCCCAGCACCAGGCCGAAGATGAACGCGCCGGTGGTGTAGACAACGGTGTTGAGCAGCGCCTGGCCCAGGCCGGGGCCGACCGTGGCCTGCACCAGGTCGGGCCTGAGGAAGGCTCGCTGCAGCTGCTGGCCGTCCGCGAACAGCACGACCAGCAGCAGGAGCAGCACGAGCACCGCGTACTGGGCGATCCGGATGCGCTGCGCCCGCTTCCTTGGCGACAGCTTCTTCCTTGTGGCCGGAGCCGTTGCGGTAGTCATGTCCGTGTCCTCTCGAGGGGTTCACCGCACCGGCGCCGCGCCCGGCCGTCCGAACGACCGGCGCGCCACGCCGGGCGTCAGGGCGTCACTTGGGCGCGTCGACCCCGAACCACTTCTTGTAGATCTCGTTGTAGCTGCCATCGGACTTCGCAGCGGCCAGCGTCTCGTTGATCACTGCGAGCAGCGCCGGGTTGTCCTTGGCGACGTTGAAGCCGTACTGCTCACCGGTGGCGAACTCCTTCACGACCTCGACGCCGGGGTTGTCCTTGGCGAAGTCGTAGAGCACGCCGTTGTCGTTGATGTTGGCGTCAGCGGCGTCGGACAGCACCGCGTTGGCGCCACCGGGCATGTCGTCGAACACCTTGATCGTGTAGCCGTTGGCTTCGGCGTTGCTCTTGGCGTAGTCCTGGCCGGTGGTGCCGGTCTGGACGGCGAGCACCTTGCCCTTCAGGTCGGGCAGGTCGGCGATCCCCGAGCCGGTCTTCACCAGCAGCGCCTGGGTGGCGTCGAAGTAGGGGTCGGAGAACGGTGCGGCGGCCTGGCGGGTCTCGTTGATCGTGATCGCCGCGGCGCCGGTGTCACACTTCTTCGCCGCGAACACCGCGCCCGAGGTGATCTGCTCGAACTCGATGTCGACGATCTCCTGGGTGACGCCCAGCTTCTTGGCCACCAGGTCCATCAGGTCGACGTCGAAGCCGACGGTCTTGTTGGAGCTGTCCTTGAACTGGAACGGCTTGTAGGCCAGGTGCGTGCAGACCGTGAGCTTGCCGGGGCTGACGAGCGCGGGCGCCGCGGCAGAACCGCCGTTGCCGGGCGCGGAGGCTGACGGCTGGGCGTAGTTCGCACAACCGGCCAGGGCGACGAGCGCAGCGGCCGAAACCGCTGCGAGGGCTGCCCGTACGGGCTTGGGTCGGGTGGTCTTCACCGCTGATCTCCTTAACGTGGGAAAGATGGGCGAATCCTCGCACCGGAGCCGGAGCGAGCATCCGCTGTTCTGATCGTGGACCCGCGAGATCCCGCTGTAACAACGGTATGCCCGGGGCCCGCACGCCACCGCGGCCGGGCGCGAGGACGGCCGGATTCCCGCCACGCCCTAGGATGGACGCCGCGCGTCCCTGCGCAGGACGTGCCACCGATCGATAGAAAGCGAACGTCGTGGGTCTACTGGACAAGATGCTGCACATGGGCGAGGGCCGGCAGCTGAAGAAGCTCAAGGTCGTCGCCGACCAGGTCAACTCGATCGAGGCCGAGTTCGAGGCGATGTCCGAGGACGAACTGCGCGGGCAGACCGCGGACTTCAAGGAGCGGCTGGCCAACGGCGAGACTCTCGACCAGCTGATGCCGGAGGCGTTCGCCACGGTGCGCGAGGCGTCGCGACGGGTGCTCGGCAAGCGCCACTTCGACGTGCAGATCCAGGGCGGGGCCGCCCTGCACTGGGGCAACATCGCCGAGATGAAGACCGGCGAGGGCAAGACCCTGGTCGCGGTGCTGCCGTCCTACCTGAACGCGCTCACCGGTAAGGGCGTCCACGTCGTCACGGTCAACGACTACCTGGCCAAGTTCCAGTCCGAACAGATGGGCCGCATCCACCACTTCCTCGGGCTGAAGGTGGGCGCGATCCTCTCCCACATGACGCCAGCGGAGCGGCGGGAGGCCTACGCCTGCGACGTCACCTACGGCACGAACAACGAGTTCGGCTTCGACTACCTGCGCGACAACATGGCGCTCAGCCTCGACGACTGCGTGCAGCGCGGCCACCACTTCGCGATCGTTGACGAGGTGGACTCGATCCTGGTCGACGAGGCCCGCACGCCACTGATCATCTCCGGTCCGTCCGAGGACAACTCGGCGTGGTACCCCGAGTTCGCCCGGCTGGTGAAGTCGCTGCAGCGCGACACCCACTACGAGGTGGACGAGAAGAAGCGGACGGTGTCGGTGCTGGAGCCGGGGATCACGGCCGTGGAGGACCGCCTCGGCATCGAGAACCTCTACGAGAGCGTGAACACGCCGCTGATCTCCTACCTGAACAACGCGATCAAGGCCAAGGAGCTGTTCAAGCGCGACAAGGACTACGTGATCATGGACGGCGAGGTCCTGATCGTCGATGAGCACACCGGCCGCACCCTGATCGGGCGCCGCTACAACGAGGGGCTGCACCAGGCGCTGGAGGCCAAGGAGGGTGTGGAGATCAAGGACGAGTACCAGACTCTCGCCACGATCACCCTGCAGAACTACTTCCGGATGTACGCCAAGCTCGCCGGCATGACCGGCACGGCGAAGACCGAGGAGTCGGAGTTCCAGAAGATCTACGGCCTCGGCGTGCTGCCCATCGAGACCAACAAGCCGATGATCCGGGTCGACCAGGGTGACCTGATCTACCGCACCGAGGAGGCCAAGTTCGACGCGATCGTCGCCGACGTGGTGCCCCGGCACGAGGCCGGCCAACCGATCCTGCTGGGCACAGCCAGCGTCGCCAAGTCCGAGGTGCTGTCCCGGCTGCTGAAGCAGGCCGGGGTGAAGCACGAGGTGCTGAACGCGAAGAACCACGCCCGGGAGGCTGCGATCGTCGCCCTCGCCGGGCGCAAGGGGGCGGTGACTGTCGCCACCAACATGGCCGGTCGCGGTACCGACATCATCCTGGGCGGGAACGCCGAGTTCCTGGCCGACCAGATGCTGCAGGGCAGGGGCATCGACCCGGTCGAACACGCAGAGGAGTACGAGGCGGCCTGGCCGGAGACGCTGGCAGCGATCGAGCAGCAGGTCGCCGAGGAGCACGACGAGGTGGTTGAGCTGGGCGGCCTGTACGTGGTCGGTTCGGAACGGCACGAGTCGCGGCGCATCGACAACCAGTTGCGCGGCCGCTCCGGCCGCCAGGGCGACCCGGGGGAGAGCCGGTTCTACCTTTCCCTCGGCGACGACCTGATGCGGCTGTTCAAGTCAGACATCATCGACTGGGTGCTCCAGACGCTGAAGATCCCCGACGACGTGCCGATCGAGAACAACCGGGTCAGCAAGGCCGTCCAGCAGGCGCAGGAGCAGGTCGAGGCGCAGAACTTCGAGATGCGCAAGAACGTGCTGAAGTACGACGACGTGATGAACCGCCAGCGGCACGCGATCTACGGCGACCGCCGCCGGGTGCTGGAGGGCGCCGACGTCTCCGAGCAGCTCCGGGGCACCGTGAACACCGTCGTCGAGCAGTACGTCCGCGGCCTGACCGAGGGCTTCGTCGAGGACTGGGACCTGGACGCGCTGTGGACCCAGCTGCGCACCCTCTACCCGGTGAGCCTGGTCCAGGCCGACTACGAGGGCCGCACGGACCTGACCACCGACGACCTCGTGGCCGACTTCCAGGCGGACGCGCAGGCGGCCTACGACGCCCGCACCGAGGCGCTGGGCGAGGAGACGATGCGGGAGTTCGAGCGGCAGGTCCTGCTCACGGTGCTCGACCGCAAGTGGCGCGAGCACCTCTACGAGATGGACTACCTGCGCGAGGGCATCGGCCTGCGGGCCATGGCGCAGCGCGACCCGCTGGTGGAGTACCAGCGGGAGGGCGGCGACATGTTCAACGCCATGATGGAGGCCTTCATGGAGGAGGTCGTCGGCTACCTGTTCAACCTGGAGGTGCGGGTCGAGCCCGCGCCGGAGGTGGGCCTGGTGGCCGGCGCCGGCGGCCAGCCGGTCACGGCCGGCGACCTGGTGGCCTCCGGCCCCGCCGACCCTTCGGCAGGCTCCGGGCAGGGGCCGGCCGTGGAGCAGCACCGGATGCCGCTGCCCGCCGAGCCGGAGCTGACCAAGCGGCCGGCGCTGAAGGCCAAGGGGCTGCAGCCGCGTGCTGCCCGTCCGATGGCCTACTCCGCGCCCACCGAGACCGGTGAGGTGGCCAGGACCGGGACGGCCACCAGGGCCGACGACCCGTACGCCGGGGTCGGGCGCAACGCTCCCTGCCCCTGTGGCTCCGGCAAGAAGTTCAAGATGTGCCACGGCAGGGCCGCCTGAGGCCCGGTGTACCGGCGTCCCCGTCGCGCTGAGACCCGGAGGGCCTTAGCATCGGGAGCGGAAGGGGGACGCCATGCCGCGAGTCGGCCGGTTCCGAACCGCACCCCTGCTGGCCTGTGCCGGGATGACCTTCGCGCTGCTCCACGGGTGCTCAGTGATCGCTCCAGGCTCCACGAGCCCACCAGCCACCTCGACCCGGGGCAGCACGCCGCCGCACCCGACGCCGCCCGTCTCGGCCGCGTCGCCCGACTTTGACGGGGACGGCCTTGCTGACCTCGCCGTCGGCACCGGGGAGCGTCCGGGACGTGTGCTCGTCCGCTACGCCACCGGGCAGACCGACGAGATCACTGCTGCGACCGTCGCGTCGGGCTCTGCGGATTCGGCCGACTTCGGACAGGGGTTGCTGGCCCACGACCTCAACTCCGACGGTTTCACCGATCTCGTCGTCGCCGACCCGAACGTCGAGACGGGGCCCACGCTGTCGTGGATCCGCGGCGGTCCCACGGGCCTCGATGCGGCTGCAGCCACCACCGTCCGGGTAGCGGGTGTTTCGGGGGCGGGCCGGGCGCTCGCACTTCTGACCGAGCCGCGCCGGGTCCTGCTCGTCGGCGGCGGTGGCACGGCCGCTTCGGGCGCAGTGCTGGCGTACGAGCTGGGTGCCGACGGGAGCCCGGCCACGAAGCCCCGGGTGCTGACACCGAGCAGCCTCGGTCTGCCGGAACTGCCCCTCGGAGCGCGTTTCGGCACGACGCTCGCGGCCACGGGGAGTCTCCTGGTGATCGGCGCGCCGACGGCCGATGCCGGGTCCGTGCGGCGGGCTGGCGCGATCTACGCTGTGGACGCGAGCAGCGACGAGTGGCGCGCGGTGACCATCACCCAGGACTCCCCGGGGGTGCCGGACACCGCACAGCCCGGCGACCGGTTCGGAGCGGCCCTGAGCGCCGGTGACGGGTTCGTCGCGGTCGGCGTCCCGGGCGAGGACCGCGCAGATGCGCAGGGGCGCAGCCGGCGCGGCACCGGCAGCGTGCAGCCGTTCGCCATCGCAGGCCACGACCTGACCCCGCTTCCGGCGATCGACGAGCGCACCGTCGACGCGCCCGTGGCCGCCGGAGACGCCTTCGGATCCGCGGTCGCCGTGCTGCGGCCGTGCCTGGAAACGGTAGGGGTCCTGATCGGCGCGCCGGCGGTGACCGTCGGTTCGGAGCCGCAGGCCGGCACGGCCTGGCTGGTGCCGCTCAGCGAACAACCCCGCTGTGGGGCGCGGGAGTTCGGGGACGGCGCCGGGCTCGGCGGCGCGGCGGCTCCAACCACAATCGTCGGCTCTGCGGTGGGCAGCCTGCGCAACGACTCGGACGGGGACGCGCTCGTGATCGTCTCGCAGGGCACTTGGGAGGAGGGGGTCGCGGGTCGGGTCTTCGTGATTGATCACAGCGGCGCGGCGGTGCCGGTCTTCGACGCCATCAGGGTGCACGAGGAGCGCGTGGTGGCGCTCAGTCCGGGAACGGGCTGATCCAGCCGGCCTGGTTGATCACCGGCGGGCGGAGGGCGATCGAGAGGTGGGTGGCGACCCACTGCCCACGCCGGCGGCCGATCCGCAGCGCCGCGGCGCGCGAGGCGTCGCCCTGCTGCAGGTGCGCGGCCACCTCCAGCGCCTGCGGCCCGGGGGCCTGCACCCGCACCGAGCGCACCCGCACGCCCTGGGCCCGCCCGGCACGACGCAGGTGCTCGACCAGGCTGAGCACGTCCGGCTCCACCCAGCGCTCGAGTTGCAGCGCCGAGCGCTGCCCGGCGAGCACCTCGACCAGCGCGGAGACCAGGGCCGCCGCCAGTTGCCGCAGGGCCGGGTCGGGCCCGTCCGACGTGGCCGGCCCCTGCGGCACGGAGGTCCAGGGCAGCGTGGGTTGCTCGTCGCCGTCCAGCTGCAGGGGCTCGAGCAGCACGCGGGCCGGCGGCCGGGAGGCCGGCGCCGGCCGGCAGGTGGCAGTGCCTGGGTCCACGGTGTGCCTCCTTTAGGCGTCCACCTTGCGGGCGCGCCCGGGGCCGCCGCCAGAGGCTGCGGCGAATCTGTGGATAAGGTCAGGGGGAGAACAACAGCAGCAGGCCGCCGCAGGTGTAGCCGATCATCACGACCAGCAGCGGAAGCTGGCTGCGGATGCTGTGCAGCAGCCCTGCGCCGTCGAGCGCGGTGTCCGGCGCGACCCTCCGGTGGAGCACCAGCAGGCTCAGCTCGTGGGCGACCAGCACGCCGGCCAGGTGGCCGCCGACGATCGCAGCGAGCTGGATCACAGCCGTGGCCTGCGGCACCTCCAGCCAGAGCTGGTTGATGCCCAGCTCCGCGGTGCCGAACACGTTCCAGCCAAGGCCGAGTGGGTCGGAGGCGTTGATCAGGGTCCGCTGCCCCTCCAGCACCAGCAGGCTCAAGTAGTGGGCCACCGCGTAGCCGACGACGATCGGGACGACACTGGGCGCCAGCGCGTCCAGGCTGCCGTGCAGCCGGCCGAGCCCGCGCACGCCCAGCGCAAGAGTCACCGCCACCAGCGCCACCGTCGCCGCCAGGCCGGCCGTCCCCCAGACGACTCCCGGCAGGTCCGAGGACTGGGTGGTGCGCACCCACCAGGAGGTGCTGGTGAACCCGTCGAAAGCCGTGCCGCCCAGCAGCACGGCCACCACGGCCCAGCTGCCGGCCGGGGTGCCGGACGTGGCCAGGTGCCGCAACGGGTTGACCAGGCTCACCGTTCCGGCCACCCGTTGCCACGGGGAGGCGCGGGCCACCAGCAGCGCGTAGGCCTCGAAGGGCTCAGCAGCGCTCACCCAGCGGCGGCCGAACAGCACGGCCCCGCCCAGCACCACCACCACCCAGGCGCTCCACCAGGCCCGGAGCACGGCGAGGGTGTTGTTGTCCGGCTGCACCAGTTCGAGCCAGAGGAAGGCCAGCAGTCCGACGGCCGCCGGGTAGCTGCCGAGCCGGCGCCACCTCCCGGGCGCCAGCGGCAGCAGGCCGTCGCGGGGTACGCCGGCCAGGTTCAGCAGTCGCACCAGCGAGCGCGCCGGGTTCAGCGTCCGCCAGACCGGCCCCAGCAGCAGTGAGGCGGGCACCAGGCCCACCCACAGCCACACGTACACCAGGCCGGGGACAGGGTTGGTCACCAGGTCCTGGCCGAACCAGAGGGCGAGCCCGAGCCAGCAGAAGCCGAACAGGCCGAGGCCGGCCACCACGGTGCGCACCCAGCCGGCGTCGGCCAGGCGGGTCAGGCCGGCGAGTTGCCGGCCCCCCGGCTCGCCGTACCAGCGGGGCCGGCGCCAGGCCGCGGCGACCACGACGAAGGAGAGGGCCAGCACCGCCACGGCGCCGCCCACGACCAGCGGGAAGGGCAGCGGCAGGTCCTGCCGGGAGCCCATCCCGTGCAGGGGCACCAGCAGCGGCGTCACCGGACCTGCAGCACCAGGAGGGTGAACACCGGGTCATGGGACTCGACCTCGAACCGGCCCACCTTGTCCATCACGATCTCGGCCGAGGTGGTCACGCCGGGCTCCACCTCGATCTCGGCGTCGAACCCGTGGACGTGCACCTGGTCGGCACGGTCGGAGGTGACCGTCAGCACCAGGTGCTGGCCGCGGACCAGGTCGACGCGGCGCCCGTTGGGTTCGGCCCTGCCGCCGGCGAGGGTGATGCGCACCTCCACCGGCGGCGGGACGCTCCCCGTCCCGCTCTTGCCGCACCCGGACAACAGCAGCGCAGCGGCCAGCCAGCAGATCAGTGTTCGCATTCGCCCTCCTGGTTCGATTCTGGCAGTTGGTCCTAGCCTTGCTGGTCAAGGAGGGGCACATGCAGGGCAGTGGCTGGATCTGGGTGGCGGTGGCCGGTCTGGTGGTCGCCGTCGTGGCGTTCTTCGTGGTCCGGCGCCGGCGCTATCTCGCGGGGTTGCGCGCCCTCGGCTGGAACCACGACGCCAACCCGAGCCTGGCAGCCGTGGGCGACCTGCAGGCGCCGCCGTTCGGGCTGGGCCTGACCCGGAGCATCGACGAGCTGGTGACCGGCACGACCCCGGCCGGGTCCCGATTCCGCTCGTTCGAGTACGACTACCGCGGTGCCGGTCCGAGGCACTCCTCGCGCGTGGTGGCGATCGAGCTGCCACTGGGGCTGCCGGAGGTGTTCATCACCAGCGCCGAACGCGACCGGACCGGGATCGCGCCCGCCGGTGTCCGCCTGGTCGCAGCCGAGACCGACGGTGTCCGGGTGGTCTCGGCCGACCCGGCCCTGGCCGGAGACGTGCTGACTGCCTGCGCGCCCGCCCTGGCCCAGGCCCGGCCGTCCGGTGGTGCGCTGGACCTGAGCGTCGAGGCCAACCAGCTGGTCGCCCTCGGCGCCCCGAAGGACCCGGAGGAACTCCGGTCGTTCCTTGCCGGGCTCGACCCGGTGGCCCTGGCGCTGTCGGGGCTGCGTGGCCACGAGCAGCCCCAGCGCACTCCGTCCGCCTTCTACGGCCATCCCGACTGGCACTTCGCCGCAGACGATGCGGTGCTGGACGTCTACCCGGTGACGCGTGGCGGCTACGGCCACCGGGTGACCGGCCTCGTGCGTGGGAATCGCGACGGCATCCGGCTGGACGCGTTCCTGCACGAGTGGAAGACCGATCGGGTGGAGACCAGCACCGACTCCGAGGGGCGCACCACCACCAGGACGGTGACCGAGCACCACTCCGAGCCGGTGTGCGGCTTCGTACTGCCGTTCCCCCTGCCCGGCATCTCGGTCAACGGGCGGTGGCAGGGCCGCAAAGTGGCGTTCGAGAGCACTGCCTTCAACGACGCGTTCAAGGTGCGCACCGACGCCGAGAAGTTCGCCTCCGACGTGATCCACCCCCGGACGATGGAGTGGCTGCTGCAGGTGCGGCCCCGCGGCTGGACCGTCAACGGGCAGGTCGTCGACTTCGAGGTGGAGGACCACGACCTGCTGATCGTCGACGAGTGCGAGTACGTACTGCGCGGCTGGCTGGGCCGCATCCCCCGTTTCGTCTGGGCCGACCTCGGCCTCCCGGTGCCGCCTTTCCTGGTGGAGTGAGCCCGTCCGTACCGCCCCCTGCCCGGGGGCGGCGCTGAGTAGGGTGGTCGTGTGAGTGACCCGGTGTCGGTGACCGAGGCTGCGCTGCTGGCCAGGGACCAGGCGAACCAGCCGTGGCAGCAGGCGTTCGTGCTGGTGCTCTCGGGGGAGGTGACCCGCACCGACCTGATCGAGCGCATCCGCGACCGCATCGGCTACGCGCCCCGGTTCCGCCGCCGCGTGGACGGGTGGCCGGTGCCCGGCTGGGTGGACGACGAGAACTTCAGTGTCGGCGGACACGTGCGCGAGGTGACCCTCGAACCGGGCCAGCGGCTGGAGGACTGGCTGTCCGCACGCCTGGCGGTGAGCCGCGACCGCACCCACCCGCTGTGGGAGGCGACGCTGGTGCACGGCCTCGGCGGCGGCGGCCAGGCCCTGGTCCTGCGCTCCCACCCGGCGCTGGTGGACGGCTACGACAACGTCCACCTGCTGCAGGAACTCCTCGACGAGCACCCCGAACCGATCCGGCCGGCCGTGGCCGAGTGGCGGGCTGCGGAGACCACGCCGCCGGGGCTGGGTGACCTGGTGGGCGGACTGGGTGATCCGCTGCGAGCGGTGTCGAACGCTGCCAGCGGCCTGATCGGCATGGTCGAGAACGCCGTCCGGACGCTGGCGGCCAGCCCCCGGCCGCAGCATGTCGCCGGTGTCGAGGTCGACCTGGACGTGATCGCAGCCGTCCGGCAGGCGTTCGGCTGCACGACCCACGACGTGCTGCTGGCCCTCGCCGCGGCCGGCGTGCGGGGCTGGCTGGTGGACCACCAGCGCGGACTGGTGGACCCGGTGGCCCTGGTGCCGCTCGCCGTGCAGGAGCCCGCAGTACTGGACACAGCCATCGGCTGCCGGATCGCCCCGTCCTGGCTGGGGCTGCCGGTCTCGGCCGGCTCGGCCGGGGAGAGGCTGCGCGCGGTGGCCACCCTCACCCGGGCCCGCACCGACACCGGCGTCAGTGTGCCCGCGCGCGAACTGGTCGACCTGGCCGGGTTCGCCCCGCCTACCCTGCACAGCGTCGCCGCCGGCACGGTCGGGGCCGGCCGGCCGCACACCGTGGTGGTCAGCAACGCTCCCGGCCCGGATGGCCAGCGCTACCTCGGCCAGGCCAGGGTGCGGCAGGTGTACGCGTTGAGCGCCACAACGGACGACGAGGAGATCAGCGTGGCCATCACCAGCCACCGCGGCAGGGTGTCGTTCGGCGTCACCGCGGTCGCGCCGCTCGGTCGGTGGGCCCGCGACGTGGGCGACGAACTGGGCGCGCTGCGGGCGGAGGCCTGATGGCGCTCCTGTTCGTGCCGGTGAGCGCAGCCGGGCTCGCCGACTGGGCCCGGACGGGCGTCCTGGCCGGACGGCACGCAGCCTTCACCGCGGGCCGCGGCCTGCTGGAGGCGTTCGGCCTCGCCGAGGGGGAGGAGGCAGAGCACGTGGCCCTGCTGGCGGCCTCGGTGGCGTCCCTCGCCGCCACCGGGCGGCGGCTGGTGGCCGTGGCCGAGGCCGGGCCGCTGCCCGCGCCCGACGGTGACCCCGACTTCGGCGAGGTGCGCACCGCGGAACTGCCGTATGCGGCGGTGCAAAGCCTGTTCGCGGACGAGCCGGGCGCGCCCGGGGTGGAGGCAGCCGCGACAGCGGCGTCGGGCAAGGACCTTGCCGAGGCCTGGGAGCTGCCGGAGGTGGTATCCCTGCTGGAAACTGCGGACCTGCTCTGGCACGGTCCGGGGGAATGGGACAGCCTTGGGTAGGAGAAGGAGGTGTCGCCAATGCCCAGGTCCATCTGGAAGGGCGCGGTGTCGTTCGGGCTGGTCACCATCCCGGTGAAGGTGTACGGCGCCACCGAGGAGAAGGACATCAGCTTCCGGCAGGTGCACGCCGCCGACGGGGGCCGCATCCGGTACAAGCGGGTCTGTGAGGTCTGCGGCGAGGAAGTTCCCTACGCCGAGATCGCGAAGGGCTACGAAGCCGCCGACGGCCGGCTCGCGATCCTCGAGTCGGGCGACTTCGCCGACCTGCCGGCAGCCGACGGCAAGACCGTCGACGTGGTGCAGTTCGTCGACGTCGAGGACATCGACCCCACCTATTTCGACCGCACCTACTTCCTCGAGGCGGAGAAGTCGGGCACCAAGCCGTACGTGTTGCTGCGGCAGGCGCTGAGCGAGACCGGCAAGGCAGCGGTGGTCAAGGTGGCCCTGCGCTCCCGGGAGACCCTCGCGCTGATCCGTCCGGTCGGTGACGTGCTGCGGATGCACACCATGATCTGGCCGGACGAGTTGCGCGACGGTTCGTTCGCCGCGCCGGCGGACGAGGTGAAGGTGAGCGACGCGGAGGTGGGCATGGCGCGGATGTTCATCGAGCAGCTCTCCGGGGAGTTCGATCCAGAGCAGTTCACCGACACCTACCGCGAGGCACTGGAGCAGGTGATCACGGCCAAGCTGGAGGGGGTGGAGCTGCCGGCACCCACCGAGGAGGCGCCGGAGCAGGGCCAGGTCGTCGACCTGGTGGCGGCGCTGCGGGCCTCCGTGGAGGCCGCCAAGAAGCGGCGGGCGGAGGCTGCGGCCAGCTGACGCGGTTCGTCCCCGGGCGGAACGCGTCGCTTCCGGGGCGCGCACGCGCCTCGCAGTCTTGTCGTAGAGTCGGGCGTCGTGGACGCCATCACCCGAGTTCCCCAGCCAGCCAACGAGCCGGTGCGCAGCTATGCGCCGGGCAGCGCGGAGCGGGCCAGCCTGAAGCGCACGCTCGACCTTCTCGCCGAGGAGCCGGTGGACGTGTTCGGCGTGATCGGGGACGGCTGGACGCCCCGTCCTGGCGGCGTGGTGCACGAGGTCCGGATGCCATCTGACCACTCCACGCTGCTCGCGCGGGTGCACCAGACCACGGCGGTCGACGCAGCGGCGGCGGTCGACGCGGCGCAGGCAGCGAAGGCGGAGTGGGCGGCGACCCCGTTCGACGAGCGGGCTGCGGTGTTCCTGCGCGCGGCCGAGCTGCTGGCCGGCCCCCAGCGCGACGAGTTGAACGCCGCCACCATGCTGGGCCAGGGCAAGACGGTGCAGCAGGCCGAGATCGACTCGGCCTGCGAGCTGATCGACTTCCTGCGGTTCAACGTCGCCTTCGCCAGGGAGCTGTACGCCAACCAGCCGGTGAGCTCGGCCGGGATGTGGAACCGCATGGACTACCGGCCGCTGGACGGCTTCGTCTACGCGATCACCCCGTTCAACTTCACCGCGATCGCCGGCAACCTCCCCACCGCGCCGGCGCTGATGGGCAACACGGTGGTCTGGAAGCCGGCGCTCACCCAGACCTTCGCCGCGCACCTGTGGATGCAGTTGCTGCAGGCAGCCGGCCTGCCCGACGGGGTGATCAACATGGTGCCGGGACACGGCGCCGAGGTCTCCAGCGCCGCCCTCTCGCACCCCGACCTCGCCGGCATCCACTTCACCGGCTCGACCCGGGTCTTCCAGAGCCTGTGGAGCGAGGTGGGCGCCAACATCAGCCGCTACCGGGCCTACCCGCGGCTGGTGGGGGAGACCGGCGGCAAGGACTTCGTGGTGGCGCACCCCTCCGCCGACCCGGGCGCCCTGGTCACGGCGCTGATCCGGGGTGCTTTCGAGTACTCCGGCCAGAAATGCTCCGCGGCGTCGCGGGCCTACCTGCCGCGCAGCCTCTGGGAGCTGGTCCGCGACGAGCTGGTGGAGCAGACCGAGGCGCTGGCTGTCGGCGACGTGCGCGACTTCGCCAACTTCACTTCCGCGGTGATCGACGAGCGGGCCTTCGACAAGCTTTCCGACGCCATCGAGCGGGCGCGCTCGGCAGCCGACGCCGAGGTGATCGCCGGTGGCACCTGCGACCGCAGCGAGGGCTGGTTCGTCCGGCCGACGCTGATCACCTCGGACAACCCGAGGCAGGACATTTTCACCACCGAGTACTTCGGGCCGATCCTCGCGATCTTCGTGTACGAGGACGAGGAGTATGACGAAGTACTACAGCTGATCGATCAGACCTCTGCCTACGCGCTCACCGGCGCGGTGTTCGCCGACGACCGCGCCGCGGTGCAGCGGGCTGCGCAGGTGCTGCGGCACGCCGCCGGCAACTTCTACGTCAACGACAAGCCGACCGGTGCTGTCGTCGGCCAGCAGCCCTTCGGCGGCAGCCGCGCGTCCGGCACCAACGACAAGGCCGGCTCGCTGTGGAACCTGATGCGCTGGGTGAGCCCCCGCTCCATCAAGGAGACCCTGGTGCCGCCGACCGCGACCGGCTACCCCCACATGCTGCCCGAATGAAGGAGAGCCAGATGGAGCATCGTCAACTCGGCCGCACCGGACGTGAGGTGTCGGCGATCGGGCTGGGCACCTGGCAGCTGGGCGCTGACTGGGGCAACGTGAGCGAGGCCGAGGCCGTGGCCGTGCTCGAGGCCGCCACCGGGACCGGGGTCGACCTGTTCGACACCGCTGATGTCTACGGCGACGGCCGCAGCGAGTCACTGATCGGCCGCTTCCTCGCCGAGCGCCCGGCGCTGTCGGTCACGGTCGCGACGAAGATGGGCCGGCGGGTGGCGCAGGAGCCGGCGAACTACACCCCGGACAACTTCCGGGCCTGGACCGAGCGCTCCCGCCGCAACCTTGGCGTGGGCACCCTCGACCTCGTGCAGTTGCACTGCCCGCCGACCGCGGTGATCGAGGACGACGCCACCTATGCAGCTCTCGACGACCTGGTCGCCGAAGGTGTGATCGCAGCCTATGGGGTGTCGGTGGAAACCTGTGGGCAGGCGCTCGCAGTCATCGCCCGGCCCAACGTGACCAACGTCCAGATCATCTTCAACCCGTTCCGGCTGAAGCCCCTTGACGAGGTGCTGCCGGCTGCCGAGGAGCGCGGGGTGGCGGTCTTCGCCCGGGTGCCGCTGGCCTCGGGGCTGCTGTCCGGCCGGTACACGGCGGCGACCACCTTCGCAGCGGACGACCACCGCACCTACAACCGGCACGGGGAGTCCTTCGACCGGGGCGAGACCTTCTCCGGTGTCGACTTCGGGACGGGCCTCGAAGCAGCGCGCCGGCTCGCCGCCGCGCTTCCGGCCGAGGTGCCGCTACCGGCAGCGACCCTGGCCTGGATCGCGTCCCGGCCCGGCGTCACCACCGTCATCCCCGGCGCCCGCAACGCCGACCAGGCCCGCGCCAACACCGCTGCGGCCGCCCTGCTGGACGGCGGCTTCGACCTGGCAGCCTTCGACGCTGCCGTCCACGAGGTCTACGACGACCTGCTCAGGGCGTCCGTCCACCCGAACTGGTAGCGCGCCCGATCAAGGACCCAAACCGTCGTCGTCGGCGGTCTCAGTCCACTTTGTGAGCCCGGCCGGCGAGGTACTCCTCGCCGACGCGCTGCTGCACTTCCAGCGCCTCGAGCAGCGCCGGGGCGGCCTGCTTGGCCAGGCTCGAGCCCAGCACGGGGATGCGCACGTTGAGTTCGCCGGTGTAGGTCAGCAGCGAGCCGCGGCCACCGGGGGCGAGGCGGACGGTGCCGACCAGGTCGACGGGCATCCCCTCGACGGTGACCAGGGTTGCGCCGGTGCGGCCCTCGCCGTTGGCGGAGGCTTCCCAGGTGATCTCGTCCACCACGGTCATGGTGGGCCCGACGAACCGGGTGACCACGGACGGCGTCGGCATCACCCTGCGGGTGGACGTGCGGAGACCGTCCACGACGACCTCGTGCTCGAGCGGCGAGGTGGCCAGGCACACAGCGCGCAGGAACACGCGGTCGGTCATCATTGCGAACACCTCGGTCGCCGGGGCCGCGAAATCGTTGGTGGCGTGTATCTCCATGGGCCCCAATCCTGCCCGGATAGGCTGAAAGGGCCCTAATCGCTGCGAAGGAGCAGGCGTGTCCAGTGTGGTTCCCGGCGTCACGGCCGGGTTGCGCGAGTCCCTGTTGAGCGCGGGTTCGGCCAACGGTCCAGCGTTCTCCAGCCTGCTGAACGCCTACCTCGTGCCGGTTCCCGAAGCCGAGCTTCCCGGCATCCAGCCCGAAGCGCTGCGAGCGACGGTCGCGGCCCACCTGGAACTGGGCGCCACTCGCCGGCCCGGTGAGCACCTGGTACGCGTGTTCACCCCCGGCGAGCTCGACGGTGTCGGCGGGGACGGTTCCACCCTCGCCCTCCTGGTCACCGACGACCGACCGTTCCTCGTCGACACCGTGACCATGGAGCTCACCGGTCAGGAGTGGAGCCTGCGTCGGCTGTACCACCCGCAGGTGAAGGCGCTCCGCGACGGGTCCGGACGACTGGCCGAACTGGACGGCGAGGGTGTTGCCGAGTCCTGGATCGCCGTGGAGGTGTACCCCCCGCTGGGCCAGTCGGCGGGATCGCTCGCGCAGGAGCTGCTGGACGGCCTGCGCAGGGCGCTCGAGGCGGTCACCGTCGCCGTCGACGACTGGCAGCCGATGCTCGCCAAGGCGCGGGCAGCCGTCGCAGAGCTGCGCTCCCGCGACCAGGCCGACGTCGCCGTCGCCGACGCGGTGGCGCTTCTCGACTGGCTGGTCGCCGATCACTTCGTCTTCCTCGGCTACGCCGACTACACCCTCGAGGAAGGCCGGCTCGTGCCGGTTCCCGGCAGCGGCCTCGGCATCCTCCGCGGCACCACCCAGGCTGACACCGCCACCGTTCCGGCGGCCGGCGAGCGTGACCCACTGGTGCTGGTGCGGTACCCGCACCGCTCGCCCGTGCACCGGCCCGTCTACCTGCAGCACGTGGCCACCCGCAGCTACCATCCCGACGGCAGCCTCGCTGTCGAGCGCCGTTTCCTCGGCCTGCTCGCTGCATCTGCCTACACCGAGTCGGTGGCGAACATCCCCGTTCTCGCCACCAAGGGCAACCGGCTGCTCGCCGGCAGCGGCTTCGAGCCCCATTCCTACGGGTGGAACTCGATCCGGCAGGTCATCGCCACCTACCCTCGCGACGAGCTGTTCGAGGCCGGCGTGGACGAGCTGGCGCCGATCGTCTCCGCGATCGCCGCGCTCCGCGAGCGGCGCCAGACGCGGCTGTTCCTGCGCCGGGCCCGCTACGGCGGCTTCGTCACCGCGATGGTGTTCCTGCCCCGGGACCGCTACAACACCCGCACGCGGCTCGCCATCCAGGACGTCCTGCTGGGCGAGCTGGGTGGGGTCGAGCTCGAGTTCACCACGCTGGTCAGCGAGTCCGTCCTGACCAGGCTGTTCTTCGTCGTCCGCCTCGGCCCGGACGCCCCGGCCGATCCGGACGAGGAACGGATCGCCGAACGTGTCGCGGCCGCCACCAGGAGCTGGGCGGACGAGTTCGTCGCCCTGGTGGAGAACCTGCCGAGCGAGCAGCGGGGCGTCGAGTTCAGCGAGGCCTACACCGCCGACTACCCGCCGAGGGTGGCCGTGGCCGACCTCGCCCTCGCCAACCAGCTCGGCTCGGCAGACGACCTGCGGCTGTGGCTGTCCCGTCCGCTGGAGGAGTCGGACCCGTCCGACCTGCGCCTGAAGGTGATCTGCCACCAGACGATGTCCCTCACCCAGGCCATGCCGCACCTGACCGCGCTCGGCGCGATCGTGGTCGACGAGCGGCCCTACAGCTGGGACCTGCGCGGCCAGCGGGTGATGGTCTACGACTTCGGCCTGAAGCTGCCCCAGGGCACCGACCCTTCGTCCTGGGACGCCGCGGCCGCGCGCCGCTTCCGGGACGTGTTCGTCGCCTCCTGGACCGGACGGTGCGAGGCCGACGACCTGAACCGCCTGGTGGTCTCGGCCGGGCTGGACTGGCGCCAGGTGGCCTGGCTGCGCGGCATCTCGCGCTACCTGCAGCAGGCCGGGCTCACCTTCAGCCAGGCCTACATCAGCACGGCGCTGAACAGCTACCCGGCGATCGCCGCCGGCCTGGTGGCGGCCTTCGAAGCCAAGTTCGACCCGGACGCGCCGGCGGGTGCCGACCGGCGGGCCGAGGTCGCGGCCCGGCTCGAAGCCCTGCGCGGTGACCTGGACGGGGTCGCCAGCCTCGACCACGACCGCATCCTGCGGGGCTTCCTCGCCGTGATCGACGCCGCCGTGCGCACCAACGCCTACAGCGACAACCCGACCTGGGCGCTGAAGCTGCTCAGCCAGGAACTGCACCTGCTGCCGGAACCCCGTCCGGAGTTCGAGGTGTTCGCCTACTCCCCGCGGGTGCAGGGCGTGCACCTCCGCTTCGGCGCGGTCGCCAGGGGTGGCCTGCGGTGGTCCGACCGGCTGGAGGACTTCCGCACCGAGGTGCTCGGCCTCGTCAAGGCCCAGGAGGTCAAGAACACCGTGATCGTGCCTGCCGGGGCCAAGGGCGGCTTCGTGCCGCAACGGCTGCCGGCCGAACGGTCGGAGCGGCTCGCGGAGGGCCGGGCCTGCTACCGGCTGTTCGTCGATGCGCTGCTGAGCGTCACCGACAACATCGTCGACGGGGCGGTGGTGCCGCCGGCGCGCGTCGTGCGCTACGACCGTGACGACCCGTACCTGGTGGTGGCGGCGGACAAGGGCACCGCCACCTTCTCCGACCTGGCCAACGAGGTCTCCCTCGAGCGCGGCTTCTGGCTGGGTGACGCCTTCGCCTCCGGCGGGTCCAGCGGCTACGACCACAAGGCGATGGGCATCACCGCCCGCGGCGCCTGGGAGTCGGTGAAGCGGCACTTCGCGGACCTGGGCCTGGACCCGGCCCGCGACGAGTTCACCTGCGTCGGCATCGGCGACATGGCCGGCGACGTGTTCGGCAACGGCATGCTGCAGTCGGACCGGCTGCGGCTGGTGGCGGCGTTCAACCACCAGCACGTCTTCCTCGACCCGGAGCCCGACCCCACAGCTGCCCACGCCGAGCGGCGGCGGTTGTTCGAGCTTTCCGGCTCGACCTGGGCCGACTACGACCAGGCGCTGATCTCCACCGGCGGCGGGGTGTACCGCCGCGACGCGAAGTCGGTGCCGGTCAGCCCCCAGGTGCGGGCAGCGCTCGGCCTGCCGGAGCACGTCGCCCGGCTCACCCCGAACGAGCTCGTCAGCGCCGTCCTGCGGGCGCCGGTGGACCTGCTGTTCAACGGCGGCGTCGGCACCTTCGTCAAGGCCTCGGTAGAACCGCACTCTGCGGCCGGTGACAAGGCGAATGACCCGGTGCGGGTGGACGGCTCGCAGCTGCGCGCCCGCTGCGTGGCCGAGGGCGGCAACCTCGGCTTCACCCAGCTCGGCCGGATCGAGTACGCCCGCGGCGGCGGCCGGATCAACACCGACTTCATCGACAACTCCGCGGGCGTGGACACCTCCGACCACGAGGTGAACATCAAGATCCTGCTCGCCCCCGAGGTTGCCGCCGGCCGGTTGAGCACGGCCGAGCGGGACGAGCTGCTGGCGGGGATGACCGACGAGGTGGCCCAGCTGGTGCTGGCGCACAACTTCGACCAGAACCTGGCCCTGGCGAACTCGATGTACCGCCGGGTGGCGCTGGCCGGCCAGCACGACGCGTGGATGCGGACGCTGGAGTCGTCCGGACTGCTCGACCGTGACCTTGAGTTCCTGCCCCGCAGCGAGGAGCTGACCGCGCGGATCGCAGCCGGTGACGGGCTCACCCGGCCCGAGCTTGCGGTGCTGCTGTCGTACACCAAGATCGCCCTCAGCCGCTGGGTGCTCGCCTCCGACCTGCCCGACGACCCCTACCTCGCCGACCGGCTGGTGCAGTACTTCCCGCAGCCACTGCGCGAGCGTTACGCCGCAGCGATGCCGAACCACCGCCTGGGTCGGGAGATCGTCACCACCGTCGCGGTCAACCGCTTCGTCAACAGCCAGGGCATCACCGCCTACCACCGGCTCTCCACCGAGACCGGCGCGGGGGTGGCCGACATCGTCCGGGCCCAGCTGGCCTCGCGCGCGATCTACGCCGTCGGGCTGGACGAGGTACGGCTGCGGCGCAGCCCGGGCCTGGCTGCGGACGTCGCCACCGAGCTGCGGGTGACGCTGCGACGCATGGTGGAGCGTTCGACCAGGTGGCTGCTGCACCACGAACGATCGCCGCTGGACGTGGCCGCCGCCGTGGCCGAGTACGCCCCGGACGTGGCGTCGCTGCGTCCCTCGCTGGCCCGGCTGCTGCCCAGCGGCCAGGCCGCGGCCGCCGCCTCCGCAGCTGCCCGCTGGCGGACCGAGGGCGTACCGGAGGAACTCATCGAGAACCTCGCCACCGCGGGGCACGCCCATGGGCTGCTGTCGGTGGTGGACGTGGCCCACCGGCTCGACGTCGCCGCCGAACGTGTGGCCGAGGTCCACTACCGGCTGGCCGAGGCGCTCGGCATCGACCTGCTCGTGGCCGGCATCGACGTGCTGCCGAGGCAGGTGCGCTGGGACGCCATGGCCCGCGCAGCCCTGCGGGACGACCTCCTCGCAGTGCACGCCGACCTGACGGCCACCGTGCTCGCTGCAGCATCGCCCGACGCCGCGCCAGAAACGGTCGTGGCGGCGTGGGTGGGATCCGACCCGGCGCTGGCCAACCGGGTGGCCACCATCCGGCAGGTCGCCGACGGCGCCCCAGACGTGGCCAGGATGAACGTCGGGCTGAGCCAGGTCCGCGCCATGCTCGGCGACTGATGGGGCAGGATGGCGGGATGCGGATCGACCTGCACACCCACTCCGACGTCTCCGACGGCACCGACTCCCCGGAGGCGCTGGCGGCGGCTGCGGCCGCGTCCGGGCTGGACGTGATCGCGCTCGCCGACCACGACACGTTCGACGGTCTCGGCAGGGCGGTTGCAGCCGGCGCACAGCACGGCGTCCGGGTGCTGCGGGGGATCGAGATCTCGGCAGTGCACCGCGGGGTCAGCGTGCACCTGCTGGGCTACGGCTGCCGCGAGGACGACGAGCTGCTCGGCGCAGAGCTGGCGAAGATCCGGCGCGGGCGCAGCGGCCGGGTCCCGGCGATGCTGGCCAACCTCGCCGCAGCCGGCATGCCGGTGCCGGCAGAGGTCCTGACCAGGCACGTACGGAACAGCCCGTCGGTCGGGCGGCCGCACCTCGCCGACGCCATGATCGAGCTGGGCTACGTCCGCGACCGGGCCGAGGCGTTCCGGTTGTGGCTGGCCGACGACCGGCCGATCTTCGTGCCGCGCTACGCCGCGCCGCTGGAAACGGGTCTGGACGCCGTCCGCGCCGCCGGGGGAGTGGCTGTGATCGCCCACCCGTGGGGACGGATCAGCCGCGACGAGCTGCCGTTCGGACTGCTCGCGGAACTGGCCGGAGCCGGTCGCGTGGACGGCCTGGAGGTGGACCACCAGGACCACGACGAGGCCACCCGGGACGAGCTGCGCGCCGTGGCCGGGCGGCTGGGCCTGCTGGTCACCGGGTCGTCCGACTACCACGGCAGCGGCAAGGCCGACCACGACCTGGGCTGCAACACCACAGCTGCAGCGGCGCTGGCCGAGATCGAGGCGCTGGTGGCCGCCCGGGGCGGGGCGCTGTAGCGCTGCCGCCAGGCGGCGCTGACCGGCCCTGTGGCCGGTGTAAAGTTCCCAGTCGGCCCTCAAGCGAAAGTAGTGCGATCATGACCGACCAGCCCCTCGACGCCGGGGAACAGCTCGCCGCCTCCACCTCGGAGGCGTCGCTGCGGCGAACCGAGGCGCGCAGCGCGGAGATCGAGGCGCAGATCGCCAGGGACCCGTCCGGCTTCCGCGTGATGACCGGGGACCGGCCCACCGGCAACCTGCACCTTGGCCACTACTTCGGCTCGCTGGCCAACCGGGTGCGGTTGCAGGACGCCGGCGTCGAGACCTACATCCTGGTTGCGGACTACCAGGTGATCACCGACCGGGACGGCACCGGACCGATCCGCGAGCGGGTGCTGGGCATGCTGGCCGACTACCTCGCGATCGGGCTGGACCCGGCGAAGACCACGATCTACGCCCACTCCGCAGTACCGGCGCTGAACCAGCTGCTGCTGCCGTTCCTGTCGCTGGTGACCGAGTCGGAGCTGCGCCGCAACCCGACGGTGAAGGCCGAGCTGGAGGCAACCGGTGACCGTCCGATGTCGGGGCTGCTGCTGACCTACCCGGTGCACCAGGCCGCGGACATCCTGTTCTGCAAGGCGAACCTGGTGCCGGTCGGCAAGGACCAGTTGCCGCACCTGGAGCAGACCCGGGTGGTGGCGCGGCGCTTCGACGAGCGGTACGGCCGGGTGGATCCGGCGCGGCCGGTGTTCCCGCAGGCGGAGGCCCTGCTGTCCACCGCGTCCACCGTGCTGGGGCTCGACGGGACGAAGATGAGCAAGAGCAAGGGCAACGTGATCGAGATCGGCATGGACGCCGACACCACCGCCCGGCTGATCAAGCGTGCGGTGACCGACTCCGACCGGTTCATCACCTACGACCCCGAGCACCGCCCGGAGGTCTCGAACCTCGTCATGCTGGCAGCGCTGTGCCAGCGGCGTGACCCGGTCGACGTGGCCGCCGAAGTGGGCAACGGCGGCGGCGGCGGGCTGAAGAAGCTGGTCACCGAGGCGGTCAACGAGTTCTTCGCGCCGATCCGCGCCCGTCGGGTCGAGCTGGCGGCCGACCCCGGCTACCTGCTGGACGTGCTGCGCAAGGGCAACGCCCACGCCAACGAGGTGGGCGACGCCACCCTCGCCGAGGTGCGCGCTGCCATGAACATGACCTACTGACTTGCTTCGTCAGGGCGCCCTCCCGGCTCCCCGGCAGACGGATCAGGCGGCCGGCGGGCTCGAGGCTTGGCGAAAGCGCTGGTGGCGGATCGGTGTCCGCCCGGGTCTGTAGCGATCCGGCGGGATCACTTCGGGCACCCCGTCGGCGGCGATCCGGACCTGCCACTGGTCGCGCACCCCGTAGCGGGCCGGCTCCACCAACGCATGGTGGTGGTGGCACAGGAGGACGAGGTTCGAAACGGCGGTCGCGCCGCCGGCCCACCAGGGCACGATGTGGTGCGCCTCGCACACCGCTGGCCGGGTGTGGCAGCCGGGGAAGGCGCACCCCCCGTCCCGCGCGGTGAGGACCGCCCGCAACGTCGGCGGCACCAGGCGGGCCTCGCGACCCACGTCGAGCACCTCCGAAGCCCCACCGAACACCATCGGCAGCAGGTCGGCGTCGCAGCACAGCCGCCGCAGTTCGCCTGCGGAAAGCTGCTTGTCGTCAGTGATCAGTCCAGCGCCTGCCGCAGCGCGCCGCAGGGCCTCGTAATCGAGCTTCACCACGACCCGCGGACGGTCGCCTCCGGAACGGGGCGCCTGGCGACCGGTCCGGTGCTCCCGGATCATCCCGACCAACGCGTCCGCGCGGCGCTGCTGCGGCGTCATCTCGGCCGCCAACGGGTCGCGCTCCTCGATCGCCGAGCGTCGCTGCGACTCCGCGTACGCGTCCAGCAGGGACATCCATTCCTCGGCCTCGACCCGCGGCAGCGACCCGTCGAACCGCACCGACCCGCCTTCACGGAAGAACCGGAGCGACCGTTCGCGCCGCGCCTGCTCAGCTTCCCGCTGGAGGCGCGTCTCCAGCAGCTCCTCGGCCCGTGCGGGGGCCACGGCCTGCAGCACCTGCCCCGCGGAGCGGGCCAGCTGGTCGGAATCCAGCCTGCCGGCGAGTTGCACCAGCACCTGCTCTGCCTGCTCCTGCTGCTCTGCGTCCAGCTGCGCGGACAGCTCACCCAGCACGCGGGTGATCGCGCGAGCCTGGCCGGCGCCGATCTGCCCTGCGGTCACTGCCGCCCCCACGGCGGGATGGCTGGACAGCTCCCGGGCGCGGTGGACGGCGCTGGCAGCCTCACGCCTGGACAACCGCTCCTCCGTGCCCAGCCACGAGCTGATTGGAGTGCCGGCAGCCCGCAACGACGCGTGCGCCTGGTCGGCCTCGGCCAGCAGCAGTGCCGCCAGGGCGCCGATGCGTTCACTCAGCTGGCGCGCGAGCTTCGCGCACGCCAGCCGTGCAGCCGGCTCCAGCGCCGAGCGGTCAGGATCGATCCGGTCGAGCGCAGCAGCCACCGTGGCCAGCACCTCGCTGGCCGGCAGCAGCACGCCGGTTTCGGGCATGACAACAGTCAACCACCCCCCACTGACACTCCCCGGGCTGCGATCACCGCCGCACAGGGAACCCCGGTGAGGTCAGGAAGCCTCGACCGACTGGCTCTCCGCTGCGCCGCCCGAACGGCGACGCCGGCGGCGGCGACGAGGGCTGCTCGCCGACTCCGGCGCCTCGGCGGTGTCGGTTGCGACCGCGCCGGCGTCGGCCTCGGCGGCCGTCCCTGCGACCGCCTCACCGTTCACCAGGCGACGGCGCGTGCGTTCCCGCTTCGGACGGTCGGTCTTGTCGCCCCCGCGGTGGCCACCCTTGCCGTCGCGGTGCCGGCCGCCGTCGCCCTCGCGCTGGCTGCGCGGTTCCCAGGGAGCCGCGTCCACCAGTCGGCCGCGGGTGCCTTCGGGAATCTCCAGGTCGGTGAACAGCCAGGGCGAGTTGGAGTAGGTCTCCTCGATCTCGGGGATGCCCAGGTCGAGGGCCCGGTTGATCACCTTCCAGCGGGTGACGTCGGCCCAGTCCACCAGCGTGACTGCGACGCCCTTCGCGCCCGCCCGGCCGGTGCGCCCGATCCGGTGCACGTAGGTCATCTCCGAGTCGGGGCACTCGTAGTTGATCACGTGGCTGACGTCGGTGATGTCGATGCCGCGCGCCGCGACGTCGGTTGCGACCAGCACGGCGACCTTGCCCTCCCGGAACTTCTTCAACGCCTTCTCCCTGGCCACCTGGTTCAGGTCGCCGTGGATCGAGGTCGCCTTGAAGCCGCGGTCGACGAGCTCGTCGGCCAGCCGCTGCGCCGCCCGCTTGGTGCGGGTGAAGATCATCGTCCGGGTGCACGCCGGGGACTGCAGGATGCGCCCAACGATCTCGGGCTTGTCCAGGTCGTGCGCCTGGTAGACGAACTGGGTGGTGTCGGGAACCGTCAGCTGCGCGTCGTGGGTCTCCGCACGCACGTTCACCGGCTGGTTCAGGTGCATCCGCGCGAGCGCGACGATCGCCGCCGGCATGGTGGCGGAGAACAGCAGGGTCTGGCGCGACTTCGGCGTCCGGCCGATCAGGCGCTCCACGTCGGGCAGGAAGCCGAGGTCCAGCATCTCGTCGGCCTCGTCGAGCACGAGCACCTTCACCTGCGAGAGGTCGAGGGAGCGGCGGTTGACCAGGTCGAGGAGTCGCCCGGGGGTGCCGACCACGACGTCCACGCCGTCGGACAGCGCGCCGAGCTGGGTCTCATAGCCCACGCCGCCGTACACGGTCAGCACCCGCGCGTGCCGGACGGAGGACGCGACCTCCAGGTCGCGGGTGACCTGCAGCGCGAGCTCGCGCGTGGGGCACATCACCAGCGCCTGCGGCGAACCGGGGACGGCCAGGTCGGCGTACTCCGGGTCCGACGGGACGGTGATGCGCTGCAACAGGCTGATGCCGAAGGCGAAGGTCTTGCCGGTGCCCGTGCGGGCCTGGCCGATCATGTCGGTGCCGGTGATCGCGATCGGGATCGCCAGGCTCTGGATGGGGAAGGGGTGCTGGATGTTGAGCCTGGCCAGCGCGTCCACGATCTCCGGCATCACGCCGAGGTCGGCGAAGGTGTGCTGTGGATCGGCCGCGGGCATGTTCTCAGGGCTGTACTCGATCAGGTTCGTGCCTTATCTGTCACTGCGGGCCCTGGCGGGCGCAGTAGTTCCGGACCGCCGGCGGCACGCGTTCGGCCGCTCCAGGCAGGCGCGCACGTTGATGTGCGGCAGGGCAAGTCTAGCGCGACTGCCGGCCCCGGTCCTTCCAGCCCCGCCGCCGGCCCCGGCCGCGGGTGTCCGCTGCTGTCCTCAGATGGCCCCGAAGCCGACCGGACGGGTCCGCTCCTGGCCGAGATCGAAGTAGGCGACCTTGTCGGCGGGGACCAGCACCTTGCGTCCCTTCTCGTCGGTGAGCGCGATCAGGCTGCCGTCGGTGAGGGCCTTGCGGAGGCTCTCCTCGACCTCTGCGGCGGTCGACTCCGTCTCCACCGTGAGCTCGCGGGCGACGTGCTGAATGCCGATCTTGATCTCCACCGTTCCTCCTTGCTGGACGCATTCGCCAAGCTACCAGCGGCCGGTGCCGGGACGGCGTCCCGTACGCCGACAGCGCAACCCCGCCTGTTGAAACAGGAACCGTCCCCAGGGGACGGTTCCTGTTCCGGTTCAGGCCGCTGAAGGACGGCGGGCCGGGGTCAGCCGGCGAAGGCCTCCTGCTCGTCGGGCGTGGCGCGGCGGATCACGATCCGGGTCCAGGCACCGACGTAGATCCGCTGGCCCGGGCCCAGCTCAACCCGTCCGCGGGGGATGGGCATGGCCGGCAGCGGGCCGGCGGCGGCACCGACGAACGTCCCGTTCGCCGAATCGAGGTCCTCGATCCACCAGCGCGCGCCGTCGGTGGTGAGCATGGCGTGCCGGCGGCTGCAGCCGGTGTCGAGCTCACAGTCGACGTCGGGGAAGATCCCGCGGCTGTGCGAAACCCTGCCGATCAGGTTGCTCTCCTTCACCAGCGGGGCGATGTCCGGCAGTCCGGGCGACGGCATCGGATCGGTGGAGCCCTGTGCCGCGTACCAGTCGGGGTCGATCCACAGCTCGGCCACCCACTCCACGGTGGGAGGTGTGGGCGGCGCTGCCGGCTCGGGCTGGGACTCCTGGACCGGTGCCGGGGCCGGGACGACGGTTGCGGGGCCGGCCTCAGGCGTGGGCTGGGGGGCGTCGGCCACGGGCGGTGGCAGGGGCTCCGGGCCCGGTGCCGCTGCCGGCTCGGTGGTCGGCTCTGCCGGGGCCTCTCCGGCCGGAACGCCTGGGCCCTCGGGCTCCGTGGCGGGCCCGGTGGCCTCATCCCCGGCGTCGCCCGCCCCCGCAGTCTCGGCCACGGGCTCTCCGCCCGGGGCCGGGTCTTCCGCGGCTGGCGTGGGGTCTGCCGTGGCGACCGGTTCGGCCGGGGCCGGCTCGAACGCCGGCCCACCGTCCGGCGCCTCCGGCAGGGCGCCGGTGGTGAAGTCGTACCCGCAGGCCTCGCAGAACAGGGCGTCGGCGACGTTCGGGGTCTGGCAGTTGGGGCAGACCACCGGCGGGGCGACGACCGGGGCACCGGCCGCGGCCGGGGCTGCGGGCTGGAGCTGGTCCGGCTGGGCCGTCGGCACCGGCAGGCCGCAGGTGTCACAGAAGTCGGTCTGGCTCGTCTGGTGCCCGGCCGGACAGATCGCCATTTCAGCCCCTGATTCGTGTGGTCTTCGTTGAAGCGGTGTCCAGCGCCATTTCGTCCGCCTTGTCCACCGCCTTCCTCAACCGAACCGTACCCGTCCGGGCATCGGCGATGTCGACGACTTTCCGGAGTTTCGCCGTGGCCTCGGCGTTGCCGCTCTCCGTGGCCAGCTGCACTGCCCGCCCCAGCTTCGTGGTGGCGGTCGCCTCGTCACCGGCGGCCTTGGCGGCCAGGCCCTCCTGGATCACCTGGGCGAGTTCTGCCTGGCCGGTGTAGTGCGCGACCTCGGGGTTGATCTGGGCGGTCAGGTTGGTGTCGGCCGACCACCTGGCCTTCACCAGCCCCTGGGTGAGCAGCTCTGCCCCGACAGCCAGCTGCACCCGCGCCGCGAGCTGCTCCTGCCCGACCGTCTTGGCCGCGAGCCGCACCGCGATGTGGTAGTCGCGCTCCTCGTCGCCCCAGGAGCCCGTGGGGTAGCTCATCGTCAGCTGGTTCACCGGGGTGCCGCGGTGGGTGAGGTCCTCGACCGTCGGCGACACCTGCCGGATGAACATCACCTGCGCGCCCTGCGGGATCCACACCCGCAGCTCTGCGTTCGCCACCCCGCGGGCCATCGAGTGCCGCATCAGCTCCGCGAACACCGCGCCCAGCTGGCGCGGGTCGCCGATGATGTCCACCGTGCCGAGCAGCGCCTGGGCGATCTTGCGGATCTCGGCCACCTTCCAGTCCACGCCGATGCCCCGGGCGTCGACCTGGAAGTCGCCGACGCAGTTCGCGATCGCCGTGTCCAGCTGGGACGGGGTCTCGTTGTGGTTCTCGCCGTCGGTGAGCAGGATCACGTGCTTCTGTGCGAGGTTGCCGATGGAGGCGAACAGCGCCTTGCACAGGTTCAGCCAGGTGCCCATCGCTGTGCCGCCCTCGGCGCGGAAGAAGCTGATCGCCCGCCTGGCCTCCGCGCGGGTGCGCGCGTCCATGCGGACCATCCCGGCGCCGGTCTGCACCATCGGGTAGGCCAGGTAGGCCTTGTGGTTGCCGGCCACCACGGCGAAGTAGGTGCCGTCGAGGATGTGGTCGAGCGCCACCATCGCAGCCTGCTTGGCCGCGTTCATGTTGGCCACGCCCATCGACCCGGAGGTGTCCACCACCACGATCTCGCCGGCGTCGCCGCTGCCCGTCCGGCCGGCTGCGCCCGCCCCGGTGCATCGGATGGTGACGATCGCGTTGACGTCGGTGCCGCCGTCGGGCAGGAACTCGTTCTGGTAGACGGCGGAGGTGAACTCAGCCATGCTCTGGCTGCTCCTTCCCGGGTTGGACGCTGCGCTGGTCCTCCACACTAGTGGAGGCCGGATCCGCAGCCGGGGCGGTTGCCGCGGGCGCGATCCTGGCCAGCGCGACAGTGACGTTGTCGTGCCCGCCCTGGGCGTTCGCCCACTCCACCAGTTGCCTGGCGACCGCTGTCGCCTCCGTGGTTCCGGTGGTGGCCGCAGCGAGCTGCTCGGCCAGCACCTCCGGTGCGGACGCGTAGTTCCACAACCCGTCGGAGCACACCACCAGCCAGCCCGGCTCGCGCACCTGCAGGACCCCGGTGCGGGCGGCGGTGTCGACCGCGTCCCGGCCCAGCCACTTCGTGATGGCGTGGGCCCGGGGCAGTGCCTCGGCCTCCTCCCTCGGCATGCCCTCCGCGATGAACGCCTGGGCCATCGAGTCGTCGAGGCTGAGCAGCAGCTGCTCGGTGGCGCCGAGGAAGTACACCCGGGAGTCGCCGAGGTTGGCGTAGTGCACCCGGTCGCCGGCGACCACGGCCGCCGCGATCGTGGCCGAGCCGGCGTTGGCGCTGTCTGCCGGCGTGCCGGCCACCACTGCTTCGTTGGCCTGGGTGACCGCCTCGGCGAGGGCCTGAGCGAAGGCTGCATCCTGGCTGGCGTCGCCGGCCACGCCCGTCGACGAGCGGGCCACCAGGACATCGCGCGCCCGCTCGGCGGCAGTCATCGCCGCGACGTCGGAGTCCACGCTGGTCGACACCCCGTCGCAGACCACCAGCACCGCGCGGTCGGCCTGCGCCCACAGCGCCATCGCGTCCTCGTTGCGGTGGTGCTGCCGGCCGCGGTCGCAAACGCCGCCCACCCAGTCGGCGGGGGAGAGCGTGAAGTGGTCGCGGGCGCTGGGCGCCTTCGCGCCGCAGGTCTGGCAGTACCCGTCGGCGCCGACCGTGCCGCCGCAGGAGGGGCAGGAAGCCACCTGGCTGACCCGGGCGCCCAGGCGCCGGGTCTGCGTGGACCGCGCTTCCGCCGGCGGCTCCGCCGGTGCGGCCGCCGCGGGCTGGGTTGGCACCAGCGGGCTGCCGCAGGCCTCGCAGAACAGTGCCGCCGGGTGCACCGGACGGCCGCACGCCGGACAGCCGGGCGACGCGGGCGCGCCCGCAGCTGGCGCCGCAGCCGGCGTTCCCGCAGCCGACGGCTCCCGGGACGGGTGGGGCGCTGCGGGCGGTTGCTGCCCAGCCTCCGGCTGCGCGGGGCCGGGCGGTTCGGGGTGCTCAGCCGACCACAGCGGCCATTCGGGTTCGCTCATAGCAGGCTCCACGGTCGCAGGGAGTTGGCCAGGTCCACGTACCCGGCCCGGGTGGCCGGGTCGTCGCTGAGGCGGGCCAGCTCGAGGTAGGTGCCCACCAGCTGGTCGCGGATCATGGCAGCGGTCATCGGCTGGCCGGCGAGGTTCAGCGGGCCGCGACCGGCCATCGCCATCGCCCTGCCGAACAGCAGCGCCCGGTACTGGGCCTGGGTCTGGGGGTCGAGCCGCGCCGCGGCGATCGCACCGAACGCCTCGGTCATCCCGTCCGCGTCCGTGGCCAGCCGCACCAGGTGGCGCGCCTTCAGCCGCTGCGACTCCGGGTAGCCGCGGGAGGTGCTCGGCACCAGTTCCAGGGCCGCGAGCGACCCGGCCAGGTCGTCGCGGGCCGCGCGCACCCTGGCCAGCCCGAAGGCTGCCGGGGTCACGTAGGCGGCGTCGGTGGCGGCGCAGATCCGGTACAGGTTCTCGGCGATGTCCAGCTCGCCGCCCAGTTCGCAGGCCAGGCCGAGGGCGAGCTTCGGGGCGAGTTCGCCGGGCAGCTGGCCGTAGACAGCGTTGAACGAGCTCTGGGCCGTCGCGTAGTCCTGCGCGCGCAGCGCGCCGAGCCCAGCCAGCCACACCGCCCGCCACTCCCACGGGTCGTTGGCCAGCAGCTTCCGCACGCACTCGTCCAGCAGCCTGGGGTTGTCGGCTGCGAGTGCTGCCTCCCCGCGCGCCAGCAGCACGCCGGCCGACATCGCCGGTGGCGCCGAAAGCGCAGCCAGTTGCTGGATCGGGTCCTCCACGCTGATCCGGGCCAGCCAGCCGGCCTGGGGGTCGGAGGTGTCTGGCCGGAGCCTCGGCAACTGCCCCAGCGTGTACCGCTCCGAAGCGCCGGTCGGCGGCTCGAACAGCGCCGAGGCCGTGGCCGTGCTGCCGACTGCGGGAGAGGTGGCAGCCACGACCTCGCGCAGCACGCCGAGCATCTGGAGGCGGAGCTCCTCCGCCGAGGTGAACCGGTCGTTGGGGTCGGCGGCGCAACACTTCAGCAGCAGCCGGTACAGCGAGTCGTGCGCTGCGAAGGCCGGCAGTTCCTCGGCTGGCGGGATGCGGTACTCGTAGTCGCGCTGGTAGCCAGGGACTTCGGCGCAGAGCACCATCAGGGTGCGCCCTACCGTGAAGATGTCGGAGGCGACGGACGGGCCGAGCGTCGCGACCTCCGGCGCCTGGAAGCCGACCGTGCCGTAGATGGCCGAGTCCTCGTCGCCGGCGTGGCGGACGCCGCCGAGGTCGATCAGCTTCAGCGAGTCACCCACCTGGATCACGTTGTCGGGCTTGAAGTCGCAGTACAGCAGGCCCAGCTCGTGCAGGTAGCCCAGCGCCGGCAGGATCTCGATCAGGAACGCCAGGGCCTGGTCGACCGGGAGCGGATCGGCCTCGCCGTGGTTCGCCGTCATCCGCTGCTTCAGAAGCTGCTTCAGCGAGCGCCCGCCGACGTACTCCATCACGATGTAGCCGGCGTCATCGTGGGTGACGAAGTTGTAGATCTCCACGATCAGGGGGTGCTCCACCCTGGCCAGGAAGCGCTGCTCCCCGATGGTGGCGGCCAGCGCGTCGGCGTCACCGGTGTTGAGCAGTCCCTTCAGCACCACCCACCGGCCCGAGACGTTGCGGTCCTTCGCGAGATAGATCCAGCCCATGCCGCCGTGGGCGAGGGCTCCGACCACCTCGTACTGGCCGGCGACCAGCTCGCCTGGCTGCAACTTCACCGTGAACGAGTACGGCGCCCCACAGGACGGGCAGAAGCCCTCCGATCGCGACGCCACGTGCTCGGCCCCCTGGCCCACCTTCGCCCCGCAGCGGGCGCACACCCGGGCGTCGAGGGGCACCTCGGCGTTGGCGAGCACGGCCCTGGCCGGGTCGATCGCCGGTGCCGGCGGCACCCGGGTGAGCCCGGCGCCGATCCGGCCGGTGCTCAGCCGCTCGCCGCTGGCGTGGCGCTTCGGCCGGCCGCCGAAGGACGTGGCGCGCGCGGAACCCAGCGCGGTGGAGCCCAGGTGCACCGACGTCCTGGTGCGGGTGGTGGGGCTCGCGGCCGGCGGCGCCTCCGGCACGTCCGGGGAGCCGCACACGTCGCAGTAGCCGTCGACGATGCTGCCCGGGCAGCCGGGCTGGCGGCAGCGTCCGGTCGCCCGGGTGGCGGGTCGGCTGCCCTCCCGTGCCCGGCCCGCGGGCATGCTCTGGCCGGGCATCCCGCACACGTCGCAGTAGCCGTCCACGATCGTCCCGGTGCAGCCGGGCTGGCGGCACTTCACCTGGCGTCCCGGTTCAGGTAGTCGAGCTGGGTGCTGTAGGCGGCGATCAGCTGCTGCACCACCGGCACCACCACCGGCTGGTCGGCCAGCCGCCTGGCGAGCAACCTGCCCAGTTCACCAAGCAACCCGTCACCCCCGTGGCCCTGGCCCGCGGCCTTGGTCTGCAGCGCAGCGACCACGGCCTGCGCCGCGTCCCGGTCCTGCAGGGCTGCGGTCAGGCCGGCCTGCGCCTGGGCGAGCTGGGCGTCGAGCCTGGCCAGGCCCTCGACGTAACCCATCAGCGCGGTCCGGGTGTTGGGCAGCGGCCCCAGGGCCGCGACGCTGGGCAGCGCGCCGACCGGCGCCGGCCAGACCGCTGCCGCCACCTGGCCGGCCAGCGTGCGGACGGCCTGCTCACGAGCGGTCACCTCGGCCAGGTGCTCCCTCGCCCTGGTCAGCAGGTCCCGGGCCTCCCTGCGCTGCGCCGCCCCGACGATCAGGTCCCGCTCCAGGCGGGCGGCCTCGATCTCCAGGCTGCCCAACAGCCCTGCGATGTCGCCGCCGCGGGTGCGCTTCTGGGCCAGGTCCTCGGTACGGGCGGCCAGCTGGCCGAGTTTCGCCCGCGAGGCCGGCGCCAGCGCCGGCGGCTCGAGGTTCACCTGGTCGCGGATCCTCTCCAGCTGCGCGCGCAGGTCCCGCAGCCGGATCTGCTGCTGCTCGGCGTTGGGGTCGGTGTTCAGCCGGGTGCGCAGCTGGGCCACCAGCGCGTCGCACAAGCGGCCGGCCTCGGGCAGGGAGACCGACATCGACTGCAGCTGCGCTAGCTCTGCCCCGGTGGTGTCCAGCCGTCCCCAGATCAGCGCGGTCAGCCGTTCCAGCTCCTGCTGCCCGACGCGGCCGGAGTCCCAGGTGGCCAGCAGCAGGTTCTGCCGGGTCTTGGCCGCCTGCCACAGCGCGAGCGCCAGCGCCATGTCGCCGGTGAGCTCACGCTGGCGGCCGGTGCTCAGGATCTGCTCGTCCAGCGAGTCGAGCTCGGCCCGGCGCTCGGCCAGCCAGCGGTCCAGCCGGCCGAGGTAGTCCAGCAGTTCAGCGGGCCGCGCGGGCGTGCCGAGCTGGCCGGGGGCCGTGGGGGAGACAGCGGTCATCGGTACTCCTTCAGCCGCTGGGCCAGGCCGAAGGCTGCCAGCACGGCTCCGCCGAGGGCCACCAGCTCAGCGACAGCGAGGTGTCCCAGCAGGCCGTCGTAGGTGCTGGCGGGTGCCTCGGCCGCCACCCGGACGTGCGCCTGGGAGGTCTCGGTCGCGATCTGGGCGAAGCGGGCAGCGGTCCGGGCCAGCGAGCGGTCGGCGGTCTCCGTGGCGAGCGCGCCCGCGCCTGCCCAGTCGGCCTTGGCCAGCAGCCCAGTGACCCGGTTGCCGGCGTCGCGGTAGGGCTTGAGCCGGGGGACGGCTGGGTCGGCGTCCACGGCCAGGGCAGCGGTCTCGAGCGCTGCATCGTTCGCAGCCTGCTGCGCCGGGCCCCACTGCCGCAGCAGCGCCGCGCGGGTGAGCAGTCGTTCGGACGTGCGCACGGCCGTGGCCCCGTCGGAGAGCGCTGCGACGCTGCTCAGGGCCTCGGTGCGGCTGCGGCTACCGGCTTCGGCAGCTGCCTGCTGCGCGGCCAGCGTCACGCCGCCAACGGCCAGCGCTGCCACCAGCGCCCCGGCGAGACCGAGGTTGACCGCCCGGTGGCTGCGCCGGGCGACGAGCCAGCTGATCCAGGCGAGGGCCACCGCCACGACCACCGCGAGGGTCGGCACGATCCAGCCGACCGTGCCGGCGTAGTCGCCGGTGGCCTCTGCGCGCAGCGCGTCCTGCAGCCCGTCCACCCCGGGCAGCAGGCGGCCGTCGAGTACCTCTGCTGCCGCCGTGAGCGCGGCGGTGCGGTTCGCTCCCTCTGCTGCCGAGGCTGCCCGCAGCTGCTGGCCGTAGCTCACCAGGGTCGCCGACACCTCGGCCAGGGCCGGTGCGTCAGCGGTCCGGGTGGCCGCGGCCCGCACCAGCAGGCCGGCAGCCTCCGCCAGCCGGTCGTCCGCAGCCTTTGCTGCGGCGGCGCCGGCGGGCGTCCCCGCGCCCAGCAGGGCGCGGGCGGTGAGGGTGTCCGCCTCGATCGCCAGGGCCTTCACCGCGCCGAGCCGGTCGTACTGCTCGGTGATCGCCGGCGCACCTGCCAGGTCGGCACGGAGCCCGGAGACCACCAGGGCCGCAGCCACTGCCAGCAGCAGCAGGGCCAGCGCCGCTCCCGCCTGGAGGCGGCGGTAGAGCCCGGGCGTGCGGCTCGGCGGCGGCGGGGTGAACTCCGCAGCCGGGGCGACGGACGGACCCGCGGCGACCAGCGGCGCCGCAACTGGTGCGTTCTGGGTCACGAGCGCTCCGCCGGCGGCTCGGGGAACTCCACCGGTGCGACCGGGCCGGAGTCGTCCGGCGGGACCAGCCGCCCACCCGGCTCGCCGCCGGCCTGGAGCGGGGCGTGCGCGGGCTCCACCAGGTCGTCCGGCACCAGCGTGCGCAACTGCTCAAGGGTCGGCTCGGTCTCCTCCCGGAGCCGCCAGGCGTGGCGGCCGATCGCTGCCTCGAGCAGGTTGCGGGCGAAGCGTCCGTTGCCGAAGTTCTCGTCGCGGACCTGCTGCGCCAGCTGGCTGCTGAACTCATCCAGCGTGCCCTCCCCGAGGTCGAAGTCGGCCTTCGCCGCCATCTGGGTGAAGATCTGGCGCAGTTCCTCGTCGGTGTAGTCGTCGAAGGTGATCGTGGTGCGGAAGCGGCTGGCGAGGCCGGGGTTGTTGGAGATGAAGACCTCCATCGGCACCGGATAGCCGGCGACGATCACCACGAGGTCATCGCGGTGGTCCTCCATCTCCTTCACCAGGGTGTTGATGGCCTCCTCGCCGTACTGGTCGCCGTTGAGCGAGTAGGCCTCGTCGATGAACAGCACGCCGCCGTAGGCCTTCTGCGCGATCTCCGCGGTCTTGATCGCGGTCTGGCCGAGGTAGCCGGCCACCAGCTCCGAGCGGTCGACCTCGACCAGTTGGCCCTTGCTGAGCAGCCCGATCGCCTTGTAGATGCCGGCGACCAGCCGGGCGACGGTGGTCTTGCCCGTGCCCGGGTTGCCGGTGAAGATCAGGTGCCTGGTGATCGTCGGGCTCTTCAGCCCGGCCTTGGTGCGCAGTGCGTCGACGCGCAGGATCGCGGTCTGCCGCCGGATCTCGGTCTTCACCCGGGCCAGGCCGATCAGCTCGTCGAGTTCGGCCAGCCACTCCTCGACCGTCTTCTCGGGTTCCTCCGGCTCTTCGGGCTCCGGCTCTGCCGGGGTTTCCGGTGCCGCCTGGACGGGTTGCGCGGGCACCCCGGCGGGACCGGTGCCCGCCGGCGTGTCCCGGGCGACGCCCGGGGTCGGGAACGGCACGCCGCCGAGGCCCGGGAACGCGCCGGGGGAGTGCGCGTCGAGCCGGCTCACGTCCAGCAGGCCGTCCTGGGCGGCCGAGAGCCGTGACAGCACGTCGGTGAGGATGGCCGGGGCCTGCCGGACGAACTCGCGCTGCGCGAGGTCGTCGGGGCTGCCCGGCGCCGGCACCCCGGGAGTGGGCAGGCCCGTGGGCGCAGGGTGGCTGCCGGGCAGCTGGGCGGCGGCGGCGAGGCTGGCCGCCCCCAGTGCAGCCGGCCCGGCCTGGCCGAGCTGGGCGGCGGCGTGGCAGACCTGGCCGAGGGCCTTGGCGTAGCCGGCGGCCGCCCGGCCGGGAGCGGCGGCAGCCTGGCTCGCGAGGGGGGTGGGTGAGCGGCGGAACCGGCGCCCGCGCACCGCGGCGTCCATGAACGCCTCGGCGGAGGTGGGCAGGCCGACCTCCCGGCACCAGTCGACGAACGCGCCGCGGTTCGACTCGGCCACGGCGGCGGAGAGCACCAGGCCCTCGTCCCGGGCTGCTGCCGGATCGAGGCCTGCGGCGGAGGCTGCGCGACCCAGCGCTTCGAGCGCTGTCGCCAGGGCGGGGGCGGTCATGGCTGTCCCAGGTTGAGTTCTGGCGCCTGGGCGTGGCCGAAGCGCTCCTTGAGGAAGCGGCCGTGGCTGACCAGGGCGGCGGCGTCGGTGGCGTTGGCAGCGTCGTAGATGGCGTCCATCGTCACCGCCAGCAGGTCGAGCTGGTCGACGAGCAGCAGCAGCGAAGTCTTGCCCCCGTCCACCGGACGGGAGTCGGCCCAGTCCCGCGGCAGCCGCAGGTAGGCGCTGATCGCCTCCGGCAGGTAGTCGGTGGCGGTGGCGACGACGGAGTAGGAGTCGTAGCTGCCCAGGCCCAGCAGTTCCAGCCGGGGCAGGGTCTTGCGCACGGTCGCGGTCACCCGTTGGGCGCGGGACCTGACGACGGCCGGCACCGCCGGGTCGGCGACCAGCCGCTCGACCCCGGCCAGCGATGCGGCGATGTCGTCCGCCGTCGGGGCGGTGGCCACCGCCTCGGCCGGCTCTGGCTGCGGGGCGTCCCGCCCGAGCAGCCGGTCCCAGAAACCCATGCGCTTCCTAGCGGTCGATCGTGATGGCGGGAAGGGCTGCGGCGCGGCTGTCCTGCTGGGCCACGCGGTCGAGGTAGGCCCGGCTCTTGGCCACCTCGGTCTCCAGGGTGCCGATGGTCGCGGCCATGGTGTCCAGCGCCTTCAGCTTGAACTGGTCGATCGAGTCCATCGTGGAGTAGATGTTGGCGAACGCTGCCTGGAGCTGCTCGATGCCGATCGTCGAGGACGCTGCCTGCTCCTGGATCTGCGCCGAGTTCTCCTTCAACATCTCCGAGGTGCGCTGGATCATCTGCGAGGTGGTGGTGTTCAGCGCGGTGATCTGGTCGAGCACGAGCTTCTGGTTGCCGAGCGCCTGGGCGACGATCACCGCCGTCCGCAGCGCGGAGACGGTGGTGGTGGAGGCGCGGTCGACGCCCTTGATCAGCTCGACGTTGTTCTTGATGATGATGTCGATCGCGAGGTAGCTCTGGATCGACACAGCGAGCTGGGTGAGCAGGTCCTGGTGCTTCTGCCGCACGTAGAACAACACGTCCTGGTTGAGCGCCTTCGCCTTCTCCGGCTGGCTCAGCTCGAGTTCCGCGATCTGCGCCGACAGCTTCGCGTCCAGCCGCTCGGCGATGTAGACGTACTGGTTGAGCCGGCCCATCACCGTCCAGAGGTTCTGCTTCTCCATGTTGAGCGCGACGTTGTCCTTGGTGAGCTCGTCCTGCCCGGAGCGCAGCGCGTGCAGGATGCCGTTGAGGTGGTCCTGGGAGCTCTGGTACTTGCGGAAGTAGTCGGTGACCTGGCGGCCGAAGCCGATCTTGGAGAAGAAGCCCTTGCTGCCCTTGGCCTGCGCCGGGTCCAGGTCCTCCACCGTGCGGCGCAGCTCGAGCAGGGTCTTGCCGACCTTCGAGGTCTCGGCGAGGCCGCCGGACTCGATCGCCCGGACGGGCGTCTGCAGCAACCGGTTCGAGGTTTCGGCCGCCTTGCGGATGTCGGCGTCGCCCATGCTGCGCACCGCATCGGCCTGGGCGGAGAAGGTGGGCGAGTTCTGCTCGGCCGTGCCCAGCGCGGTGAGGAAGTCGTTCACCTTCGCGTCGAGCACCGGCACCTGCGCCGCCTCCACCTGCGGCGCCATCGCGGGCGCCTGGGTGGCCGTCACGACGGCCGGCGCTGCCGGCGGGTTGAGGTTCAGCATGTCGGGCGGCGCCAGCTGGACGGCCTGGGCGGACGGCTGCGCGGGTGTGCTCATACCTGTGACCTCTCGGTTCTGTGCGATGCCGTCCAATCTAGCGGCCCGCACCCCCGTTGAACCCTGCTGCGACCCACTGCCTGCAGGCTTCCGGGAGCAGCCGGGGGCAACCCTGAACCGGCGGCGTCCCCGCCGGGGGCACTTCAGCCTCCGGCGCGGTCGCCGGGGAGGGAGCAGAACCGGACGGCGGGTGGGCGCTGTGGGTGGCAGGTGCTTCCATGTAGGGGTGCTGACCACCACGACACCGGGCGCCGCGCTCCCGCAGCTGAGCGCTGAGCAGGCCGCGGTGCTCGACGGCTGGGGTGGCCCGGTGCTGGTGCTGGGCGGGCCGGGGACGGGCAAGACCACCCTGGTGGCCCACGCCGCCGTGGCCGCAGCCGGGCAGGGGCACCAGCCCCTGGTGCTGGCTGCCTCGCGGACGGCGGCCAGCCAGTTGCGCAACCAGATCACCGCGGCCCTGGGCGAGGGTGCCTGGCAACCCGCCGTGACCACCGTCCACGCCCTGTGCCGCACGCTGTGGCAGCGGTTCGCCGGCCGGCCGGGCCTGCGGCTGCTCGCTGCTCCCGAGCAGGAGTTCCGCGTGCGGGAGCTGCTCTCCGGCTCCGGCGCCTCGGCCTGGCCGCACCACCTGGGGGCTGCCGTCGGCACCCGCGGCTTCGCAGCCCAGGTGCGCACGGCGATCGCACGCACCCGGCAGCTCGGGCTGGAGCCGGAGGACCTGGTGGCCTTCGGGCAGGAGGCGGGCCGGCCGGAGTGGGTCGCGCTGGGCCACTTCTTCTCCGAGTACCTCGACGTGCTGGACGCCGAGGGCGTCCTCGACTACGCAGAACTCGTCCACCGGGTGCGGCTGCTGCTCACCGAGCCGGAAGTGCTGGCGGGGGTGGCCGCAGAACTCGGCCCGGTCCTGGTGGACGACTACGCGGAGCTGGACCCGGCCCAGATCGGGTTGCTGGCCACGCTCTCCGCCGGCCGCCCGGTGCTGGCCACCGCCGACCCCGACAGCGTCAGCTCGACGTTCCGGGGGGCGCATCCGCGGGCGGTGGCCGACTTCGCCCGGCTGTTCGAGCGGCCGGACGCGCCCGCGCGCACGGTCGTGCTGGGCCGGGGCCACCGGCACACCCCGGGCATCGCGGCCGCGCTGGCCGGCGTCCGCTCCCGCCTGCCGCGTCCTGCCGGGGTCGAGCCGCCCCCCGCGCCGCCGGAGGTTCCGGTGGGGGCGGAGGTGCTGGTGCTCACCTGCGCGGGGGATGCCGAGCAGGCGGCAGCGATCGCTGCCGAGCTGCACCGCGCCCGCCTTGGCGACGGGCTCGACTTCGGCGACATGGCGGTGCTGGTGCGCTCGGGCCGGCGCCAGCTCGGGCCGATCATGCGGGCCCTGATCGCAGCCGGAGTGCCGGTTGAGGTGGCGGGCGACGAGATTCCGCTGGCGCAGTCCCCTGCGGTGCGGCCGCTGCTGCTGGCGCTCGCGGTGACGGCTGCCGGCCGGGTCGAACCGGATGAGGCGGTCCGCCTGCTGTCCTCCCCGCTGGGCGGGTTCGACGCGCTGGGGCTGCGCCGCCTCGCCCGGCAGTGGCGGGCCGCGCACCCGGCAGCAGCGCCGGTGGCACTGGCCGAGCAGCTGGCCGCAGCCGTGAACGAGCCCGACTGGCTGGCCGCAGCCGAACCCACCCCGGTGGTGGCCAGGCTCGGCCGGCTGCTCGAGGTGCTGCGGCTGGCCGAACGGAAGCTGGCAGCGGGGGAGCCGGTGGACGTGGTGGCCTGGGCGCTGTGGCAGGGCACCGGCTGGCCGGGCCAGCTCAGCAGCGAGGCCGCGGCCGGAGGTGCCCTCGGCAGCCGGGCGGACGCCGACCTCGACGCGGTCTGCGCCTTCTTCGAGACCGCGGCCGAGGCCGACCGCAGGGGCGGGGTCGCCGGGGTGCGGGCCTTCCTCGCCGAGCTGGCTGCCCAGCAGATCCCCGCCGACCGGGAACGCGAGTCCCGGCTGCGTCGCCGCGGGGTGCAGGTGCTCACCGCGCACCGGGCGCGTGGCAGGGAGTGGGGCCTGGTGGTCGTGGCCGGGGTCCAGGAGGGTGCCTGGCCGGTGGGCAGGCGGGTGAGCACCGTGCTCGATGCCGCTGCGCTCACCTCTTCCGGCCTGGGCGGGGTGACCGACCACCGCGACCTGCTGGCCGCGGAGCGGCGGCTGTTCCACCTCGCCTGCTCCAGGGCGCGGCTTCGCCTGGTCGTCACTGCTGCTGCGGGCACGGAGGGGGAGGCGGACACCCCGTCCCGCTTCCTGCAGGAGCTCGGCGCGCCCGTCCGGACACCCGAACGCGACCCGGCACCGCTGACGCTGCCCGCGCTGGCGGCGCGGCTGCGCCGGCACGCCGCCGATCCGGCGGTGCCAGCCGAGGTCAGGGCCGCAGCGGCCGTCGAGCTGGCGCGCCTGGCCGACGCCACCGACGAGGCCGGGCACCAACTGGTGCCTGCCGCGGACCCGGCGAACTGGTGGGGGGTGCGTGAGCTGAGCAGCCGGCCCGAGCCGTTGCCGGCCGGCGGCACGGTGCGGCTCAGCCCGAGCCAGGTCACCAGCGTGCTCACCTGCCCGCGGCGCTACTTCCTGGCCAGGGAGGCCAGGGGAGAGGGCGAGCCCGGGCTGGCCGCTTCCCTCGGCTCGCTGATCCACCAGCTCGTCCAGGACGCGGTCACCGAGGGGTGGGGGCTGGCCCAGCTCGGCGAGCAGCTCGACCAGGTCTGGCACCGGTTGCGTTTCGAGGCCGCATGGCTGTCGGCCACCGAACGGGTCGAGGTGGAGCTCGGCCTCGCACGGTTCCTGGCTTGGCGTGAGGCGCGGCCGGCCCAGCTGCTCGGGGTGGAGGTGCCGTTCAGCCTCGAGCTCGCGGTGGCCGGGCTGACCGTGGTGCTGGACGGCAAGGTCGACTGGCTGGAGCTCACGTCCAGGGGTCCGCGGGTGGTCGACTTCAAGACCTCCCGAACGGCGCCGACCCGGGCGGCCGTCGCCGGCATGGACCAGCTGGGCATCTACCAGCTGGCAGTGTCGGCCGGCTGCTTCGAGGCCTATGCCCCCGGTGCGCTCGAACCGGACGGGGCCGCGGCGGTCTACCTGCGGCTGGCCGACAAGCCGGAGGAGTTCCCGCGCGAGTTCGCGCAGGCCCCGCTGGGCTCGAGCCCCCACCTGGGCACCGACCCGGCGGAGCAGGACCACCCGACCTGGGTGCACCACAGGGTGGCGACCGCGGCCGGGGTCCTCGCCGAGGGCAGCTACCCGGCCACGCCGGGCGCGCACTGCCGCACCTGCGTCTTCGCCGACAGTTGCCCGGCCTCCGGGCGGGGCGGGCAGGTGCTGCGATGAGGCTGACCGATCCGGCGCAGCTCAGCGAGGCGCTGGGCATCGACTTCTCCGACCAGCAGCTGGCCGCGATCACCGCGCCGCTGGAACCCGCGGTGATCATCGCCGGCGCCGGCTCGGGCAAGACCACGGTGATGGCTGCGCGGGTTGTTTGGCTGGTCGGGTCGGGGCAGGTGCTGCCGGAGCAGGTGCTGGGCCTCACCTTCACCCGCAAGGCCGCCGCCGAGCTGGGAGGCCGGGTGCGGCGGGCGCTGCGGCAGGCCGGTGTGCTCGCAGCCGACGCGGAGGCCGGCGAGGAGCTGATCCTCACCTACGACGCGTTCGCGGGCCGGCTCGTCGCAGAGCACGGGCTGATGCTGGGCATCGAGGGCGACGCCCGGATGATCACCGGGGCGGCCCGGTTCCGCCTCGCCGCGCGGGTGGTCAACGACACCCCCGGCCTCACCCACCTGTCCCGGCTGCGGCCGTCCTCGGTGACCCAGCGGCTGCTGGAGCTGTCCGGCGAGCTGCGTTCGCACCTGGTGGACCCGCTCGACCTGGCCGACCAGGCTGAGGCGTTCGACGCAGCCCTGCAGGCCGCACCGCGCAACCCGCGCGGCCAGGTCTACGCCGCCCTCCAGAACGCGCGCGCCGCCGCGGCGGAGCGGCTGGAGCTGGCCACCCTCGTGGTGCGCTACGAGCAGCTGAAGGCCGAGCTCGGCTATGTCGAGTTCGCCGACCAGATGGCGGCGGCAGCGCGGCTGGCCACGGAGGTGCCGGCCGTGCCGGAGGCATTGCGCCGGGAGTTCCGGGTGGTGCTGCTGGACGAGTATCAGGACACCTCTGCCGCGCAGGCGACTCTGTTGCGGGGCCTCTTCTCCGGCAGCGAAGCTGCCTCCGGCCGGGGGCACCCGGTGACCGCCGTCGGCGACCCCTGCCAGGCGATCTACGGCTGGCGAGGTGCCGCCGCGAGCAACATCCTCGACTTCGCAGCCCACTTCCCGACCGCGGCGGGCACGCCGGCCACCAGCTACGCGCTGACCGTCAACCGGCGCAGCGGGCAGGCCGTGCTCGATGCCGCCAACCGGCTGGCCGGTCCCGTCCGCGCGGAGCCGGCGCTGGCAGCGCACGGCCTCGACCTCGACCTGGTGGCACCTCCCGGGACGCCGGCCGGGCGGGTGGAGGCCGCGGCCTACGCGACCTGGCCGGAGGAGGTGGCGGCGATCGCCGACCGGGTGGCGGCCGAACACGCCACCGGGGCTGTGGGGAAGTGGTCGCAGGTCGCCGTGCTCGCCAGGCGCAACAGCCAGGTCGCCGACGTCTACGCTGCCCTGGCCGCACGCGACATCCCGGCAGAGATCGTGGGGCTGGGCGGGTTGCTGGAGCTTCCTGCCGTCGCCGACGTCGTGGCCACGCTCACCCTGCTCGAGGACGCCACCGCGAACCACGCAGCGATCCGGCTGCTCACTTCGCCGCGCTGGGCGATCGGCATTCCCGACCTGGCCCTGCTCGGCCGGAGGGCGAGGGAGCTGGCCCTGGCCAGACCGGTGCCCGCCGGGGCGGGTGAGCCGACGGCCGCCGGCGGCACGGCCAGGAGCCTGGTGGGGGGCGACCCGGCCACGGTGCCGAGCCTGCTGGAGGCGCTGGCTGATCCCGGCCAGCTCGCCTACCGCTCCGACGCGAGGCAGCGCTTCGCCCGGCTGGCCGGGGAGCTTGCGCAGTTGCGTCGCCACGCCGGTGACTCCGTGCCGGAGCTCGTCCAGCGGGTGATCGCAGTGCTGGGGCTCGCTGTGGAACTCGAGGCCGTGGACGCGGGCGGCAGCGCCCCGCTCGCCACCTTCGTGCAGGCTGTTGCCGCCTACACCGACGTCGACTCCGACGCATCGCTCGCCGGCCTGCTGGCCTACCTCGAGGCCGAACGCGAGTACGGCACCGGCCTGGAGCAGGCCGTGGTGTCGGCAGCGGATTCGGTGAAGGTGCTCACCGTCCACAAGGCCAAGGGGCTGGAGTGGGACGTGGTGCTGGTTCCGGGGCTGGCCGCCGACGTGTTCCCGACCGACCGGGTCACCGGCAACTGGCTGCGGAACTCCGCCACCCTGCCCTACCCGTTGCGGGGCGACGCGGCCGCGCTGCCGCAGCTGGCTCGGGTGGACAACGCCGAGGTGACCGGCTTCGCAGCAGCGCTCACCGAGCAACAGCGCCGGGGCGAGGACCGGCTGGCCTACGTCGCCGTCACCCGGGCCCGGCGCCTGCTGGTGGCCAGCACCCACACCTGGGCGGCCGGGCTGGCGAGGCCCCGGCAGCCGTCCGACTACTTCGCGGTGCTCGCCGAGATGGCCCAGCGGGTGGTGTTGCCGCCGGAGGTGCCGGCGGAGAACCCGCTGCTGGGGCTGGCTGCAGAGAGCGGGTGGCCGGCGGTGGGTGACACCGAGGGTTGGGCGGTGCGCCGGGAAGCCGCAGAGCTGGTGCGCAGGGCTCGTGCGGCCCGGCTGGCCGGCGGCAGCTACCCGGAGGCGCCGGTGTCCAGCCTGGACGAGCTCGCCCTGGTGGAGTCGTGGCGCCTGCGCGCGGACGAGCTGCTGGCGGCGGAGCAGCAGGCCGCCCGGCAGCGGAACTCCGCCCGCCTGCCCGACTACCTCTCGGTGACCGGGGTGGGGCGCCTGGTGCGCGACCCCGACGGCTTCGCAGCCCAGTTGCGCCGCCCGATGCCGCGGCTGGTCAGCGAGGCGCAGCGGTGGGGGATCGGCTTCCACCAGTGGCTGGAACACCGGTTCCGCGGACAGGCGCCGCTGCTCGACGGCGATGACGGGGTTGAGGTGGCCGGGGCGGACTTCGAGGACCTGCGGGCCGGGTTCGAGGCCGGCCCCTACGGCTCGGCCGTCCCACTGGCAGTGGAGGCGCCGTTCACGCTCGTGCTCGCCGGGCGCCTGGTCCGCGGCCGGATCGATGCGGTCTTCGCCGGGCCGGACGGACGCCTGCAGGTCGTGGACTGGAAGACCGGCGACGCCAGGCGTGCCGACCCGCTGCAGCTGGCGTGCTACCGGCTGGCGTGGGCCGAGCTGCACGGCCTGGCGCCAGAACAGGTGGATGCCGTGTTCTACGACCTCCGCTCCGGGGAGGTGGTGCGGCCACAGCAGCTGCCCGGAAGGGCCGGACTGGAAGCCCTGCTGGCCGCTGTTCCAGCCTCGGTTAGCCTGTCGAGGTGAGCGACTGGTTGAACCTGCGGCTGCTCGACTACGCGGCAGCGTTGCGTGCCGATCCCGAGCTCGTCCGCGCGGCCTGGGCAGACCCGCAGGCCGTTCTGCTCGGCGTCGGCGACGCTGCGGTGGGCGTCGCGGAGGACGGGACGCTGGAGCTGTCGCCGACCTCGGGGACGTACGACCCGGAGCTGCACCACCTGCTCGGACTGGTCGAGGGCCGGCCGTGGTTCGCTACCCGCCGCGCCGGGGATGAGCTGCCCTCGCTGCGGGAGGTCATGGACGGCCTGGCCACGGTGCAGCTGCAGGCTGCCTTCACCGCAGTCGGGCTGTCCGGCTGGCACGCCGGCGCCAGGTTCTGTCCCGAGTGCGGCTCCCGGACGACGGTCGCGGCCGCGGGCCAGGCCAGGCGGTGCACCGGCTGCGGCCGGGAGCTTTACCCCCGCACCGACCCGGCGGTGATCGTTGCGATCGTGGACTCCGCCGACCGGCTGCTGCTCGGCCGGCAACCCAAGTGGGCGCCCGGGCGACACTCGGTGTTCGCCGGCTTCGTCGAGGTGGGGGAGTCGCTGGAGCAGGCGGTCCACCGGGAGGTCGCTGAGGAGGTGGGGCTCGAACTGTCCGACGTCACCTACCTCGGCTCGCAGCCCTGGCCGTTCCCCCGGTCGCTGATGGTCGGCTTCGCCGCCCGTGCGAGGAGCGCCGAGCTGACCATCGCAGCGACCGAGATCGAGTCCGCCCGCTGGTTCAGCAGGGACGGGTTGCGCAGCGAGGTGGCCGGCGGCGTGGTCTCGCTGCCGCCGCGCACCTCGATCGCGCGCCGGATGATCGAGGACTGGCTCGCTGGCACGCTGCGCCCCTGACCTGGCCTGGCGCACCGGGGACGGTTCCTCGCGTGCCGGGGACGGTTCCTGGCTGACCAGGAACCGTCCCCGGTGAGCCGGTGCCCCCGATCAGTCAGGCGATGCGCATCGCCGGGGCGGGGGAGAACCCGGCTTCGGGCGGATCGGTGCGGGCCAGCGACTCGGTGTAGCTGGCGGCAACGTGCAGGGCCTGGAGGTCCTTGGCCGGAATCCGGCACTCCAGCGCGGTGCCCGCGTCGAGGGTGAGCCCGCAGCCCAGTTCGTGGGCCAGGCCGAGGACGGCGGCGCCCGAGAACTCGGCGTAGCGCAGCTGGCGCTGCACCACCCGGCCGACGTTCAGGATCAGGGAGTCCGGCTCGGTGAACACCTGCAGCCAGCGCCGGCTGGCGCTCTCACCGGTGAGCAGCGGGACGCTTCCGTCCGGCCCCGCAAGGCTCAGCGCGTAGAGCCGTGCCGGTCCCATGGCGGCCCCCAACTGGTAGCGGGTGGCCTGGGTCCAGCCGCAGCCGGCGATCGCTGCCAGCGCCGCCCGGACCGTAGTGATGGTCGTCATCGATCCCCCCGGTTCCGCGGCCACGGCTCGTCGATGAGGTGGCGCATTGTCGACGCGCATTGTCGACGCGCGTCGATCCGATGTTGGCACGGGCCGGGTCACGACGCAAGCGTTTAGGCTCAACTAAGGCGGCGGACGCTGCCCCGGTCGATCAGGGGGGCGTCGAACAGCAGCTCCCGGTTGGCTTCGGGACGGCCCTCGACGCTGGCAACGAGGATGCGCACCGCTGCCTCGGTGAGCTCGGCGACCTTGGGGGTGACGCTGGAGACCGGCGGGTTCAGCTCGCCGGCGTCCTCGCCCATCCCGATCGACAGCACCGAGACGTCGGCCGGGATGGACCGGCCGTCCAGCTCGGCGGCGTGGACGAAGCCGATGGTGGCCGGGTCGTTGAAGAGCACCACCGCGGTGGTGTCGGGAGCTGCGCTGCGGAAGTGCCGGTAGGCCTCGCGCCCGGAGCCGTAAGCCCGCGGCCCGCTCCACGTGCGCAGGTCGACGCCGTAGCGCGGGGCGATCCGCTCCAGCTCGGTCACCGTCCGGACGGTCGGACCGTGCCCCCCGCGGCCAGGGGTGAACGGGGCGCCGCCGACGAACAGCACCCTGCGGTGCCCGCGGTCCACGACGTGCTCCAGCGCTGTGCGGGCGGCACTCTCGAAGTCGGTGTCGACGTGGGCCAGTCCGGCGGGGTTGGCGTTCCGCCCGAGCAGCACGAACCGGACGCCCCGCTCGGTGAGCAACCGGATGCGCGGGTCGTCGCCGACGACCTCCATCAACACCACCCCGTCCACCAGGCTCTGGGAGATGAACTCCTGCAGCGGCTGGAGGTCCTCGGTGGAGTTGGTCCACAGCAGCAGCTGGAAGCCGTGCTTGCGGGCGGCCGCCGCCGCGGTCAGGAAGTAGCGCACCTCCATCGGCGACATGCCCTCCTCGCGAAGCGGGTAGTGCAGGGCGAGGAAGCCCTTCGTGGCCCCGGCAAGCCCACGTGCGAAGGCGTTGGGGGTGTAGTCGAGGTCACGCATCGCCGCGAACACCCGGGCCCTGGTGGCCTCGGAGATCGCCCGCCGGCCGCTGATCGCGTAGGAGACCGTGCTCGCGGAAACGCCTGCCGCGCGTGCCACGTCGTCTCTGGTAGCCACAGCACACCTCTCCTGCGAACCGTCCGGGCCGGGCCAAGCCTATCTGGGCCGGCCGGCTAGAGCCGCTCCCGCAGGCCGGAGGCCCGCCGCGCCCGCTGGCGGACGGCTGCCAGCAGCGACTCGGCCGACCCGACCAGCGTCACCCGGTCACTCGCCCGGGTCACCGCCGTGTAGAGCAGCTCCCTGGTCAGCAGCGGTGAGTCCGGCGGCGGCAGGATCAGCGTCACTCGCCGGAACTGGCTGCCCTGGGCCTTGTGCACCGTCATCGCGTGCATGGTCTGCACCGACTCCAGCAGGTAGGGCGAGATCGAGGAAACGCTGCCGCCCCGGCTGAAGTTGGCGCGCAGCCGCCCGTCCGGCGCGCGCACCACCACGCCGGTGTCGCCGTTGTAGAGCCCCAGGTCGGGAGAGTTCGCCGTCACCAGCAGTGGCCGGCCGGGGTACCACTCGCCCGCCACCCTGAGGCTCTCGTCCGCGGCGGCCAGCCACGTCTCGACCTGGCGCGACCACCACGACACGCCGTGCGGCCCGCTGCGGTGGGCACACAGCAGCCGGTGCTCGTCCAGCGCTGCCAGGGCCGCGGTCACGTCGCCGGAGCGGGCTGCGGCCAGCACAGCGAGACCGGCGCCCACGACCTGGTCGGCCAGGTCGGTCTCGCCGGCACCGGCGGCGAGCTGCACCTCTGCCGCGCCGGAGGTTGCGATGGCCAGCGCCGAGTCCTCGTCACCGGCGAGGACGGCGCGGGCCAGCCGCTCGATCGCGCCGGTGTAGCGGAAGTTCGTGCGCAGGCGCACCACCGGCCCGGAAGCCGGCAGGCCGACGGCCGCCAGGGCTGCGGACAGCTCGTCGGCAGGGGGCTGCTCAGCCTCCACGATGTCCGCCAGTACCGCGCCGGCCTCCACCGGGGCGAGCTGGTGGGGGTCACCGACGAGCACCAGCCGGGCCTGCGGACGGAGCGCCGCCAGCAGCCGCGACATCATCGTCACCGACACCATCGAGGCCTCGTCGACGATCACCACGTCCTGCGGCAGCGGGCGGCTGCGGTCGTGCACGAACCGGTTGCGCGATTCGGGGCGCCAGCCGAGGAGCCGGTGCAGGGTGGTCGCCCTGAGGTCGTGGGGCGGCACCGCATCGGCCGGCAGTCGACGCAACCACTGCGCGATCGCCTCGTCCATCCTGGCCGCGGCCTTCCCGGTGGGTGCTGCGAGGGCGAGGCGCAACTGCTGGCCGGGGTGGGCGAGCTGCAGCGCCGCGATGATCCTGGCGATCGTGCTCGTCTTGCCGGTGCCCGGGCCGCCGGCGACCACGGCCACCCGGGACAGCACGCTCACCGCAGCTGCCTGGCGCTGCCAGCTGTCGCCGTCGGCGCCGAACACCCGGTCGAGCCCTTCGCGCAGGGCGTCGAGGTCCACCTGGGGGGCGGGGGGGGGGGGGCCCCCCGGCCCCCCCCCCCCCCCCCCC
>JAEWOI010000018.1 GCA_023460935.1 Actinomycetes bacterium
CCGGGGGGTCTGGTTGGCGGGGGGGCCCCGGGTCCCCGGGCCCCGGGGGCCCGACCAAGGCGGTTCGCAGTGCCTAGACCTGCCGCGGCAGGGTGCGCAGGCTGCTGGCCATGTGGTAGCCCAGGTCCTGGGTGGAGATGCTGGACTTCACCGCGCTGGCGGTCTGTACCTTGGCCACGGTGCTGCCGCCGCGGGCCAGTGTGGCGCTGACCGTGCCGGTGGCCAGGGAGAACGTCTTGGCCGACACCCCGGCCGGCGCCGAGTAGGTCTGCGTCTTGCCGCCGATGACCACCGAAACGGTGCCCGGCTCGGTCAGCATGCTGAGCACCTCGACCGTGTTGCGCGGAGCTGTCCGGTCACCGCTCCAGACCTGCATCAGGGACGTCTGCAGCGTGGGCTTCAGCGAGTAGGCGTGGGTGCGGTGCGAAAGGTACAGCGCATCGCGGACGATGGGCTGGTAGCTGCCCGTCTGGAACCGTGCCATGTAGTAGGCGCTGATGTCGAGGATCGACCAGCCGTGCTGCATGGACGGGGCGAACGAAGTCGTCTCGGAGTAGTCGTTCCAGGTGGTGAGCAGGACCATGTCGGCGCCGTCGTTGATGGCGCGCTGCCAGGACAGCCGCAGGGTCTCGGTGTTGCCGGCCTCGTCGTAGACCGAACCGACGGGGCGGGCGTCCTGCATTGCCACCGGGTGCATCCACAGCTTGCCGAGCGCGTGCGCGTTCTTGGCCTGGTTGGCACCGTCGTTGACGTCGTCGGGGTTACGGGCACCCCACTCGCCGAAGCCGATGCTGATCGACTTGAAGGTGTCCATGCTGCGCACGTTGAGGAACACCGGGAACAGCGAGGTGCTGACGCCGTGGGTGTTCTTCATGGTGTTCATCACTCCGGTCCACCACGACACCGTCTTGGCCTCGGCCTTGAACGGGGACAGGACCACCTTCCCGTCACGCTTGTAGACCGAGGAGTAGTCGGAGATCGAGGCCATGGCCTTGGCGAAGTCGGCAGCGGAGAGCGAACCGGTGCTGGCGGTCATGTCGGGCTGCAGCATGATCTTGAAGTTCGGCGACACCGCTGCCGCTGCCTTGAGCAGCCGGATCGTGGCGTCCCAGTTGCTGCCGGTGACGTTCAGGATGTCCACGGCGAAGCCGTCGATGCCGGCCGCCATCGCCTGCCGGACCTCGGCCTTCATGTTCTCCAGCTTGTAGTCGCCGGAGATCGGGTCCTGGGGCACCGGGCGGTCCCGCAGGAGCCCGCCGACGGCACGGAACTTACCGTTCTCGCCGTCAGGGTTGCGGTAGTGCTTGTTGTAGTAGTCGGTCGCCGGCGCGGCGTTGTCGATCGAGACCGGGTACGGCGGGAAGTAGTGGGCGAAGACCAGCTTCTTGTGGGTGGAGAAGGCCGGCACGTCGATCGCCGCCCGCTCGGCGGGCTTGGCGAGGGAGCTGGGGTCGGACGACCCGGTGCCGGGGTCCGGCTCGGTGCGGCCGTCGTCGGTGGGCGCTTCGGTGGTGGTCAGCCGCAGCTGGGGCTTGCCGGCCCCGGTGGAGTAGATCGACACCTTGCCGCTGGCGGTGGTGTTCAGCGCCAGGGCCGTGGTGGTACCGGTCACCGCGGACGGGTTCAGCGTGACCGCCGTCCGGGTGCCCTTCTTCAGGCTGGCCGAGGTGCCGACCACGGCACCGACGGTCGGGGCGGACGCTGCGGTGATGGTCTTGATCGCCTTCACCGCCGCGGGTCGCACCGAGACCTTCAGGCCGCTCTTCTGGGTGTACTTGGGGGTGAACAGCAGTTCGGCCTTGACCACCTTCGACGGGTCGACACCGGAGGTGTCGAACTGGAGGTGGGCGCGGTACTGGGACTTGCTCGCAGACACGTAGGTGTAGCTGGAGTAGTTCTTGGTCTTGGCGTACGTGTTGGTGAAGGTCGCGGCCGCGACTGGCACGGAGGTCGTGGTATCGGCGGCGGTCGCCACCTGTGCGGGGAGGAGCGAGGTGGCCACCAGTGCGGATGACCCGATCAGGGCCAGCAACAGTCTGGGTGCACGCCTTGCGGCTCGCATGGCATACGGCATCGGGGGTTGCCTTCCAGGAGCTTGTTCGGGGGGAACAGCTGTTGAGTGTCGGTTGGGAACTGCTCGGGCGTTCCAGGGGGGAACGGCATAACCTTAACAAAGATGAGAGCGACTGAGAAATCGTTTAACAAAATCTCAGGAATCTGTGGAGTGTCGGTTCAGCCTGCGTAGCCGGCCGGTGGCATGCCGCTGACTCCGGGGGAGTGGCAGAACAGCGAGCCCGCTGCCGGCTCGGCGTCCTCGGCGAGGTCCTCCCAGGTGGTGGTCAGGTAGAGCACGTCCAGTTCCGGGCCGCCGAAGCAGCAGGCGGTCACCTTCGACACCCCGGGCACCTCGACCACTGCGTCGAGCTGTCCGGAGGCGTCGTGGCGCTGCACGCACCCCGCGCCGTAGCGGGCCGTCCAGACCCCGCCCTCGGCATCCACGCAGAGCCCGTCCGGGGCGCCCTGGTTGGAGCGGCTGAACACCCGGCGGCCGCTGGGGCCCTCCAGCGGGTCGTAGTCGAACGCCCAGGTCACCCCGTCCCCGGAGTCGTTCAGGTACATGGTCTGGCTGTCCGGGCTCCAGGCCAGGCCGTTGCTGATGGTGAGCCCCCCGACCACCGGGCGGGGCCGCCGGGAACCGGCATCGAGCTGGTAGAGCGAGCCGGCTCCGGCGGTGAACCCGTAGGCGAGGGTGCCGATCCAGAACCCGCCGTCCGGGTCGCAGCCCCCCTCGTTGCAGCGCATGCCCGGGTCGCCGTCGACGGGCACGAATCCGGCCAGGTCGGAAAGGTCGTCGAAGTTGCTGAGCGCGAGGTCGTGCTCCCTCGCCACGATCGCGCCCCCGCCCAGCCGGGGCCGGATCACCGCTGCCACGGCCGAGGCCACCGGGGTGCGCAGCACCTCGTTCCCGACGAGGGTGAGCACGTCGCCGGCGAACATGTCGACGAAGCGCAACTGCTGCCACCGCTCCCACCACACCGGCCCCTCGCCGTGGAAGCAGACCCGTCCGGTCACCCGCTCGGCACGCATGCGGTCATGGTCGGGATCTGGGGGTGCGGTGTCAACGTCCAGCACTCGGGCAGGCGCCGGACGGGTGTGACCCCCGCCATGGGAGGCGATACGGTTGGACTCGTCTGCGCCAAGGCGTCGGGGTGCTCCGCCGACGCCGTGGGTCAGGTCACTGCCGACCAGTGCGATCGTGACCCATGCCGGCCACCACTGGAGCCCATGAAGGAGATTCTGCTTTCAGATGACTGACCACAAGTTTGTTTACGAGTTCAGCGAGGGCGACGCCTCGATGCGCAACCTGCTGGGTGGCAAGGGTGCCAACCTGGCCGAGATGACCGGGCTGGGCATGCCCGTGCCGCAGGGCTTCACGATCACCACCGAGGCCTGCACCCAGTACTACGCCGACGGCGAGGTCATCAACGACTCGATCCGCGCCGAGATCCTCGCCTACATCGGCAAGCTCGAGGAGATCACCGGGAAGAAGTTCGGCGACCCGGCCAACCCGCTGCTGGTCTCCGTCCGCTCCGGCTCCCGCGCCTCGATGCCGGGCATGATGGACACGATCCTCAACCTGGGCATGAACGACACCGTCGTCGAGGCCTTCGCCGAGAAGACCGGCAACCCGCGGTTCGCCTACGACTCCTACCGCCGCTTCATCCAGATGTACTCCGACGTCGTCATGGAGGTGGGCAAGTCCTACTTCGAGGAGCTCATCGACGAGATGAAGGAGAAGCGCGGCGTCAAGCAGGACGTCGAGCTCACCGCTGACGACCTGAAGGAGCTGGCGGAGGAGTTCAAGGCCCAGTACAAGGCCAAGATCGGCGCCGACTTCCCGTCCGACCCGGTCGAGCAGCTGTTCGGCGCCATCAAGGCAGTGTTCCGCTCCTGGGACAACCCGCGCGCGGTGTACTACCGCCGCATGAACGACATCCCGTCCGACTGGGGCACGGCCGTCAACGTGCAGTCGATGGTCTTCGGCAACATGGGCGACACCTCCGGCACCGGCGTGGCGTTCTCCCGCAACCCGGCCACCGGCGACAAGGGCCTCTACGGCGAGTTCCTGATGAACGCCCAGGGTGAGGACGTCGTCGCCGGCATCCGTACCCCGGAGACGATCGACCAGCTGAAGGATGAGAACCCGGCCGTCTACGACCAGTTCGTCGAGATCGTCGGCAAGCTGGAGGACCACTACGCCGACATGCAGGACATGGAGTTCACGATCGAAGAGGGCAAGCTCTTCATGCTCCAGACCCGCAACGGCAAGCGCACCGCCGCCGCGGCGTTCAAGATCGCCTGTGACCTGGTCGACGAGGGCAAGATCACCAAGGAGAAGGCCGTCTCCATGATCGACCCCAAGCAGATCGACGCCCTGCTCCACCCGCAGTTCGACGCGCCGAAGCTGAAGGCCGCAACGGTCATCGGCAAGGGCCTGCCGGCCTCCCCCGGCGCAGCCACCGGCAAGGTCTCGTTCACAGCCGAGGACGCAGCCCGCCGCGGCAAGGCCGGCGAGTCGGTCATCCTGGTGCGCCTGGAGACCACTCCGGAGGACATCGAGGGCATGCACTACGCCAAGGGCATCCTCACCGCCCGCGGTGGCATGACCTCCCACGCCGCGGTCGTGGCCCGCGGCATGGGCACCTGTTGCGTCTCCGGCCTGGGCGAAATCGCCTTCGGCTCCGACGGCAAGTCCTTCACCCTGGGCGGCCAGACCTTCACCGAGAACGCCTGGATCTCCCTCGACGGCTCCACCGGCAACGTGTACGGCGAGGAAATCGACACCGTCCCCGCCGACGTGTCCGGCTACTTCGGCCGCGTCATCGAGTGGGCGGACGAGTTCCGCACCATGAAGGTCCGCACCAACGCCGACACCCCGGCCGACGCCCGCCAGGCGCGCGAGTTCGGGGCCGAGGGCATCGGGCTGTGCCGCACCGAGCACATGTTCTTCGAGGCCGACCGGATCGCGGCCATCCGCGAGATGATCGTCTCCAAGACCGTCGAGCAGCGCGAGGCCGCCCTGGCCAAGCTGCTGCCGATGCAGCGCGGCGACTTCGAGGGCATCTACGAGGCGATGGAGGGCCTGCCGGTCACCGTCCGCCTGCTCGACCCGCCGCTGCACGAGTTCCTGCCGACCGACGAGGGTGACATCAACGCGCTGGCCGCGGAGATGAAGCTCGAGGTCTCCGAGCTCAAGGAGATCATCGCCTCCCTGCATGAGTTCAACCCGATGATGGGCCACCGCGGCTGCCGCCTCGACGTGACCTACCCCGAGATCGGCGCCATGCAGACCCGGGCCATCATCGAGGCAGCGATCAACGTGCAGAAGGCCCACCCGGAGTGGAAGCTGGTGCCGGAGATCATGATCCCGCTGGTGGGCGAGGTGAAGGAGCTGGCGTTCGTCAAGAAGATCGTCACCGACACCGCGGACGCCATCATCGCCGAGTCCGGCATCGAGCTGGACTACCTGGTGGGCACGATGATCGAGATCCCGCGCGCGGCCATCACCGCGGACGAGATCGCGAAGGAGGCCGAGTTCTTCTCCTTCGGCACCAACGACCTCACCCAGATGACCTTCGGGTTCAGCCGGGATGACGCCGGGAAGTTCCTCGACGCCTACTACGCGACGAAGATCTACGAGAGCGACCCGTTCGCCCGGCTCGACCAGGTCGGCGTCGGCAAGCTGGTCAAGACCGCCGTCGAGCTGGGCCAGTCGACCCGTCCCGACATCAAGCTGGGCATCTGCGGTGAGCACGGTGGCGACCCGTCGTCCATCGAGTTCTGCCAGCAGGTGGGGTTGAACTACGTGTCCTGCTCGCCGTTCCGCGTGCCGATCGCCCGGCTCGCTGCGGCCCAGGCTGCGCTGAAGAACAAGTAGTCCCCCAGCCAGCACCGAGGGGCCCGATCCGCACGGATCGGGCCCCTCAGCTTTCGTCCGGGGAGGAGTCGCGCAGGACGAAGGCCTCGAAGGTGTGCTGCGATCGTCGCTGTGACTCCGGGGGCAGCTCGAGGTAGTCGCCGTACAGGCCGCGCAGGATCCGGTGGTACCGGCCCGGGGCGCGGAGCTGCCTGCCCTCGAACTGCAGCCGGGCCACGGGGGTGTACCAGGAGGCGGGGAACCACTGCTCGCGGCCACGCCCGCCCAGCCGGCTGCCGACCAGCTCTCCGTCGGGTCGGACGATCAGCCGGTCGATCAGGGACAGTGCCGCCGGGACGCTCAGCGGCCGGCTCAGCGCACGGGTGACCCGCAACAGCGCGGCCCTGCCACGGCTGCGGCCCGGCCGCGGTGGCAGGATCTTGGCCAGGATGATCAAACGCAGCGCGCGCACGAGCAGGTCGTTGGCGTGCCGGCCCAGGGCGGTGCGCGGCAGCCCGTCCAGCGGCCAGATGTCGAGGTTGACCCCGCCCCAGCCGGTGTACCGCGGCTCGAGCCGCTCGATGACCAGCGTCGAGGTGTCGCACAGCTTGGCGTAGCCGAACGGGAACCCCGCCGCGCTGTGCCGGCTGACCAGCCGCAGGCCCAACGGCTCGAGGTCGAGCGTCAGCAGGCGTTGGTAGTCACGGCGGGGCATCGCGAGGTCGATGTCGTCGTCCCAGGGGATGAAGCCACCGTGGCGGGCGCAGCCGATCAGGGTGCCGTAGTAGGCGAAGTAGCTCAGGTCGTGTCTCGCGCAGAGCTCGAGGAACTGGTCCAGCACCCGCAATTGGATCCGGCGCACCTGGTCGGGGTGCAGCCGGTCGGATTCGTCTGGATCGGGCATCAGTCCCCTGTGGCTAGGCAATCGGGCATCAGTGGGAGGGCAAGTGAACCCCAGGCCGGCAGCTTCCGGGCGGCCGTCTCAGGCCGGGAAACCACGAAGTCCGGGAAACCGACGGCCCGGTAACCAGCGGTTACCGGGCCGCGGCAGGGATTGCACAACCACATCCACCGTTCGGTGGGAAGATCAGCCCCCCTTGATCCGAGCGCACTCGGAGTGCCGCCCCAGTCCCCCCGAATCGGGGCTGCACGATCCAAGGATAGCCGGGCGGCGAGCGGGGCCGCCACAGGTCGGCGCGGCGGACCGGGACCGGTTCGGAGGTCCCCGGCGTGGCCGCCGGGTGCTGCGGGCGGCCTGGCCTGAGACTGGACCGATGGACAGACGCGGATTCCTGCTCGGGGCCGGCGCGCTCGCGCTGGCCGGTTGCGCTCGCGTGCCCCCTGCCGGTGTTTCCGGCCGTGCGACCCCCAGTTCCGGCCCCGCGCCGCTCGCGGTCGGCAGCGACGGCACCCTGGCAGGGGTGCTGCTGGCGCACCTGGTGGCGCAGGCATTGGTCACCGGCGGGCGGGAGGCAGCGGTCACGGCCGCCGAGGCTGACTGGCTCGCCTCGCTGGGCGACGGCTCGCTCGCGGCGGTGCCGGACTACGCTGCCACCCTCTGGGCGGAACTGAGCGACGCGGACGAGCCACCCGCAGCCCGGGCCGTGGTCACCGACGTGGCCACGCTGGTGGCTCCGGAGGTGAGCGCACTGGCAGCTGAGGCCGTCGACGGCAGCCTGGTCTGGCTGGTCACCCCCGCGACGGCCAAGGCGGGGATCACCAGCCTGAACCGGCTGACCGGCTGGGCGGACGGCAAGGCGGCCGCCGTGCCGGATCTGGCGCTGTCCAGGGCGGACGGTGTGCCGGGCCTGAAGGCCGTGTACGGCGCCGACCTGGTCCCCCGGACGGTTGCCGACCCGGCTGAGCGGGCTGCGCTGGTGGCCGGCGGGACAGCGGCGATCGGCGCCTTCCGCCGCACCGAGTACACCGGCGTGGCCGGGCTGGTAGCGCTCGATGACCCGGACCAGCTGGGTGCGCCCGACCCGCTGGTGCTGCTGCTGCACGCCGGACTGGCCGACTCCGAGCCCGACGCAGTGCTCGCCCTGGACGAGCTGGCCAGGGCACTGCGTACCGAGACGCTGCTGGACCTGCAGGCCAAGGTGGCCGGTGGTGCGCGGCCGGCCGAGGTCGCGCGGGCCTGGCTGGGCGAGGCGGGGGTGGCCTGAGCCGGCGGCCTCAGTAGCCCTCGGACCGGCCTCCGGCCAGCACCGCAGCGGTGCCCGACAGGCCGAGCCGGGTGGCGCCCGCCTCGATCATCGCCACGGCCGCAGCCCAGTCGCGGATGCCACCGGACGCCTTCACGCCGAGCCTGCCGCCGACCGTGCGCGCCATCAGCTGCACGGCGTGCACCGAGGCACCACCGGCGGGGTGGTAGCCGGTGGAGGTCTTCACGAAGTCGGCCCCAGCCGCCTCAGCTGCGCGGCAGGCGGCAACGATCTCATCGTCGGTGAGGGCTGCGGACTCGATGATCACCTTCAGCACCCCGGGCGCAGGGACGGCTGCCCGCACCTCTGCGATCTCGGCCTGGGTGGCGTCCACCCGGCCGGCCTTGAGCAGGCCGAGGTCGATCACCATGTCGACCTCGTGCGCGCCCCGTCCGACCGCCTCGGCGGCCTCCGCGGCCTTCACCGAGGCGGTGTGCTTGCCGGAGGGGAAACCGCAGACGGTGGCGACCAGGACCCCACCCAGGTCGCCCGTGACGGGCAGCTGGGAGGGTGACACGCAGATCGAGTAGGTGCCGAGCGCGACTGCCTCTGCGGCGAGCGCCGCGACATCGTCAGCGGTGGCGGTGGGTGCGAGGAGCGTGTGGTCCACGTAGCGGGCCAGTTCAGCCGGAGTCAGGTTCACGCCTCCCGAACCTACCCCTTCCGGTGCCCGGCGGAAGGCCGTGCGGTCTGCAACCTTACGTATCCTGCCCGCGCCCGGGTGCCGAACCCCGGAGGTGCCCGATTACCCTTTGCCGGTGGCCACGCGGCGTGCGGCGACGCCCCAGGACGTCCGGTTCTGCTCTGCTCCGGACGGGGTGCGCCTCGCCTACGCCGTGCACGGCTCCGGCCCGCCCCTGCTGATCTCCACCTGCTGGGTGTCCCAGCTGCTGACCGACTGGGAGAGCCCCGTGTGGCGGCACTTCCTGCGCGAACTCGGCCGGTTCGCCACGGTGATCCGGTTCGACGAGCGGGGCCACGGGCTGTCGGACTGGGACGTGGCCGACTACTCCCACGAGGCGCGGCTCGCCGACCTGGCGGCGGTGGCCGACGCGGCCGGCTTCGAACGGTTCGCACTGATGGCGATGGCGCAGGGCGGCCCGATCGCGATCGACTACGCGGTGCGGCGTCCCGAGCGCGTGACCCGGCTGCTGTTCTACGACAGCTTCGCCCTCGGCCAGCGCGACACCTCGGCCGAGGCGCTGGAGTACTCCGAGGCGCTGGGGCAGCTGGTCAAGGTGGGCTGGGGGCGCCCGGAGTCGACCTTCCGGCGGGTGTTCACCTCGATGATGATCCCCAACGCCACCGAGGAGCAGATGACGTGGCTCGACGAGCTGCAGAAGGTGGCCGCCTCTGCGAACACCGCCTTCGAGTCGCGCAAGGCCTACCGCGAGTCCGACGTGACGCACCTGCTGCACCGGATCACCCAGCCGACCCTGGTGCTGCACTGCCGAGGCGACCGGGTGGTCAGCTTCGAGGAGGGCCGGCACCTCGCCTCCGCCATCCCGAACGCCCACTTCGTGCCGCTGGAGAGCGACAACCACATCGTGCTCGAGGACGAGCCGGCCTGGCCGGTCTTCGTCAACGAGGTGGAGAGGTTCCTGGCGGCAGACCGCGAGCCGGGCGGCCGGCGAGCGCAGGCGCTCGGGGCCGAGGAGCTGTCACCCCGGGAGCTGGAGGTGCTGCGGCTGGCCGCGGACGGGCTCGCCAACGACGACATCGCCGCGCAGCTGGTGGTCTCGCTGCGCACCGTCGAGCGGCACCTGCAGAACATCTACACCAAGCTCGGGCTGCAGGGGCGCTCAGCCCGGGCCGCGGCTGTGGGCCGGCTGCTCAGCGGCGTCTGACGGCCCCGGCCACCGCGCAGGGGTCTACGCGCTGGCCGCCACCGACGACCCGTCCGGCGGCCCCGGAAATGGGTGCTGGCGCTGATCCGGAGCCGGGGTGGCCCGGGCGAGGCTGGGGCCATGACAGACACACTGCTCAACAGCCCGATCAGCCTCGACCCGGTGAAGGCGAAGCACCGCACGGTCTGGGCCATGGGGAACTACGACAAGGTGGCCACCGAAGTGGTCGCCCCGCTGGGCGAGACCATCGTCGCAGCGCTCGGCATCACCGCAGGTGAGCTGGTCCTGGACGTGGCGGCCGGCTCGGGGAACGCCAGCCTGCCCGCCGCGCGACGGGGGGCGCGGGTGATCGCAACCGACCTGACCCCTGAACTCCTGGCAGCCGGGGTCCAGCACGCCCGGTCCGCCGGGTTGGAGCTGAATTGGCGCCAGGCTGACGCCGAGCACCTGCCGTTCGGGGACGCCGGCTTCGACGTGACGATGTCGACGGTCGGGGTGATGTTCGCGCCGTTCCACCAGCCGGTGGCTGACGAACTGGTGCGGGTCACCCGGCCCGGCGGCCGGATCGGGCTGGTCAACTGGACCCCGCAGGGCTTCATCGGCCAGATGTTCGCCACGATGAAGCCGTACGCCGCAGCCCCGCCGCCCGGCGCCAGCCCGGGCCCGCTGTGGGGTGATCCCGACCACGTCCGGGCGTTGCTCGGGGACGGGGTGGACGGCTTCCGCGCCGAGCGGAGGGTGCTGGTGGTGGACCGGTTCGCGGGAGCCGCCGAGTTCCGCGACTACTTCAAGAGCTACTACGGCCCGACCATCGCGGTGTACCGCGCGCTCGCTGGTGAGCCCGAGCGGGTGGCCCAGCTCGACCGCGACCTGGCCGAACTCGCCGACCGGTTCGGCGCGGCTGACGGCCGCCTGGAGTGGGAGTACCTGCTGGTCACGGCCGCCCGCAGGTAACCGCGACCGGAGGGAGAACATGACCACACCCGTTGCGCTGGCAGGAAGGGGACGGTTCCTGGCGCGCCAGGAACCGTCCCTGGTCAGCCAGGAACCGTCCCTGGTCAGCCAGGAACCGTCCTTGGTCAGCCGGGAACCGTCCCCGGTCGGCTGGCGGTGGTTGCTGCGGCGACGCGCAGTGCGGACGCAGCGCGCGGAGCGGGCTCACCGCGTGGGCGAACTGCGGTCGAACCTGGAGCAGCGCCGCGTGCTCTCGCACGCCCAGTTGCTCCCGCCCGGGACGTGGTGAGGCAGCGGCGGCTGCCGGGGTCAGGCCGTGCGGCGCTCGGCCTGGCCGAACCGCCGGCGGTAGGCCAGCGGAGCCAGGCCGGTCGCGCGCCGGAAGTGGTCGCGCAGCACCACGGCGGAGTTGAACCCGGTGCGGTCCGCCACCTGCTCCACGCTGAGGTCGGACTCCTCCAGCAGCCGGCGCGCGGCGAGCACCCGCTGCTGGCTCAGCCACTTGTGGGGGGTGGTGCCGGTCTCTGCGGCGAACCTGCGCACGAAGGTGCGCTCGCTCAGGCTCGCGCGGCGGGCGAGCGAGGCCACGGTGTGCTGGTCGCCGAGGTTTGCCACCACCTCGTCGAGCAGTTCGGCGAAGCCGTCGCTGCTGCACTCCGGGACGGGCAGCGCGACGAACTGCTGCTGGCCGCCGTCGCGCTGCGGCGGCACGACCATGCGCCTCGCGATCGTGTTGGCCGTTGCGGCGCCGAGCTCGCGTCGGATCAGGTGGAGGCAGGCGTCGATACCGGCGGCTGTGCCGGCGCTGGTGACGATGTCGCCCTCGTCGACGAACAGCACGCTCGGGTCCACCGCCGCAGCCGGGTGCCGGCGCTGCAGCTCGTCCGCGTACAGCCAGTGCGTGGTGCAGCGCCGCCCGTCCAGCAGGCCGGCAGCGCCGAGCACGAATGACCCGGAGCAGACGCTGAGCAGGATGCTGCCCGCAGCGTGGGCTGCGCGCACCGCGGCCAGCACCGGCTCGGGGTACTCGGGCAGCGGCAGCGTCGGGGAGACGATCACCAGGTCGCTCCCGGCAACGGCGTCCAGGCCGTGCGCCGGGGTGATGGTGGCCGGGGTGGTCAGCTTGGCCGCCAGCGGCCGCCCCGGCTCGATGCCGCAGACGCGGAAGTCGAACTCGATGCCCTCACCGGCCCGATCGAGCCCGAACACCTCCGCCGCCACGCCGAACTCGAACACCGAGACCGGCTCGAGGAGGATCACGCTCACGCTGTGCAGTGCCATGCCGGCAGTGTAGTGGCGTGAATCCTTCGAAGGTAGTCCTTTCCGCCACTGGTGGCGGATATGGGCATTAGAGAAAGATTCCTGCCATGACCGAACTGTTGATCTCGCTGGGCCTGGTAGTGGCCCTGGTGGCCGCCCTGCAGCCGGCCCACAGCCGCAGCTGGCGGCCCGGTTTCGACTCCCGCGTCGACCAGGACCTCGCCCGGCAGCGGCGCGAACTCGAACTGCTCGCCACCTTCGAACCACCGGCCTCGACCACCGAGCGCCACCGTTCCGGTCGAGTGCCTGTGCTCGAGCACAGGCGTTCGACAGGACGGGAGGCGTTCGGCGAAACGGGGCGTGCGGCCTGAGGCGTGCACCCTGACCCGGAGGGGGTCAGGCCAGAGGGATGTGGACGGTGAACGTCGTCCGGCCCGGCACGGAGTCCAGCTCCACCCGGCCGCCGTGGGCGTTGACCACGGCCGCAACGATCGCCAGCCCCAGCCCGGTGGAGGAGCCACCGGTCTGCCGCACCCGGCTCACGTCGGCCCTGGTGAACCGCTCGAACACCGAGTCACGGATCTCGGCGGGGACGCCGGGGCCGTCGTCGCTCACCGAGATCACGGCCCAGCCGGCCGAGCTGGACAGTGCGGTGCGCACGTTGGTGCCCGGCGGTGTGTGGGTGCGGGCGTTCGCGAGCAGGTTGGCCACCACCTGGTGCAGCCGGTGGGCGTCGGCCCTGGCCACGACCACGTCTGCGGGCAGGTCGAGCGACCAGGCGTGGTGGGTACCGGCCGCGCGGGCGTCGCTGACGGCGTTCAGCACCAGTTCGGTGACGTCGGTCGGTTGCAGGTCGAGGGTCGGCTCGGAGTCGAGCCGGGCGAGCAGCAGCAGGTCCTGGACCAGCGCCGACATGCGCTCGGACTCGGCCTCGATCCGGCCCAGCGCGTGCGCGGCGTCCGTCGGCAGGTCGTCACTGCCGCGACGGGTGAGCTCGGCGTAGCCCCGGATCGAAGCCAGTGGGTTGCGCAACTCGTGCGAGGCGTCGGCGACGAACTGGCGCAGCTTGGTCTCGCTGCGGTGGCGGGCTGCCAGCGCGCGCTCGATGTTGTCGAGCATGTGGTTGAAGGCCAGCCCCACCCGGCCGACCTCGGACGCCGGGTCGGCGTCGCCGGGTGCCACCCGTACCGGGACGGCGACCTCGCCGGAGGAGAGCGGCAGGTTCGACACCTGGGTCGCGGTGGCCGCCAGCCGGTGCAGCGGTCGCAGGCTGCGCTCGACGACGCCACGGGCGCCGACGTAGGCCACGACGATCGCTCCGAGGGTGAGCAGGCCGGTCATGAGCAGCTGGCTGCGCATCGGACCGGTCACCGAGCTGTAGGGCAGGGCCACCACCGTGGTGATGTTCGCGCGCTCGCGGACGAGCACGCGGTAGAGCCCGAGTCCCGCGACGTTGGTGGTCGTCGTGCCGTTGCCGTCCGCGAGGCCGAGGAGCTTGTCGATGTCCCGCTCCGACAGCGTGCCCGGGCTGGAGCTGACGTAACGCACCGAGGCGTTGGCGTCGATCCGGATCAGCCCGGAGCCGGCGAGGTCCGGCCCGCTGTAGTTGTTGCCGCCCGGGAAGCGCAGCGGCCGTGCGGCAGCCGTCTCCAGCCGCTCGTCCAGCTGGCGGTGCAGGATCTGGAAGCTGACCAGCGCCGTGAACAGGCTCAGCGCCACCGTCACCAGAGCGACCAGCGCTGTGGTGCGGATCACCAGCCGGCGGCTGATCGTGCCCTTTCCCATGGCCGTGGGCGCCGGCCCCGGCGGGCTGACGAGGGTCATCCCGCCGCTGGCTTCAGGACGTAGCCCGCCCCGCGCATGGTGTGGATCATCGGGGCCCTGCCGGCGTCGATCTTCTTGCGCAGGTAGGAGATGTACAGCTCGACCACGTTCGCCTGCCCGCCGAAGTCGTAGTTCCAGACGCGGTCGAGGATCTGCGCCTTGCTCAGCACCCGCCGGGGGTTGCGCATCAGGTAGCGCAACAACTCGTACTCGGTGGCGGTCAGGCTGATCGGGTCGCCGGCCCTGGTCACCTCGTGGGAGTCCTCGTCCAGGGTCAGGTCGCCCACCACCAGCTGGGAGTCGTTGCGGGTGGTGGTGGCACCGGAGCGGCGCAGCAGCGAGCGCAGCCTCGCCACCAGCTCCTCCAGGCTGAACGGCTTGGTGACGTAGTCGTCCCCGCCCGCGGTCAGCCCGCCGATCCGGTCCTCCAGGGCGTCCTTCGCCGTCAGGAAGATCACCGGGACATCCGGCTGCTCCGCCCGGATTCGCCGCATCACCTCGAGGCCGTCGAAGTCCGGCAGCATCATGTCCAGCACGATGGCGTCCGGACGCACCTCCCGCGCGGCCTTCACAGCGGAGAGGCCGGAGGCCGCGGTCGACACCTCCCAGCCCTCGTAGCGAAGGGCGAGGCTGAGCAGTTCGGTGATGCTGTTCTCGTCGTCCACCGTGAGGATCCGGATCGCGCTGCCGTCCGGGCGGGTCAGCGGCTGCATGCCGCTGCGTGCTGTGATGGCCATGCCCCGACCTTCCCTGCGCAGCGTTGGCCGCGGCTTGGAGCTTCCTGTGGGAACGCTGTGAGTCTAGTTCGCGGCCAGCTCCGGCACGCGCGGCCGGCCGGCGGTAGCGTTTGCGCAACGTCCGGCAGCTGGCCGGGCCCGGCGGGCAGGAGGCGGCATGCGGGTCCTCCGCGGCATCGCCAGCCTGTTCGGGGAACTGCTGGTCACCCTCGGCGTGGTCCTGCTGCTCTACGCCGGCTGGCAGCTGTGGTGGACCGACGTGGTCGCCGTGGCCGACTCCCGCGGTGTGGTCGCGCTGCTCGAGCAAGGCTTCGTCGCGCCGGAGCCGTCCCGGCCGGAGCCCGCGGTGCCGGGGGAGGCGTTCGCCGTCGTCCGGGTACCGCGGTTCGGCCCGGACTTCGCCAGGCCCGTCTACACAGGCACCACCAGGGAGGTGCTGATGCGCGGCGTCGGCCACTACCTCGGGACGGCCGCGCCCGGCGAGGTGGGCAACTTCGCGCTGGCCGGGCACCGCACCACCTGGGGCAAGCCGTTCAACCAGATCGACCGGCTGCGCGAGGGGGACGCCGTGGTGGTGGAGACGGCGGCCGGGTTCTTCGTCTACCGCGTGACCACCAGCCGGATCGTGTCCCCGGACGAGGTCTCGGTGCTGCTCCCCGTGCCGGGTGACCCGGAGGCCGAGCCGACAGCTGCATCGCTGACCATGACCAGCTGCCACCCCGAGTTCAGCTCGCGGGAGCGCTTCGTCGTGCACGCCCGGCTGGACCGGAAGTACACCCGGGCGGAGGGCCTTCCCGAAGAGGTGCTGGAGGTGCGCGGCTGATGTCCTTCTACGGGATGCTGTGGCGGTTGCTGCCCGGGCCGGTGCCGGTCAAGGTGCTGCAGGCCGTGCTGCTGGTGGCCGCAGTGGTGGTCGTGCTCTACGGGTGGGTGTTCCCTGCCATCGCCCCGCTGGTGCCGCTGGACGAGACCACGGTGGGTCAGTAGTAGCCGAAGCCCGTCGCACCTGGCTCAGGGGTGGACCGCCGCAGGTCGTAGTCGGTCACCAGTCCCGGCCGGCCCGTGGTGGTGGGCTCCTCCACCGCGTAGCGGATCATCCGCCCCACCGCCTCCTCCTCGCCCTGCACCAGCAGCTCCACCGAACCGTCCGGCTCGTTCCGGGCATGGCCCGAGAGGCCGAGGTGGCGCGCCTCGCCGGCCGCCCACCAGCGGAAGCCGACGCCCTGCACGCGTCCCCGCAGGGTGATGACCACGGCGATCATGGCGACCATTCAACCCCGCGCGAGGGCCGGCTTGTCCAGCCCCGGCCCCGCTCTGCGAGGATGGGCGACATGAGTTCACCCGTGCGCGAAGTCCTCACCTGGGAACAGTTCGGGAAGGCTGCGCGGGAACTCGCCCAGCAGGTGGTCGACTCCGGCTTCAAGCCCGACCTGATCATGTCGATCACCCGCGGCGGCCTGCTCCCCGCCGGGACCATGAGCTACGCGATGGGCATCAAGAACCTGCACATCATCAACGTCGAGTTCTACACCGGCGTCGACACCAGGCTCCCGCTGCCGGTGCTGCTGCCGCCGATGCCGGTGGCGGTCGACCTCGCGGGGCAGAAGGTGCTGATCGTGGACGACGTGGCCGACACGGGTGAGACGCTGCGCATGGTGCGCGACTTCTGCGCAGCCCATGTCGCGGAGACCAGGACGGCAGTGCTGTATGAGAAGCCGCAGTCGCTGGTGCGCTGCGACTACGTGTGGAAGCGGACGGCGGACTGGATCTCCTTCCCGTGGTCGGCCGAGCCGCCGCTGGTGGGAGCGTCCACCGACAACTGAAGGCCGGACACCTCTTCGGTTCCCACTCTGCGCCGCCAACCCTGACCTTTCGCCGGGTCCATGTGGCGCAGGGTCTGGTTTACCGGCGCAAAGTGGAACGGGATGGCGGCCTGGACCCCACGACCGGCCCGGGCCGGTCGCGCGCGGCGCCCGGGCCGGTGCCGGCGATGACCACTCCTGCGAGGACGCACACCGCCCCGGCGAGTTGGGCCGGCGCCAGGCGCTCGCCCAGCAGCAGCACGCCGAGCAGGGCCGCCGTAGCCGGTTCGAGCAGGCCGACGGTGATGGCGGTGGCTGCACTGAGCCGGCGCAGGGCCGTCCCCATCAGCAGATAGGCCACCACCACCGTCACCACGCCGAGCCAGGCCGCAACGGCCAGCCCGGCCGGCTCGGCCACCCACGAGTTGTCCGTGAACGGGAGGAGTAGTGCGGCCAGCACTGCACTAGTGCCGAGGACCGCGGCCGTGGTGGGCAGCGACCCGGTGCCCTGCTCGAGCAGGATCGCCGTGGCAGCCGCGTAGCCCGCGTAAGCAGCCCCGGCCACCAGCGAAGCGAGCACGCCGTCAGCAGCCGGTGCCGCCGCGCCGCCGGCGCCGGACAGCAGCGCGATCCCGGCCACCGCCAGCCCGGTGGCGAGCACCCACCCGGCCGACGGACGCCGGCCGCGGAGGCTGTCGAAGAGCCCTGCGAACAGCGGGCTCGAGCCCAGTGCGATCACCGTGCCCACCGCCACGCCGTTGACCCGGGTCCCGTGGAAGAAGGTGGCCTGGAAGGCGAGCACACAGGCACCGCCGAGCAACACCCAGCCGACCTTCTGTGACCACCGGGGCAGGCGCCGTCCGCGACGCAGCCACCACACCAGGCCGAGCAGCGCGAGCAGCGTGCCCCCCACGACCTGCCGCACCGCGCCGACGCTCAGCGGCTCCGCACCGGAAGGGGCGAACGCCTGAGCCGTGCCGGTCGTGCCGAAGAGCACGGCCGCCGCCGCCATCGCAGCCACCGACCGGGGCGCGAAGGACGGGACGGGCACCGGCAAAGGCTAGTCCGGCGGGCGGCGGCAGCGGCTCGGCGTCCGCGTCAGGCGCCGCCGAGGCTGTAGCGCAGCTCCACCGAGCCCCGTCCAGTGCGGCGCACCGAGTCCAGCTCCAGCCGGCTCAGCCCGGGCAGCTCACCGAAGAGCCGTTCGCCGGCGCCGAGCAGGAGTGGGTGCACGTAGAGGGTGAACCCGTCCACCAGGCCCGCGGCCAGCAGCGAACGCGCCAGCCGGCCGCTGCCGAGCACCACGATGTCGCCCGCCCGGGCGGCCTTGAGGCCGGCCACCGTCGCCTCGACGTCACTCCTGATCACTGTGGTCGGCTGCCACTCCGGGTCGGGCAGGGTGGTGCTGACCACGTACTTCTGCGTCGAGTTCAGGCTGGCGGCCATCGGGTTCGCTGCCGGCTGCCCCGGCCAGAACGCCGCCATCTCGGTGAACGTGCGGCGGCCGAACAGGTAGGCGGTCGTGGCAGCGAACGGCTCCGCTGCAGGGTCCTCGTCTGTGTCCACCGGGTAGTCCAGCCCCCACCCCGGGTAGGGGAAGTCCCCGTCCGGGCCGGCCAGGCCCTGAGCCACCCCGTCGACCGAGAGGAACTCAACCAGGTTCAATCGGCGCACCGCGCCTCCTTTCTCCACGGCCTCCCGTGGCTCAGGCTGTGCCCAGCGTTCGCTCGAAGAGCTGCCGCACGTGTGCGGGCAACCCCGGTTCGGGCAGTTCCACGTCGACCTCCGCTGCGTGGCAGGTGACGCAGTAGTAGAACGCGTCGGGATACCTGGGGGCGGCGGAGGCCAGGCGCGGAAGGGTGTCGCCGGCCAGCAGGCCCTGCCACTCGTCCCGGTCTGCCGGCGGGAGGTCCGCGAGCGTGGTCGCGCGCTGCCTGGTCAGGCCAGCCAGGCCCCCGGTGCGGCGCAGCAGCAGGTCGGCGCTGGCGTCCAGGCCGGGGCTGCGCTGCGGGGCGGGCACCGGAGCAGCGCCGCCCACCCCGACCACGGCCCATGCCGAGCCGACGGCTTCCGCCTCCGCCGACCGGGGGCCGAACCGCTCGGCTGCCGCGGCGACGGTCAGCTCGGCGAAGGTGGCGAAGTCGCTGTCCGGCCGCAACCGGCCACCGGTGAGCACGTCGTACCAGACCCGGCCGGCCCGCTCCCAGGCCGGCCCGCCGAGCGAGGTTGCGGCCAGGGCGAAGGCCCGGTTCGGGATGCCGGAGTTGTAGTGCACGCCGCCGTTGTCGTCTGTGGTGGACACGAAGCCGCTCATGTGGTCCGGCTGCGGGTCCTTGCCCAGGCGGGGGTCGTCGTAGGCCGTGCCCGGGTGCAGCAGGTGGCGCAACCCGGTGCCCTGGATGCCGGGCAGCAGCAGGTCACCCCCGAGCAGCCAGTCGGCCAGCTCGGCGGGCTGTCCTGCCTGGTACTGCGCCACGAGCACTCCGAACACGTCGCACAGGGATTCGTTCAGGGCTCCGGACTGACCGGAGTACTCCAGCCCAGCCGTGTGCTCCACGACGCCGTGGGTGAGCTCGTGGCCGATCACGTCGAGGCTGGCGGTGAACCTGCCGAACACCTCCCCGTCGCCGTCGCCGAAGACCATCCGCGAGCCGTTCCAGAAGGCGTTCTGGTAGGCCTGCCCGTAGTGGACCGTGCCGAGCAGGCGCATGCCCGCTGCATCGATGGAGTCCCGGCCGAACACCTCGGCGAACAGCCGCCAGGTGGCGCCGAAGCCGTCGTAGGCCTCGTCCACGGCGGGATCACCGGTCGCGGGCGCGCCCTCGACCCGCACCGAACTGCCCGGCAGGCGCTCGGTGTTGGCAGCGTCGAACACCTCCCGCGACGGCGCTCCGGGGGCGGCGGCCCCGGGCAGCACCGTTCGTGCCCCGATGGCGGGTGCGCTCAGTCGCAGCTGGCGGTACCGCCGGTCGCGGACGAGGGTCAGCCGCGCGTACTGGCCCATCGGTTCCGCGCAGTCGGCCAGGTGGCGGAGCAGGTAGGGCGGGACGATGCCGTGCACCGAGTCGGGGTGGGTGCTCATGGCCCAAGCATGCCCGGCCCGGCCGACACCCGGGAGGGGGCTGGTCAGGCCGGCTCGCTGATGTCGGCGACCGCAGCTCCCAGGGCGGCCAGCGCGGCATCCGCAGCCAGCACGACGGCCGCGCCGTGCTCGCCGGCGCCGAGCGACACCGTCCGCCCGACGATGCTGGCATCGGCCACGACCGGCCAGGCCGTGCTGGCACCGAAGGGGGTGATGGTGCCGCGCTCGTAGCCGGTCACGCGCAGGGCCGTGGCCGCGTCCGGCATCGACAACCTGCTGACCCCGAGGTGGGCGCGCAGCTTCGGCCAGGAGATCTCACGGTCGCCCGGCACCAGCACGAACAGAAAGTCGTCTGCTGCACGGCGGACGACGAGGGTCTTGATCAGGTCGGCCGGCTCCACCCCGCGGAGCGCTGCGGCCTCGGCCAGCGAACCGGCGCGGCGGGTGCGCACCAGCCGGTACGGCACCCCCGCGTCGGCCAGGGCCGCTTCCGCCGGTGCTGGGCGCTCAGCCACGCCGGCTCAGGTGTGCAGGTAGCCGAGCAGGTGGTTGCGCTCGTCGGTCAGCTGGTCGATGCGGTACTTGACCACGTCGCCGATGGAGATGATCGCGGTGAGGTGCCCGTCCTTGACCACCGGCAGGTGGCGGATCCGGGAGTAGGTCATGGTGTGGGCGGTGTCCTCGAGGTTGTCCTCGGCAGTGCAGGTCTTCACGTCCGCGGTCATGATGTCAGCCACGGAGCTGGTCAGCACGGCTGCGCCGTCGGTGGCGAGGTGCCGCACCACGTCCCGTTCGCTGACGATCCCGGCGATGGTGCTGCCGTCCGCGCTGACCACCACGGCGCCGATGTTGTTGCGGCCCAGCAGGTCGACCAGCTCCGCGACCGTTGCGGTCGGGGCGATCGTCACCACTTCGCTGCCCTTCTTGCGGATGACGTCCTCGATCTTCATGGCGGGACGGTACCCCGCCCGGCCAGCGGCACGCCAGAACCCGCCCGGCGGGTCACCGCCGCACGGGGCGAGGCTCCCACCCAGCGGGATGGGCGCCCCGGCTGGCCGGAGCCCGTGGAGTAGGGTCACCGGCCATGACCGAGCAGACGCCCCGGACCCGGGCCGTGCGGGCAGGGATGAACACCGACCCTGCGCACGGGGCGGTGGTGCCGCCGGTCTACCTGTCCACCACCTACGCGTTCTCCGGCTTCGACGCCCCGGGCGACTTCGACTACAGCCGTGCGGGCAACCCCACCCGCAGCATCCTCGGGCGCGCGCTCGGTGACCTCGAGGGCGGCGCCGAGGCGGTCGTGACGGCCTCGGGCATGGCGGCGGTGACCACAGTGCTGCTGGCGCTGCTGCCACCGGGCGGAACGGTGCTGGCCCCGTTCGACTGTTACGGCGGCTCGTGGCGGGTGTTCGACGCGCTCGAGCGGACCGGTCGGCTCCGGCTCCGGCTGGCCGACCTCAGCGACCCCGAAGCGGCCGCCGCCGCGCTGGCGGGAGGTGCGGACCTCGTCTGGCTGGAGACCCCGTCCAACCCGTTGCTGCGGATCACCGACATCGCTGCGCTCAGCGCCGCAGCCCACGCTGCGGGGGCCGTGGTGGCCGCAGACAACACCTTCGCCACCCCGGTGGTGCAGCGGCCGCTCGCGCTGGGTGCCGACGCGGTCGTCCACTCCGCCACCAAGTACCTCAACGGGCACAGCGACGTCGTGGCCGGCGCCGTGGTGGCCGCCGATCCCGAGCGGGCTGCCGAGCTCGCGTGGTGGGCGAACACCGTGGGGGTGACCGGGGGCGCCCTCGACGCCTACCTGACCTTGCGTGGCCTGCGCACCCTGCACCTGCGGATGGCCGCGGCCCAGGCCAACGCCGCTACCGTCGCGGAGGCTGCCCGCCGGCACCCTGCGGTGCGGGCCGTGCACTACCCGGGCCTGCCCGACCACCCGCACCACGCGCTGGCCGGACGGCAGCAGGACGGCTACGGGGCGATCGTCACGATCGACGTCGGCGGCGCCGATGCCGTGCGGGCGCTGGTCGAGGGGCTGCAGTGCTTCTGCCTGGCCGAGAGCCTCGGCGGCGTGGAGTCGCTGGTCTCGCACCCGGTGACGATGACCCATGCGTCGATGCCGCCCCAGGTGCGGCAGCGGGCCGGGATCACCGACGGGCTGCTGCGCCTCAGCCTCGGCGTGGAGGATCCCGCGGACCTGGTCGCGGACCTGCTGGCCGGGCTGGATCGCGCAGCCGCGGTCGGCTGAGCCGGATCCGCCGGCTGCGGGGTCAGCGGCCGAAGAGCGCCCGCAGGAAGAACAGCAGGTTCGCCGGGCGTTCGGCCAGGCGACGGATGAAGTAGCCCCACCAGTCCGTGCCGAACGGTACGTACACCCGCACCAGCTCACCCGCTGCGGCCAGCCGGCGCTGCTCGTCGGAGCGGATGCCGTAGAGCATCTGGTACTCGTAGTCTCCGGGCTCCCGACCGTGCTGGCGGGCCAGTTCCGCCACCGCAGCGATCATCTCGGGGTCGTGCGTGGCCAGCATGGGGTAGCCCTCGCCGGCGAACAGCACCCGCGCGCACGCGACGAAGCTGGCCGACACCTCCTCGCGGCGCTGGCGGGCCACCTCGGCCGGCTCGGCGTAGGCGCCCTTGCACAGCCGCACGCGGGAGCCCGGCCCGGCGAGCACGGCGCAGTCCTCGACGGTGCGGTGCAGGTAGGCCTGCAGCACCCCGCCGGTGCCGGGGTGGTCGCGGCGCAGCTCGGCCAGGATCGCGAGGGTGGCGTCGGTGGTGGTGTGGTCCTCTGCGTCCACGGTCACCGTGGTGCCGGCCCCGTCCGCAGCGGCGCAGATCTCGCGGGCGTGGGCCAGCGCGAGCTCGCGGCCGCCCGGCAGGCCGAGGCCGAGGGCGGTGAGCTTGATCGACAACTCCGCAGAGCCGGTCAGCCCGGCGTCGGACAGGCCGCCGAGGACCCGGAGGTAGCCGTCGCGGACGGCGGCGGCCTGGGCGGCGTTGGTGGTGTCCTCGCCGAGGAAGTCGACGGTGGCGCGCAGCCCGTCCCTGGCTAGCTCCCGGACGGCCGCCACGCAGTCGGCCACCGTCTCCCCGGGCACGAACCGGGCCACCACGGCAGCGGTCACCGGCAGGCGGACCGCCAGTGCCTTGGCCCGCCCGCTGCGGGCGACGGCCAGCAGCGCGCGCCGCAGCAGCGGCGTGACCAACGCGCTCACCGGCCCTCCAGCAGGCCGGCGACGAGTTCGACGGTGAGCTCGTCGAGTGAGTCCAGCACCACGTCGGCGACGGCGAGGGTCTCCGCCGGCGGCGGCTTGAAGTGCGGCGGGATGGCCACGACGTACATGCCGGCTGCGTGCGCGGAGAGGATGCCGTTGTGGGCGTCCTCCACGGCCACTGTGCGGCCCGGGTCGACGCCCATTCTCCGGCTGACCTCGAGGTAGACGTCGGGTGCCGGCTTGCCGACCCCGGTCTCCTCGCTGCTGAGGGTGACGGCGAACACGTCGGCGAGCTCCATCGCGGCAAGGGCCGCCTCGATCAGGACCCGTGGTGAGGAGCTCGCCAGCCCGACCGGCCAGCGGGCGGCGATCCGGCGCACCGCTGCGACGGCCCCCGGCAACAGGTCGAGACCCCGTTCGTACTGGGCAACCATGCCCTCGATGGTGCGCCGGGCCGCGTCCTGCGGCGTGCCCGGCAGGCCGACCACCTCGCTGAGGTAGGTGGACCACTCCTGGGTGGACATCCCCATCATCGCCCGGGTGGCCTCGGCGGGCCACGGCAGGCCCTCGGCCTCAGCCAGCCCCCGCCGCACCACGTCCCAGATGTGTTCGGTGTCGGTCAGGGTTCCGTCCAGGTCGAAGACCACAGCGCTCATGGGCGGCATTCTGGTCCTCCCGGACGACCCGGGGCGAATCGGGCCGGACCGCGGGCATAGCATCGGTTGTCGTGGTGGGGGTGGTGCGGTCGCGGGTGGCTGTGGCGCCGGATCGGCGCAGCGTGCACGCCCGCCCGGCGGTGCCCGTGCGGCAGTACACCCTGCGTCCGCCGGGCCTGGGGCCGCTGGACGCGCTGGTGGCCACGCCGGACGGCTCCACCGGGACCCTGTACTACTTCCCCGGCTTCAACACCCCGCTGGGGCCGTGGGAGATGGCCAAGTGCGCGCACCTGGCCGCCTCCACCGGACTGACCGTCGTGCTCACCGAGATCCCCGGGATGAGCCGCTTCGGCGGGCCGATTCCGCGGGCGGTCCGGGCCGACATGCTCCGCGGCCGGATCGGTTCCTGGGCCGAGCTGAACCTCGCCTACATCGCAGAGGCGATGACCGTCGGCAGGGTGGCGAACCCCGACTACCTGCAGGTGCTGGGTTACTCCACCGGCTGCTCGCTCGCCGTGGCCGCCCTGCCGGTGCTCGCCGGGTGGGGTCCGGTGGAGGGGCTCAACCTCGTCGAGCCGGTGGCGATCACCCGGCGCAACCTGGCCGTGCTGCAGGCCCACAACCTCGCCGACCTCGGCCGGATGCCCTCCGTGCTGGCCACCAACCGCGAGCACGACTGGGTGCTGCACGCCCGTCGTCGGCAGCGGCGGGAGCCATCGGTGCACTACAGCGCCGTCGACCTGGTGGCGATCGGCCAGGTGCTGGCCACCGAGGGGCTGCTGGCCGGGCTGGACGGCGTGGAGCTGGAGCGCTGTGCGCTGGCCAGGGGCGCCCGCAGCTCGCTGTGCCGGCCAGGCGACTACGACCGCCTGGACGGACTGCTGGCCGCCCGCGGGGTGCCCGGGCCGACGATCACGGTCGCGGGGCTGGGCCACCAGCTGTGGCACTCGTTCCCGGTCCTGACGCAGGTGGTGGCGGCCATGCTCGGCACGCAGACCGGCCGGGCTGCGGAAGCCCCGGGGGAATAGCGTCGCTGGACCCACAGTTGAGTCTGGTGAACTCAAGGGGAAGAGTTGAGCGTGCTAAGCTCAACTCGTCCAAAGACTCAACCGGAGGTAGCTAACCATGGCACGAGCAGTCGGTATCGACCTCGGCACCACCAACTCTGTCGTCGCCGTCCTCGAGGGCGGCGAGCCCACGGTCATCCCGAACGCTGAAGGCTCCCGCACCACCCCGTCCGTCGTCGCGTTCGCGAAGGGCGGCGAGGTGCTGGTCGGGGAGGTGGCCAAGCGCCAGGCGGTCACCAACGTCGACCGCACCATCCGCTCGGTGAAGCGCCACATGGGCACCAACTGGGGCGTCGACATCGACGACAAGAAGTACACCGCCCAGGAGATCTCCGCGCGCGTGCTGATGAAGCTGAAGCGTGACGCCGAGGCCTACCTCGGGGAGCCGGTGACCAACGCCGTGATCACCGTCCCGGCGTACTTCGGCGACGCGGAGCGTCAGGCCACCAAGGAGGCCGGAGAGATCGCTGGTTTGGTGGTCGACCGGATCATCAACGAGCCCACCGCAGCGGCGCTGGCCTACGGCCTCGACAAGGGCCACATCGAGCAGACGATCCTGGTCTTCGACCTCGGCGGCGGCACGTTCGACGTCTCGCTGCTGGAGATCGCGGAAGGCGTGTTCGAGGTGAAGGCGACCAAGGGCGACAACCGCCTCGGCGGCGACGACTGGGACCAGCGCATCGTCGACTGGCTGGTGACCCAGTTCAAGGGCAAGTTCGGCATCGACCTGAGCAAGGACAAGATGGCCCGCCAGCGCCTGCAGGAGGCAGCCGAGCGCGCCAAGATCGAGCTGTCCAGCGCGCAGGAGAGCTCGATCAACCTGCCCTACATCACCGCCGGTGCCGACGGCCCGCTGCACCTGGACGAGAAGCTCACCCGCTCGGAGTTCCAGCGGATGACCCAGGACCTGCTGGACCGCTGCCGGGCGCCGTTCAACGCGGTGATCGCGGACGCGAACACCAGCGTCGGCAAGATCGACTTCGTGATCCTGGTCGGTGGCTCCACCCGGATGCCGGCCGTGGTCGACCTGGTCAAGGAGCTGACCGGCGGCAAGGAACCCCACAAGGGCGTGAACCCGGACGAGGTCGTTGCCCTCGGTGCGTCCCTGCAGGCCGGCGTGCTGAAGGGCGAGGTGAAGGACGTGCTGCTGCTCGACGTCACCCCGCTGAGCCTCGGCATCGAGACCAAGGGCGGCGTGATGACCAAGATCATCGAGCGCAACACCACGATCCCGACCAAGCGCTCGGAGGTGTTCACCACTGCTGAGGACAACCAGCCGTCGGTGATGATCCAGGTGTACCAGGGCGAGCGCGACTTCGCCCGGGACAACAAGAGCCTCGGCAACTTCGAGCTGACCGGCCTGATGCCCGCCCCGCGCGGGGTGCCGCAGGTCGAGGTGGCCTTCGACATCGACGCCAACGGCATCGTGCACGTCCACGCCAAGGACCTGGCCACGGGCAAGGAGCAGTCCATGACCGTGACCGGCGGTTCGGCGCTGGCCAAGGAGGACATCGACCGCATGATGCGCGACGCCGAGGCCCACGCCGAGGAGGACCACAAGCGGCGTGAGGCCGTCGAGATGCGCAATGAGGCCGACAACCTCGCGTTCCGCACCGAGAAGCTGCTCGCCGAGAACGCCGAGAACCTCCCCGAGGACACCAAGGCCCCGGTCGTCGAGGCGCTGGAGAAGCTGAAGGAGGCGCTGAAGACCGACGACAACGACGCGGTCAAGGCCGCCATGGACGATCTCAACACCAAGGCGGCCACCATGGGCCAGGCGATGTACGCCGCAGCCCAGGCGAAGCAGCAGTCGGAAGCCGGTGCCGAGCCGTCCGACTCCGGCCCCGCCGCGGCTGACGACGACGTCGTGGACGCCGAGATCGTGGACGAGGACGGTAAGGAAGCCAAGTGACCGAGCCGAACAGCACCGAACCGGTCAGCCCCGACTCCCCGGACCGCCCGGAGGAGGTCGCTGCGGTGAGCCCGGCCGACCCTGCCGCCGCAGCCGAGCCCTCGCCCCTGGTGGGCGAGGGGGAGGCGGCGGCGGAGGACGTCGAGGCGCCGCTGGGCGAGAAGGCCCAGCCGGTGCTCGACGCCAAGGTCGCCGAGCTGCAGGAACTGGCCGACGAACGCACCGCCGACCTGCAGCGGCTGCACGCCGAGTACGCCAACTACAAGAAGCGGGTCGACCGCGACCGGGCGCTGGCCCGGCAGGGTGGCATCGAGGCTGTCGTGCTCGACCTGCTGCCCGTCCTGGACAGCGTGGAGGCAGCGAGGGAGCACGCAGAGCTCGTCGGCGGCTTCAAGCTGGTCGCGGACGAGCTGGAGAAGATCTGCGCCAAGTACGGGCTGGAGACCTTCGGCGAGGTCGGTGAGCCGTTCGACCCGCAGCTCCACGACGCGCTGATGCAGCTGCCGCACTCCGGCGAGGTCAGCGAGCCGACCATCTCCGCGATCATGCAGCGCGGCGTGCGGCTCAACGACCGGGTGCTGCGGCCGGCCCGCGTCGGCGTGGCGAACCCCGAGTGACGAGAAAGGAGGCGCGATGAGTACCAAGGACTGGTTGGAGAAGGACTACTACAAGGTGCTCGGCGTCTCCTCCGACGCCAAGCCAGAGGACATCAAGAAGGCCTTCCGGAAGCTGGCCAGGGAGAACCACCCCGACCAGAACAAGGCCAATCCTGAGGCGGAGCGGCGGTTCAAGGAGATCTCCGAGGCCAACTCGGTGCTCTCCGACCCGGCCAAGCGCAAGGAGTACGACGAGGCGCGCAGCCTGTTCGGCGGCGGGGGCTTCCGGTTCCCCCGCCCCGGGCAGGGCGCCGGCCCTTCGATGGAGGACCTCTTCCGCAACGCCACCGGCGACTCGGGCATCTCCGACCTGTTCGGCAACCTGTTCGGTGGCACCACCACCCGCCGCACCAGCCGCGGGCCGCGCCGCGGTGCGGACATCGAAGGTGAGGTCACCATCGACTTCGCCGACGCCCTCGCCGGCTCGACGGTGACCATGCAGACCACCTCGGACTCGGCCTGCGACGCCTGTCACGGCACGGGAGCCCGCCCCGGCACCCAGCCCAAGGTGTGCCCGTCCTGCCAGGGCAGCGGGATGCAGACCTCCACCTCCGGCGGGGTGTTCGCCGTAACCGAGCCCTGCCGGGAGTGCCGCGGGCGCGGCATGGTGGTCGAGGACCCCTGCCCGGTCTGCCAGGGCAGCGGACGCGGGCAGTCCACCCGCAGCATGCAGGTTCGCATTCCCGCAGGGGTCACCGACGGCCAGCGGATCCGGATCAAGGGCAAGGGCGCCGCGGGGGAGAACAGCGGCGCCGCCGGTGACCTCTACGTCCTGGTGCACGTCCGCCCGCACCCGGTGTTCGGGCGCAAGGGCGACCACCTGAGCGTGACCGTCCCGGTTACGTTCGTCGAAGCCGCGCTCGGCGCGGAGATCAGCGTGCCCACCCTGGACGGCGGTCCGGTGCGGCTGAAGGTGCCCGCGGGGACCCCGAACGGGCGCACCTTCCGCGTTCGGGGCCGCGGCGTCAGGAGCGGCGCGGCCACCGGCGACCTGCTGGTCACCGTCGAGGTCGCGGTGCCCACCCACCTTTCGGACGAGGCGCGGTCTGCGCTGCTGGAGTACCAGGCCCACGCCGGGGACGGTGACCCCCGCGCCCACCTGCTCAGGAGCCAGGGATGAGCGCAGAGCGGCTGCCGGACCGGCTGGACGCCGACGCGCCGATCTTCGTGATCTCGGTCGCAGCGCAGCTGGCCGAGATGCACCCGCAGACGCTTCGCGGCTACGACCGCCTCGGGCTGGTGGTGCCGGGCCGTGCCCGCGGTCGCGGGCGGCGGTACTCGCTCCGCGACATCGCCAAGCTGCGCCACATCCAGCACCTCTCGCAGAACGAGGGCATCAACCTCGAGGGGGTGCGCCGGATCCTCGTCCTCGAGGCTGAGCTCGACGGCATGCGCCAGCAGCTGACCCGGCTGGCCGCTGTGGTGCAGGAGCTGCAGCTGGTGCCGGAGGGCGTCCGGCTGTTCACGGCCGAGGCCGGTGGTTCGGTGCACATCGGGCGCACCCCGCGCCGGCGCCAGCTCGCCCTGCCGCCGCGCCCGGACGGTGCCGGGAGGGACTGACCGGCGCGCCGGCTCGATGAGAGTCCTGTCACGCTGCGGCGTCCGGCCGCGGCCAGCGGGCACACTGTGGCAATGGACAGCGGTACCCAGTGGCGGCTGCCGGCCTGGAGCATCCGGTCACGGGTGATCTCGGCCGTGCTGTTGCTGACCGGGATCGCCCTGACCATGTCGGGGATGATCGTGTACAGCCGCGGCGACGCGCTCACCGAGCAACGTGTGGCCGCCGACCTGCAGCGCGCCGTCGACGAGTTCGACACCCTGGCCACCGAAGGCCTCGACCCGGCCACGGGCGGGCGGTTCACCTCTGCGGAGGCCCTGCTGCGCGTGGCCGTGCAGCGCTCGGTGCTCGCCCAGTCCGAGGGGATCCTCGGCATCGTGGACGGCCGTGTCCGCTGGACCGCCCAGGCCGGGGTGACCTTCCGTCCGGAGCATGACGCGGAGTTCACCGCCGCGATGCTCGCCCTCGCCGGCGCAGACACCGTCAGCCACGGCCGGCTCACCACAGCGCAGCGGGACTACCGCTACCTCGTTGTGCCGGTCGCCTTCGGTTCCGGTGCTCCGGGAGGCGCGCTCGTGCGGGCGGTCGACTTCGGAGCGGAGGAGGCGCTGCTGGGAGAGGTGTGGCGCAGCTACATCCTCGTGGCGCTGGGCTCGCTGCTGCTGGTGGGACTGCTGATCTGGATCCTGGTCGGACGGCTGCTGGAGCCGATCAGCTGGATGCGTCGCACAGCCGAGCGGATCACCGACACCGACCTCTCCCAGCGCATCCCGGTGCGGGGCGCGGACGACCTGTCCGCGCTCGGGGTGACCGTGAACGGCATGCTCGACCGGCTGGAAGGTGCCCTGGGTGCCCAGCGGGAGCTGCTCGACGACGTCGGCCACGAACTGCGCACGCCGTTGACCATCATCCGCGGCCACCTGGAGCTGCTGGACGCAACCGATCCCGACGACGTGGCCGCCACCCGGGCGCTGGTGCTGGACGAGGCGGACCGGATGCGCCGCCTGGTGGACGACCTGCTCACCCTGGCGAAGGCAGAGCGCCCGGAGTTCCTGCAGCCGGAGCCGACCGACGTCGCCCGGCTCACCGACGAGACCCTGGCCAAGGCGACGGGGCTGGGGGAGCGCCACTGGGTGCTGGACGAGCTCGCTGACACCGAGCAGCTCCTCGACCCCCAGCGCGTCGCCCAGGCCTGGCTGCAGCTGGCCGCCAACGCCGTGCGGTATTCCGAGCCGGGCACCACGGTCGGCATGGGCAGTCGGCTCGAGCACGGCGAGCTGTGGCTGTGGGTCCGCGACGAGGGCGTCGGCATCGGGCCCGAGGAGCTGGAACGCGTCACCCAGCGCTTCGTGCGCGGGCACGCCGGTGGGGCCGGGACCGGGCTCGGCCTGGCGATCGTCGCAGCGATCGCAGCCGCCCACCACGGCCGGGTGGACCTGCGCTCCCAGCCTGGCCGGGGCAGCCGGATCAGCATCGTGCTGCCCGCCGGGCCGGTGGATGGAGGAGAGGAATGAGCCAGATCCTGATCGTCGAGGACGAGCCGCGAATCGCAGCGTTCATCGCCAAGGGGTTGCGGGCCGCCGGCTTCACCACGCTGGTCGAGCCGTCCGGGCAGGCCGCGGTGCAGCTGGCGGTGAGCCAGCCGATCGACCTGGTGATCCTGGACGTGGGCCTGCCCGACATCGACGGCTTCGAGGTGCTCAGCCGGCTCCGCGGCCAGGGCGTCGCGACGCCGGTGATCATGCTGACCGCGCGTTCGTCCGTGGCCGACCGGGTGGCCGGGTTGCAGTCGGGGGCCGACGACTACGTGCCCAAGCCGTTCGCGTTCGAGGAGCTGCTGGCCCGGATCCAGCTCCGGCTGCGCACCGAGGCGCCGGCCGACTCGGCGATGGTCCTGGCCCATCGGGACCTGTCGCTCGACCTGCGGACGCGGCGCGCCTCGGCCGGCGGGCGCAGCGTCGACCTGACCGCGCGGGAGTTCACCCTCGCGGAGATGTTCCTGCGCAACCCCGGCCAGGTGCTCAGTCGCGAGCAGCTCCTCTCCGGCGCCTGGGGCTACGACTTCGACCCCGGCTCGAACGTCGTGGACGTCTATGTCCGGTACCTGCGGCGCAAGCTGGGGGCGGACTACTTCGAGACCGTCCGGGGCATGGGCTACCGGCTGGTCTGAGGACGCCGAGCGATGGAGGAACCAATGGCAGAGGACCTGGCCGCGCACGCCGCCGGCCTGCTGGAACGGATCGCCTACCTCACGCTGGGCACGGTCAGCGCCGGAGGCACGCCCTGGGTCTCCCCGGTGTACTTCGCCGCCAGCGGGCTGACCAGCTTCTACTGGTGCTCCACCACAGCCAGCAGGCACTCGGTGAACCTTGCAGCCAACCCGGCGGTCAGCCTTGCCGTCTTCGACTCCACCGTCGCGCCCTACCACGGCCGCGCGGTCTACGCAGAGGGCACTGCGGGCCCGGTGCCCGTTACGGAATTGGAAGCAGCGCTCTCGCTCTACCCGGGGCCGTCGGGACGGGGTGGAGCAGCACTCGACCTCGAGGACGTCAGCGGCTCCTCGCCGTGGCGGCTCTATCGCGCCACTGCGGCTGCGGTCTGGGTGCTGTGCCCGCGCCCGCCCCGGCAGCCCTGCGCGCTCCACGGTCGCAGCGACGACCACCGGGTGAGGGTCGGCTAGCGCCGCTCAGTCCGGGCTCTCCGGGCTGGGCGGCGTCACCGGGGAGGGCGGGGTGTCAGCGGTCTCGCTCGCCGACGGCCTGGCCGTGCTGGGCTTGGCCGTCGGCTGCTTGGTGGGCTTGACCGTCGGGCCGGCCGAGGGTGCCACCGAGACCGTGACGGCAGGGCGCGGTTCGCTGGGCACAGCCACCGTCGGAGTCTGGCTGGCGATCAGGCCGATGGTGAACGAGGTCACGCCGACCGCCCCGGACACCACCCAGGCGGTCGTGGCTCGTGAGATCGGCACAGCTGCTCCCTTCCGTACTTCAAGGCTAGGCCGGCGGCGCGGGTCGCTCCAGCGCTGCCGGGTTAGGGTTCTCTCATCCGGCGAGGGCACGAGCCGCCCAGGCCTCGGCCAGGGCGAGCCGGACCTCAGCCTGATCGTCCGCGCCGCCCGCCACGAGGCTCAGCACGACCGCAGCCACGCGGGCGAACAGCGCAACCGGGTCCACCCTTGCCGAGAAGTCGCCGGTCCAGGCTTCCAGCAGTTCCGGCACGTGGCCGTAGTGGAACGGCGACAGCGGGGGCAGCACGGCGACGTGGGCGAGCAGGCAGGCCAGGTCGTCCTCGCGGCGGCCGGGACCCGCGGCGTCCAGGTCGATCAGGCTGAGCCGGCCTCCCTCGACCAGGATGTTGGCCTCGTAGAAGTCGCCGTGCGTCGGCACCAGCGGCCCGACCGGCGCTGTGTCCAGCTGCCGCTGGACGGTCGCAGCCAGGGCTTCGATGCGGTCGGCCGCCGCAGGCAGCCGCTGCGTTGCCGTTGCGGCGTGGAAGTCGAGACGGTCGGCCCAGGCGGGGCGCAGGTCCAGCCCCGCCAGTCCCGCCGGCAGGCGGTCCAGCAACTCAACCAGGGCGGCAGCCGTGGGCACCTCCGCACTGCCCGGCTCGGCCAGCAGGCCGGCGAGCGGCCGTCCGGTGGCGGCGGGGGTGACCAGCACCCCGGGCGCCGGCCGGGCCACCACAGCCGGTGTCAGCCCGGCCGCGGCAAGCAGTTCCTGCCGGGTGGCCAGGCGGTCGGCGCGGTCGGGGCGGAGCACCTTCACGTAGCTGACGGCTTCGTCCGCCGTCGCCCGCAGCACCGCCCGGCGCAGCGGCCGGTAGCCCAGCAACGTCAGGTCGAACGCCGACGGCGCCGGCCCGCCGGCCCGGGCGAGCCAGGCCAGCACCGTGGTGGGGTCGCACGCCGGGGCCAGTCCGGGCAGTCGCGGGTCGTGGGGGTGCCGCCACACCCCGAACTCCAGCCCGTCCCTGGCCAGGGTCGCCGCGGGGGACCCGACCGGCGCGGAGGTGGCGTAGAGGTAGTCGGTCACCCGCGCCCCCGAGGGGTCGCGGTAGTGCACCGTGTAGCCGGCCGTCACCTCCGCGCCGGGGCGGTACTGCCAGCCGGTGAGCTCTGTGGTGAAGCCGGGGAGCTCATTCGCCGGATCACCGGTGAGGGCAACGAGCAGCAGCCCTGCTGCGTCGGGTGACTGCAGCAGGGCCGCGGCGGTACGGAGTTCGCTCACCCGGTCAGTCTGCCGAAGCCGGGCTGTTCGGGGTGTTGGCGGTGTTGGGCGTGTTCGGGGTGTTGGCCGACGCCGGGCTGTTGGGGGTGTTGGGGGTGTTGGGGGTGTTGGGGGTGTTGGCCGTGTTCGGCGTGTTCGGCGTGTTGGCCGTGGGCGCGGTGTTCGCCGTGATCGACGGGGTGCCGCTCGGGCTGGCCTGCTCGGTGGGGTCGGCGCTCGGGCTGGCGGTGGCGCTGGGGCTGGTCGTGCTGCTCGGCGACGCCGAGACGGTGACGGCCGGCGACGGGGTGGGGGTCGGGGTGTCGGCCGCAGCGTACCCGGCTGCGCCCAACAGGCTGACGCCGATGGCGCCGCTGACGGCCCAGAGTGCGGTGGAGCGGTTGATCTTCATCTCGGTGGTCCTTTCGGGTGTGCTCTTCGACATCCCCTACTTCACCCGGTGCCGGTGAAGCCAGCAGGAGAGGGCAATGAGAGTCCTCTCATGGGGTGCGCAGGCCCGCCGGTAACGTGAGCCTTCCAGCCGCTGTCACGGGGAGGAGTAGCGGTGGCCGTGATCGGGCCCGGCTCAGCCGTGCAGGGCAGGCGCTCCGGGCTCCTCCCCGCCCCGGTGGAGGCGGTCGTGCTCAGCGGGTGCCGCCTCGACCACTACCGCCGCCAGGCCGACCGTCCCGACCGCCCCTGGGTGCGGGTGGGGACGGTCACCGAAGGGGCGCTCGGCCCCGGTGCCCTCGCGGTGTCCGGACGGGTCCTGCTGGCGGCCGTGGCCGAGTCCGGCGGGACCGCGGTCTACCGCCGTACCGACACCGGTTGGGAGCCGGAGCCCCACCTGGCCGAGGTGGCCCGTCCGGGCGGTGTGGTGCCTTCGGCGGCCGACCTCGGCGTCGACCCGGAACGGCTGCGGGCCGTGGCGCCGTTCACGGTCGACGGCCGCCGGCGGGTGCTGGCCGACGAGGCTGGTTCGGTGTTCGAGTACCAGTTCGTGGCCGGTGCGTGGGAACGCTGCGCCTGCCTGCGCCTGGACGACACCGAACCGTTCGCTGCGCCCGCTCGGGAGTCGGTGAAGCTGGCGCAGGTCACTGGCTCCCGGGACGCAACCCCCACCCCGTGGGGTGAACGGCTGCCCACCCTGAGCGACTCGCTGGCCAGCGCGGGGATCCGCGGCACCGACCTGGGGGTGCGGGTGGACCACGCCGGGCGGAGCTTCCTGCTCTTCGGCGACACGCACTGGACCCGGCGGTGGCTGAGCACCAGGGACTCGATCGCGGAGGTCGTCCCCACCGGGCCGGTCGCCGGGCTCCCCGGGGTCCGGTTCCACGGCTCCCCGCTGAAGCTGGTGGGCGGCGGCACGACCATGCGCGAGTACGACGTGCCGCTGGACGGGTTCTCCCTGGACGGGCAGCTCTACGCCTTCTTCACCTCCAACCACTTCCGGGCGGGACGGGTGATGGGCCGGTCGGTGCTGGCCGTGGCCGGGTCCGAGCTGCGGTTGGACCCGTCTGCGCGGCGCCGCCCGATCCGGTTCCGCGTGCTCGGCACCTTCAGTGACCGGCACTTCCGCAACGTCTCGGTACAGCTGGCGCCGGCGGCGGCGCTGCCGGGCTGCCCGGGTCAGGGACAGGTGCTGCTGGTCTGGGGGAGCGGGGCGTACCGGGCCTCGGAGCCCCGCCTGGCCCTGCTCGACCAGGCAGCGCTCGCCCGGCTCGTCGGCGGCGCCCCACCCGAGGAGTTCGGGACGAGGTACTGGACCGGCCAGGAGCGGGGGGAACCGGTCTGGTCCCCGGTGGAGGCTGAAGCCCGTCCGTTGCTGTGGCCGGCGGCGCTCGGCGAGCTCTCCGTCCGCTGGGTGCCGGCAGCCGGGTGCTACCTCATGCTGGCGGCCTCCGGCCCCGAGGACCCCATCGGCCACGCCATCACGCTCCGCGCCGCCCGGCAGCCGTGGGGCCCGTGGTCGCACCGCCTGAGGCTGCTCGACTGGGTCGGCACCGGCATGGCGGTGGACCCCCACACCCGCTTCATCAAGGCCCACGAAGCAGACGAGGTGGGCGACCGGATGTTCGGCTCGCAGGCCCGCGGCACCGGCGCTGCCTACGCCCCCTACCTGTTCGACGCCGTCCGCGAAGGCCAGGAACTGGTGCTGCGCTACACGTTGTCGACCTGGAACCCCTACCAGGTGGTGCTGATGCAGCACCGGCTTCCCCTGGCCGACCTCCCTGCCCCTCCCCCCTCCCCCTCCTCCCCTCGCAAGCTGTGAGTTATCCGGCGACTACGCCGGATAACTCACAGCTTGCGGGGTCGGGGGCAGCACGGGAGGGACGGAGGGACCGCGCGGCTCGGTAGGCTGAGCGCCGGTCTCGAGGGAGGGAGCAGATGGCGACCAGCGCGCGTGGCTGGGCTGCCCGGGTGGGGCTGGCCCTGGTGCCGGTCGCGGCGGCCCTCCTCGTCGCGGGCACCCAGATTCCCGGCAGCACGCTGGTGCCATGGCAGCCCAACATGATGGACCTCGGCGTGTACCAGCGGGTGGGGCGGCTCGTGCTCACCGGGGGCGACATCTTCGACGCCCAGGGCCAGCTCCCGTGGATCTACCCGGGCTTCGCGGCACTGCTCACCGTACCGTTCGCCGGGCTGCCGTTCCTGGCTGCGGCGATCGGCTGGCTGGTGCTGTGCACGGCGGCGCTCGCGGCAATCCTCCACCGGCTCGGGTACACCGGCTGGCGGCTGAGCCTGCTGACCGCCGCTGCGATCCTGCTGGTGCAGCCGGTTCGCGACACCCTCGGCTTCGGCCAGCTCGCCATCTTCCTGGTGGCGGCAGCTGTGCTCGACTCGATGCCGGGGCGAAGGTTGTGGTCACGTCGCCTCCTGCCCGAGGGCTGGCTGGTGGGCCTGGTGACAGCGATCAAGCTCACTCCGGCGGTGGTGGCCGCCTACAACTTCTTCGCCGGACGCCGCCGTCCGGGCCTGGTCGCGTTCGCATCGTTCGTCGCCGCCACGGCGATCGGTTTCCTGCTGCTGCCGGCAGCGTCGCTGGAGTACTGGCTGCGGCTCGCGTCCGGCGACTCCGGGCTCAACTCCGGCATCGTGTTCGCTTCCAACCAGTCGGTGCTGGGCATGTGGAACCGGCTGACCGGTGCCCCGAGTGCCGGGGGACTGGTGCTGAGCCTGCTGGTGGTCGTCCTGGGCCTGGTGGCCGCCGTGCTGATGCACCGGGCGGGCGAGGTGCCGCTGGCGCTCTGCCTCGCCGGCCTGACCAGCCTGCTCGGCTCGCCCATCTCCTGGTCGCACCACTACGTCTGGGTGGTGCCGCTGGCCGTCGTGCTCTGGCAGGCCAGGTCGCTCCCGGCCCGGTTGCGCTGGCCCGGCCTGGGCTACTGCTGCTGGGTGGCGGTGGCCCCGTTCATGTGGCTGCGCAGCGGCGACAACGTCGAGCTCGCCTACGCCCCCTGGGAGCAACTGGTCGACAACCTCGGCATCGTCGCGGGCGTACTGCTCCTGGCCGGCTCGGTAGCGACCGCGCTCGGCCCTTGGGGTAGGACGAGGCTTGCGGACGCAGCGCGAACCGTGGAGGAACCGGCATGAACCGCGTGACCCGCACAGCCTTCACGGTGGCGGCGGTGCTCACCGTGGCTTCTGTGGTCATGGGCACCGTGGTTTGCGCCACCGAGTCCGGCGCCGCCTGCCCGAACTGGCCGGGCTGCTATCCGGACCGGTTCGCGCCAGAGGTCGCCCTGAACCCGATGATCGAGTTCATCCACCGGGTGGTCGCTGCGCTCACCGGTCCCGCAGTGCTGGTGGCCGCGCTGCTCGGCCGGCGCCTGGCCGACCCGGCGCCGCGTCGGCTCGCGTGGGTCGCCCTCGCCGGCGCCGTCTCGGCCGGTGTCTTCGGCATGCTGATCGTCAAGGTCGGCATCCCATGGTGGCTCGGCGTGCTCGACCTCGCCGGCGCGCTGGCCGCCTGCACGGCGATGCTGGTGGCACGCGTGCTGCTGGACGGCACCCCGGAGACCGGCCGAACCCCAAGGACCGCCTGGGCAGGGCTGGGCGTGCTGGCCCTGCTGCACCTGAGCGCGCTGGCCGTGGCCGGGCCGAACTCGTTCACCAGGTGCATCAGCTGGCCCCTGGGCGTGCTGGACGCCGACCGGTGGCCCGCGCTGCAGGCCGGCCGGATCGGCCTGGCCGGGCTGGCCGCGGCGCTGATCGTGGTCGCGGTCGCTCGCGCGGCCCGCCGGGGCAACACCGTTGCTGCCGGCCTCGCCGCGGTGCTGCTCTGCGCCGAACTAGGGCTGGCCGTCGTCCTGCTGGCCGGCTCCGGCGCAGTGGCGGCGCGGACGGCCTATGCGGTCGTGGCGGCACTGCTGTTCGCAGCGGTCGCGCTGCTGGCGACCCGGCTCAGCGTGGCCGAGCGTCCCGAGCCGGCGCGGGTGCCGGTTCTGCAGGCGCGGCCGACCGCGGAATAGTGTTCGCGCTAAGCTAGTTGAGTCTGGTGAACTCAACTTTGCTCCCAAGGAGACGAAAGCCCTTATGGACACCGAGAAGCTGACCGCGCGAAGCCGCGACGCCGTGTCGGCGGCCGTCCGCACCGCACTGACCAACGGAAACCCGACCGCCGAACCAGTACACCTGTTGCACGCACTGCTGCTGGTGCCGGAGAACACCGTTGCGCCGCTGCTGTCGGCGGCCGGGGCGGACCCGGCCGTGGTCGACGCCGCGGCCCGCGGCGCCATCACCAAGCTGCCCTCTGCGCAGGGCTCATCGGTCAGCCAGCCGGCGATGTCCGGCGGCCTGGCCAGGGTGCTGGCGGACGCCCAGACCCGCGCCGAGCAACTGGGGGACGCGTTCGTCGCCACCGAGCACCTGCTGCTCGGGCTCTCCGCCGTCCAGACCGACGCGCGCAAGATCCTGGCCGACCTCGGCGTGACGACCGACAAGCTCAACCAGGCGTTCGCAGCAGCCCGGGGCGACAAGCGGGTCACCTCGGCGGAGGACGAGGGTGCGGAGTCGGCGCTGGACCGGTACTCCGTTGACCTCACCGCCCGTGCGCGGGACGGCAAGCTCGACCCGGTGATCGGCAGGGACGCCGAGATCCGGCGCGTGGTGCAGGTGCTGGCGCGCCGCACTAAGAACAACCCGGTGCTGATCGGTGAGCCCGGCGTCGGCAAGACAGCCGTCGTCGAGGGACTGGCCCAGCGGGTGATCGCCGGCGACGTCCCCGACTCGCTGCGTGACCGCAGGGTGGTCTCCCTCGATCTGGCCTCGATGGTCGCCGGCGCGAAGTACCGCGGGGAGTTCGAGGAGCGGCTGAAGGCCGTCCTCAACGAGATCCGTGAAGCCGAGGGGCGCATCATCACCTTCATCGACGAGCTGCACACCGTGGTGGGCGCCGGCGCAACCGGGGACTCGTCGATGGATGCCGGGAACATGCTCAAGCCGATGCTGGCTCGCGGGGAGCTGCGGATGATCGGCGCCACGACGCTGGACGAGTACCGCGAGCGGATCGAGAAGGACCCGGCGCTCGAGCGGCGGTTCCAGCAGGTGTTCGTCGGCGAGCCCAGCGTTGAGGACACGATCGCGATCCTGCGCGGCCTGCGCCAGCGCTACGAGGCCCACCACAAGGTGCGGATCACCGATGCAGCCCTCGTTGCTGCCGCCACCCTCTCCAACCGCTACATCACCAGCCGGCAGCTGCCGGACAAGGCGATCGACCTGATCGACGAGTCGGCGTCCCGGCTGCGGATGGAGATCGACTCCTCGCCGGAGGAGATCGACCAGCTGCGCCGCGACATCGACCGGATGACCATGCAGGCCTTCGCGCTGGAGAAGGAGGAGGATCCCGCCTCCCGCGAGCGCTACGAGCGGCTGACCGCCGCGCTGGCCGACGCCAAGGAGGAGCTGCGCGGTCTGGAGACCCGCTGGGAGGCGGAGAAGTCCGGGCTGAACCGGGTCGGCGAGGTCAAGGAGCACATCGACAAGCTGCGGATCGAGGCCGAGCGCGCCCAGCGCGAAGGCGATCTGACCAAGGCGTCGGAGATCCTCTACGGGCAGATCCCCACCCTGGAGGCCGAGCTCGAAGTGGCCACCGAGGCCGAGAAGCACACCAAGCCGATGGTGAGCGAGGAGGTCTCCGCCTCCGACATCGCCGAGGTGGTGGCCAGCTGGACCGGCATCCCGGTCGGCAAGCTGCTGCAGGGGGAGAGCGAGAAGCTGCTGGCGATGGAGGACGAGCTGGGCAGGCTGCTGATCGGCCAGCGCGAGGCCGTCCGCGCGGTCTCGGACGCGGTGCGGCGCTCCCGGGCGGGCATCTCCGATCCGAACCGGCCGACCGGCTCCTTCCTCTTCCTCGGCCCGACCGGCGTCGGCAAGACCGAGCTGGCCAAGGCGCTCGCCGAGTTCCTCTTCGACGACGAGCGGGCCATGGTCCGCATCGACATGAGCGAGTACGGCGAGAAGCACTCCGTGGCCCGCCTGGTCGGTGCCCCGCCCGGATACGTCGGCTACGAGGAGGGCGGCCAACTCACCGAGGCGGTGCGTCGCCGGCCGTACTCGGTGATCCTGCTGGACGAGGTGGAGAAGGCCCACCCGGACGTCTTCGACGTACTGCTGCAGGTGCTCGACGACGGCCGGCTCACCGACGGTCAGGGCCGTACCGTGGACTTCC
>JAEWOI010000019.1 GCA_023460935.1 Actinomycetes bacterium
CCCTGATCGCCGGCGGCATGACCGGGGTGGCGACCAACATGCTGCTCGGCGGCGCGCTGCGCGCCCCGGCAGCCCCGGGCAGCATCCTGGCCGTCCTGGCCCAGATCGCCCCCGGCGCCTACCTGGCGGTCATCCTCTCGGTCATCCTGTCCGCCACCGTCACCTTCGTGGTCGCCTCGATCATCCTGCGGGCCTCCCGCAAGCGTGACCTGGCCGCCGAGGCCGCCGGCACCGACCGGTTCGAGGCAGCGATCAGCCAGACCGAGGCCAACAAGGGCAAGACCTCCGACGCCCTCGCCGGCCTCCGCACCGAGACCGGATCGGCTGCGACGCTTGTCGACCGGCAGGTGAAGAACATCGTGTTCGCCTGCGACGCCGGCATGGGCTCCTCCGCGATGGGCGCCTCCGTCCTGCGCAACAAGATCAAGGCCGCCGGCGTCACCGACGTCACCGTGGTCAACAAGGCGATCGCCAACCTCGATGACAGCGCCGACCTCGTGGTCACCCAGGCGCAGCTCACCGACCGGGCCCGTCACCAGGCTCCGGACGCCATCCACATCTCGGTCGACAACTTCATGAACTCGCCGAAGTACGACGAGGTCGTGGAACTGGTTTCAGCCCGAGCCGCGCAACAGCGGTGATTCCCTGGCGGCGGGGCGAAGGGACAGCGCCCCGCCGCCACCCCGGACCGAGAAAGGCCACGCAGACTCATGGAGACCCACAACGTCCTCACCCCGGACCTCGTCCGGATCCACCCGGGTTCGGCCACCCGCGACGAAGCCATGCGGGAGGCGACCGACCTGCTGGTCAGCGCAGGCGCAGTGACCCCTGCCTACTACGAGGCGATGCAGGACCGCGAACGAACCGTTTCCACCTTCATGGGCAACGGCCTCGCAATTCCCCACGGCACCAACGACGCCAAGGACGCCGTGCTGGGTTCGGCGCTGTCGTTCGTCCGCTATGACGGCGGCGTGGACTGGGACGGTCAACCGGCAACCTTCGTCGTCGGCATCGCCGGCAAGGGCGGGGAGCACCTGGAGATCCTGTCGGCGATCGCGATCCTGTTCTCCGACGACGCGGAGGTGGACCGGCTCAAGGCAGCCACCACGCCGCAGGAGCTGTTCTCGCTGGTCGTGGCCGCACAGGCGTCGTAGGGGGACCAGCAAACCACAGGCGCCCCCGGACCGGTCACGACGGTCCGGGGGCGCCTGCTTACCCGAGCGGGGCGGGGTCTGCCAAGATGGCTGGATCACCCTCGTCAGGAGTGCCGATGAGCACGATCGTCCTAGTCCTGCCGGTGGCGCAGGTGGTGCTGAACCAGGGCCGCGCCGTCACCACCGCGACCGTCACCAACACCGCGGCCGTGCCGGCCAGGATCGTGCTCGGCGCGTTTGCCCCCGCCGGGCCGGCCGGGTCCCCCGCCCCGCCGGACGCGCTGGCCTGGACCACGGTCGACCGGCCGCTGCGCGAGCTCGGCCCGGGCGTTACCGAGCAGTACACGGTCACCTTCGCCCCAGCGGCGGAGGTCGCCCCCGGAACCTATTCCGCGCGGTTCATCGCCTACTCGGCGGACGGCGCCCCGGAGGAGAACTCCGACCAGGCCCGGCAACTCGACGTGGTGGTCCCGGCTGTGCCGGCAACTCCGGCGCCAGGGCCCGGGATCCCCTGGTGGGTGTACGTGGTGGCCGGGGCACTCGTGGTGACCGTGGCCGTGGTGGCGTTCCTGCTGCTCCGCCCGGGCGCTCCGCCCGAACCCTCGCCCAGTCCGTCCCAGAGCCCGACCCCGAGTGTGACCACCGCAGCTCCGGTGCAGGTCGAGGGGACCGCCTGGAAGTTCACCGGCTTCGACGACGGCGGCACCCTGGTGCCAGTGGTACCGGGCACCGAGCCGTCGCTGACGGTGGAGGGTGATCGCGTGTCCGGGTCGACGGGCTGCAACCGCTACAGCGGGGCGTGGGCGCAGACGGGCAACGATGTGACCATCGGCCCGCTGGGCACGACGCTGCGGCTGTGCAATCCCGAAGCGGTGCGCGAGCAGGAACGGCGCTTCCTCGACCTCCTGGGCAGGGCCACGGCCGTGGCCGGCGACGGCACGTCGATCCGGCTGACCGCCCCGGACGGGACGGCGCTCGTGTTCGCCCGGTAGCCGGGTTCAGGCTGCGGCGTACGCTCCGGCGATCGCGGCACCCAGCCTGGCGTTGTGCTTGACCAGCGCGATGTTCGCGCGCAGCGACTCCCCGCCGGAGAGCTCAACGATCCGCCCGAGCAGGAACGGGGTGATCGCAGCGCCGGAGATGCCGCGGGTCTCGGCCTCCGCGACCGCAGTGGCGATCAGGGCGCCGATCTCCGCCTCCGGGATCTCGTCCGCCACCGGAATGGGGTTGGCCACCACCAGGCCGCCGGCGATCCCCAGCCCCCACTTGGCCCGCATCGCCGCCGCAACCTCCGCTGCCGTGTCGAGGCGCAGCGGGGAGGCGAAGCCGCTCGAGCGGGAGTAGAACGAGGGGAAGTCGTCCGATCCCACCGTGATCACCGGCACGCCTAGGGTCTCCAGCACCTCGAGGGTGCGCCCGATGTCGAGCAGGGACTTCACCCCGGCGCTGACCACGGCAACATCGGTGAGGCTGAGCTCGGTCAGGTCTGCGGAGATGTCCATGGTGTGCTCCGCGCCTCGGTGCACCCCGCCCAGCCCGCCCGTGACGAACACCCGGATGCCGGCCAGCGCTGCCAGGCGCATGGTCGAGGCCACCGTGGTGGCTCCGTGCTCACCGCGGGCGACCACGTAGGGCAGGTCGCGGATGCTCACCTTGCGCACCGCGCCGTCGGAGCCGAGCAGGTCGAGCTGGTCGTCCGACAGCCCGATCCGTGGCACGCCGTGCAGCACAGCCACCGTGGCCGGTACCGCCCCGCCGTCACGGACCAGCTGCTCGACCTCCCGCGCGGTCTCGACGTTCTTCGGGTAGGGCATGCCGTGGCTGATGATGGTGGACTCCAGTGCCACCACCGGCCGTCCGGTCGCGAGGGCGTCGCGTACCTCTTCGGTGAGCGCGAGCATCGGGTGCGGTTCGGTCATGGACGGCTCCTGGTCTTCACTGGTCGAGGCTGGCGAGGGCGTCGGCGAACGCCACGCCGAGGTCGGGCCGGACGGTGTGCCGGCTGGTCACTGTGAGCGCTGCGGCGAGGTGGCCGTGCCGGACGGCAACCGCGGGGCTCTCCCCGGCGAGCAGCGCGGCGACGAAGCCCGCGGTCATGGCGTCCCCCGCCCCGGTAACGTCGGCCACGGCAGCCGCGGCCGCGGGAAAGGCCTCCGCGCTGCCGTCGGCCGAGGCCAACAGGCTGCCGCCGGCGCCCCGGCTGACCCACACGTGTTGCACGCCGAGCCGGTGCAGGTGCGCGGCGGCGGAGTCGATCGCTGCCGGGTCATCGGCCACGGGACCCCCGACCAGCGCGCCGAGCTCGTCGAGGTTCGGTGTCACTGCGAACACCGGACGGCCGGGCCCGAGCAGCCCCGCCATCCGGGCGGCCTTCGCCACGCTGACCGGCTCCAGGACTGCGCGGACGCCGGCAGCTGCGCACACCCCGAGCACCCACGCTGCCACCTCTGCGGGGATGTTGCCGTCGAGCACCACCACCGCTGCCCGGGCCAGGAGTTCCTGCGACCTGGCCAGGCTCCCCACCTCGAGGGCGTCGGTGGCAGCCAGGTCGGAGACCCCGACCACCAGTTCGCCGTCCGCGTCCAGGACGGCGAGGTAGCTGCCAGTGGCGTGCGCGCTCACCGCGACCTGGTCGACGTAGACCCCCGCCTCGCTGGTGCGCGCGAGCAGGTCGCGGCCGGCGGCGTCGGCACCGACCGCTGCGAGCAGGTGGACCCGGCCACCCAGCCGGGCGATGCCCTCGGCGATGTTGCGGCCGACGCCGCCCGGGGTCTGCGACAGCGTGCCCGGGTTGGACGTGTGCAGCCGAGCCGGGCCGGCGCTGCGGGCCTTGATGTCCCACGCGGCTCCGCCGACGACCACGGCCCAGGGTTGGCCCCGCAGCACGTAGCCGCGGCCGACGATCTCACCCTTCTGGCTGAGGGCAGAGAGGGTCACCGCCACCGCCCCCTTGGTCGTGCCAAGAGCCCGGGCCAGGCCGGCGGCATCCAGCAGTGGCTGGGCGCGGAGCAACGCCAGGATCTCCCGCTCCCGAGGACTCAGCGCCACGCTGACAAGTATTAGGGTCGCTTGAAGTTCTTAGCAACCCCTTTGGCGGGGTTGGGTCGGCGACTCTGGCCAGCCGTACTTCTGCTGAAGGGCGCCCAGTGGGACCAAGGCCGGCGACGGCTCGGCACCGAAGGCCCTACCAGCCGCTGAATCGCCGGGGTTACCCTGCTGCACACACCACCCCTGGCGGCTCTGGCCAGCGTGACTGCGAAGGAGCGTCCGATGCGTCGACCCCTGCTCACCCTCCTCCTGTGCGGCGCACTGGCCACGGGCCTGCTCGCCGGCACTCCCGTGACCGCGAGGGCGGAGACCACCTCCGTCACCGTGGCCGGGTCCCTGCAGGACGAGCTCGGCTGCCCTGCGGACTGGCAGCCGGACTGCGCTGCCACCCACCTGGCCCAGGTGCCTGGCACCAGTTCGTGGCAGGCCACCTTCGACGTGCCCGCGGGCAGCTACGAGTTCAAGATCGCGGTCAACGACAGCTGGGAGGTCAACTATGGCGCGGGCGGCGCGGCCAACGGCGCCAACCTGCCCCTCGCCCTGGTTTCCGACGCCAGCCTGGTGTTCAGTTTCGACGCCGAGACCCACGCGATCGGTGTCCGGCCGGTGGAACTGGCCGGCGCCACCTCAAGGGCGGACCGGCGGCTGGCGCGGGACTCCCTGCGCCGGCCGCTCACCGACGAGCGCTACTACTTCGTGATGGCCGACCGGTTCGCCAACGGCAACCCGGGCAACGACGACGGCGGCCTCGCTGGGGGCCGGCTCGAGACCGGCTTCGACCCCACGGACAAGGGCTTCTACCACGGTGGCGACCTGGCCGGCCTGATCGGCAAGCTCGACTACATCAAGGGCCTGGGCACCACGGCGATCTGGCTGACGCCGTCGTTCAAGAACCGGCCCGTCCAAGGCACCGCCGGCAACGAGAGCGCCGGCTACCACGGCTACTGGATCACCGACTTCACCCAGATCGACCCGCACCTCGGCACCAACGCGGACATGAGGCGCCTGATCCGGCTCGCCCACGCCAAGGGCATGAAGGTGTTCTTCGACATCATCACCAACCACACCGCCGACGTCATCGACTACGCCGAGGGGCAGTACTCCTATGTCTCCACCGAGACCGACCCCTACACCGACGCCGCCGGCGACGTGTTCGACCCGGCGGCCGTGGCCGGCGATCCCGACTTCCCGGCGCTGGACGTCGACAGCTCCTTCCCCTACACGCCGGTGTTCCGCACCGAGGCGGACGAGACGGTAAAGGTGCCGGGCTGGCTCAACGACCGCACGCTGTACCACAACCGGGGTGATTCGACCTTCGCCGGCGAGTCCAGCGAGTACGGCGACTTCATCGGCCTGGACGACCTGTTCACCGAGAACCCCCGCGTCGTCAACGGCATGATCGACATCTACAAGGCCTGGGTCGACCTGGGTATCGACGGCTTCCGCATCGACACCGTGAAGCACGTCAACACCGAATTCTGGCAGGAGTTCTCCCCCGCGCTCCTCGAGCGCGCGCGGAGCATCGGGAACCGTGACTTCTTCATGTTCGGGGAGGTCTTCGACGCCCGGCCCGAGTACCTGAGCACCTTCACCACCCGCGCTCGGCTGCAGGCCACCCTGGATTTCGGCTTCCAGGCGCAGGCGCAGGCGTTCGCCCTCGGCCAGGGCACCACCAGGCTGCGGGACCTGTACGCGGCGGACGACTACTACACCGACGCCGACTCCAACGCCTACCAGCTGCCCACCTTCCTCGGGAACCACGACATGGGCCGGATCGCCTACCTGCTGCGGGCCGGAGGGGTGGCCGGTGACGCCGACCTGATGAAGCGGGTGCAGCTGGCCAACGCACTGATGTACCTCACCCGCGGGCAGCCGATCGTCTACTACGGCGACGAACAGGGCTTCATCGGCGCGGGCGGGGACAAGGACGCACGCCAGGACATGTTCGCCACCGGCACCGAGCAGTACGCCACCGAACCGGTGCTCGGCGACAGCCCGGGAGCGAAGGACCGGTTCAACCCGGGCGCGCCGCTGTACCGGCACATCCGCAGGCTGGCCGCGCTGCGGCAGGCGCACCCGGCGCTCGCCGACGGAGCCCAGGTGCACCGCTACGCTTCGGCACGGGCGGGGGTGTACGCCTTCTCCCGGGTCGATCGCAGGACCGGCGTGGAGTACGTCGTGGCGTTGAACAACGCGACGACCGCGAAGTCGGCGACGTTCGACACGTTCAACGCCCACGAGCGCTTCAGCCCGCTCTACGGCAGCAACACCGCCCTCCGCTCCGACCACGACGGCCGGGTCACGGTGCGCGTCCCCGCGCTCTCCGCGGTGGTGTTCAAGGCCCGCACCCGGGTGGACCGCGGCTGGCGTCCGACCGTGCCGTTGCTGACCGCGCCCGCCCCGGGCGGAGTCGTGGGCGGCAGGGCCGAGATCTCAGCGGAGCTGAACACCGACAAGTTCGCCCAGGCGAGCTTCTGGTACCGCCCGGTGGGCACCTCGGACTGGCGCCAGCTCGGCACCGACGACAACGCTCCGTACCGGGTGTTCCACGACGTCACGCAGTTCGCCATGGGCACGCTGCTGGAGTACCGCGTGGTGGTGCAGGATGCCGCCGGACGGATCAGTGCCACCGGCTCCTACGGCATCGTCGGCACCCCGGCAGCCTCCGGCGGGGACGACGGCACGGTCGGCCCGGTCACCCAGCCGGACGCGGTGAGCGTGCCCGGTGACCACAACTCCGAGATGGGCTGCGTGGACGGGAACGGCGCCGCCGAGGACTGGGCCCCCGGGTGCGACCAGGCGCAGCTCACGCTGTCGGCCGCCGACCAGGTCTGGAAGGGCAGCTTCACCCTGCCCGCCGGCGAGTACGCCTACAAGGCAGCACTGAACGGGACTTGGGACGAGAACTACGGCGCCGGCGGGGTGCGCAACGGCGACAACATCTCCTACACCAATCCGGGCACCGTCACATTCTACTACGACCACCGCACCCACTACGTCACGTCCGACGCGCAGGGTGACCTGATCACTGCTCCCGGCAGCTGGAACTCCGAGCTCGGTTGCGGGACGGACTGGGCACCGGACTGCATGCGGCCCTGGCTGCAGGACCCCGACGGCGACGGCACGTTCACCTGGGCAAGCAGTGAGCTGCCGGCCGGCAGCTACGAGTTCAAGGTGGCCCACAACCTCGGCTGGGACGAGTCCTATCCCGCGGACAACGTTGCCGTGACCGTGCCTGCCGACGGCATGGTGGTGCGGGTCAGCTATGACCTAAGCGGGCACACCGTGGCCACGTCGGTCACCCGGCCGACCACCGAACCGAGCCTGGAGCAGACCCGTGGGGTGTGGCTGTCCCCCGGCCTGATCGCCTGGCCGGCGGACGCGCTGCCGGTGGACCCCTCCCGCCTGGAGTTCCGGCTGCACTGGGGCGAACCGGGCTCGCTGCAGGTCGACGCCGAGGACATCACCGGTGGTGGGTCGGCGCTGCTGCGCCACGACCGGCGCGGCCTGCCCGACTCGGTGCTCGCCACTCGTCCTGAGCTCACCGGCTACCTCGCGCTGCGGCCCGACGCCGGGGTCCGCAGGCAGTTGCCAGAGCTAGCGGCCGGTGACGTGGCGGTCGGCGCCTATGCCGGCGGCAGGCTGGTGGATGCCGGCCTGGTGGATGCCACAGCGGTCGACTAGGACGGAAAAAGAGGAGCGGACGGGCCGAAAGGCTCGTCCGCTTCACTTCAGCTGCGATCTGGTAATCCTCAGGTCAGTCGCTATCAGCCCATCAGGCCTCGCAACGGATAGCGCCTGCTCCCCCCCTGCGCCCGCCATCCTAGGCATCCAGGGGTGCCGCCGTCTGTCCCCCCGAAGGGTGACACGAGCGCTGGGAGGGCGTTGTCACTCGTCAGCGCCGGGCTCGCCCCGCGGCGCCGGAGTCGCCGCCGAGGGCGCCGTCCCGCCGGCCGCCGTGCGAGCCCTGGAGCGGCGGCGCCACACCAGGAACGGGGTGGCGACCAGGCCGGCCAGCGCCACGAACGGCAGGGCTGCGCCGACCGCGGTCAGCAGCACCCGGCTGCTGGTCAACAGTGCGTTCCAGCCCGCCACCAGGCCCTCGAGGAAGCCGGTCGACTCCAGCTGTCCGGCCGGCGGGGGCAACTGCAGCGAGATCGTGATCGGCGACTGGGCCACCCGCTGGGCCAGAACCTTCTGCTGCGCGATCAGGGAGTCCCGCTCGGAGATGCGGTTGGTCAGCTCAGCCTCCAGTTCGGTGAGCTCGCGGATGCTGCCGGCCTTTCCGGACAACTCGCGCAGGCGGGCGATCGATGCTTCCAGGGTCTTGACCCTGGCGTCGACGTCCGCGACCTGGGTGGTCACGTCCTCGGACATGATCACCCGGTCGGTCACGGTGCCCACCGACTTCAGCTGGTCGAGCGTGCTGTCGAGCTTGTCGGCCGTGACCGTGATCACCATCGTCGAGACCGGCCGCGCGGGGCCTTCCGGGTCCACCCTCGTGACGAGGTTCTCTGCGCTGACGATCCCGCCCATGGACGCCGCCAGCTGGCGCAGCTGGATCGCCGCCGACTCGACGTCGGTGACGGTGAGGCCCACCCGCGCGGTGCGGGCGAGCTTCTGCCCGGCCGTGACCGGCACGTCGGCGGGTGCGCCCTGCGGCCCGGAACCGTCCCCCGGCAGCGGGTTGCGGTCCTGCTGCGCGTAGTCGCCGCCGGCGGCCGTGGCCTCCGGCGCCATCGCCGGCGCGGCGCCAGAGGCACTGCACCCGGCCAGGAGCAACAGCGGCCCGGCGAGGGCCGCAGCGAGGAACGATGTGGTCTTCATGCCGGTTGCACGGACGGCCGAGCGCTTTCGTTGCGGGAATTGCTCGCCCGGGACGCACTGTTGCCCGATCGTGACCTCAACCACACTGGTGGGCATGACGACACAGGTCTACGACGTTGTGGTGATCGGCGCGGGAGCTGCCGGGGAGAACGCTGCGGACTACGCGATCCGCAGGTCGCGACGCACCGCGCTGCTGGTCGAGCCGGCGCTGGTCGGCGGGGAGTGCTCCTATTACGCCTGCATGCCGAGCAAGGCGCTGCTGCGGCCGCTGGAGGTACGCGCCACAGCGCAGCAACTCGGTGGGCTGCCGGATCGCCTGCCGCTGGACGTGTCCGCGCTGCTGGCCCGGCGCGACTACTGGGTGGCAGGGTACGACGACTCCGGCCAGGCGGAGTGGGCGGCCGGCGCGGGGATCGACCTGGCGCGGGGCACGGCCCGGCTGGCGGGTGAACGGACGGTCGCGGTCACGGCGCCGGACGGCGACCGCGAGGTGACCGCCCGCCACGCGGTCGTAGTCGCAACCGGCAGCCGCCCGGTGATCCCGGAACTGTTCGCAGCCACCCACCCGTGGACCTCGCGCGACGCCACCGCGATCGTCGAAGTGCCGGAGTCGATCGCTGTGGTGGGCGGTGGTGTCGTTGCAGCCGAGGCTGCGCAGTGGCTCGCCGGGCTGGGTTCGCGGGTCACCCTGCTGGTGCGCGGCGACCGGTTGCTCCAGCGCCTGGAGCCGTTCGCCGCCGAGCTGGTGGCGGACGGGCTGCGGGCGGCGGGCGTTGAGGTGCGGTTCGGCGCGGACGTCAGCGCCGCGGCCCGCGCCGGGGCCGCCGGCACCGGCCTCGGCCGGCTGCACGGCGGGCGGGTCAGCCTCACCGTCGACGGGACCACCCACGACTTCGCCGAGGTGCTCGTGGCCACCGGCCGGCGGCCTGCGACCGACGACCTGGGCCTCGAGACGATCGGGCTGACCCCGGACGGCTTCGGCGATCCGGCACGACGCCCGGACTGGCTGTACGCGGTGGGCGACGCCAGCGGCGAGCCGGCGCTGACCCACTGGGGGAAGTACCGCGCCCGCCTGGTCGGTGAGCGGATCGGCGCGCTCGCAGAAGGCCGCCCGGCGCCCCAGGTCCCGACCGACGTGCCGGTGCCGCAGGTGGTGTTCACCGACCCCCAGGTGTCCTCGGTCGGGCTCACCGAGGCTGGGGCCCGGTCGGCCGGCCTGGCCGTGGACTGCGTCGAGGTGCCGATGTCGTCCGCTTCCGGCTACGGCCTGCTCCGCGACGAGGCCCCGGGCCGGGCCAAGCTAGTGTTCGCAGCCTCCGACGGCCCGCTGCTGGGCGCGACCTTCGCCGGCACGGAGGTTGCCGAACTGGTGCATGCAGCGACCGTCGCGGTCGTCGGCGGGCTGACCGCGGCCACGCTGTGGCACGCCGTCCCCTCCTATCCCACTTCCAGCGAGGTGTGGCTGCGGCTGCTGGAGGCCTACCGCGACCGGTGAGCCGGCGCGGCACGCGGTGGCAGCTGCCACTGGCCCACAGCGTTCTGCAGCACGAAGCCGAGCTCGGCCAGCTCGTCCAGCAGCGCCAGGCACTTCGGCAGCGACAGCCCGGCCCGCAGCGCCAGTTCGCCGGGTGCGGCGCTGCCCCGCGCCGGCACGGCCTCGTAGAGGCGCAGCATCTCCGGCGGCAGGTCGTCGGTCGGCCGGTGCTCACCGCGCGCCCGCGGGTTGGGCCGTCCGAGCGGGGAGAGCAGTTCCAGCACGTCGGCAGCGCTGGCCACCAGCACCGCTTCGGCGTCCCGGATCAGGCGGTGCGGTGTGAGCGAGGTGGCGCTGGTGACGGGCCCGGGAACGGCCATCACCACCCGGCCCATGGCGTTGGCCCAGGTCACAGTGTTCCTTGCCCCTGACCGGGCGGCCGCCTCCACCAGCACCGTGCCGGGCGCCAGCGCAGCGATCAGCCGGTTGCGGGCGAGGAACCGTACCCTGGTCGGGTTCTCCCCTGGCGCCAGTTCGCTCACCAGGACACCACGTTGGGCGATCCGGTCGAACAGTGGCCGGTGCCCGGCCGGGTAGGGCACGTCCAGCCCACCGGCGAGCACGGCGACGGTCGGGGTCCGGCCTGCGAGGCAGCCGCGGTGAGCCGCAGCGTCGATGCCGTACGCACCGCCGGACACGACCGCCCGCCCGGCCTCAGACAGCTCGGCCGCGAGGTCGCCGGCGACGGTGTCGCCGTACGCTGTCGAAGCTCGGGAACCGACCATCGCCACGGCACAGGCTGCCGATTCGGCGAGGTCGCCGCCACCGGCCACCCACAGCCCGAGCGGCTCGCCGGTGAGCTGGTTCACCGGTTCACATCCGGCGAGGTCGTGCAGCGCTGCCGGCCATTCGGCGTCGGCGGGGATGACGAAGCGCATGCCCGCGTCGATGGTGCGGGCCAGCAGCTCGCCCGGTTGCACGGCCCGCGCCCGCCTGGCCAGTGGCAGGTCGGCCCCGGGTTTCACCAGCCCGGCCCAGACCTGTTCCGCCCCGTAGGCCGCGACCGCCTCGGCAGCAGCCGGGTGGCCGGGCTCCACCACAGCGGCCAGGCACATCCGGGCCGTCCGCTCGTCCATCACGCTGCTCCCGGCTCCTGCTCGGCGCCGCCACGCATGGCCAGCGCGGTGCGCAGGTGGTCCCGGCTCGGGCGGCCGGCCCCGGCGAGGTCGCAGATCGTCCAGGCCAGGCGCAACACCTTGTCGACGCCGCGGGCCGACAGCCTGCCCTCGCCACCGCGATGTCGAGCAGGTCGGAGCCCTCCGGCAGCGGCAGGCGCTTGCGCAGCGCCGGTCCCGGCACTTCGCCGTTGGTGCGCCAGCCGCCCGGCTCGAGCCGGTGGTGTTGCCGCTCCCTCGCCAGCCACACGCGCTCGGCAACCGCCTGGCTGCTCTCCCCCGGCTCGGCGTTGCGCAGCAGGGCGGCGCGCACCGGCTTGAGGTGCTGGTGGATGTCGATCCGGTCAAGGATCGGACCGGACACCCGGGACGCGTAGCGGCGCACCACCATCGGCGCGCACCTGCAGTTCCCGCCAGGGGTGGTCGCCATGCCGCAGGGGCACGGGTTGGCAGCGAGGACGAGCTGGAAGCTTGCGGGGTAGGTGGCGGTGGCCACGGCGCGGCCGAGCACGATCCGGCCCGACTCCAGGGGTACGCGCAGGGCTTCCATCACCCGCGGGGAGAACTCCGGAGCCTCGTCGAGGAAGAGCACGCCGCGGTGGGCCCGCGACACGGCGCCGGGCATCGCGATCCTCGCCCCGCCACCGACCAGGCTGGCGATCGATGCGGAGTGGTGGGGGTCGGCGTACGGCGGTCGGCGCACCAGACCCCCGTCGAGGTTCATCCCGGCCAGGGAGTGGATCGCGGACACCTCCAGCGCCTCCGCCGGCTCCAGATCGGGCAGCAGGCCGGGCAGGCGCTCGGCCAGCAGGGTCTTGCCGACGCCCGGCGGGCCGTGCAGGTAGAGGTGGTGCCGGCCGGCCGCGGCCACCTCGAGGGCCCACTTGCCGTCGAGCTGGCCGGCGACATCGGCCAGGTCGAGCGGCGCCGCGGGTGGCGGGGACGGCACCGCAGGCGGCAGCGGCGCGGCGCCGGGGCCACCGGTGAGGATGTCGAAGAGGTCGGCCAGGTCAGCGGCACCGAACACGGTCAGCCCGGCCACCAGGGCGGCCTCGCGCAGCTGGCCCGCGGGCACCACAGCCTTGCCGAAGCCGCGCCTGGCCGCGGCGAGGAGCGCGGGCAGCAGCCCGCGCACCGTGCGCACCCTGCCGTCCAGGCCCAGTTCACCGAAGATCGCCAGGCCCTCCAGCGCACCGGGGTCGAACTTGCGGCCGGCAGCAGCAACGGCAGCGGCGATGGCCAGGTCGTAGTGCGACCCGGCCTTGGGCAGCGTCGCCGGCGACAGGTTGATCGTCACCGGGTCGGACGGCCAGCCCCTGCCTGAGGACGCCATCGCCGCCCGGCACCGGTCCCGGGCCTCGTAGAGCGCCGCGTCAGGCAGCCCGACCATGGTGGTGCGGGGCAGGCCGGAGCTGATCGCCGCCTCCACCTCGACCATGGCCCCCTCGATGCCGACGAGCGCCACCGACCACGCCCGCGCCTGGCTCATCCGCCGATTCCCGGAACGTGGGTGATGACCGGCTCGGCGTCCCGCGCCAGCAGCACGCCCACCCCGTCGAACCGGATGTGCGCCACGGGTGCCGGCTGGGCACGCAGCCAGTGCAGCGCGAGTTCGCGCAACTTGGCCAGCTTCGCAGCCGTGATGCCCTCCAGCGGCTGGCCGAAGGCCAGCCCGCGGCGGCACTTCACCTCGCAGAACACCACCACCGGCTCGGGCCCGGGCTGTACCGCGACGATGTCCAGCTCCCCGGCCGGGCAGCGCCAGTTGCGCTCCAGGATCCGCCAGCCGAGCCCCTCCAGGTGCCGTACGGCCAGTTCCTCACCGGTGTGCCAGACCTCTGCCCTGCCCACGCCCCACCTCCCGGTGGTCAGTGTGGGCACCCCGGCCGGATCCGCGTCACGGAACGGCGGCGCCTGTGGACAGCCGGACAACTATCCACAGCACCCGCTGGCGCGCGGACCTCAGAGGGTGTCGGGCACCTTCAGGTCGCTGTGGGCGATCTCCTCGATGGACACGTCGCGGAACGTGAGCACCTTGGCGCTCTTCACGAACCGCGCCGGCCGGTACATGTCCCAGACCCAGGCGTCACCCATCGACACCTCGTAGTAGACGTCCCCGCCCTCGGTGCGCACCTTCAGGTCGACAGCGTTGCACAGGTAGAAGCGCCGCTCGGTCTCCACGGCGTAGGTGAAGATGCCGACGACATCCTTGTACTCCCGGTACAGCTGCAGTTCGAGTTCGGACTCGTACTGTTCAAGGTCCTCGGCGCTCATGACGCAGTCACTCTAACAGGGCCGCCGACCCCGGCAGCGTCGTCGCCGGAGGGACGCACCGCAGCCCTGCGGACGTTGTCGAAGCACCACCGGTGGATCGGGCTGGGCCCGTTGGCGTCCAGGCGTTCCTGGTGCAACGGGGTGCAGTAGCCCTTGTGGATGTCGAAGGCGTAGGCCGGGTAGGAGTCGTGCCAGCCGGCCATGATCCGGTCCCGGGTGACCTTCGCCACCACGGAGGCTGCGGCGACGCAGGCAGCCACGCGGTCGCCCTTCCAGATCGCGAGGCTGGGGGCGCCGAGTCCGTCCACCCCGAAGCCGTCGGTGAGCGCGAAGTCGGCACCGGGCTCCAGCCGCAGGACGGCGCGGCGGAGGGCGGCGAGGTTGGCCTGGTGCATGCCCAGCGCGTCGCACTCGTCGGCCTCGACCGACACCACGCTCCAGGCCAACGCCCTGGCGACGATCCGCGCGTAGACCCGCTCCCTGGCCAGCGGGGTGAGCAGCTTGGAGTCGGCCAGCCCTTCGATCTCCCCCGCCCGGCCAGGACGCAGGATGACCGCTCCGGCCACCAGCGGCCCGGCGCAGGCTCCCCGGCCGGCCTCGTCAGCGCCGGCGATCAGGTTGAACCCGGCCCGGCGCAGCGAGGCCTCGTAGCCGTAGATGCCGGCGTCCCTGCGCACCACGATCGTCATGGCCGCACCTCAGCACACGACCCTCGGCCCGGTGATCACCGGTTCCGCCGGCGGCGTCCCTCCTGGCGGGACGCCTTCGAAGGTGCGCGGCCGGTCGAGGCCGTGGAAGCGGCTGAACGGGAACACGACGGCCACCGAGCTGCCCACGATGTTCTCTGTGGGGATGAACGCTGCAGAGCCGGGCGGAGCCCCGTCGGTGTCATCGCTGAGGTGGCAGCGGGAGTCCTGGGAATTGTTGCGGTGGTCGCCCATCACGAACACCGTTCCGGCCGGCACCACCACGTCGAAAGCCACAGCCGAAGGGTCCACCTGCCGGCCGGTGCCCGCGTCGGTGTAGAGGTAGCCGGTCTCGTTGAGCGCGACGCCGTTCACGGTGAGCCGGCCGCGCGCGTCGCAGCAGGTGACATGGTCGCCGGCCACTCCGATGACCCGCTTGATCAGGTGGTTCGAGCTCTCGTCCGGCGCGAGGCCGACGAAGATCAGCGCCTTGCGGAGCGGGTCGTCCTCCTGCTCTGCCGGGGCGAGCCAACCGAGGGTGTCGCGGAACACCACGATGTCCCCGCGCTGGAACCCGACGATCTTCTGCACCGCCACCCGGTCGCGGATCAGCAGCGTGTTCTCCATCGACCCCGAGGGGATCACGAACATCTGGAAGACGAACACCCGCAGCAGCGTGGACGCGATCAGGGCGCCCACCACGACGATGGCGATCTCGCGGAGCCAGCCGCCGACGGCTCGCCAGGCCGAGGGGCCGGAACCGCCCTGGGCCTCGGCCGGAGCGCTCATCGCCATCCCTTCTTCAACGCCGTCGCTGCCATTATCGGTGACCGCACCGGCGTCGGGGTGGGGTCAGCGGTCGCGCTTCTCCTTGATCTTTGCAGCCTTGCCGCGCAGACCGCGGAGGTAGTACAGCTTGGCGCGTCGCACGTCGCCCATGCGCTCGAGCTCGATCTTCTCGATGATCGGGCTGTGCAGCGGGAAGGTGCGCTCGACACCGGTGCCGAAGCTGACCTTGCGGACGGTGAAGGACTCGGCGATCCCGGAACCGGTGCGGGAGATCACGGCCCCGGCGAAGACCTGGATCCGCGAGCGGTTGCCCTCGATGACCCGCACGTGCACCTTCACGTTGTCGCCCGGGCGGAAGTCCGGGACGTCCTCGCGGAGGGCGGACTTGCCGATCTGCTCAACCAGCTGGTTCATGGTTTCCTCGCCAGTGCCACAGGACACTTCGTCTAGTAAGTTTCGATGAGGCCCGGCGCCTTCCCCCTGTGGCAGGAGCGCCATGGCACAACGAGGACCAAGTTTGCCACACCGCCTGCCGGGCCGGGAAATCGGGCCGGTCCCCGGCCTCAGTCAGCGGCGTCGGCTGCAGCCCTGGCACCGGTGTTGGCGAGCATCGCGAGCTTCTGCCAGATCTTGCGCGACATGCCGTTGGTGAGGTTCTCGATGTCGGAGATCGTCGCCAGCACTGCCGGGTCGGTGCTGTACTCGGCGTACAGCGCCGCGGCCTTCGCCACCAGTGAGAGCAGCTCGGAGCAGTAGTCGAGGTAGGTGGCCATCTGGCCCGGCCGGAGGCCGATGTCGACCGTCTGTGAGGTCCGCTCGAAGCCCGGCTCGAAGCGTTCGGGATCCTTCGTGAGCTGGTGCATGTCGATCACGTGCGCCAGCGACCGCAGCCGGTGCAGTTCGGCCAGGATCCTCCGGCGCTCCAGCTGGGCAGGCAGCAGCCACAGGAAGGCGATCGCAACACCGACGAAGACCACGTCGTTGATGGTGGTCTCCACCGCCTGCAGCCACAGCAGGGTCGTCCCGGCACTGCCGGCCAGTTCGAGCAGCACAGCCACCAGGGAGATCACCGCCAGCACGGCGAGCAGCCCGATCAGCACCAGGCTCGCTGCGCGGATCCAGCGTCCCCGTTGCGCCCTGGCCGCGATCAGTTCCACGTCCCGGGTGACGGCGAGCAGCCGCTCGGCCACGCCGCCGAGGTTGCGGTCGGGGAACCTCGCCCGGATGCGCCGCTCCAGCCGCTCGGCGGTGGCGATCACCGCCGCTGCGTCGAGCCTCTCGTAGGGCATTTGGGCATCCTCCCGGTCGGCGGACGCAACCCCGGGGACTCAGGCCCCGAAACTCACAGCCGCCCCCGAATTATCGGGGGCGGCCGCGAGTTTTCGCAGGTCGGCTGCGCAGGTTTCCTCAGCGCTGCCTTCGTGGCGGACCGGCTACTTGCCGTCCTTCTTGAACAGCGAGGCGATCAGGTCGCGGTTGAGCTGGCTGATCGTGTCGAACGGGATCTCCTTGGGGCAGACCGCGACGCACTCACCGATGTTGGTGCAGTTGCCGAAGCCCTCCTCGTCGTGGGTGCCGATCATCGTCTTGATCCGGCTGTGCCGCTCCGGCTGGCCCTGCGGGAGCATGGCCAGGTGGGTGATCTTGGCAGCGGTGAACAGCATCGCCGAGGAGTTCGGGCAGGCCGCGACGCAGGCGCCGCAACCGATGCAGGTGGCGGCGTCGAACGAGCGGTCGGCCTTCAGCTTGCCCACGGGCGCTGCGTGCGCGTCCGGGGCTGCACCGGTGTTGGCGGAGATGAAGCCGCCGGCCTGGATGATCCGGTCGAACGCGGTCCGGTCGACGACCAGGTCCTTGATCACCGGGAACGGGCCCGCCCGCCACGGCTCGACGTCGATCACGGCGCCGTCCTCGAACGAGCGCATGTGCAGCTGGCAGGTGGTGGTCGGCACCGGGGAGTTGCCCCGCCCGTGTGCGGTGCCGTTGATCACCACGCCACACATGCCGCAGATGCCCTCGCGGCAGTCGTGGTCGAAGGCCACCGGCTCCTCACCCTTGACGGTGAGGTCCTCGTTCAGCAGGTCGAGCATCTCCAGGAACGACATGTCCGGGGAGACGTCCTGGACCTGGTAGGTGACCATGCGCCCTTCGGTCTGGGCGTTTGCTTGGCGCCATACGCGCAGGGTGACGTTCACTTATAACTCCGTTGCTTCAGCTCGATGAAGTTGTACTCCAGCGGTTCCTTGTGCAGCACCGGCTTCTCGCCGGTGCCGGTGAACTCCCACGCGGCGACGTAGAGGAATTCGTCGTCGTGGCGCAGTGCCTCGCCGTCCTCGGTCTGGCTCTCCGCGCGGAAGTGGCCGCCACACGACTCACGCCGGTGCAGGGCGTCCACGCACATCAGCCGGCCCAGCTCGAAGAAGTCGACCACGCGGCCGGCCCGCTCGAGGGTCTGGTTGAAGTCCTCGTTCACGCCGGTCACCTTCACGTCGCGCCAGAACTCCTCGCGCAGCGCGTCGATCTTCTCGATGGCGAGCTTGAGGCCCTCCTCGGTGCGCTCCATGCCGCAGTACTCCCACATGATCTGGCCGAGTTCCTTGTGGAAGGAGTCGACCGTGCGGGTGCCGTTGACGGCGAGCAGTGCGTCGATGCGGCTCTTGACCGCCTCCAGCGCCTCGACCGCTGCCGGGTGCGAGTCGTCGATCTTCTCGAACGGCGCGTCGGCCAGGTAGTCGTTGATGGTGTTCGGCAGCACGAAGTAGCCGTCGGCCAGGCCCTGCATCAGGGCCGAGGCGCCGAGGCGGTTCGCGCCGTGGTCGGAGAAGTTCGCCTCACCGGTCACGTACAGCCCGGGCACGTTGGACGAGAGGTCGTAGTCCACCCACAGCCCACCCATGGTGTAGTGCACCGCCGGGTAGATCCGCATCGGGGTCTCGTACGGGTTCTCGCCGGTGATCTGGGCGTACATGTCGAACAGGTTGCCGTAGCGGGCGGCGACGCCGTCCTTGCCGAGGCGACCGATGGCGTCGGAGAAGTCGAGGTAGACCCCGCGGCGGACCATCCGCTCGTTGCCGTTCTCGTCGAACTCCTTGACCGCAGGACCGACACCGCGGCCCTCGTCGCACATGTTCTTGGCCTGCCGGGACGCGATGTCGCGCGGCACCAGGTTGCCGAACGCCGGGTAGATCCGCTCCAGGTAGTAGTCGCGGTCCTCCTCTGCGATCTGGCGGGGATCCTTGTCGCAGTCCTCTGCGCGCTTGGGCACCCAGATGCGGCCGTCGTTGCGCAGCGACTCAGACATCAGCGTGAGCTTGGACTGGGTCTCGCCGTGCACCGGGATGCAGGTGGGGTGGATCTGCGTGTAGCAGGGGTTGCCGAAGTAGGCGCCCTTGCGGTGTGCCCGCCAGTCGGCGGTCACGTTGCAGCCCATCGCGTTGGTGGAGAGGAAGAACACGTTGCCGTAGCCGCCGGTGGCCAGCACGACTGCGTCGCCGAACCAGCTCTGGATCTCGCCGGTGACCATGTCGCGGGTGACGATGCCGCGGGCGCGGCCGTCGACGGTGATCAGTTCGAGCATCTCGTGGCGGGTGTGCATCTGCACGGTCCCTGCGGCCACCTGGCGCTCCAGCGCCTGGTAGGCGCCGATCAGCAGCTGCTGGCCGGTCTGGCCGCGCGCGTAGAACGTGCGCTGCACCTGCACGCCGCCGAAGGAGCGGTTGTCCAGCAGGCCGCCGTACTCGCGGGCGAACGGGACGCCCTGAGCCACGCACTGGTCGATGATGTTCGCGCTGACCTCGGCCAACCGGTAGACGTTGTTCTCCCGGGCGCGGTAGTCACCGCCCTTGACGGTGTCGTAGAACAGCCGGAAGGTCGAGTCGTTGTCGTTGCGGTAGTTCTTGGCGGCGTTGATGCCACCCTGCGCAGCGATCGAGTGGGCCCGGCGGGGGCTGTCCTGGTAGCAGAAGTTCAGCACGTTGTAGCCGGCCTCGCCGAGCGAGGCCGCCGCCGCGCCACCGGCGAGGCCGGTGCCGACGATGATCACGGTGAGCTTGCGGCGGTTGGCCGGGTTCACCAGCCGTGCCTCGAACTTGCGCTTGCTCCACTTGGCCTCGATCGGGCCGGCCGGGGCCTTGGTGTCCCGGATCTCCTCGCCGAGGGTGAAGTAGTCGGCGCCCGGAAGCGCCTGGCCAGCCTTCGCGGCTGCGGGGTCGATAGTCGTCGTCATCACTGGATCCATCCGAAGAACACGGCCACCGGCATGATCATGAAGCCGATGTAGAGCAGGAGGGCGATCGCCCAGGCGCAGCCGTTCAGCACCACGCGCGCCTTCGCGCTGGTGTTGGCGCCGAGCGTCGCGAACGCGCTCCAGAAGCCGTGGCGGACGTGCATGCACACCGCCACCATCCAGATCGCGTAGGCCAGCACCAGCCACCACACGCTGAACTCCCCGACCACCATGTCGAACGGAGTTGCGCCGGGCTGGGAGTTGACCAGCGAGCTGCGCACGGTGAACTGCAGCAGGTGGAACACCAGGAACCCGGCCAGGATGATGCCGCCCCAGCGCATGGTGCGCGCCGAGTAGGTCTGGGCCAGCTTGCGCTTGGCCTCATAGGTGGTCGGGTTGGCTGCGAGGGCGCGGCGCCACAGTGTGCCGGCCGAGTAGATGTGCAGCACGATCGAGGCCACCATGAAGGCGCGGAAGATCCAGATGAACCAGCCCTGCGGCAGCAGCGGGTAGAGCAGGCCGGGCTCGTCGCCCTCGCCCTTCAGCCAGTGCGCATAGTGGTCGAATGCCTCGGGCCCGAGGAACATTTTGAGGTTGCCGTACATGTGCATCAGCAGGAAGCCGATCATCACCAAACCGGTAAGGGCCATCAGGACCTTGAGGGCTACGGTGGACCGGACAGCTCTCTGATGAGGGGTAAGAGTCGTTGTCGCCACAGGGCCACCCTAGTGAGGATTTGCCCTTCTCCCGGCCAAGTGGCGGCTTTCCGGCAGGACCGGTCTCAGATACCGGACAACCACTGGACGAATCGCCCATTCGGCCCATTTGGGCAAAATCGGCGTGCGCTAATTCAGCCCCTCGAGCAGGTCGGGACGGCGTTCTGCGGTGCGCCGGCGAGCCTCCTCCAGCCGCCACCTGGCCACCTCGCCGTGGTGCCCGGACAACAGCACCGCCGGCACTTCGTGGCCGCGCCAGAGCGCCGGCTTGGTGTACACCGGGTACTCCAGGAGGCCGGACAGGTCGGCGCCGTGGGATTCCTCGACCAGCGAATCGGGATTGCCCAGCACCCCTGGCAGCAGCCGGACGACAGCCTCGATGATCGCCAGGGCGGCAACCTCACCGCCGTTCAGCACGTAGTCGCCGAGGCTGACCTCGAGCACGTCCATCCGGGTGGCGGCGTGCTCCACCACCCGGGCGTCGATGCCCTCGTAGCGGCCACAGGCGAACAGCAGCCAGTCCCGCCGGGCGAGTTCGTCGGCCAGGGCCTGGGTGAACCGGACGCCGGCCGGGCTGGGCACCACCAGCAACGGCGTGGGGCCACCCGGAGGCACGAGCTCGTCCAGCGCCTCCCCCCAGGGCTCGGGCTTCATCACCATGCCGGCACCACCGCCGTAGGGGGTGTCGTCCACCGTGCGGTGCCGGTCGTGGGTCCAGGTGCGGAGGTCGTGCACGCCGACGCTCACGATCCCGGCAGCGATCGCCTTGCCGACCAGGGACAGCTGCAGCGGGGCGAAGTAGTCGCCGAAGATGCTGACCAGGTCAATCCGCATCGGGCACCTCGTCCAGCAGCCCGGGAATGGGGTCGATGACCAGCCGTCCGGCCGCAGGGTCGACCTCCGGCACCAGTTCGGTGACGAACGGCACGAGCCGGTCGCCTGCCGGGGTGCGCACCACCAGGAGGTCCTGGGCGGGGTGGTGCTGGACGGCGACCACCTCCCCCAGCGGGGTGCCGGCCGGATCGACCGCGGCGAGCCCGATCAGGGTGGTGTCGTGGAACTCGTCGGAGTCGGCCACCTGTGCAGGGCCCTCGGCCCAGAGGTCGAGACCGTGCAGCGCCTCAGCTGCGCTGCGGTCGGTGACGCCGGCGAAGCCGACCACCAGCCGTCCGTGCTGCAGGTTGTACCCGGTGGAGGTGAGCTGCCGCCCGGCTGCGGTCACCACAGCGCCCGCGCCGAAGCGTTCCGCCACGCTGTCGGTGCGGGGCCGCACGTTCACCTGGCCGCGCAGCCCGTGCGCGCGCCCGACCGTGCCGACGATCACCTGCTCAGCCACATCTCTCCACGGTTCGGGTGCACGGGTGGTGAAACGAAATAGGAACCGTCCCCTGGGGACGGTTCCTATTCTGGTTCAGCGGCGCCGCGGCCGGCGGTCGACGTCGACGAAGTCGACCCGCACCTGCTCGCGACCGGCCAGGGCGGCGATCACGGTGCGCAGTGCGCCGGCGGTGCGGCCCTGGCGCCCGATGACCTTGCCGATGTCCTCCGGGTGCACCCGCACCTCGAGGGTGCGGACGCGGCCCCGGTCGGACTCGCGCACCCGGACGTCGTCCGGATTGGGCACCAGGCCACGGACCAGGTGCTCAAGTGCGTCGGCGAGCACGCTCAGGCCTCTTCAGCCTCAGCCGGAGCCTCGGCTTCGGCCTCGGCATCAGCGGACTTCTTGCGCGACTTCGAGATGGCTGCGGTGGCCGGCTCGCTGTCGGCCTCGGCCAGGGCGGCGTTGAACAGCGCCACCTTGTCCTTGGGCGCCGCCTGCGGCTCCACGCCGGACGGGCTGGTGTCACCGCTGAACTTCTGCCAGTCACCGGTGCGCTTGAGCAGCGCGACGACCGCCTCGGTGGGCTGTGCGCCCACGCCGAGCCAGTACTGCGCGCGCTCGGAATCCACCTGGATCAGCGACGGCTGGTTCTTGGGGTGGTAGATGCCGATCTCCTCGATGGCCCGGCCGTCGCGCTTGGCGCGGGCGTCCATGACGACGATGCGGTAGTGCGGGGAGCGGATCTTGCCGAGCCGCTTGAGACGAATCTTGACAGCCACGTGTGTGGGTTCTCCTGTTGGCACAAGGACCGATGACGTCACCGGCCCGGACGGGTGAGCCAGGCGGACGCTGTGGGGCAACCCCTGCCTGGTTCGGGTGGATCCGTGGCCGCCGGGTTGAGAGGGCACCGCCGGGCACAGATGCACCGGCCATTCTGCCAGAGCACCCGACGCGGGCGCCAATGCGCCACCGGCCGCGCCCGGCCGGAGCGCGTTCGCCCACGGCGTGCAGCCGGAATCGGCGCACTGCCCACGGCGTTTGGCTGGCATGGCACAGACCGATCCGCTGGACGCCTACTCCGCGATCGTCACGACCGTTGCCGAGCAGGTGCTGCCGAGCGTCGCCAGCCTGCGCGTCCGCGGCCGTCGCGGTGAGGGCGGCGGCAGCGCGAGCGTGCTCACCCCGGACGGCTTCCTGCTCACCAGCGCCCACGTCGTCGAGGGTGCGGACTCCGCCACCGCAGCCTTCGCCGACGGCACCGAGGCCGTGGCCGACGTCGCCGGCCGCGACCCGCTCTCCGACCTGGCCGTGCTGCGCGCGCGCGGGGAGCTGCCCACCCCGGTGCCCCTGGGTGACGCCGCAGAGCTGAAGGTGGGTCAGTTGGTGGTAGCTCTCGGTAACCCGCTGGGGCTGGCCGGCTCGGTCACGGCAGGAATCGTCTCCGGCCTCGGCCGCTCCCTGCCGACCAGGGGCGGCCGGGTGGTGGACGAGGTGATCCAGACCGACGCAGCGCTCAACCCGGGCAACAGCGGCGGCGTGCTGGCCGACAGCAGGGGGCGCATGGTGGGGGTGAACACCGCCGTGGCCGGCGTCGGCGTCGGGCTGGCGGTACCGATCAACTCCACCACCCAGCGGATCATCACGGCCCTGATGACCACCGGACGGGTACGGCGGGCGTGGCTGGGGGTGGCGGCCACCCAGTCGCCGCTGCCACCGCCGCTGGCGGCCAAGCTCGGCCGGCGCAACGGCCTTCGCGTGGCCCAGGTGGTGGCCGGGAGCCCGGCCGCGGTGGCCGCGCTGCGTCCGGGCGACATCGTGGTGGCAGTGGCCGGCGAGCCGATGGGCACGGCCACGAACCTGCAGCGCTGGATGGTCGAGGAGGCCATAGGGCGCCCGGTGGAGATCACGGTGTGGCGCAACGGCGCACTGGTGGACGTGATCGCCGTGCCCAGCGAACTCCGCTCAACCTGACCGTTCGCCGCAACCCGCCGTTCAGGGGTGCGGGAAGACTACGCGGCCGCGGAGGATGACCAGGGCCGGATGCCTGGTCACGGCGACATCTGCGCGCGGATCGGCGGCGTACACGACCAGGTCGGCCCAGGCCCCCTCCGCCACCGGAGGCGCACCGAGCCACTCCCTGGCGCGCCACGACGCGGCGCCGAGGGCGAAGTCGGCGCCACCGAGCCCGGCGAGCAGGCCGATCTCCGTGCCGAGCACGCCGTGGCTGATGGTGCCGCCAGCGTCGGTGCCGGCGAACACCGGCACGCCCGCCTCAACGGCGGCGGCGATGGTGTCCAGCCGCCGCGCGTAAAGGGAGCGCATGTGGTCGGCATAGCGCGGGAACTTGTCCTCGCCGGCGGCGGCGAGGGACGGGAAGTTCTCCAGGTTCACCAGGGTGGGCACGAGCGCCACCCGCCGCTCGGCCATCAGCCCGATCGTCGCAGCGTCCAGCCCGGTGCCGTGCTCGATGCCGTCGATGCCGGCCCGCACGAGCTGGTGCACCGACTCCTCGCCGAAGCAGTGCGCCGTCACCCGGGCGCCCAGCTCGTGCGCCCTCGCGATGGCGGCCGCCGCCACCCCTGCTGGCCACAACGGGGCGAGGTCGCCCGCGTCCCGGTCGATCCAGTCCCCCACCAGCTTCACCCAGCCGTCGCCGCGCGCAGCTTGCCGGGCCACCTCGGCGACGAGCTCTGCCGGCTCCACCTCCTCGGCGTAGTTGCGGATGTAGCGCCGGGGCCGGGCGATGTGCCGGCCGGCGCGGATGATCCGGGGCAGGTCCGGCCGCTGGTCGATCCAGTGCGTGTCGACCGGGGAACCGGCGTCGCGCACCAGCAGGGTGCCGGCGTCGCGGTCAGTGGCGGCCTGCTCCTCCGCCACGGCCGCCGGCACCGCGCCCTGCGCTCCGAGGCCGATGTGGCAGTGCGCGTCGACGAGGCCAGGCATAATCCAGGCCCCCCGGCAGACCGTGGTCGCCCCTGCGACCGGTTCGGTGCGGACCAGCCCGTCCACTACCCACAGGTCGCTGACCTCACCTCCGGGGAGCAGGACGCCGTTGAGGTGCAGCCTGGCCGGCTCCGGCCGGCCCGGGGGCAGCGCGGCGCCGTGCTGGTGGGCGAAAAACTCCGGCTCGCCCAGTCCCGGCGGCGCGTGCCCGCTCATCTCTGTCAGCCTGCTGCTTCGCCGGCCCGGACGGGCTAGCGGGGACCCGGGTTCTTGGGGTTGAACAGCTGCTGCAGCTCCGGCGGCAGCTGGAACTCCCCGACCGCGCGGGCCAGGTCGGCCTCGGTGGGCTGGGCCGGCATGCCGAAGGCCCCGCCAGTGGGGGCGGGCTGGGCAGCGGCCGGCACCCCGGACCGCTTGGCCGGGTTGCCCGACACCTTGTGGGTGCCCTTCTTCTTCTTGGCCTGCTGCTTGGCGGCGGGCCGGCGGGCCCCGGGCATGCCGGGCATCCCGCCGGCAAGGCTCTGCATCATCTTGCGGGCCTCGAAGAACCGGTTCACCAGGGAGTTGACGTCGGAGACCTGGGTGCCGGAACCCCTGGCGATGCGGGCCCTGCGGGAGCCGTCGAGGAGCTTCGGGTTCGCCCGCTCGGCCGGGGTCATCGAGTAGATGATGGCCTCGATCCGGTCGATCTCGCGCTCGTCGATGTTGTTGATCTGGTCCTTCATCTGGTTCATCCCGGGCATCATCCCCAGGATCTTCGACAGCGGGCCCATCCGCCGCACGGCCTGCATCTGCTGCAGGAAGTCGTCCAGGCCGAACTCGCCCTTGCCGGAGATCAGCTTCTGCGCCGCCTTGGCGGACTGCTCGGCGTCGAAGGTCTTCTCGGCCTGCTCGATCAGGGTCAGCAGGTCGCCCATGCCGAGGATGCGGCTGGCCATCCGGTCGGGGTGGAACGCGTCGAAGTCGCCGAGCCCCTCGCCGTTGGAGGCGAACATGATCGGCTTGCCGGTGACCCGCGCGATCGAGAGCGCCGCGCCGCCCCGGGCGTCGCCGTCCAGCTTGGACAGCACCACGCCGTCGAAGCCGACGCCGTCGGCGAAGGCCTGGGCGGTGTTCACCGCGTCCTGGCCGATCATCGCGTCGACCACGAACAGGATCTCGGTCGGGTTGACCGCGTCCCGGATGTCCGCTGCCTGCTGCATCAGCTCGGCGTCGACGCCGAGCCGGCCGGCGGTGTCGACGATCACCACGTCGTAGAGCTTGCTCATCGCCTGCAGGATCGACTGCCTCGCGACCGCCACCGGGTCGCCGACGCCGTTGCCGGGCTCCGGCGCGAACACGTGCACGCCCGCACGGTCGCCCACCACCTGGAGCTGGTTGACGGCGTTGGGCCGCTGCAGGTCGGCGGCGACGAGGAGCGGTGAGTGGCCCTGCTCCTTCAGCCACTTGCCGAGCTTGCCCGCCAGGGTCGTCTTGCCCGAACCCTGCAGGCCGGCGAGCATGATCACCGTCGGCGGACGCTTGGCGAACCGCAGCGGCCGGTTCTGGCCGCCGAGGATGGCGACCAGCTCCTCGTTGACGATCTTGACCACCTGCTGGGCGGGGTTCAGCGCTGCGTGGATCTCCGCGCCCTGGGCACGCTCGCGGACGGCGCTGATGAACTCCTTGACCACGCTGAGGTTGACGTCCGCCTCCAGCAGGGCCAGCCGGATCTCGCGAGCGGTCGCGTCGATGTCGGCTTCGCTCAGCCGGGCCTTCCCGCGCAGGTTGCGGAAAGCAGCGGACAGGCGGTCGGACAGGGTGTCGAACAAGGGGCTACCTCACGGTCTGGAGAACTCCGGGACATCCTACTTGCCGCCCCGTCCGGGTTGTCGAAACCGTCGCCGGGCAGGTCAGAGGACCAGTTGCACCAGCACGAGGTCGAGCCAGCGGTCGAACTTGCGGCCCACTTCCGGCAGCCGCCCGACCTCGACGAAGCCCAGCGAGCGGTGCAGCCGCAACGAGGCCTCGTTGTCCGCGCTGAGGCCACCGACCAGGGCGTGCACGCCGTCGGCCCGGGCAGCCTCGATGATGCCCACCAGCAGCGCCCGCCCGATGCCGCGGCCCTGGTGCGCCGGAAGCACGTAGACGCTGTGCTCCATGGTGCGGGCGTAGCCGGCCTTGGCCCGGAACGGCCCGTAGGCGGCGTACCCGAGCACCTCATCGCCCTCCGCCGCAACGATCACCGGGTGCCCGCGCTCGGCCTTGGCCGCGTACCACTCGGCGTGCTCCACCGGCGTCCAGGGCAGCAGGTCCCAGCTGGCAGTGGTGTGCACCACGGCGTCGTTGTAGATCTCCAGCAGGGCCGGCAGGTCGGCCGGGCGTGCCGGTCGGATCCGCATCAGGACTCCGCCAGGAGCGCGTCCACGAACCCTTCGGCTTCGAAGGGCGCGAGGTCGTCCGGACCCTCCCCCAGGCCGATCAGCTTCACCGGCACCCCCAGTTCGCGTTGCACCGGAACCACGATGCCGCCCTTGGCTGAGCCGTCCAGCTTGGACAGCACGATGCCGGTGACGTCCACCACTTCCGCGAACACCCTGGCCTGGGCCAGGCCGTTCTGCCCGGTGGTGGCGTCGATCACGAGCAGCACCTCGGTGACCGGCGCCTTGCGCTCGATCACGCGCTTGATCTTGCCGAGCTCGTCCATCAGCCCGGTCTTGGTGTGCAGCCGGCCGGCGGTGTCCACCACGACGACGTCTGCACCCTCGGCGATGCCGGTCTCCACAGCGTCGAACGCCACCGATGCCGGATCGCCGCCTTCAGGGCCGCGGACGACGGGCACCCCGACGCGGGAGCCCCAGGTCTGCAGCTGGTCGGCTGCGGCTGCGCGGAAGGTGTCGGCAGCAGCCAGGACGACGGAGTTGCCCTCGGCCACCAGGACCCGGGCGAGCTTGCCGATGGTGGTGGTCTTGCCCGTCCCGTTGACCCCGACCACCAGCACGACCCCGGGCAGCCCGTCGGCGCCGGTGACCCGCAGCCGCCGGTCGGCTTCCGTGCCGACCAGCCGCAGCAGTTCGCTGCGCAGCACCTGTCGGGCCCTGCCCGGGTCGGTGACGGCGTCGATGGCGAGCTCGCGGCGCAGCGCCGTGATGAGCTCGTCGGTCGGGCCAACGCCGAGGTCGGACGTGATCAGCGTGGCTTCCAGGTCCTCCCACGCCGCCGCGTCGAGCCGGTCCGCGGCCAGCAGCCCGAGCAGGCCCCGGGCGAACGGGTTGTTGCTGGCGCTCAGCCGGCGGCGGAGCCGGCTCAGCCGGGAGGCGGGCGGCTCCGGGGCCTCCAGCGTCGGCGCGGCCGGCGCTGCGGGGCCGGCGGTCGGCTGGGCGGGACTGACCGGCGAGGCCGGCAGTTCCGGGGCCGGCGGGGCCGGCGGCAGCGCCCTGCGGTTGCCGAGGGTGATCGTTACAGCTGCCACCGCGATGGCAACGAGCACGCCGCCGAGGATCAGCCAGAAGATGATGTCCACGCCGCTCATGGTAGGCAAAGCGGCTGGCTGCCCCGTCCACGCGTCAGTGCTTGGGCGTCTCCGCTGCGGAGCCGGCGCTACGGGGCCGGATGTCGGGAATCTCCTCGAAGAACTCCACCAGGCCCTGCGGCGGGTCGGCGTCACCGTTGAGGTGCCGGGCGGTGTTCGCCATCAGGTTCGCGAACTCCGGCGCCTTGCGCGACAGGCTGCCGTTCATGCCGATGGCCACGATGGCGATCACGCACAGTGCGATCGCGACGATCGCGACGGTGATGATCCAGTAGCTCATTCCTGCCTTCCGCCGGGGGTTGCCTTTCATTATGCCCGAGGAGCCCATACCCGGCTCCGGGTGCTCAGGCCTCCTTGAGGCGCTGGCTGATCACCGCGGAGACGCCGTCGGCCCGCATCGTCACCCCGTAGAGCGCGTCGGCGATCTCCATGGTGCGCTTCTGGTGGGTGATCACCAGCAGCTGGCTGTTGTCCCGCAGTTCCTCGTAGATCTCCAGCAGCCGGCCGAGGTTGGTGTCGTCCAGCGCTGCCTCGACCTCGTCGAGGATGTAGAACGGGCTTGGCCGGGCCTTGAACAGCGCAACCAGGAAGGCGACCGCCACCAGCGAGCGCTCGCCGCCGGACAGCAGCGACAGCCGCTTCACCTTCTTGCCCGCGGGCCGGGCCTCGACCTCGACGCCGGTGGTCAGCCACTGACCCGGCTCGGTCAGCACCAGCCGGCCCTCCCCGCCGGGGAACAGCCTGGCGAAGGACTCCTCGAACGCCTTCTCGACGTCGGCATAGGCCTGCGCGAAGACCTCCTGCACCCTGGCATCGACGTCGGCGATGATCCCGGTCAGGTCGTCGCGCGTCTTGCGCAGGTCGGCCAGCTGCTCGGCAAGGAACCCGTGCCGCTCGGCCAGGGCGTCGTACTCCTCAAGCGCCAGTGGGTTCACCTTGCCGAGCACCGCCAGGTCACGCTCCGCCGCCCGCAGCCGCTTCTCCTGCTCTGCGCGCACGTAGGGCACCGGGTCCGGGCGGGGGTCGTCCTCGGCGAGGAGACGCCCGTCGGCGTCGACCAGTACGGGCACCGGGTGCTGCGGCCCGTACTCGGCGACGAGCGCCTCGGCCTCCAGCCCGAGTTCCGCCAGCGCCTTCTCGGCCAGCGCGTCGATCTTCATCTGCTGCTGCGCCCTGGCCAGTTCGTCGCGGTGGACGGTGTCCACCAGCCCCTCGAACGCCTTGGCCAGCTCGCGACCGCGCTGCCTGGCTGCGGTGAGCTCTGCTTCGGCCTCGTTGCGGGCCTGCTGGGCACTGGCGCGTTCGGCCTCAGCCAGCGCCCGCGAGCCGGCCACCCGCCCGGCCAGCCACTGCGCTGCGAGCTGGACCGCTGCTGCGGTCGCGGCCTCCCGGCGCAGCTGCTCGCGCCTCGCTGCCGCCTTGGCCCTCGCCGAGCGTTCGGCCTCAGCCGCCCTGGTGAGGCTCTCGGCCCTGCCGGCGAACGCCCGGGCGCGCTCCTCTACGGTGCGCAGCGCCAGCCGGGCGTCCATCTCGGCAGCCCGGGCCGCCCGGGCGAGGTCTGCGGAGTGGTCACGTTCGGTGGGGTCGGCCTCGCTGACCTCGGTCTGCGCGGACGCGAGCTCGAGCCGGGCCTCCAGCTCCTGCAGGTTGGCCAGCGCCTGTTCCCGCGCTGCGGTGGCTGCCTCTGCCGCTGCGGCCAGCCGGCCCGCCTCGGCCTGCGCCGAACGGACGGTCTGGTTGAGCTCACCGGCCTCCTCGGCCACCGCGGCGTGCTCGGCGTCGGACTCGTGCAGCCTGGCCAGCGCTGCGTCCGACCGCTGCCTCGCCGCGGCCAGCACGTGTTCGGCCTCAGCGATCGCGAACCGCAGCCGCTCGGTGTCCGCCTGCGCCTCCGCCAGCCTGGCGTTGGCCTCGTCCAGCGCGGCCTGCACCTCCAGCAGGGACGGCTTCGCCGACGAGCCGCCGGCCGCGAACCAGGAGCTGAGGACGTCGCCCTCCGCCGTCACTGCGGTGATCTCCGGCAGCGACGAGACCAGCTCGCGGCCCTGGGCCAGGTCGTCGACGACGGCGACCTTGAACAGCAGCCGCTCGATCGCCGGACGCAGCGTCGGGGCGCACTCCACCAGGCTGGTGGCGTAGGTGGCGCTGCCCGGCAGGTCCGGCCAGCCGGCGGTGTCTGCCGGCGCCCCGGTTCCGAGCAGCAGTCCCGCCCGGCCGAGGTCCTCTGCCTTGAGGTGGTCGAAGGCGTGCACCGCGGCGTCGAGGCCCGTCACGGCCACGGCGTCCGCTGCTGCGCCGAGCGCTGCGGCGATCGCCACCTCCGAGCCGGGGCGGACACTGATCAGCGCTGCCACCGAGCCGAGCAGGCCGTCGAGCCGGTCACCGGCGGCGAGCAACGCAGCCGATCCGTCCCTGCGCTCGAGGCCAAGCGCCAGCGCTTCCGCCCGTGCCGCCGCGGCCCCGCGCTCTGCCGCGGCCGCCCGTTCCCTTGCCTGCAGGTCCTCGACGGCGGCCAGCGCTGCCGCGACCTCAGCCTCCGCCGCCTCGTAGGCGGCGTCCAGCCCGCTCTCGCCGGCGCTGAGCCCGGCCAGCCGGGTCTCCAGCACTGCGAACTGCCGCCTGGCGGTGTCCGCCCGCTGCCCGGCCTCGGTGCGGGCTGCGGCGAGCCGCTCGATCTCGGCTCCTGCGGCCTCCGCCCGGCTGCGCAGGGTGTTCACCTCGCCGGCCAGCCGGGCCAGCCCCTCCCTGCGGTCGGCGATCGCCCGGTGCTGCGCTGCGTACCGCCGCTCTGCTTCGGCGTGCGCAGCCTCTGCTGCGTTGCGCGCTGCGGTCGCGGCGGTGAGGGCTGCGGTGCGGGCGGCGACCTCCTGCTGCAGTTCGGCCTCGGCCCTGCGGACCTCAGCGGCCTCCCGCTCGATCGCCTCCGGGTCGCGGCCCGGACGGTCCTCGGTGCCCACGGCCTGGGCGTTGCGCAGCCGCTCGGCGGCGATGCTCATGGTGCTGGCCACCCGTTCAGCGAGGCCGGCCAGCGCGTACCAGGTCTCCTGGGCGGCCGTCAGGCGCGGCAGCGCGTCGCGTGCCGCCACCTCCGCTGCGGCCTCGGCCTCCCTGGCAGCGGTGAGGTCGGCCTCGAGCTGGTGGCGGCGGCGTTTCAGCTCCGCCTCGACGGCCAGGTCGGACTCCAGCGCGCTGGTCGCGGCCACCAGGTCATCGGCCAGCAGGCGCGCCTTCGCGTCCCGGACGTCGGCCTGGATGACCGCTGCCTTGCGGGCCACCTCCGCCTGGCGACCCAGCGGCTTCAGCTGCCGCCGGATCTCGCCCAGCAGGTCGTTGAGCCGGTTGAGGTTCGCACCGGTCGCCTCGAGCTTCCGCTGGGCCTTCTCCTTGCGCTTGCGGTGCTTGAGCACGCCGGCGGCCTCCTCGATGAAGCCGCGGCGGATCTCCGGGGTGGCCTGCAGGATCGAGTCCAGTTGCCCCTGCCCCACGATGACGTGCATCTCGCGACCGATACCGGAGTCGCTGAGCAGGTCCTGCACGTCCAGCAACCGGGCCGGCGAACCGTTGATCGCATACTCCGAGCCGCCGCTGCGGAACATCGTGCGGCTGATCGTCACCTCGGTGTAGTCGATCGGCAGCGCGCCGTCGGAGTTGTCGATGGTGAGCACCACCTCGGCCCGCCCCAACGGGGCCCGGCCGGAGGTGCCGGCGAAGATGACGTCCTCCATCTTGCCGCCGCGCAGGGTCTTGGCGCCCTGCTCCCCCATCACCCAGGCCAGCGCGTCCACGACGTTGGACTTGCCCGAGCCGTTGGGCCCGACCACGCAGGTGATGCCCGGCTCGAACACCAGGTTCGTGGTGGAGGCGAAGGACTTGAACCCGCGGAGGGTGAGGCTCTTGAGGTACATGGCGCGTCAGGAACCCACGTCCGAGAAGTGCTTGTTGCGGACGTGGCGGAAGGTCCACAGTTTGTTCGCAACGAAGTTGACCGGCATCGTCACCAGGATCGTGAACAGCTGCGCCCAGTACTCGCGCGAGGCCAGCCCGGCGTTCTCGTGGAACCACGGCTCGGGCAGGTAGGCCGGCGACGTCGGGTTGGTGAAGGCGATCTTGACGAAGAGGCCGATGACGGCTGCGGCGCTGCCCACTGCGAGGAAGGGCCAGAACTCGGTGAGCCAGGGCGCGTGCCGGGTGCCGCGGAACGTCCAGGAGCGGTTCAGCTGGAAGTTGAACACGTTCGCCACAAGGAAGCCGACCAGCCACACCAGCGAGGTGAACCGGAAATTGAAGGGGGTGCCGGGGAACCCGAACAGCACCCGCTGGGCGTTCACGGTGCCGCCGTTGAGCTTGTTGAGCGCGATGGCGACCAGCATGTTCACCGCCACCCCTGCGCCGCCGACCAGCCCGAACTTCACGAACTGCCGCAGCACATGGCCGTAGCGGCGGTACAGGTCGGCTGGGCTCACAACTGCGAAGGATATCCCGGTCAGCGCTCGGCTGCCGTCCGCCGCGGCCGCCGCTGGCAGGACGGGCAGCGGTAGGAGGAGCGGTTCATGAACGGCTCCCGGACGATCGGGCGCGCGCAGCGCAGGCACGGCTGGTCCTCCCGCCCGTACACGGCCAGCGATCGGCCGAAGTAGCCCGAACTCCCGTTGACGTTGACGTAGAGCGCGTCGAAGGAGGTGCCGCCGGCAGCGAGCGCCTCGGCCATCACCTGCCTGGCCTCGCCCAGCAGTTGGCGCACCTTCGGCCGGCCCAGCCGGTACGCAGGGGTGTCGTAGTGCAGCCGTGCCCGCCACAGCGCCTCGTCCGCATAGATGTTGCCGATCCCGGACACCACGTTCTGGTTGAGCAGTACCCGCTTGATGCCGCTGTGGCGCCGCAGGATGTCTGTGGTCAGGGCGGTGAGGTCGAGTTCCGGGTCGAACAGGTCCCTGGCGATGTGGGCGACCTCTACGGGCAGCTCGGCCCCGCCGGGGCTCAGCCAAAGGCCGCCGAACATCCGCTGGTCGGCGAAGCGCAGTTCCGGGCCGCCGTCGCGGAAGCTGAGCTGCACCCGGCACTGCGGCGGCAGCGGGCTGCCGGGCGGGTCGAGGCGGAACTGGCCGCTCATCCCGAGGTGGGCCATCAGCGCGTCACCGTCGGCGAACGGCAGCCAGAGGAACTTGCCGCGGCGCCTGGGTTCGGTGAACGTCCGGCCGGCGAGGGTGGCGGCGAAGTCCGCCGCGCCGCCGGCGTGCCTGCGCACCGGGCGCGGGTGGTGGACGGTCACCGCGGCGACCGTGCGGCCGGGAAGGGCGGTGGCCAGGCCGGCCCGGACCGTCTCGACCTCGGGCAGTTCCGGCATCAGCCGTCCGTTGCAGCGGGGGCGTCGACGGGGACCTCCGTGTCTGCGGTCCCGGCACCGTCGCCGGCGAGACCAGTGGTGATTGCGGTGAAGGCGTTCTTGGCTGCGCCCTGCTCCGCCTGCTTCTTCGAGGTGCCCGAACCCGGCGGGTAGGCCCGGTTGCCGACGATGGCGACAGCCTCGAAGCGCTTGTCGTGGTCCGGGCCGGTCTCGGTCACCCGGTAGCTGGGCCCGCCGAGGTCGTGGTCGGCCGCCAGTTCCTGCAGGCTGGTCTTCCAGTCGAGGCCGGCGCCGAGCGCGGCAGCCCTGAGCACCAGAGGGTCGAAGAGGGAGTGCACGAGGGCGTCGGCCGCGTCCCGGCCGGACGAGATCAGCACTGCGCCGAGCAGCGCTTCCAGCGAGTCGGCGAGAATCGAGGACTTGTCCTGGCCGCCGGTGGCCAGTTCGCCCTTGCCCAGGCGGATCTGGCTGCCCAGGTCGAGCGAGCGGGCCACTTCGGCCAGGCTGTGTGCGTTCACCACGGCCGCCCGCAGTTTCGCCAGGCGACCCTCGGGCAGGTCGGGGAACTGGCGGTAGAGGAACTCCGTGACGACCACCCCGAGCACCGAGTCACCCAGGAACTCGAGCCGCTCGTTGTGCGGCAGCCCGCCGTTCTCGTAGGCGAACGAGCGGTGGGTGAGGGCAAGCTCGAACAGCTGGGGATCCAGCTTGATCCCCAGCTGTTCGATCAGCTCGAGTGCGCGGCCACCGGCCGCTGCAGGTCCGGACGTGGCCGGGTCTGGGCTCAGGACTCGAGAATCTGCCGGCGCGCGGCGCGCGGGCCGTACTGGCCGCACTCGGGGCACGCGGTGTGCGGCAGGTGCTTCGCACCGCAGGCAGCGTTCGCGCAGGTGACCAGGGTCGGCGCAGAGGTCTTCCACTGGGACCGGCGGGCCCGCGTGTTGCTGCGGGACATTCTCCGCTTGGGAACGGCCACGGCGTTACTCCTTGTTCTCAGGTTCGTTCACGGCTTCCGTCAGCCCCGCCAGGCCGGCCCATCGAGGATCGACGGGTTCAGCGTGGTCGTGCTCCGGGTCGGCGTTCAGGTTGGTCCCGCATTCGGGGCACAACCCGGCGCAGTCCGGACGGCACAGGGGCATGAACGGCAATTCGAGCACCACCGCGTCCCGCAGGACGGGTTCGAGGTCGATCAGTTCGCCCTCGATGCGCATGGCCTCGGCATCGTCGAGTTCCTTGCCCGGGTAGCAGTACAGCTCCTGGATGTCGACCTCCTCGGTTGAGGCGATCTCCTCCAGACAGCGTGCACAGATGCCGCGGAGCCGGACCTTGGCGGTACCGGTGACCAGCACCCCCTCCACCACCGACTCCAACCGAAGGTCGAGGTCAACGGGTGAGCCGGGTGGCACCCCGATTACTTCGATGCCGAGATCCGCAGGCGCTTCGGCGACCCGGACGACCTCCAACAGCTGCCCAGCCCTGCGACTCAGTTCGTGAGTGTCCAGGACGAGTCCGGAACGAGGGTCAGGCAGGCGGGGAGGCACGACGGTTCCCTTCAGTCTGCGGCAACGACAGCGTCATAACCAACGCAGAACTCTACCGTGACCGGCGACCGGTCACCAAAACGGCGGCTCAGGGCTGCAGCCGCGGCAGAGCCTGCGTCGAGGTGTCGTCCAGCGCCGACCGGCTGGCCAGGCGCTCCCGCATGGTGCGCACCTGCGACATCGTCTTGGCCAGGCTGGCCTCGAAGGATGCGATCCGGGCGTCGACGTAGGCGTCCGCCTCCCGGCGCAGCGCCTCAGCGTCGGCCAGCGCCTTCGCCTCCAGCTGGGCTGCCTTCTTCCTGGCCAGCTCCACCACCGGGGTCTGGCCGCTGAGGAACTGTGCCTTCTGCTCGGCAGAGGCGATGATCTGGGCCGCCTCCGCCTGGGCCCGCTCCAGGGTCTCCAGCGAGGTGGCCGTGACCCGCTGGGCCTCGCCGACGTCGGTCTGCAGCGTCTGGTTGGCCCGCTCGATCAGGGCCAGGACGTCAGCCCGGTTCACCATGCAGGACGCCGACATCGGCACGGCCTTGGCGTTGGTGACGAGGTCATGGAGCTGTCGCAACACCTCACTCGTGTGCTCAACCATCTGCGGGCTCCATTCCCTTGTCTCGGATCCTCTGCGCAACCACGTCCGGGACGAACCGGGAGACGTCCCCGCCGTAGGCGGCCACCTCCCGGATCATCGTGGAGGACAGCGTGGACCATAGCGGCGCCGCGGGCAACATCACGGTCTCCACCTGCCCGACCGCGGCGTTCATGTGCGCCATCTGCAGTTCGAAGTCGAAATCGGAGGCGAACCGGATGCCCTTCACCAGCACCTTCGCGCCGCGGGCGTTCGCGAAGTCGACCAGCAGCCCGCTGAGGGCCTCGGCACGGACATTCGGCAGGTGGGCGGTCGCCTGCCGGACCAGGTCGAGCCGCTCGGCCGGGGTGAACAGGTAGTTCTTCGCGGAATTCTGGCCGACCGCAACCAGCACCTCGTCGAACAGCGCCGCGGCGCGGGCGATCACGTCGAGGTGCCCGTGGGTGACGGGGTCGAAAGACCCCGGGCAGATCGCAAGCATCAGCGGCCCTTCGTGGCGAAGTGGAGCGTCGTCTCACCGTAACGCCGGAACCACCGGTCGGGAACCGCGTCGGGCCAGACCGGCTCCGGGTCTCGACCCGAACGTTCGACTATGAGCAGGCCGTCTGCAGCCAGCCACCCTCCGGCCACGACGGCGGCGAGCACGCCAGCCAGCCGCTCCCCGGGCAGGTCGTAGGGCGGGTCCGCCCAGACCACGTCGAAAGGGCTTGGTGCCGGGGCGGCCAGCGCCTTCTCCACCGTCGAGGTGCGGACGGTGACCGCCAGCCCCGTTCCGGCCGCGTTGCCGCGGGCCAACCGGGAGGTGCCCGCGTCGGACTCCACTGCCCAGACCGGTTGGGCGCCACGGCTGGCCGCCTCGATGGCCACGCCGCCCGAGCCCGCGTACAGGTCGAGGAAGCCGAGCCCGGCCAGCATCTGCTCCGCCGGCTCCCCCGCCGTGCCGGCCCAGTCCGCGATCAGTGAGAACGCGGCCTCCCGCACCCGGTCCGTGGTGGGGCGCGTGGCCGAATGAGGCGGCACGCGCAGCCGCTGGCCCTTCCTCGAGCCGGCGATGATCCTGGTCACCGGGTCAGGTTACCCAGCCGGCGGCGCCACCTACGCGCGGCCGCCTGCTCCCATCCTCAGTTGCGTTCCAGCCAGTCCGGGGAAGCCAGCAGCTCGGTGGCCCGGACGGCGTCGGCGAACCCCGGGGTGGTGAGCTGCGGGTCGCGGGCCACGGCCTCGACAGCCAGCTCGCGGGCGGTGGCGATCAGGTCGGCGTGCTCGAGCACACGCAGCAGCCGGAGGCTGGACCGGCTGCCCGCCTGGCTGGCGCCCAGCACATCACCCTCCCGGCGCTGCTCGAGGTCGAGCTCGGCCAGCTCGAAGCCGTCGCGAGTGGCGGCGACGGCGTCCAACCGCTGGCGGGCCGGTTCTCCGGCAGCGGCGGCAGTCACCAGCAGGCAGACCCCCGGGTGCTGCCCACGGCCGATCCGCCCGCGCAGCTGGTGCAGCTGGGAGATGCCGAACTTGTCCGCGTCCCAGACCACCATCATCGAGGCGTTCGGCACGTCCACCCCGACCTCGATCACCGTGGTTGCCACGAGCACGTCGAGCTCCCCGGCAGCGAACGCGCCCATCACCTCGTCCTTGGCTTCGGCCGGCAGCTGGCCGTGCAGCACCCCGACCCTGACCTCCGCAAGGGCGCCGGTGCGCAGCTCCTCGGCCAGCTCGACGACCCCCTTGCCCTCCTCGCTCGCACCGCGCCCGCCGATCCGGGGGCACACCACGAACACCTGCCGTCCGGACGCGACCTCCTCCAGCACCCGGTCCCAGGCGCGGGCCACCCATTGTGGGCGCGCGGCAGCGTCCACCACCACTGTGGCCACCTCGGCCCGGCCGGACGGCAGCTCGGCGAGCGTCGAGACGTCGAGGTCGCCGAAGATCGTCATCGCCACCGACCTGGGGATCGGGGTGGCGGTCAGCACCAGCACGTGCGGGCGGGAGGCCGCCTTGTCGGCCAGGGCAGCCCGCTGCTCCACCCCGAAACGGTGCTGCTCGTCCACCACCACCAGGCCCAGGTCGGCGAACTGCACCCGGTCTGCCAGCAGGGCGTGCGTGCCCACCACGATGCCCGCCTCACCGCTGGCCGCGCGCAGCAAGGCAGTGCGCTTGGCCGCGGTCGGCAGCGAGCCGGTGAGCAGCACCACGTCGGTGGCCACGTCCGGCGTCCCGAGCAGGCGACCACCACCGAGGTCGCCGAGCAGGGCTCGGATGGTCTGGTAGTGCTGGGCCGCCAGCACCTCTGTGGGCGCGAGGAGGGCGGCCTGCCCGCCTGCGTCGACCACGGCCAGCATGGCGCGCAGCGCCACAACCGTCTTGCCCGAGCCCACTTCGCCCTGCAGCAGGCGCTGCATCGGCCGGGGCCTGGCCAGGTCCTCGAGGATGGCCGAGCTGACCTCCGCCTGGCCGCGGGTGAGCCGGAACGGCAGCCGTGTGTCGAAGGCGTCCAGCAGGCCGCCGGAGACGCGCACCCGCGGCTGCGCCGGTCGCGCCGCGGCGTCAGCCCTGCGGTAGGCCATCGTCAGCTGGGTGGCCAGCGCCTCGTCGAAGCGCAGCCGCTCCGCCCCCCGCTCGGCCTCGGCCAGGCTCGCCGGATGGTGGACGGCGGCGAAGGCGTCGGCGAGTTCCAGCACCCCGGCCCGCTCGCGCAGCCACCCGGGCCACGGGTCCTGGGTGCCGCTGAGCGCCGCCAGCGCCAGCCGGGCACACTCGGCCACCTTCCAGGTGGGCAGCTTCCCGGTGGCCGGGTACAGCCCGACCAGCCCACCGGTGGCGAGAGTGGCGATGCGCTCCTTCTCCTCGGAGGTGGCGACGACGTGGCCGGCCGCGTCGAGCATCGCGAACACCGGGTGGCTCATCTGCGGCTGGCCGCGGAAGCTGCCGACCTTGCCGACGAACACCCCCGCCGCGCCCTGCCGCAACTGCTTGTCCCACCACGTCAGCAGGTGGGTCTTGCCGAAGAAGGTCGCGGTCAGGCGGCCATGGCCGTCGGTGAGCTGCACCTCCAGCCTGCCCGGGCGGTCGCGCCGGCCCGGCTGGGGGCGGCCCTCGTGGCGGGTGATGTCGACCACCCTCGCGATCACCGCGACGTGCTCGCCCTCGGCCAGGGTCGCCAGGTCGGTGAGCTCGGTGCCCGAGAGGTAGCGGCGCGGGATGTGCCGCAGCAGGTCGCCGACGGTCTGGATGCGCAGCGAAGCGAACTCCCTCGCGGTGCGCTCCCCGACCACGCTCGCCAGCGGCGCGGCCAGCTCGGCATAGGCCTGCGTGCGCCAGCCGTGCAGTCCTGCTTCCACGGTCAGTCAGCCTAGGCGCTGGCGCGGACACCCGGCCCGGGCGACACGGAGCCTCGGGCTAACGCGGACGCAGCCGCCAGGCCAGCCGGCCGAACACCAGGAGCCCGGCCAGGATGAGGGCCAGGCCCTCGGTGTTGCCGTTCGCGGACACCCGCGCGACGCTGATCAGGCCGGCCAGCAGGAAGAACCCGAACAGTGCGACCGTGACCAGGAACCCGCCGGAGACCTGGCGGGCCGGCCCTGCGGTTCGCCGGCGCGCCCGGTGATCCGGCGCCGGGACGGGCTGCTGCGGAGCCGGCTGCCGGCGTTACGGTTGCGCGCCGGCCCCGCTGCGGGCTGGGCCGGGGGCGGCGTGACGGGCGGCGCAGGATGCGGCGCGGCGAACCGGGCTGTCGCGGGCGGTACTGCTGGTCGCGGTGCGGGCTCCGGCCGCGCCCACGCGGGATCGTCGGCCAGCGACATCCAGGGCGAGTCGTCGCGAGCGAAGCTCAGGGCCTCGTCGGCGGCCCAGCCGAGGAAGTCGGCTTCGCCACGCTGGCCCTCACCCGGTGCGGTCACCGCACCATGGTGGCAGCCCGACCGGCTCCGGACATGCAAAGAGACCCGCAACAGCGGGTCTCTTTCGTGGGCCTGGGTCAGCGGGTGACCCGGCCGGCCTTGAGGCAGGAGGTGCAGACGTTCAGCCGCTTCGGCGTGCCGTCGACGAGCGCACGCACCCGCTGGATGTTCGGGTTCCAGCGCCGGTTGGTCTTCTTCTTCGACCACGGCACGTTGTGCCCGAAGCCGGGCCCCTTGGCGCAGATGTCACAGACGGCAGCCACCGGAGTACTCCTTGTTGTCTAGCTAGAGATCTGGCGCATCGGCAGCGCCCAGACGAGGCGGTCCCGCAGCGGGGACCTGCCTACGATACCCGACCCGGCGCCGGTGGTGCCAATCCGGCGAGTGCCCGGGCCTCGGCGAGCGCCAGCCGGACGGCCGCGGCTGCGCTGGCCGCCACCACGGCGGCCGGATCGCCGTCGAACCGGTGCCGCTCGGCCCTGGCGCCCCGGGCCGACCAGACACCCAGCCACACGGTGCCCGCGGGCTCGCCCTCCTCGCTGCCCGGGCCGCCGACGCCGGTGGTGGCGACGGCCAGGTCGGCTCCGGTCAACCCGGCGGCACCGCGCGCCATCTGCTCGGCGGTCGACCGGTTCACCACCGGCCCACCGGTGGTGCCGAGCACCTCCACCTTGACCCTGGTGGAGTAGGCGACGACGCCTCCGGCGAACCACTCCGAGGCCGCCGGCGCCCGCCCGAGCAGGCTGGCCACCGCGCCGCTGGTGAGCGACTCGGCCACCGCCACCTGCAGCCCCGCATCGCGGGCCAGGGCGCCGAGTTCCTCGGCTGCCGCCGTGCCTTCGGGTTCAGCCATCCGCTCGCCCGGTTCAGCTCGCGACGACGATCGGCAGGATCATCGGCCGGCGACGGAAGTTGTTGTTCACCCAGCGCCCGATGGTGCGCCGCACCAGCTGCTGCAGCTGGAAGGTGTCCTCCACCCCGTCCACGAGCGCCTTCTCGATCACCTTCGCCAGCTCCGGCCGGATCGGGTCGAACACCGAGTCGTCCTCCGCGAAGCCCCTGGCGTGGATGTCGGGCCCGCTGACCAGGGTGTTGGCGTGGAAGTTGACCACGGCGACCACCGAGATGAAGCCCTCCTCCCCCAGGATCTTGCGGTCGGTGAGTTCGGTGTCGCCGATGTCGCCCTCGGTGAGGCCGTCGACGAAGATGTAGCCGCAGTCGAGCTGGCCCACCACCCGGGCCCGGCCCCTGGCCAGGTCGATCACCGCACCGTCCTCGACCACCAGCGCCCGCTTCTCCGGCACGCCCGTGGCGACGGCCAGCTTCGCGTTCGCGATCAGGTGGCGGATCTCGCCGTGCACGGGCAGCACGTTGCGCGGCTTGAGCAGGTTGTAGCAGTACAGCAACTCACCGGCGGAGGCGTGCCCGGAGACGTGCACCATGGCGTTGCCCTTGTGCACCACCGTCACGCCGTTGCGGGACAGGCCGTTGATCACCCGGTACACCGAGTTCTCGTTGCCCGGGATCAGCGACGAGGCCAGCAGCACAACGTCGCCCGGACCAGCGGTGATCACCGGGTGCTCGTGGTTGGAGATCCGCGACAGCGCGCTCAGCGGCTCACCCTGGGAGCCGGTGGAGAGGATCACCACCTCGTCGTCGCGGTAGTCGTCGATCTGCTTCAGCTCGATCAGCGTGTCGCCGGGCACGCGCAGGTAGCCCAGTTCCCTGGCCACGGTCATGTTCCGCAGCATCGAGCGGCCGACGTAGACCACCTTCCTGCCGTGGCGGACGGCAGCATCCATCACCTGCTGCACCCGGTGCACGTGGGAGGCGAAACAGGCCACGATCAGCTTCTGCCTCGCCTGCGCGAACACCCGTTCCAGGGCCGGCTCGATGTCGCGCTCGTGGGTGGTGAAGCCGGGGGTCTCGGCGTTGGTCGAGTCGGGCATGAACAGGTCGAGGCCCTCCTCGCCCAGCCGGGCGAAGCCGCGCAGGTCGGTGAGTCGGCCGTCCAGCGGCAGCTGGTCCATCTTGAAGTCACCGGTGTGCAGCACGGTGCCGGCGCTCGTGCGCAGCACCACCGCGAGCGCGTCGGGGATGGAGTGGTTGACCGCCAGGAACTCCAGGTTGAACTCGCCGACGGTCACCCGGTCGCCCTCTGCGACCTCGCGCAGGTCCACATCGCGGATCCGGTGCTCGCGCAGCTTCTCCCGCACGAGGGCGAGGGTCAGCCGCGAGCCGAGCACCGGCAGGTTGTGCCGGCGGCGCAGCAGGTAGGGCACGGCACCGATGTGGTCCTCGTGACCGTGGGTGAGCACCAGCGCCACGGCCTCCTCCAGGCGGTCCTCGACCAGGTGCAGTCCCGGCAGGATCAGGTCGACGCCGGGCTGGTCGTCGGAAGGGAACAGCACGCCGCAGTCGATGAACAGCAACTGGCCGTTGATCTCGAACGAACTCATGTTGCGGCCGATGTCTCCGTGACCGCCCAGCGGGGTGACCCGCAGCGTGTCCTTGGCCAGTCTTGGTGGGGTCTTCAGGCTCTCTCGCACGACACCAACCTATCGGGCGGCTTCGGACGGCTGGGTACAGTGACGCCCGTGATCGCCGACTCCGTCCGTCTGGCGCTGCCGGCTGAGGCAGCGGCCATCGCTGCCCTGCAACGGCGCAGCTGGACTCAGACGCTGCCCGGGGAGGTGGCCGCGGAGGTGCTGGGCTCGGTCGACCTGGACACAATGACCAGCAGCTGGGAGGCCGCGATCCTGCGGCCGCCCCTGGCCCAGTTCCGGGTGCTGGTGGCGCTCGGCGAGGAGCGCGTGGTCGGTTTCGCAGCGATCGGGCCGGCCGACGACCCCGACGCAGAGGCCGGCGAGGACGCCCTGGTGGCCGAGTTCGTGGTGGACCCGCCCGCGCAGCGCCGCGGGCACGGCTCGAGGCTGTTGAACGCGGTCGTCGACACCCTGCGCGCCGACGGCTTCGGCCGGGCCACCTGGTGGGTGCGGGCCGGCGACGACGTGCTGCGCCAGTTCCTCACCGGCGCCGGCTGGGCCGCAGACGGCGCCCATTCCGAGGTTGCGGTCAGCGCGGGTGGCCCCGCCGTGAAACTGGTGCGGCTGCACACAGCGATCGCCGAAGCGTAGCCGGCTCAGCCGAGCGGCACGGCGAGGTCTTCACCGGCGACAGCGACGCCGACGCCGGCCCCGGTCGGGTCGATGCTGGTGAGTCGCAGGCCCTGTTCGAGTTCGACGCTGATCGGTTCGACGATCGCGTCCAGCTGGGCCTGGGAGAGGTTGACGTCCACGCTCTGGCCACCGACTTCCAGCCTGGGGTCGGTGAGGCGCACCAGCGCGGCCTCGACGTCCAGCTCGGGCCGCACGGAGATCGCCAGCGTCAGTTCCCTGCCCAGCACGTCGCGGGCGTAGCGGAGCTCCAGCCGTCCGTTCCCGGCGGGGGCCACGGGCACTCCGGCAACGCGCGCCAAGTCGGCGTAGCCCAGCACCGCGGTGGCGCGGGCGGAAGCGATCCGGGCCTGCCCGTCCTCGAGCTGGATGGCCCCGGTGGTGAGCCGCACGTCGGTGAGCTCCACCTGTTGACCGGACATGGCCAGCGGGACCACGGCGGCCTCCGCGCTGGCGTCCGGGACGCTGCGGGTCACCAAGGCGAGGCTGAACGGCACGCCGCCGAGGTGGACCAGAGGACGGGCGGAGAGGTCCAGCTCCTGCTGCAGCGCTGTGGCAACCCGGTCCTCGGCAGTGGCCCGCACGGCGCTGTCGGCGAAGTAGCCGCCGACCCCCAACACGGCCAGGGTGACGGCTGTGCCGGCCACGGCCTTGAGCACGGCTCAGATCCCGAGCAGTTCTTCGATGCCAACCGTCAGCCCCGGCAGTTCCCCTACCGCGCGGACGGCGGCGAGAACGCCCGGCATGAACGAGGCCCGGTCGAAGGAGTCGTGGCGAATGGTCAGGGTCTCCCCAACCGTGCCGAACAGCACCTCCTGGTGCGCCACCAGGCCGCGCAGCCGCACGCCGTGCACGTGCACCCCGTCCACCACCGCACCACGGGCACCCGGCAGGCCGGTGGTGGTGGCGTCCGGCACCTGGCCGAGGCCGGCCTCTGCGCGGGCCGCGGCGATCCGGCTGGCTGTGGCGTGGGCCGTGCCGGAGGGCGCGTCGACCTTGCCGGGGTGGTGCAGCTCGATCACCTCCACCGACTCGAAGAAGCCGGCAGCCAGCTCCGCGAAGTGCATCATCAACACCGCGCCGATCGAGAAGTTGGCCGCGACCAGCACGCCAACCCCGGGCTGCGCGTCGACGAGTTCGCGCACCCGCTGCAGGCGCTCCTCGGTGAAGCCGCTCGTGCCCACCACCACGTGGATGCCGCGCTCGATGCACCACTCCAGGTTGGCCATGACCGCGTCCGGCGTGGTGAAGTCCACCACCACCTCTGCACCGCTCTCGATCGCGCTGCGGTCATCACCGGCGTCCACCGCCGCCACCAGTTCGAGGTCGTCGGCAGCCTCGATGGCCCGGCAGACCTCCTGCCCCATCCGTCCGTTGGCCCCGAACACCGCAACGCGCATGCCGCTCCCTCTGTAGTGCCGACCATCCTAGGCCGCCACCCGTCCCCCGTCCCCGGTCCCGGCTTCGCTACGCCAACTCGCCTTCGCTACGCGTACTCGCCTTCGCTACGCGTATTCGGGTAGCGAGGAGCAACTCCGCGTAGCGAGGCATGGCGGGGACGGGTCAGGACGCGGCCAGCTGCCGCGGTGCCAGCTCGAACGCCCGGTCCAGCACCCGCTTGAGCGCGCCGGGGCTCCAGGCTTCCGCCCAACCCCATCGCGTCACCCAGTAGCCGGCGCCACGGATCGCCTCCTCCCGACGTTTCTCGCGCATCACGGCGTCCGCTGCCAGCTCGCCCGGTTGGAGCAGGTCGGCGTACTTGACCCGACCGTCACACTCGCCCACCAGACGCTGTTCAGCCCAGCCGAAGTCGGAGGTGGCGACGAGCCGGCCATGCTCCATCACCTGGAACTGGCAGACCGGTGCGGGGAACCCGAGCCGGTGGATCTGCCATCGGCTCACCGACTCCAGTGGGGACTGCGCCGCTCCGTCGGCGAACCGGGCGGCCCGTTCGGCCCGTCGTGCTCCAGGCCAACCACTGGCCCTGGCCGCCGCGTCAAGCAGGCGCGACCGGGCCAGGCCACCGGCCAGAGCGGCGTCGCAGCTGATCACGCCCCACTCGATGGCACCGTTGCGGGCGAGGTCGATCGCGGTCCGTTCCAGGGTGGTCACCGGCACGCCGCCGATGGCGGTGACCTCGTCCGGCTCGATCCGGCAGTGCCGCAGGTGCAGCACCGCGCCCTTGCGACCGTGCCCGCCGCGTTCGCGGGTGACCCACACCCGATCGAGTTCCTCCCGTCGTACCGGCAGGCCGTGCAGTACCGCTGCCGAGGCGTGGCTGACCACGCTGCCCGGCGCGATCGCCGGAAGGGTCGCCGCGATCAGCAACAGGTGCCGACGCCGAGCGTCCCGATCGCCGGGCTCCACGTAGGCACCTCGCCGAACCCGTTCCCACCGCCCCCGTCTGCAGGCCGCCAGCAGCTGCCGGAAGCCCAAGGCCTCGGTAGCCAGCAGTTCGCCGGTGAAACGCACTTCATCAGTCATCCCACCAGTGCACACCGCGTCCGGTGCCGAAACGGGGTTATCCACAGCCCCGAATTCCCGCACTCACAGCCGCACCACCCGCCTCGCTACGCGTAGTTGCTCTTCGCTACGCGAATACGCGTAGCGAAGGCAAGTTCGCGTAGCGAAGGCAAGTAGACGTAGCGAAGGCGAGGACGCGGCGGCGGGGAAAGCGAACCGGCGCCCCCCAAGAGCGGGGCGCCGGTCGGCAGTACGGCGGATCAGGCGTCGACGGTCTCTGCCGCCTTCTCCTCGACCACGGGGATCAGCGACAGCTTGCCCTTGTCGTCGATCTCGGAGATCTCGACCTGGATCTTCTGGCCGACGCTCACGACGTCCTCCACGTTCTCCACGCGGGCGCCGCCGGCGAGGCCACGCAGCTTGGAGATGTGCAGCAGGCCGTCCTTGCCGGGCAGCAGCGAGATGAACGCGCCGAACGGCATGATCTTGACGACCGTGCCCAGGTAGCGCTCGCCCTTCTCCGGCATCGTCGGGTTGGCGATGCCGTTGATGATCGCGCGCGCGGCCTCGGCGGCCTCACCGTTGTCGGCACCGATGTAGATGGTGCCGTCGTCCTCGATCGAGATGTTGGCGCCGGTGTCGTCCTGGATCTGGTTGATCATCTTGCCCTTGGGGCCGATGACCTCGCCGATCTTGTCGACCGGGATCTTCACGGTGATGATCCGCGGAGCGTAGGGGCTCATCTCGTCGGGGCTGTCGATGGCCTCGCCCATGACCGCCAGCAGGGTGTGACGGGCTTCCCGGGCCTGCTGCAGCGCGCCGGCCAGCACCTCGGACGGGATGCCGTCGAGCTTGGTGTCCAGCTGCAGCGCGGTCACGAAGTCCTTCGTGCCGGCCACCTTGAAGTCCATGTCGCCCAGCGCGTCCTCGGCGCCCAGGATGTCGGTCAGCGCCACGTAGCGGGTCTCACCGTCGATCTCCTCGCTCATCAGGCCCATGGCGATGCCGGCCACCGGGGCCTTCAGCGGCACACCGGCGTTCAGCAGCGACAGGGTGGAGGCACACACCGAGCCCATCGAGGTCGAGCCGTTGGAACCCAGCGCCTCCGACACCTGACGGATGGCGTAGGGGAACTCCTCGCGCTTGGGCAGCACCGGCACCAGGGCCCGCTCGGCGAGCGCGCCGTGGCCGATCTCGCGCCGCTTGGGCGAACCCACCCGGCCGGTCTCACCGGTGGAGTACGGCGGGAAGTTGTAGTTGTGCATGTACCGCTTCGTCGTCTCCGGCGACAGGGTGTCGAGCTTCTGCTCCTTGTCGAGCATGTTCAGCGTGGAGCCGCCCAGGATCTGGGTCTCGCCGCGCTGGAACAGCGCCGAACCGTGCACCCGCGGCAGCACGCCGACCTCGGCGGACAGCGTCCGGATGTCGCGCACGCCACGGCCGTCGATGCGGATCTGCTCGGTGAGCGTCTTGTGCCGCACCACCTTCTTGGTGAGCGCCCGGTAGGCACCGGTGATCTCCTTCTCCCGCTCGGGGAAGAGGTGATCCAGCTCCTCGTGGATAGTGGCCAGCAGCTCCTCGGTGGTGGTCTCCCGCTCGGCCTTGCCGGCGATGCTCATCACACCGGTCAGCCGCTCGGCAGCCGCACCGGCGACCGCCTCGTAGACGTCCGGCTGGTAGTCGAGGAAGACCGGGAACTGCTGCACCGGCTTGGGCAGCTGCGCGGCCAGCTCGGCCTGCGCGTCGCACAGCGCCTTGATGAACGGCTTGGAGGCCTCGATGCCCTGGGCGACGACCTCCTCGTTCGGAGCGGTGCGGCCGGAGCGGACCAGATCCCAGGTGGCCTCGGTGGATTCGGCCTCGACCATCATGATCGCGACGTCGCCGTCGGGCAGCACCCGGCCGGCGATCGCCATCTCGAAGGTGGCCTGCGCCGACTGCTCGACGGTCGGGAAGCCGATCCACTGGTCACCGATCAGGGCGACTCGCACGCCGCCGATCGGGCCGGAGAACGGCAGCCCGGCCAGCGTGGTGGAGGCGGAGCCGGCGTTGATCGCCAGCACGTCGTAGCGGACGTTCGGGTTCAGCGCCATCACCGTGATGACGACCTGCACCTCGTTGCGCAGCCCCTTCACGAAGCAGGGACGCAGCGGACGGTCGGTCAGCCGGGCGGCGAGGATCGCGCCCTCGGAGGGACGGCCCTCGCGGCGGAAGAAGGAGCCGGGGATGCGGCCGGCGGCGTACATCCGCTCCTCCACGTCCACGGTGAGCGGGAAGAAGTCGATCGCGTCGCGCGGGTTCTTGGCGGCCGTGGTCGCCGACAGCAGCATGGTGGCGCCGTCGAGGTAGACCGCGGCCGAACCGGACGCCTGGCGGGCGAGCAGGCCGGATTCGAACCGGACGACGTGCTTGCCGTAGGAGCCGTTGTCAATCACGGCCTCGGTGAAACGAAGGTCAGGGCCTTCCATGGGTTTCCTTTCGGTGAGGCCACCTGCCAGTACCCGTCCCGGTCTTCGATCGAGGCCCGCGGGAGCCAGCCCCATGAAGGTGGCTGCCCCCGAAGGCCACTACCGAGGACCGAAGGCGATCTGCGGCGGCGTTGTTGAGTTGTGAGGTGCGGGGCGGACGATTCCGTCCCAGGTATGCCGATAGGGAGCGGCCGCGAGGGCCACTCCCTATCTGTGAGTTTCCGGTGTCACCGACGCAGGCCGAGGCGGGCAATCAGCGAACGGTAGTGCTCGACGTCCTGCTTGGCGACGTAGTTGAGCAGGCGGCGCCGCTGGCCGACCATCAGCATGAGCCCACGGCGGCTGTGGTGGTCGCCCTTGTGCTGCTTGAGGTGTTCGGTCAGGTGGGCGATCCGCTTGGTGAGCAGCGCGATCTGCACGTCCGGCGACCCGGTGTCACCAGGCTTGGTGGCGTACTCTTCGATGATCTTCTGCTTGGTCTCGGCATCCATGAAGGGCTGCTCCTCTCGGTTTCCCGTTGCGCGGCGCTCCTGATGCCAGGTGGCACGATGTCGAAATCTCGAGGATCGTCAGGAGCTCTTGGGCTTCCGCGGCCGATGTGACGGCGCCACCACTGTACCGGGTTCACCGCTTCGACCGCGAATCAGGCCTTCCAGGCTGCCCGGATGGCACGAGACCGCGCGCCGGAACCACTAGGCTGCCGCCCATTGGCCGTATTCGGCATCACTGGAAGGACACGTCACGAAGATGCGGATCGGGATTCCCCGGGAGCCTGGCGGCGAGACACGCGTCGCTGCCACCCCGAAGACCGTAGCTCAGTTGATCAAACTCGGGTACGAGGTGGCAGTGGAGGCGGGTGCCGGGGCGAAATCGTCCTACCCGGACGCCGACTACGAGGCGGCGGGCGCGACCATCGTCGACCGGGCGAGCGCCTGGACCGGCCCGATCGTGGCCAAGATCAACGCCCCCACCGACGACGAGCTCGCCCTGCTGCCGGACGGGGCCACGCTGATCTCGCTGATCGCGCCGGCGCGCAGCCCCGAACTGGTCGAGAAGCTGGGCCGGCGCAACCTCACCGTGCTGGCGATGGACGCGGTTCCCCGCATCTCCCGCGCGCAGGCGCTGGACGTGCTGTCCTCGATGGCCAATATCGCCGGCTACCGCGCGGTGGGCGAAGCGGCCAACGAGTTCGGCTCCTTCTTCACCGGCCAGGTGACCGCCGCGGGCAAGGTACCGCCGGCGAAGGTGCTGGGCGCCGGCGCCGGCGTGGCCGGGCTGGCAGCGATCGGCACGGCCAAGTCGCTGGGCGCGATCGTCCGCGCCACAGACGCCCGTCCCGAGGTGGCCGAGCAGGTGCAGTCGATGGGTGGCGAGTTCCTGGCGGTCGAGGTGGAGCAGCAGGTCTCCACCGACGGCTACGCCAAGGAGACCAGCGACGACTTCAACCGGGCCGCCGCCGCGCTCTACGCCGCGCAGGCCAAGGATGTCGACATCATCATCACCACCGCGCTGATCCCCGGACGCCCCGCGCCCCGGCTGATCACCGAGGAGATGGTGGCCTCGATGAAGCCCGGCTCGGTGATCGTCGACATGGCCGCCTCCAACGGCGGCAACGTCGCTGGTTCGAAGCCGGACGAGCTGGTGGTCACCGACAACGGCGTGAAGATCATCGGCTACACCGACCTGGCCGGACGGCTGCCCACCCAGGCCTCGCAGCTGTACGGCACCAACGTGGTCAACCTGTTCAAGCTGCTCACGCCGGAGAAGGACGGCGAGCTGGTGCTCGACCTGGACGACGTCGTACTGCGCGGCATGACCGTGGTGCGCGGCGGCGAGGTGCTCTGGCCACCGCCACCGGTTCAGGTGTCGGCGGCGCCCGCCGCCGTCGCTGCCGCCCCGGTGGAGGATCCGGAGGCCAAGGCCGCTCGTGAGGCGACCGAGGCCGCGGCCCGCGGCAAGCGCCGGCTGGTGGCGTCGGTGATCGCGGCGGCCCTGGTGATCCTCGCGGTCACCTTCTCGCCGGCGAGCTTCGTGGGCGCCTTCACGGTGTTCGCGCTGGCCGTGGTGGTCGGCTTCTATGTGGTCAGCGGCGTCTCGCACTCACTGCACACTCCGCTGATGGCGCAGACCAATGCCATCTCGGGCATCATCCTGGTCGGGGCGCGCCTCCAGTTGGGCTCGACCAATATCGCGGTGCTGGTGATGTCGTTCATCGCGGCCACCATCGCGGCCATCA
>JAEWOI010000020.1 GCA_023460935.1 Actinomycetes bacterium
CCCAGCCCAGAAACGCCCCCGGATCTCCTCGCCCATCCGGCCACCCCTGGGGCGGCCCGTCCTCCCAGCCATCGCAACCTCCTACATCCGGTGTTGCGACCACCACTAGAGCCCACCCCCGAAATTACGGGGGCGAACGTGAGTTTCGGGGGCGTCCGTCCGCCGGCGCGGCGGGAGCGCTAGACGAGGACGAGGTCGAAGTCGGCCACGGAGCGCAGCACGTCGGCGTAGTGCGCGCGTTCGGCAGCGGACGGCTCGCGCAGGGGCACGGGCGACGGGCGGACGCCGTGGGCGCGGTAGCCGATCACCTTCACCCGCATCCGGGGGTCGACGGCCGCCAGCCAGGCCCCGGTGGCGGCCAGCAGTTCGTCCGCGTCATTCAGCCCGGCCACCACCAGCAGCCGCACCTCGTGGAGCTTCCCGCGGGCGGCCAGCAGCCGGACGCTGTCCAGCACCCGGGTGTTGGAGGCGTGCGTCAGTTGCCGGTGGATGCGGTCGTCGAAGCACTTCAGGTCGATCATGGCCGCGTCCAGCACCGGGTCGAGCAGGTCCCAGTCGGCCGGATCGGTGTCACCGTTGCTGTCCACGAAGCAGGTCAGCCGGGGGAACTCAGCGCGGACCGCCGTGAACAGGGCCCGGACGAAGGCAGCCTGCTGCGTCGCCTCGCCGCCGGAGACTGTCACACCCGAGAGGAACGGCTCGGCCCTGCGGATCCGCTCCAGCACCTCGGCCACGGCCAGCGTCCGGGCCTTCGGAGTGGAGTCGTAGGGGCAGACCGCGATGCAGGTCTCGCTGCCCCCGCAGGCGACGGCGTCCCACACCACCTTCCCGGCTGCGTCCACCCCCAGCGCGCCGGACGGGCACGCGTCCACGCACTCGCGACAGTCGATGCAGGGGTTGATCGTGTACGGGTTGTGGCAGGCGAGGCAGTCGAAGTTGCAGCCCTGGGTGAACACGACGAAGCGGTTGCCCGGGCCGTCGACCGCGGAGAACTCCAGAAAGCCGGTGACCAGGCCGGTGGTTGCGGACGGCCCCTCGGAACGCGCTCGCTCGGTCCTCACGAGCGCTCCTCAGGCACCGTTCGGGCTCAGCTCTGCGGCCAGCACGCGCTTGACGGCCCTGGTGGTGACGGTGTGGTTGACCTCCGCCGTGGCCGCGAGGTAGTCGCTGGAGTGCCGGGCGCCGTGCTCGGCGATGCCCACCAGGTCGCTCTTGCGCACCAGGTAGCCGGTGATCCGGATGAAGTCGTTGTCCGCGAGGTTGAACGTGAAGTCGCGCATGCCGACAGCCAGCGCGCCACGGATGACGTCCACCATGGCCCGCGGGTTGGCGCGGACGGTCTCGTCCACGTGGAAGATGTCGGAGATGCCGGCGTCGAACAGCTCGTGGTGCGGGGCGCAGGCCGCGATGTGCTGCAGCAGGCCGGGCTCGTCACCGATCGGGATCCTGGTGCCGGCGGTGGCGTCCAGGTCCAGGTCGATGCCGCTCTGGCTGTGCAGGTAGGCGAACCCGCGCCCGCCCTCGGAGTAGGGCAGCGGCCGCGCAGCGACCAGTTCTGCGATCCGCCTGGTGATCCGGTAGGAGGCCTGGTTGGCGCGGTCGTCGTGGCCGTAGCGGGCGTCCACGCCCTCGCGGGCCATCAGCTCGTTGACGCACTCCGCCAGGCCGAAGATGCCGAACATCAGGGAGAAGCGGTCCAGGTCGATCAGCCCCTCGGTGGCGAGGAAGCTGGACTCGAAGAAGCCCTGGTCCTCCACCAGCGACCGGATCCGCGCCTCGCCGAGTTCTGCGGTGAGCTCCACCCAGTGGGGCAGTGCCTCGGCGCAGAACGACTCCAGCCCGCCGGCGTGACGGGCCACTGCGCGGGCCAGATTGAGCCGCACCAGGCTGTGCGCGCCGCCACGGGTCTTGAGCGAGTTGTAGCAGCTCACCACCGCGTACTCCTCGCCGTGGTCGGCCACCATCATCGGGTGGTTGGCGAAGTGCGGCTTGCCGGTGACGAACACCGTCTCCACGGCGTCCCGCACCAGGTCGTCCGGCGTTCCCGGTGAGACCTTGAGGGTGAGGTTCGGCACCACCTGCCGCAGCGACCGCTCGACCCGCAGGATCGAGCGCACCACCCGGCCGTCACCCGGCCCGACGTTGGCGTGGACGAAGGCGTCCGGCAGCATCCGGTCGAGCTGGACCCAGAAGCGGCGCAGCTTCGCGTCCAGTTCCGCGTCGGCCAGGTCGGCCGGGACGAACGGCTCCAGCAACGCGTCCAGGTCGCCGAGGTAGACCGGGTAGGTGGTGACCGACGGCACCTGGCTGTACAGGATGGTCAGGAACGACAGCGCGTCGTCCAGTGTGGTTGGCGGCTCCAGCTCGAGGTGGGCCACCCCTTGGCGCAGCGCCTTGGCGTAGTCGGGCAGGACGTAGCGGGGGGCGAAGGGCCGGTTGCCCTCGTACATGTCGCAGATCACCCGCGCGGCCAGCGCCTCGGCGCAGAGCGGGGACAGCTCGGGGTAGGGCAGGGCCGTGGTGGCGAGGGCGGCGAGCCGCCGCAGCTTCTGGTCGTAACCCAGCGCACGGCTGGTCACCAGCGCTTCGGCATCGACGGCGAACGGCTGTATCTCCACCTCCCGATCCTATCGGTCCCCGACGGCGCACCTTACTTTTAGATAACGGTTCGTCACATGCCACCGCGGGCGTGACGAAGGGGTGCGCCGGGCCACTAGAGTCAACCCGGTGGGCGTGTTATCCCTCGCCCGAGAATTCAAAAGGAGACACCGTGCGACAGGTGATCAAGATCGCTATCGCGGCGACAACCGCCGCCCTGACCCTCACTGCGTGTGCCAGTGGCGGCACCACCCCCGCTGCCAGCGGCGGCGCGAGTTCCGCTCCCAGCTCCGAAGCCCCTGCGATCAAGGTCGGCATGGCCTACGACGTCGGCGGCCGTGGTGACCAGTCCTTCAACGACTCCGCCGCCGCCGGCCTCGACAAGGCTGCCGCCGAGTTCGGCGTTGAGACCCAGGAGGCCTCGGCCACCAACGGTGAGGCCGAGTCGGCCCGCGAGGAGCGGCTCAACCAGCTGATCGACGCCGGCTACAACAACATCGTCGCGGTGGGCTTCGCCTACGCCGGTGCGGTCGGCAAGGTCGCCAAGGAGAACCCCGACGTCAACTTCGCGATCGTCGACGACGCCTCCGAGGCCTCGACCGGCGACAACATCATGAACATCACCTTCGCCGAGCACGAGGGCTCCTTCCTGGTGGGTGCCGCGGCCGCGCTGAAGAGCGAGTCCGGCCACATCGGCTTCGTCGGTGGCGTCGAGACCGACCTGATCAAGAAGTTCGAGGCGGGCTACGTCGCGGGCGCCAAGGCCGTCAAGTCCGACATCAAGATCGACTCCAAGTACCTCACCCAGCCGCCGGACTTCAGCGGCTTCAACTCCGTTGACAAGGGCAAGGCCGCTGCCGAGGGCATGTACCAGGCCGGCGCCGACGTGGTCTACCACGCTGCCGGCGGCTCCGGCGGCGGCGTGTTCACCGCGGCCAAGGCGGCCAAGAAGTGGGCCATCGGCGTCGACTCCGACCAGGCCAAGACCGCTGCAGCCGACGTGCAGGACGTCATCATCACCTCGATGATCAAGCGCGTCGACACCGGCGTCTACACCTTCATCAAGTCGGTGCACGACGGCGCGTTCAAGGGCGGCAACACCGTCTTCGACCTCAAGGCCGACGGCGTGGGCTACTCCACCACCGGTGGCAAGATCGACGACATCGTGAGCAAGCTCGACGAGTACAAGCAGCAGATCATCGACGGCTCGATCACCGTTCCGGAGAAGTGACTGCGCGGCTGACTGCCGACCAGGGCTGAACCACCCCGGCCCGGGCGACCCAGGTCGCCCGGGCCGGGGCTTTTGCCACTAGAGTTCCAGAGCGGACGCGAGGGGGCCTGTCGCCGCACTGGCGCCCGGTTCGCCAGATCGCGACTAGGAGTGTGCTCATGACCACCGTTGTGGAGCCCGCAAACCCGGCACCTGGCGCCGGGAACACGCCGCTCGCCGTGGAACTGGCCGGCATCACCAAGCGCTTTCCCGGAGTCGTGGCCAACCGCGACATCGCACTGCAGGTTCGCCGCGGCACCATCCACGCGATCGTCGGGGAGAACGGCGCCGGCAAGTCCACCCTGATGAAGATCCTCTACGGCGTCCAGCAACCCGACGAGGGCACGATCGCCGTCAACGGCCAGCGGGTGGTGCTGAAGAGCCCCACCGAGGCCATCAAGGCCGGCATCGGCATGGTCTTCCAGCACTTCATGCTGGCCGACAACCTCACCGTGCTGGAGAACGTCGTGCTGGGCGCGGAGAACCTGCACGGCATCGGCGAGCAGGCCAGGCACCGCATCCGTGAGCTCGCCGACGAGTACGGGATGTCGATCGACCCCGATGCCCTCGTCGCCGAGCTGGGCGTCGGCGACCGGCAGCGCATCGAGATCGTGAAGGTGCTGTACCGGGGCGCGCGCATCCTCATCCTCGACGAGCCGACCGCCGTCCTGGTGCCCCAGGAGGTCACCGAGCTGTTCGACCACCTCCGCGAGCTCAAGGCAGAGGGCCTCACCGTCATCTTCATCTCCCACAAGCTCGACGAGGTCCTCTCGGTGGCCGACGACATCACCGTGATCCGTCGCGGCACCACCGTCGCGGCGGTCGACCCGGCGCAGGTAACCGCGCGCCAGCTGGCCCAGCTCATGGTGGGCTCGGAACTGCCGTCACCGCAGACCGAGGAGTCCACCGTCACCGACCAGCCCCGCCTGGTGCTGGAGGGCATCGAGCTGGCCGGCTCGGGCAGGCGGAAGGTGCTGGACGGCATCGACCTCACGATCCACGCCGGCGAGATCGTCGGGATCGCCGGTGTGGAGGGCAACGGCCAGGCCGAACTGGTCGAGGTGGTCATGGGCATGCGCCGTCCGAACTCCGGGCGAGTGCTGCTGGAGGACCGGGACATCACCACTGCGGACGTCCGCGAGATCCGTGAGGCCGGCGTCGGCTACATCCCGGAGGACCGGCACCGCCACGGGCTGCTGCTCGAGGCGCCGCTGTGGGAGAACATGATCCTCGGCCACCAGACCCAGTCCCCGAACGTGCGCGGCCCGCTGATCGACGCCGGAGCCGCCAAGTCGGAGACCGACCGGGTCGTGCGCGAGTTCGACGTCCGCACCCCGTCAATCCTGGTGACCGCCGGTTCGCTGTCCGGCGGCAACCAGCAGAAGCTGATCGTCGGCAGGGAGATGAGCCACCAGCCGAAGGTGCTGGTGGCCGCGCACCCGACCCGCGGCGTGGACGTCGGTGCGCAGGCCGCCATCTGGGACCTGATCAAGGCCGCCCGGCGGGACGGTATGGGGGTTCTGCTGATCTCGGCGGACCTGGAGGAACTGGTGGGGCTGTCCGACACGATCCGGGTGATCCTGCGCGGCCGGCTGTCCGGCGCCTTCGACCCCGACGTCGTGACCAGGGAGGAGCTCGGCGCCGCGATGACCGGCGCAGGCGGCAGTGAGGGGGCCGGAGCATGACCCGCGTGGACATCCGCAAGGTGGGCCTGGCGCTGGCTGCGCCGCTCCTGGCCATCGTCGTGGCACTGATTCTGACCACGCTGATCCTGCTGGCCGCGGGCGACCCGGTGCTCCAGGTGTGGCAGGTGCTGTTCCGGGCGCCGCTGCCCCGCCAGCTGGTGGCGATCGTCAACGAGGCGACGGTGCTCTACCTGTCCGCGGTGGCCGTGGCCATCGGCTTCCGGATGAACCTGTTCAACATCGGCGTCGACGGCCAGTACCGGATCGCGTCCTTCGCCGCGGCGGTGTTCGCCGGCGCGCACTTCCTGCCCGGCTGGCTGAACATCATCGTGGCGATCCTGGTGGCGATGGCCACCGGTGCGATCTGGGCCGGCATCGCGGGGATCCTGAAGGTGGGCCGGGGCGTCAGCGAGGTGATCAGCACGATCATGCTGAACTACATCGCGACCTACCTGGTGGCCTACCTGCTCAAGATGGCCGCAGTGAAGGTGGAGGGCAGCAACGCCACCAACACCCGCATCCTCGCCGAGGACTCCAGGGTGCCGGGCATCAACCTGGAGAACCTCCTCGGCACCGGCCGCGAGGTGTACGGCCTGATCTTCCTCGCGATCCTGGTGGGAGTGGTCTACTGGTTCGGCCTCGGCAAGACCCGGTTCGGTTTCGACCTGCGGGCCACCGGCCAGTCGGAGACCGCAGCAGTGGCCAGCGGCGTCAACGTCAAGCGCATGGTGGTCACGTCGATGATGCTCTCCGGGGCTGCCGCCGGCCTGGTGGGCATGCCGCTGCTGTTCGGCCAGGACTACGCCTACGGCGACACCGTGCAGGCCGGCCTCGGTTTCGCCGGCATCGCGGTCGCCCTGCTCGGCCGCAACAACCCCATCGGCATGGCCTTCTCGGCGCTGCTGTGGGGCTACCTGAACCAGCTCAGCAACGGCCTGCAGATCAGCGCCGGGGTCTCGGACCGGCTGGTGCTGATCATCCAGGGCATCATCGTGCTCTCGGTCGTGATCGCCTACGAGCTGGTCCGCCGGGCCGGCCAGCGGATGGAGCGGCGGCGGGTGGCCAGCGAACTGGCCAAACCGGCGCCCAAGGCCGAGGAGGTGGCGGCATGAGCGCAGCAGTCCAGTCCCCGATCCACGCCCCTGAGGTGCCGGTGCGCGCCACCGGACGGCCGCGCTGGTACTGGCCCGCCCTGATCGGCGGCTCGCTGCTGGTGATCGCCACGATCCGGGTGCTCACCGGCGCCCACGACATCGACTCCTCCGGGGCGCTGGCCGCTGCCATCGGGTTGGCCATGCCGCTGGCCCTGGCCGGCCTCGGCGGCCTGTGGTCGGAGCGTTCCGGCGTGGTCAACATCGGCCTGGAGGGCATGATGATCCTCGGCACCTGGGGGGCGGCCTTCTTCGGCTTCCACTACGGGCCGTGGGCAGGCATCCTCGGCGCGGTGGTGCTGGGCGTGGTCGGCGGTGCCATCCACGCGCTGGCGACCGTCGTGTTCGGCGTCGACCACATCGTCTCCGGCGTGGCGATGAACCTGCTCGGTGCCGGCGCCGGCGCCTACCTGGCCGTCCGTACGTTCACCGGGCTGCCCGGCGGCGGCCCGACGCAGTCCCCGCCGCTGGCCCAGCTGCCGTTCCTCTCCGTCCCAGGCCTGGGTGACTGGCTGCTGCAGCTCGAGCAGTCCCGCACCTGGCTGGTGGCCGACCTGGCCGGCATCCTGCGGGCACTGACCACCAACGTCAACGTGCTCACCGTGATCGCTGTGGCGCTGCTCGTGCTGTCGTGGTGGCTGCTGTGGCGCACCCCGTTCGGCCTGCGGCTGCGCTCCTGCGGCGAGGCGCCGCAGGCTGCGGAGACCCTCGGTGTGAACGTGCTCCGCTACAAGTTCCTCGCAGTGCTGGTCTCCGGCGGGCTGGCGGGGCTCGCCGGCGGCTTCCTTGTGCTGGTCGCCTCGAACCTCTACCGCGAGGGCCAGACGGCCGGCCGGGGCTACATCGGCCTGGCCGCGATGATCTTCGGCAACTGGCGACCCGGCGGCCTGGCCGCCGGCGCGATGCTCTTCGGCTATGCGGACGCTGTGCAGCTGCGCGGCCGCGGTGATGTCGTGCACGCCTACCTGCTGCCGATCGGGCTGCTGCTGCTCGCCTGGGGCGTGTGGCAGCTGTGGCGCCGGGCTCACGGCAAGCCGTTCGCCGGGGTGCTGCGGATCGTGCTCGCTGTGGGCGTGCTGCTGTGGTACGCCTTCACCAATGAGGTGCCGGCCGAGTTCACGAACATGACCCCCTACATCGCAACGTTGCTGGTGCTGGCGTTGTCAGCCCAACGATTGCGGATGCCGGCCGCGGACGGGCAGGTCTACCGAAAGGGCGAAGCCACCTGATGGACATCGACTGGGAGCTGCTGCGCGCCCGCGCCCGGGAACTCACCGGGCGGGCCTACGCGCCGTACTCGCGCTTCGCTGTCGGCGCGGCGGCCCTGGTGGACGACGGCAGGGTGGTGGCCGGCTGCAACGTGGAGAACGCTGCCTACGGGGTGGCGCTGTGCGCGGAATGCGGCCTGATCAGCGACCTCGTGGCCGGCGGCGGTGGCCGGCTGGTCGCCTTCTCCTGCGCGAACGCGCTGGGTGAGCGGCTGATGCCCTGCGGCCGGTGCCGGCAGCTGCTGTGGGAGCACGGCGGGCCGGAGCTGCTGGTGGACAGCCCTGCAGGGGTGGTGCCGATGGCCCAGGTGCTGCCCCAGGCCTTCGACGTGCACAACCTGGACGAGGTCAGCGGGGAACGCTGATGGCCGTCCCGATCGAAACCTGCCGCCGGCTGCCGAAGGTGGCTCTGCACGACCACCTGGACGGGGGCCTGCGGCCGGCGACGATCGCTGCGGAGGCTGCAGCGATCGGGCACACCCTGCCGGTGACCGAGCCGGCGCAGCTGGGGGAGTGGTTCTACGCAGCGGCCGATTCCGGCTCGCTGGTGCGCTACCTGGAGACCTTCGACCACACGATCGCTGTGATGCAGACCCGTGACCAGCTGCGCCGGGTCGCGCGGGAGTTCGTTGAGGACCAGGCCGCGGACGGAGTGGTCTACGCCGAGGCCCGCTGGGCGCCGGAGCAACACCTGGCGCGCGGGCTCACCCTCGCCGAGGCCGTGGAGGCGGTGCGCGACGGGCTGGCCGAGGGCATGGCCGGCTGCGCCGCTGCGGGCCGGCCGATCATCGCCCAGCAGATCCTCACCTCGATGCGCCACGGTGCGCCAACCACCCAGATCGCAGAGCTGGCAGTGGCCTACCGCAACGACTCCGTGTGCGGCTTCGACATCGCCGGGGCCGAGGACGGCTACCCGCCCAGCCGCTTCTCAGCAGCCTTCGACTACCTCAAGCGGCACAACTTCGAGTTCACGATCCACGCCGGCGAGGCGTTCGGGCTGCCGTCGATCTGGGAGGCGGTGCAGCTGTGCGGGGCGTCCCGGCTGGGCCACGGCGTGCGGCTGGCCGACGACATCGCACCCGATGGCACCCTCGGTGACCTCGCCGGCTACGTCCGCGACCGCAGGATCCCGCTGGAGCTGTGCCCGTCGTCGAACCTGCAGACGGGCATCGCCAAGCGCATCGAGGACCATCCCTTCGGCCTGCTGGCGAGGCTGCAGTTCCGCGTGACCGTCAGCTGCGACAACCGGCTGATGAGCCGCACCACGCTGAGCCGCGAATTCGCGCTGCTCAGCGAGGCGTTCGGCTACGAGCTGGAAGACCTCCAGCGGTTCACGATCAACGCTGCCAAGAGCGCCTTCCTTGCCTTCGACCGGCGCCTGGAGCTGATCGACCGGATCAAGGCCGGCTTCGCCGCGGTGGCGGCGGCCGGCTGAGCCCGCCGGGCCGGACGGCCCGCTGCAGGCCCGGCCGGCCCCCGCGTCAGCGGCTGATCCGCACCGCCGTGTACGTCGTCTCCGGTGTTGGGGCGGTGGAGAAGCGGGCGTTCGGCAGGTAGAGCCACCGGCCGAACGCTGCCACGGTGGTGGGCACGTCGAACAGCGGACTGGTCAGGGTGCGTTGCAGGGAGCCGGAGCGTCCACCCCGATCGAGCTTCACCACGGCCACCTGGTTGAGCTGGTTCTGCACGACGTAGAGCGTGCGGCCCCGCACCAGCAGGCCGTCGCCGTTGGGAAGCAGCGCGCCACCGAGGTCAACTCGCCGGGTCACGCCGGTGCGCGGGTCGATCCGGAACAGCAGGCCGGTCACCGACTGCACGGCCAGCAGCGCCTTGCCGTCCGGGGTGGCGGCGATGCCGTTGAGGTTGAACGCCCCGGCGACGTGGCTGTAGTCGCCCGAGAGCTGCAGCGTGATCACATCCGCCTGCGCAGGCAGCCGTCCGGCCCTGCCGAGGGGGAGCCCGTACAGCACCGGCTGCTGGGAGTCGGTGAACCAGGCTGTCTTCCTGGCCAGTACCACGTCATTGACGAAGGTCGCGGAGCTGGTGAACTGGTAGCTGGCCAGCACCTCGCCGGTGCGGCTGCTCACCACCCGGGCGTTCCCCGCCGGGCCGCCGGCAACGAACAGCCGGCCGCGGGCGTCAGCCTTCAGCCCGACCGAGGGGGTGCCGGGGCCCTCGCTGATCACCCGGCCCGCGCCGGTGACCAGGTTCGCGGCGTAGATGTCGCCGTCGGCCAGCGAACCGAAGTAGGCGTACTTGCCGCGGATCGCGATGCCTTCCGGACGGAACCCGTCCGGCAGTTGCAGCACCTTCGGGAAGGCTGGGCCACGGTGCCGGCCCTGTTCGGGATGGGCCCGGGCAGCGGCCGGGGCGAGGGACGCCCCGATGGCGGTCGCCAGCAACGCGGCCAGCCCGGTGCGGAGGAGTCGTCGTGGGGTTGCGCGCACAGCAGTTCCTTTCGCCGGTCGTCCCCCCCTGTCGTCCAGCATCAACCGAACTGCGCCGCCTGCCAACCCCTCAGGATTGCGGTGGCTTCTGCTGAACCGGAACAGGAACCGTCCCCGATCCGCCGGGTGGCGCGAAAGGAACCGTCCCAGATCCGCCGGTTGAACCGTGAAGTGGTACCGTCCCCGGCTCAGGCGTGGGGGGTGAACACCGGGATGATGCCGTTGAAGCTCAACGTCCAGCCGAGGCCGTGGGCCACGATGTAGCTGATTCCCAGCATCACGGAGATGACCACGAGGGCGAACATGCTGTACCCGACCAGGCGCCCCGCCAGGTGGGGCTTGGGCACCACGCCCTCGGCGTGGGCCTCCGCCTCTCCGCCGGTGCCCCAGGCCAGGGCCCGGATGCCGAAGGAGAACATCGCCGGCAGGCCGGCGCCGAGCACGAGGCTGACCAGCAGGACCCGCCAGGCGCCGTCGAGCGCTGCCCAGAGCTGTTCCATCAGTGCACTCCTCCGGACACGGGGACCTTGGCCTCTGCGCTGTCGGAGCTCCACTCGTCGTTTACGTTGTGGTGGCCGATCGGGTCGCGCCTGGAGTGCCAGCGCATGTAGAGCGCGGCTGCGCACATGATGCCGAAGATCGTGAACGAGCCGGCGGACCCGCCGATCAGGTGGCCGATCCACCACATCAGCGCGGCCACCAGGCCGGCTGCGGGCAACGTCGTCAGCCAGGCCAGGCCCATCCGTCCGGCCACCCGCCAGCGCACCTGTGCGCCCTTGCGGCCGAGCCCGGAGCCGAGGATCGAGCCGGTGGCGACGTGCGTGGTCGACAGTGCGAAGCCGAGCTGGCTGGAGGTCAGGATCACCGCTGCGGAGGCGCTCTCTGCTGCCATGCCCTGCGGCGAGGAGATCTCCACCAGGCCCTTGCCCATGGTGCGGATGATCCGCCATCCGCCGATGTAGGTGCCGGAGGCGATCGCCACCGCGCAGGTCACCTTCACCCACAGCGGCACCTCGTGGGTGGCGGTCCAGTGGCCGGAGGCGAGCAGCGCCAGGGTGATCACGCCCATCGTCTTCTGGGCGTCGTTGGTGCCGTGCGAGAGCGACAGCAGCGACGCGGTGCCGATCTGGCCCCAGCGGAAGCCGCTCTCCTGGTAGCGCTCCGCCACACCGCGGGTGATCCAGAAGACCAGGCGGGTGCCCAGCATCGCCACGACGATCGCGATCGTCGGTGACAACAGGGCCGGGAGCACCACCTTGCCCACCACGCCGTCGAGCTTCGCGCCGTCGCCCACCCACTTCACGCCGCCCCAGCCCATGGCCGCTACGGTGGCGCCGATCAGGCCGCCGAACAGCGCGTGGGAGGAGCTCGAGGGCAGGCCCCACAGCCAGGTGAGGATGTTCCAGATGATGGCTCCCGCCAGCCCGGCCATCAGGATGAGCAGCAGCCCGTGACCCCCGCCGGCCATCAGCTCCGGCTTCGGGCTGCCGTCCGCGTTCTGGATGCGGATCACAGCGTTGGTGACGGTGATGGCCACCTCCACCGAAAGGAAGGCGCCGACCAGGTTGAGGATCGCCGAGAGGGTCACCGCGGCCTTGGGCGTCAGCGCCCGAGTTGCTATCGAAGTGGCCATGGCGTTAGCCGTGTCATGGAACCCGTTGGTGAAATCGAAGGCCAACGCCGTGATAACGACGAGGGCCAAGAGTATGAACTCAGGGGTCACGCTGTTCATGGTACGGGTAGTTCGACGGAGAAGGAACTTGAGCCGATTCGGGCGGACGGGCCCGCCCCCAGGCACCCCCGGCGAGCGTTGAAACGTCACCAGAGCCCGGCTCGCGGGACGGTCCCAGGGAAGCGGGAACGGTCGGCTGCGGTGCCGCCCACCGGTGCTGGGCTGCACCGCACAACCCATAGGATGGTCCATTGTGAGTTCAAGCATCCTGGCCGCCGTCGCCTGGCCGTACGCCAACGGCCCGCGGCACATCGGCCACGTCTCCGGTTTCGGTGTCCCCTCCGACGTGTTCTCCCGCTACCAGCGGATGGCCGGAAACGACGTGCTGATGGTCTCCGGCACCGACGAGCACGGCACCGCAATCCAGGTGCAGGCCGACTCGGAGGGTCTGACGCCGCAGCAGACGGCCGACAAGTACCACCGGATCATCGCGGAGGACCTGCAGGCGCTGGGCTGCTCCTACGACCTCTACACCCGGACGACGACGGTGAACCACCGCGAGGTGGTGCAGGAGCTGTTCCGCACGCTCCACGACAACGGCTACGTCGTGGCCCAGGTGGAGCAGGGCGCAATCTCGCCCTCGACCGGGCGGACCCTGCCAGACCGCTACATCGAGGGCACCTGCCCGCACTGCGGCTACGACGGTGCCCGCGGCGACCAGTGCGACAACTGTGGCCGCCAGCTCGACCCGGTCGACCTGATCAACCCCCGCTCGCGGATCAACGGCGAGGTGCCGGAGTTCGTCGAGACCGAGCACTTCTTCCTCGACCTGCCGGCGCTCGCCGGTGCCCTGGGCGACTGGCTGGCCACCCGCACCGACTGGCGTCCCAACGTCATGAAGTTCAGCCTGAACCTGCTCAAGGAGCTGCGGCCACGGGCGATCACGCGGGACCTCGACTGGGGCGTCCCGATTCCGCTGGAGGGCTGGCAGGACGCTTCGATGAAGCGCATCTATGTGTGGTTCGACGCCGTGATCGGCTACCTCTCTGCCTCGGTGGAGTGGGCCCGCCGCTCGGGCGACCCGGACGCATGGAAGCGCTGGTGGCAGGCGCCTGACGCCAGGTCGTACTACTTCATGGGCAAGGACAACATCACCTTCCACTCGGTGATCTGGCCGGCGATCCTGCTCGGTGCGAACGGCGCGGGTGACCGTGGCGGCCACGGCAGCGCCTTCAGCCCGCTGAACCTGCCGACCGAGGTGGTCTCGAGCGAGTACCTGACGATGTCGGGCTCGAAGCTGGCCTCCTCCCGGGGGCACGTGATCTACGTCCGCGACTTCCTGGCCACGTTCGGCCCGGACGCGCTGCGCTACTTCATCGCCGTCGCCGGACCGGAGAACCAGGACGCCGACTTCACCTGGGACGAGTTCGTGCGGCGCAACAACTTCGAGCTCGCCAACGAGTGGGGCAACCTGGTGAACCGGGCGGTCTCGATGGCCTACAAGAACGTGGGGGCGATCCCCGCCGCGGGTGAGCTCACCGCAGCCGACACTGAGCTGCTCGAGGCAGCGAGGGCTGCCTACGACGTGGTCGGTGATCTGTGGGGGCGGTGCCGGTTCAAGGCCGCGACCAGCGAGGCGATGCGCGTGGTGGGGCTGGCCAACAAGTACATCTCCGAGCAGGAGCCCTGGAAGCTGAAGGACGACCCCGCCCGTCGGGACACCGTGCTGCATGTGGCGCTGCAGGTGGTGCAGGACTGCAACACCCTGCTCACCCCGCTGCTGCCGCACGCGGCCCAGAAGGTGTTCGAGGCGCTCGGCGGCCAAGGCGTCTGGGCTGCCCAGCCGGAGCTCCGCGAGGTCAGCGAGCCCGGCGGCCAGGACTACCCGGTGCTCACCGGCGACTACAGCTCCCAGCAGGCGGTGTGGGCGTCCCGTCCGATCGTGCCCGGCACGCCCCTGGCCAAGCCGACCCCGCTGTTCACCAAACTGGATGACGCCCTTGGCCAGACCGGCCCGGAGTGGGCCCCGATCGCCTGAACTTCCCCCGCCTCCTCCTTCGCAAGCTGTGAGTTAACCGGTGACATCACCGGTCAACTCACAGCTTGCGGGCTTTTCCACAGGCATCGGCGGGCGCTGACGCCCAGATCGGGCGGTTGCCGAAGATGACGGCGTGAGGAAGCGACAGGACCTCCCGGCCGCGCTGAGACGGTTGATCGGACGCCAGCTCGGCCTGGTGACGGTGGAGCAGGCAGCGCTGTTCGGAGTGGGTGACGACGCCCTGCGCAGGCTGGCCGGCCAGGGCCACGCCCGGCGGCTCGCGAAAGGCCTCTACGACTTCGTGCCGCTGCTCGGAAGCTTCGAGAAGCGTGCCTGGGCAGCCGTCCTGCTCGGCGGGGACCGGGCAGTCGTCGGAGGCGAGGCCGCGCTGCGGCTGTGCGGGCTCGGCATCGAACCGGACGTCATCGACGTATGGGTGCCGCCCGATACCCAGCCCACCCCGTTGCCCGGCATCAGGGTTCGGCGGGACTTCCTGGGGCGCACCGCCCGACGGAGGGGGGCGATCCCCCGCCTCGGCGTGGCCGAGGCCCTGGTGGACGTGTGCCAGTACCTCCAGACGGGCCGCATGGTCGGCCTGCTCACCGAGGCGTTCCGGCAGGGGCTGACCAGCCCCGAGAGCGTCCTCCAGGTGATCCGGCGGAGGGCACGGGTGCGGGGCCGGGCCCGGTTCAAGGCAGTAGTGGCCGACCTGGCCGGAGTGGAAAGCACCCTGGAGTACGCCTACCGGCGCGACGTCGAGCGCGCCCACGGACTGCCCCCGGCCCGGCGCCAGCTGTCGGTCAGCCGCGGGACCCGCAGCGACGGGGTCTACGAAGAGTTCGGGGTCGTGATCGAGCTCGACGGCCGTGCCTATCATCAGCCCACGGCGAGCGCCTTCCGGGACCTGCGGCGCGACAACGCCCACGCGGAGCTCAACCTGATCACCCTGCGGTACGGGAGCGCTGACGTCCGGGGCCGGCCGTGCGAGGTGGCAGCGCAGGTGGCGGCCGTCCTCAGGTCGCGCGGCTGGTCTGGCGACTATCCCGGTTGCCCCCGCTGTCGCCGTTCCCGACGTCCCCTCCACCCGCGAGCTGTGAGTTAACCGGTGACATCACCGGCTAACTCACAGCTTGCGAGGAGGAGGACGAGGAGGCGAGGTGGGCGATGGCGCCGCGCATCGAGAGGGGGGTGAAGCCGGCGGCGATGGCCTTGCGCCGCAGGGCCGGCTGGGCGCGGAGCAGGGCCAGTCCGCGCCGGACGAGGATCAGGGGCGGCTTGCGCTTCTTGGCCAGGTCGCGGCGCAGCCGAAGCCAGAACACCAGCGGTGCGGGACGGTCGAGGTAGACCGCCTCGACCTCGAGGCCGGCGGCGCGGCAGGTGGCGAGGAACTCGATCGCGAAGATCCCCTCGGCCGTGAGGCAGCCGGCGCCGTCGAGCCGGACCACGTGGCTGCCCACCCGTCGGCTCTCCGAGATCGAGTAGGTGGGCGTCTCCACCTCCCCGCGGGTGACCAGTTCCCGCAGGGCAGCCACCGCAGCCTCGGCGTCCCAGGAGCGCGGATCGTCCCAGTCGGTGATGCCGAGGGTCTGCGGCATGCCGGGATGGTCGGCGTCGAAGTAGAAGTCGTCGAGCCGCAGGGACGGGCACCCGGTGGCGTGCGCCAGGCGCGACTTGCCGCTGCCGGACGGGCCGGCGATCAGCACCAGCCGGGGTCGCGCGCTCACAGGCCGAGCGCCGCGGTCATGTCCGCCCGGGCCTGCGCGAGCTTCACCTGCGCGCGGTCCCGGTCGGCGGCGAGGTCTCCGCCGGCCGGCAGCCGTACCTGGAGGTAGCACTTCAGCTTCGGCTCGGTGCCGGACGGGCGCACCACGACGCGGACCGACTCGCCGGTGAAGAGCAGGCCGTCGGTGGGCGGCAGGTCGGCGCTGCCGGTCGCCAGGTCCACGGTGGAAACCGGCTCCCCCGCGAGCACCGGCGGCGGCGTGGCCCGCACCGTGGCCATCGCGTCGGCGATCAGTGAGAGGTCGGCCACCCGGAACGACAGCTGCGAGGTCAGGTGCACCCCGTAGGTGCGGGCCAGCTCTTCGAGGCGCTCGGCGATCGAGGAACCGGCGGCCCTCAGCTCCGCCGCGAGGGTCAGCACGCGGACGAGCGTCGTGATGCCGTCCTTGTCCGGCACGGCCGCGGCGTCGGTGCAGTAGCCGATCGCCTCCTCGTAGCCGAACGCAAGGTTCGGCACCCGGCCGATCCACTTGAAGCCGGTGAGGGTCGTGGTGAACGGCTGGCCGTTGGCGGCAGCCATCGTGCCCAGCAGCGTGCTGGACACCACCGAGCAGGCGTAGGTGCCGTGGTGGCCGCGGCGCAGCAGGTCGTCCGCGAGCAGGGCACCAAGCTCGTCGCCGCTGAGCATCCGCCAGGCGCCGTCCACGACCGCGGCGACCGCGCACCGGTCGGCGTCGGGGTCGTTGGCCACGGCGACGTCCGCGCCGACCTGCCGGGCGAGGCCGAGGGCCAGGTCGATCGCCCCCGGTTCCTCCGGGTTGGGGAAGGCCACCGTCGGGAAGGCCGGGTCGGGCTCGATCTGCTCGGCGACGCGGTGCGGTTCGGGGAAGCCCGCGGTGGCCACCACCTGGTCGACCACGGCTGCGCCCACCCCGTGCAGCGCTGTGTAGACCCAGTTGAGCTCGCGTGGGGCGTCGGCTGGCACCAGCGATGCCGCCCTCGCCACATAGGCGGCCACCAGTTCGTCCCCTACCAGCGGGTAGTCGTCGCTGCGCGGCAGGTCGGCCACCGGGTGCTGGGCCACGGCGGTGATCCGCTCGGCGATCTCCGCGTCGGTGGGCGGCACGATCTGGGAGCCGTCGCCGAGGTAGACCTTGTAGCCGTTGTCCTGGGGCGGATTGTGGGAGGCGGTCACCACCACGGCAGCCACGCACTCGAAGTGCCGGATGCCGAAGGCGACCACGGGCGTGGGCAGCGGACGGGAGCACAGCAACGGCAGCAGGCCCGCCCCGGCCAGGATCTCCGCGGTGTCGCTGGCGAAGACCTCGGAGTTGTAGCGGGCGTCGAAGCCGACGATCACCCGGCCACCGGCGTAGCCGCGGTCGTTCAGCCAGGCCGCCAGCCCGGCAGCGGCCTGGCTCACCACGACGCGGTTCATCCGCGCCGGCCCGGGCCCCAGCGGACCGCGCAGCCCGGCGGTGCCGAACTCGAGCGGGCCGGCGAAGGCCGAGGCGAGCTCCGTGGCCGCGGACTCGTCGCCGTCCTCGGCCCGGGCCAGCAACTGGTCGAGGGCAGCGGCGGTGACGACATCCGGGTCGTGGTCGCGCCAGCTCCGGATCCGGTCGCGCAGGTCGGCATCGAGCATGGACGGCACCTTCCTAGAGGCGGTCGAGCAGGCCGGCCAGCAGGCTGCGCAGGCGTGGCTCGGCAGCCTGCCCGGCGGCGATGACCTCTGCGTGCTCCAGCGGCGTGGGCGAGATGCCCGCTGCGGGGTTGGTGACCAGCGAGATGCCCAGCACCTCCAGCCCGGCCTCCCTCGCGGCGATCGTCTCCAGCGTCGTGGACATGCCCACCAGGTCCCCGCCGAGCACCCTGGCCATGCGCACCTCGGCCGGGGTCTCGTACTGCGGGCCGCGGAACTGGACGTAGACGCCCTCGGCCAGCGACGGGTCGACGGCGCGAGCCAGCTCCCGCAGCCGGACGGAGTAGGCCTCGGTCAGGTCGATGAACGTCGCCCCTTCCAGCGGGGTGGCGCCGGTCAGGTTGATGTGGTCGCTGATCAGCACCGGTGTGCCCGGGGCCCAGTCGGGGTTCAGCCCGCCGCAGCCGTTGGTCAGCACCACCAGCCGGGCGCCGGCCGCGGCCGCCGTGCGCACACCGTGGACGACCGGAGCCACGCCGCGGCCCTCGTAGAAGTGGGTGCGGCCGGTGAACAGGGCGGCCACCCGGCCGCGACCGGTGCGGATCAGCCGCAGCGCGCCGCCGTGGCCCGCCACCACCGGCTTGGCGAAGCCGGGCAGCTCGGCCAACTCGCACTCCACGATTGATTCACCCAGCCCGGAAGCGGCGCCGGACCAGCCTGAGCCGAGCACGAGGGCCAGGTCGATCGAGGTGAGTCCGAAGCGTTCCAGGAGGGCCGCGGCGGCCTGGCCTGCCAGCGCCCTGGCGTCGGTGTCAGCGGTCACCACCCGACTATATCGACGGCTTCAGCCCGGAGTCAGCGGGTTCGGGGTCGTCGTCGCCCGAGGCCGCCGGCGCGTCGTCCCCGTCCGCCTCCGGGCCCAGTTCGAACCGGACGTGCCTGCGGCGGGGCTGCAGCCGCACCATCACCACCAGCGCAGGGAACAGGCCCAGCCAGATCAGCAGCTGGCCGGTGTGCACCACTTCGCGAGGCCCGAAGGCGTAGGCCCAGCAGATCAGCGCCAGGCCGAGCACCACCAGGCCGCCGGCCAGCAGCAGCACGACCAGTGACCGGCGCCCCGGACGGCGCGCGGCGCGCTGCTGCAGCATCGCGATGAGCGCTGCCACGGAGACCGACAGCGGCAGCGCGGACAGCTCGAGCAGCGTGCTCTGGACGGGGTTGGCCTCGGGCAGGCCGAGCAGCACGAAGGCGACGCTGACGACCACACCGGCAAGGGCAGCGGCGGCGAGCAGGGCTTGACGGGGCACCGGTCGAGCCTAACCGCGGTTCGCCGGTGGCGGCCCCCCGGCCCACCCGCCACCGCCGTGCGAGAATTCACGGGTGACGGACGTGGCGATCATCGGTGGCGGTCCCGGAGGCTATGAAGCGGCGCTCGTGGCGCGACAGCTGGGCGGCCGGGTGACCCTGGTGGAACGGCGCGGGCTGGGCGGCTCGGCCGTGCTGACCGACGTCGTGCCTTCGAAGACCCTGATCGCAGCGGCCGAGGTGATGGCCAAGATCCGCTCGGCCGAGGAGGTCGGCCTGCGACTGGTGGACGACGACCGCCGCCTGGGCAGCGCAGTGCGGGTGGACCTCGCCAGGGTGCACGCCCGGATCCGGGCCCTGGCCAGGGCGCAGTCGGACGACATCAGCGACCGGCTGCGGTCCGAAGGCGTGCGCGTGATCAGCGGCACCGGACGGCTGGACGGCAGCCAGCGGGTGGTCGCGGCCACGCCGGACGGGGAGGAGCGGCTCAACGCCGACATCGTGCTGGTGGCCACCGGCGCGCACCCGCGGGAGCTCGAGACCGCGCCGCCGGACGGCGAGCGCATCCTCACCTGGACCCAGGTGTACGACCTGGACGCCGTGCCCGAGCACCTGGTGGTGGTCGGCTCCGGCGTCACCGGAGCCGAGTTCGCCAGCGCGTACACCGCGCTCGGGGTGCGGGTCACCCTGGTCTCCTCCCGGCACCAGGTGCTGCCCGGCCAGGACGACCACGCTGCGAAGGTGATCCAGCAGGTCTTCGAGAACAGCGGCATGACCGTGCTCAACGGCGTCCGGGCGGTCGGGACCGAGCGTCGTGGCGACGAGGTGGTGGTGCGGCTGGCCGACGGCGGCCAGGTGGTGGGCTCGCACTGCCTGATGGCCGTCGGCGCCATTCCCAACACCGCTGGCATCGGGCTGGAGGAGGCCGGGGTGCGGCTCTCGGCCAGCGGCCACATCGAGGTCGACCGGGTCTCCCGCACCACCGCCCGGGGGATCTACGCCGCCGGGGACTGCACCGGGGTGAACGCGCTGGCCAGCGTCGCGGCCATGCAGGGCAGGATCGCGATGTGGCACTCCCTCGGAGACTCGGTGGAGCCGCTGGACCTGCGCACCGTCGCAGCGAACGTGTTCACGGCGCCGGAGATCGCCACGGTCGGCTGCAGCCAGGCCGACGTCGACTCCGGCCAGGTGCGGGCGCTGACGATGATGCTCCCGCTGCGTTCCAACGCCAGGGCGAAGATGCAGGCGCTGACCGACGGCTTCGTCAAGATCTTCTGCCTGCCGACCACCGGCATCGTGGTGGGCGGGGTGGTGGTGGCCTCGTCGGCTTCCGAGCTGATCCACCCGCTGTCGATCGCGGTGCGGCACAAGTTGACGGTCGACCAGCTCGCCGGTTCGTTCACCGTCTACCCTTCGCTCTCCGGCTCACTGGCAGAGGCGGCGCGGCGCCTGCACGGCCACTCCGAAGACCAGGTCATCACCTACTGATCGACGCCGGGTCGGCCAGCAGCGGGCCGAAGGCCAGACCGGCCGCACCCACCATCAACAGGTTGGACCCCAGCTCGGCCGCAGTGATCGTCACCCCTTCCAGCGAAGGGGCGAGCGTGGAGCGGGACACCGTCTCTGCCAGCAGCGCCGGGTCGTAGGCCTGCAGGGCGGCAAGGAAGCCGCCTAGCGCCACCACCTGCGGGTTGAAGACGTTGATCGCCCCGGCGATGGCGGTGCCCAGGTGGCCCAGCTGTCGAGCGACCACCTCGGCCACCCGGGGTGAACGGTCAGCCAGCAGCGCGGCCTCGAACTGGTCCGGCTCGGCCCTGGCCAGGCCAAGTGCCTCGAGCAGCTCCGCCCTGGTCACCTCCGCCTCGAGGGTGCCGCGGATGCCGGCCGAGTCGGCGGCGGGCGAGCCGGAGACCCGTACGTGGCCGAGCTCGCCGGCGTAGCCGGAGGCTCCGCCCAGCAGGTGCCCCGCGGTGATCACGCCGCCGCCGATGCCCGAGGAGCCGCCGTTGACGTAGACCAGGTGGCTCTTGCCGCGGCCGGCACCGAACTCGTGCTCGGCGAGCGCGCCGAGCGCTGCGTCGTTGGCCACCCGCACCGGGAAGCCGGTGGCCTCGGCCAGCGGCTCTGCGAACGGCTCGTCGTGCCAGTCCAGGTGGGGGGCGTTGCGCACGACCCCGTCGTGGGTGCGCACCTGGCCGGGTACGGCCACGCCGATGCCGGCCACGCGCAGGCCGTCCAGTTCAAGCCGCATGCCGGCCAGCACCGCAGCTGTGATGCTGAGCACCTCGGCGGCGGTCGGGATCCGGTCGTACTCGTGCCGGATCACCCGCCGCACGCCGCCGTCCAGCCCGACCAGCCCGATCGTCAGCACGTCGATCTCGGGGTTGACGGCGATCGCCGCCACGTCGGCCCGGACGCTGACCACGGGGCTCGGCCGGCCGACCTGGCCGATGGAGCCGGGCTCGCTCTCCACCACCAGGCCCAGCTCGGCGAGGTCGGCAACGAGGCTGGCGATCGTGGAGCGGTTGCGGCCGGTGCGCTTGCTCAGGCCGGCGCGCGAGACGGGGCCCTGCCGGTACAGGATGCCGAGGGTGGCGGCGAGGTTCGCCCGCCGGACGTCCTCAGTGGTTCCGACCACCAGCCCCACCTCCTCTGCGGTTGCGCGCGGCCAGGCGAAGGCTACAGCCACAGGAGGCTGCGCCGGCCCCGCGGCGGGCTCAGCGACCGCCGCGCCGCTTGTTCATCAGGTCGAAGGCCACAGCGAGCAGCAGGACCAGGCCCTTGATGGCCATCTGCCACGCCGCGTCCACCGACAGGATCGAGAGCCCCATGTTGAGCACGCCCATCACCAGGCCGCCGATGACCGCGCCGGTGACCGTGCCGACGCCGCCCTGCACGGCCGCGCCGCCGATGAAGACCGCAGCGATCGCGTCCAGCTCGTAGTTCTGGCCGGCCGAGGCGACCGCGCCGCCCGCCCGGGAGGTGCTGACCACGCCGGCGAGCGCTGCGAGCACCCCCATGTTGATGAAGATGGCGAAGTTGACCCGCCGGGTCTTCACCCCGCTCATCACCGCTGCGAACAGGTTGCCGCCCATCGCGTAGATGTGGCGCCCGAACACCGAGCGGTTGAGCAGGAAGGAGTAACCGACGATCAGGGCGGCGAGGATCAGCAGGATGATCGGGGTGCCGCTGTAGTTCGCGAGCTGCCAGCAGACCGCCATGATCGCGACCACGGCCAGCACCAGCTTGCCCCAGAACTGCCCGGCGCCCTCCAGCGGCAGTTCGAGCTTGCGCCGGCCGTTGCGGGCGCTGAGCTGCAGCGCGACGAGGGCGGCGCACGCGACCAGCCCGAGCACGAGGGTGAGCACGTCGGTGCGCCCGACCTTGCCGAGCAGGTTGGGCAGCCAGCCGGCGCTGATCGCGACGAACTCCCGCGGCAGGCCGCCGATCGTGCCGCCGTGCAGGAAGATCAGGGTCAGGCCGCGGAAGAGCAGCATGCCGGCGAGGGTGACGATGAAGGCCGGCACCTCGACGAACGCGACCCAGAAGCCCTGCCACGCGCCCACAAGGGCGCCGAACAGGAGTGCCACCAGCACGGCCAGCCACCACGGCAGGTGCCACTCGTTCATCGCCAGCGCCGCAACCGCGCCGACCATGGCCACCACCGAGCCGACCGACAGGTCGATGTGCCCGGCGATGATCACCATCACCATGCCGATCGCGAGGATCAAGACGTAGGAGTTCTGCTGGATCAGGTTGTTGACGTTGCCTGGCATCAGCAGCCGGCCGCCGGTGAGGGCCTGGAAGAGGCCGATGATCACCACCAGCGCCGCCAGGATGCCGTACTGCCGGAAGTCGATCCGCAGCCGGCGCGCCGGAGGCTTCGGCAGTTCGCCGGTCTCGGGGGCTGGCGTGGTCCGGGTGCTCATCGCACGGCTTCCTTTCCAATGGTCATCAGGTACATCAGTTGCTCCTGCGTCGCCTCCGCACGGGGCACGTCACCGGTGACGGCGCCCTCGGAGATGGTGTAGATGCGGTCACACATGCCGATCAGCTCCGGCAATTCGGAGGAGATCATCACCACGGCCTTGCCCTGGTCTGCGAGGGCGTTGATCAGGCCGTAGATCTCGTACTTCGCGCCCACGTCGATGCCGCGGGTCGGTTCGTCCAGGATCAGCACGTCCGGCCCGGAGACCAGCCACTTGCTGAGCACGACCTTCTGCTGGTTGCCGCCGGAGAGCCGGCCGACGACCTCGGAGACGCTGGGGGTCTTGATGTTGACGCTGCGGCGGTACTCGTCGGCCGTCAGGTACTCCCGGTTGCGGTCGATGATGCCCCAGCGCGCGAACTTGGCCAGCGCGACCGCCGAGATGTTCACCGCGACGCTGCCGATCAGGTTGAGGCCGTAGCGCTTGCGGTCCTCTGTGACGTAGGCGATGCCGTGGGCGACCGCCTCGTCGACGGTGCCGGTCTGGATCTCCTGCCCGTCCTTGAAGACCCGGCCGGAGATGTTGGTGCCCCACAGGCGGCCGAACAGGCTCATCGCCAGCTCGGTGCGGCCGGCACCCATCAGCCCGGCGAAGCCGACGATCTCGCCGGCGCGAACGTTGAAGCTGGCCTTGTCCACGACCACCCGTCCGGTGTCGACCGGGTGGTAGGCCGTCCAGTCCTCGACGCGGAACAGCTCGCGGCCGAGCTTCGGCTCCCTCGGCGGGAAGAGGTTGTTCAGCTCGCGGCCGACCATGGCCTTGATGATCCGGCCCTCGGTGGCGTCCGGGGCGGTCATGTCGATGGTCTCGATCGTGCGGCCGTCGCGGATCACCGTCACCCGGTCGGCGATCCGCCGCACCTCGCGCAGCTTGTGCGAGATCAGGATGCAGGTGATGCCGTGGTCCCGCATGCCGGCGATCAGGTCGAGCAGGTGGTCGGAGTCGTCGTCGTTCAGCGCCGCGGTGGGTTCGTCGAGGATCAGCAGGGAGACGTCCTTGGCCATGGCCTTGGCGATCTCGACCAGCTGCTGCTTGCCGACGCCGAGCTCGAAGATGCGGGTGGCGGGGTTCTCGTCCAGGCCCACCCTGCGCATCAGCGCCGCAGCCTCGATGGCGGTGCGGTCCCAGTCGATGATGCCCCGGCGGGAGCGCTCGTTGCCGAGGAAGATGTTCTCCGCGATTGACTGCAGCGGGTTGAGCGCGAGTTCCTGGTGGATGATGACGATGCCGGCGGCCTCGCTGGAGTTGATGTCGGCGAAGGTGGCCTCGGCACCGTTGAGCTCGATCGTGCCGGTGTAGCTGCCGTGGGGGTACACCCCGCTGAGCACCTTCATCAGGGTGGACTTCCCGGCCCCGTTCTCGCCGCAGATCGCGTGGACCTCGCCGCGGGCGACCTCCAGTGAGACGCCGTCGAGAGCGCGGACCCCGCTGAAGTCCTTGGTGATGTCCCGCATGCGCAGGATGGGTTCGTTCGCTGCCATGGTCTCCGCCTCGGTTGGGTTTGTCCTGGGGACGTGGTCAGGTGGGGCGGCCGGTCGGCCGCCCCACCTGTGCTCAGGTCAGAGCCCGACGTCGGCGGGCTTGAGGAACCCGGAGTCGATCAGCTTGCTCTGCACGAGGTCCTTGGTGACGACCTCGGGCTCGATCAGGAACGACGGCACCACCTTGACGCCGTTGTCGTAGGTCTTCTCGTCGTTGACCTCGACCTTCTCGCCCTTGATGATCTGCTGGATCATCGTGAACACGCGATCGCCGAGCTTGCGGGTGTCCTTCCAGACCGTCATGGTCTGCTCGCCGGCGAGGATCGCCTTCACGTTCGCCTTGTCGCCGTCCTGGCCGGTGATCACCGGGTAGTCGGCGCCGGGGGCGTAGCCAGCGCTCTTCAGCGAGGCGACGATGCCGATGGCGAGGGAGTCGTTCGGCGAGAGCACGGCCTGGACCTTCTTGCCGCCGCTGTAGAACGAGGAGAGGCGGTTGTCCATCTCGGCCTGGGCCTTGTCGGACTGCCAGGACTGGATGCCGATCGTGGTCCACTCGTCATTGGACTTCGGCGCCTTGCCGCTGGGCACGACGAGCGTCCCCTTCTCGACGTAGGGCAGCAGCACGTCCCAGGCGCCGGAGAAGAAGAACTTGGCGTTGTTGTCGTCCGGGCTGCCGGCGAAGGGCTCGAGGTTGATCGGGTCGGTGGCCGAGTCGAGCTTCAGCTGGTCCTTCAGGAAGTTGCCCTGCAGCTGGCCGACCTTGTAGTTGTCGAACGTCGCGTAGTAGTCGACGGTCGGGCTGCCGTTGATCAGGCGGTCGTAGGCGATGACCTTGATCTCCTGCTTGGCCGCCTCCTCCAGGACCGGGCCGAGCGCGGTGCCGTCGATGGACGCGATCACCAGGATCTTGGAGCCGCCGGCGATCTGGTTCTGGATCTGGCTGATCTGCTGGTCGACCTTGTTGTCTGCGTACTGCAGGTCGACCGTGCAGCCGGCCTCCTTCAGCTTCGCCTGCAGCTGCTCGCCGTCGTTGATCCAGCGCTCCAGGCTGCGGGTGGGCATCGTGATGCCGACGTTGCAGTCCGTCGCGCCCGGAGCCGCGGGTGCGCCGGGGGTCGTCGGGCCGGCGCAGGCCGCCAGGGAGAAGGTGAGCGCGCTCGCAGCCGCCACTGCGAGGAGCCGGGTCTTTTGCGACATGAATGTTCCTCTCTGAAATGCTGTCGCGGTTGGCCTCCGGCGGGCAGCGGCAGTGCTGCGGGCAGGAGGCTGTGGATTGCCGAAGCAACCTTTTTGTCTGTAGCGGCAACATAAACCCGCCCGAGGCACCCTCACAACCCGCGCCCATAACGATCTGGTAACTCTCCCGGCGGTTTGTGGGGCCTCCGGACTGGAGTGGGCGCGCGCGTCGTGGTGCTGAGGCTCAAGGAAGGGCAGGAGCGGACGCGCGCAACGGGCGGCGGGCGGGGTGCGCCTGCTCCATGGACACCTCGACCAGGGTGTTATAAGTTGAGTTACACAACATTCACTCACCGATGAGAGATTGGGAGCTTCCGTGACCCTGACCCCCGCACCCTCCGACCAGTTCACCTTCGGGCTGTGGACGGTCGGCTACAACGGCACCGACCCGTTCGGCGGTCCCACCCGCAAACCGCTCGACGTGGTGCACGTGGTGGAGAAGCTGACCGAGCTCGGCGCGTACGGCCTCACGCTGCACGACGACGACCTGTTCGCCTTCGGCTCCACCGACGCCGAGCGCCGCACCCAGATCGACCGGCTGATCGCGGCCTGCGCCGACACCGGGCTGAAGGTGCCGATGGTGACCACCAACCTGTTCAGCGCGCCTGTGTTCAAGGACGGCGGCTTCACCTCCAACGACCGCGCGGTCCGCAGGTTCGCCCTGCGCAAGGTGCTGCGCAACCTCGACCTCGCAGCGGAGCTCGGCGCGAAGACGTTCGTGATGTGGGGCGGCCGCGAGGGTGCGGAGTACGACGCTGCGAAAGACATCCGTTCGGCGCTCGAGCGGTACCGGGAGGCGGTCAACCTGCTCGCCCAGTACGTGCTCGACAAGGGCTACGACCTGAAGTTCGCGATCGAGCCGAAGCCGAACGAGCCGCGCGGTGACATCCTGCTGCCGACGGTTGGCCACGCGCTGGCCTTCATCGAGACCCTCGAGCACCCCGAGATGGTGGGTCTGAACCCCGAGGTCGGGCACGAGCAGATGGCCGGGCTGAACTTCGCCGCCGGCATCGCCCAGGCGCTGTACCACGGCAAGCTGTTCCACATCGACCTGAACGGACAGCGCGGCATCAAGTACGACCAGGACCTGGTCTTCGGCCACGGCGACCTGCACAACGCCTTCGCGCTGGTGGACCTGCTGGAGAACGGCGGGCCCAACGGTGGCCAGGCCTATACCGGCATGCGGCACTTCGACTACAAGCCCTCCCGCACCGAGGACGAGAGCGGCGTTTGGGAGTCGGCGAAGGCCAACATGGCGACCTACCTGCTGCTGAAGGAGCGCGCCAAGGCGTTCCGGGCCGATCCCGAGGTGCAGCGCGCGCTCGCCCAGGCCAAGGTGCTGGAGCTCTCCGTCCCCACGCTGGGGGAGGGCGAGGGCTACGCCGAACTGCTCGCCGACCGCTCCGCTTTCGAAGACTTCGACGCCGCGAGCTACCTCGGTGGCCACGGGTTCCACTTCGTGCGGCTGCAGCAGCTCGCCACCGAGCACCTGCTCGGGGCCCGCTGACCTGTTCGTCCCTGTCGGGGCTCGCCGGGTTCCCCCGGCGGGCGCCGGCGCCCAACCGGCGAAGTGAGAGGCTGGAGCCATGGCGAAGGTGATCGGGGTCGACTCCTCCACCCAGAGCTGCAAGGTCGTGGTCCGCGACGCTGACACCGGCGAACTGCTGGGCAGCGGACGGGCTTCCCATCCTGACGGCACCGAGGTTGACCCGGGGCGCTGGTGGACGGCGCTGGAGTCCGCGCTCGGGGCCGCGGGCGGGCTGACGGACGTGGCAGCGGTCAGCGTCGCCGGCCAGCAGCACGGGCTGGTCGCGCTCGATGAGGCCGGGCGGGTGATTCGTCCTGCCCTGCTCTGGAACGACACCCGCTCGGCCCGGGCGGCCGCCGACCTGGTCGCGGAGTTCGGCTCTGACGGGATCGTCGCCCGCACCGGTTCGGTGCCGGTGGCGTCCTTCACCGTCACCAAGCTGCGCTGGCTTCGCGACCGCGAGCCGGACAACGCCGCCAGGGTGGCAGCCGTCTGCCTCCCGCACGACTGGCTGACCTGGCGGCTGCGCGGCTACGGCCCCGTGGGGGAGTCGGAGCTGGGCCCGGACCTCGGCCAGCTGGTCACCGACCGTTCCGACGCCTCGGGCACCGGCTACTGGTCCCCTTCCGCAGGCACCTACGACCGTGACCTGCTGGTGGCAGCGCTGGGCCACGACGCCATCCTGCCCAGGGTGCTCGGCCCCGCCGAGGCGGTGCCCGGCCCGGGCTTCAGGGTCGGCCCCGGCGCGGGCGACAACGCGGCGGCAGCCCTGGGACTGGACGCCCGTCCGGGCGACGTTGTGGTCTCGCTGGGCACCTCCGGCACGGTCTTCGCCGCCACCAGCACGGCCACAGCCGACCGCTCCGGGATCGTCGCGGGCTTCGCCGACGCCACCGGGGGCTTCCTGCCGCTGGTGTGCACGCTGAACGCCGCCCGCGTGCTCGACGCCGTGGCCGGCCTGCTCGAGGTCGACCATGCAGAACTGGGACGGCTGGCGCAGCTCGCTGACGCCGGAGCCGGCGGTGCCGTGCTGGTGCCCTACTTCGAGGGCGAGCGGACGCCGAACCTGCCCGACGCCACCGCGACCCTTGCCGGGCTCACCCTGGCCAACACCACCCGGGCGAACCTGGCCAGGGCCGCCGTCGAAGGGATGCTGTGCGGGCTGGCCGCTGGGCTGGCGGCGGTGCGCGCCCAGGGGGTGGCCACCTCGCGGATCATGCTCACCGGAGGAGCAGCGGCGAACGCCGGGGTGCAGGCCGTTGCTGCGCAGGTGTTCGACCTTCCCGTCGAGGTTCCCGAGCCGGGCGAGTACGTCGCGGACGGCGCGGCCCGGCAGGCGGCCTGGGTACTCACCGGCGAGCGGCCGGGCTGGCCGGTTGCGATCGCCGCCACGCCGGTGCCGGACCCACGTCCGGTGATCTCCGAGCAGTACCAGAGCGTCGCCGCCGCCTACCGCTGAGGGGTCCGGGCCGCCGGAAGGCTGGCGCGAAAGGAACCGTCCCCGGTCAGCCACGGAAGGCTGGCGCGAAAGGAACCGTCCCCGGTCAGCCGGGGACGGTTCCTTTCGCGCCGTTTCAGAGGCGGTCGCGCAGCCAGGCGACCTGGCGCTGCCAGTGGAACAGCTGGCCGCCCTCGTGGCCGTTGTACTCGTAGGCCGCGATCTCGCGGTCGTCGGCGCCGTAGTGGTTGTACGCGGCGTACACCGAGGACGGCAGCACGATCTCGTCCATCAGCGCCACCGAGAACAGCGCAGGGGCAGTGGCGCGGCGGGCGAAGGCGACACCGTCGAAGTAGGCAAGGGTGGCGAAGACCTGCTCCACCTTGTCGCGGTGCACGGACAGGTACTGGCTGACCTCGGTGAAGGGCCGGCCTGGGGTGAGCGCCACCGAGCGCCGGAAATGGCAGAGGAACGGGACGTCGGGCAGGGCGGCCCGCACGCCGTCGCCCAGCAGGCCGGCGACCGCGAGGGTGACGCCGCCGCCCTGGCTGCCGCCGGTGACCACCACCCGCTCCCGGTCGACGAAGTCCAGGCCCTGCACGACCTCGACCAGGCGGACGGCGTCGGTGAACACCCGCCGGTAGTAGTAGGTGGCCGGGCTCTCGATGCCGCGGGTCATGAAGCCGTCCAGCGCGGCGCCGGTGCCGTGGGGGTCAGGGGTGCTGCCCCCGCCGCCCCAGCCGCTGCCCTGGCCGCGGGTGTCCATGACCACGTGGACGAAGCCGGCGGCCGCCCAGTGGAGGTGCTCCGCCGGCAGTCCGCGGCCGCCGTTGTAGCCGACGAACTCGACCACGGCCGGCAGCGGGGCGGCCGAGCGGGGACGGATCACCCATGCCCGGATCGGGTCACCGGCGAAGCCGGGGAAGGTGAGGTCCTCCACCACCAGCTCGCGCACCGGGCCGGCGTGCGGCGCAAGGACCGGCTCCCCGGGCAGGAGCCGTGCCTCGGCCACGGTCGCCTGCCAGAAGCTGTCGAAGTCGTCCGGCTCGGCCACCTCGGGACGGAACCCGGTGAGCTCGGCAAGGGTCAGGTCGGTCAGCGGCATGAGCTGCTCCTTCAGCGTTGGCCGGGCCGGCCCTGGTACTCGAACCGGCGCACTTCCACCACCGTGCCAGACGGCGCACCGTTGCTGGTGGCGTAAGCACCTAGCCAGAGCCCGAGGAACCCGCCGGTCGCGACGGTGTCCAGGGTGCGGCCGTCCGCGGTGGCCAGGAGCCGGCCACCTTCCGCGGCGCCCAGCACCAGCCCGTACTGCTGGCCGCGGATCCGCAGCCCGAGCGTGACCGGTTCCTCCGGCCCGGTGGTTGCGGCCACCTCGGCCAGCACCTCCTCCACGCCGGCACGCCGGTGGGTCGCGCGGACGAATCGCCGGCCGTCCGCTGCCGCAACCAGCGCCAGCCGGACGTGGTCGGCCTCGGACTGGCGGACGGTGAGGCCCGCCTCCTCACCGGGGGCCAGCTGTGCGCTGAAGTGGGCCGTGACGTCGGCGTCGCGGTGCTCCTGCCGAACCCCGAGGAACGCGGGCGTGGCCGGCTCCGCGAGGGTCTCCGGGCGCACCCGGAGCAGCCAGCCGTCACCCTGAGGGGTAGCGAACTCGGTAGCCGGGCGGCGCAGCGAGGTCCAGCGCCCGTCGCCTGGCGGCACGAGCGGGCCGGTCGCCGGCCGGGTCGCGGGCGCGGGTGCGGCGAACGGCACCTCCACCAGTTCCGGGATGCGTCCGGTGCCGGGGGCGAACACCGGCCAGCCGTCCTCCCAGGCCACGGGTACGAGGAACGTCTCCCTGCCGAGGTTGTAGTGGTAGCCGCCGTAGGTGCGCATGGCGAGCAGGACGGCCCACCAGCTGTCGTCAGCGGCCTGCACGAGGTCGGCGTGGCCGGCGCCGACCACATCCACCCCGCGGCCGAGGTGGCGGTGGGTGAGGACCGGGTTGCACCGGTTGCCCTCGTAGGGTCCGGTCACCGACGCCGACCTGGCGACGGACACGGCATGGTGGAACTCCGTGCCGCCCTCCGCTGCCAGCAGGTAGTAGGTGCCGTCCACCTTGTACAGGTGCGGCGCCTCCGCCCAGACGACGCCCAGCATCGCCCCGTTCCAGATGATGTGCTCGGGCCCGATGAGCTGGTTCGTCGCCGGGTCGAACTCCCGCACCCAAACCTCGGTCTGGTGGTGCCACTCCGGGTTCCGGGCCAGCCGGGTGCCGTGCAGCCAGACCCGGCCGTCGTCGTCGAAGAAGATGGACGGGTCGATCCCGTCCGCGTCCAGCCACACCGGGTCCGACCACGGTCCGGCCGGGTCGGTGGCGGTCATCAGGAAGTTGCCGCCACGGGTGTCGTCGTCCTGGTCGACCAGGGTGCACACCACCCAGAACCGGCCGTCGTGGTGCCGGATGGTCGGGGCGTACAGTCCGCCGGAGGAAGCGATCCCGTCGTAGTCCAGCTGCCCTTCCCTGGTGACGACGTGGCCGATCAGCTCCCACGAGGCGAGGTCGGTGCTGTGGAGGACCGGCAGCCCGGGGAAGTACTCGAAGGTCGAGGTGACCAGGTAGTAGTCCGCGCCCACCCGGCAGATGGACGGGTCGGGGTAGCAGCCGGGGAGGATCGGGTTGGGAACGCCCGTCATGCCGGTCCCACCCGCACTGACACCAGCCTGGGGTCGGCGGGCGTCACCTCGTGGACACCGCCGGTGACCAGCAGCGTCGCCCGGGGCGTCGCGGTGCCGGCCACCGGGGGAGCGACGTTGAGGGTGGTGTTCGAGATCGCGCCATTGGTGGTGCTGACGCTGGGCAGCTCCTCCGCTGATGCGCCGGCGTGGGCGGCCACCCAGACCTCGACCGGGCCCGGCTCGACGATGCGCACCCTGCGGCGGTCGGAGAAGGCCAGGCGGGTGGTGGGCACGTCGAAGCCGACCCGGCGCGACGCGCCGGGCTCCAGCTCGACCCGGGCGTAGCCGAGCAGCTGCGCGACCGGGCGCACCACCGAGCCCACCACGTCGCGGCCGTAGACCTGCACCACGTCGGCGCCGGCGACCCGGCCCGTGTTGGTCACGGTGACCGCTACCGAGAACCGCCCGCCCGCGGTCACGGTGGGGTCGACGGTGAGGTCGGTGTGGCTGAAGGTGGTGTAGGACAACCCGAAGCCGAACGGCCGCACGGGGGTGGGGTCGGTGGAGGTCACCTCGGACGGTCCGCCGAGGATCGGCTGCAGGTAGGAGTACGGCTGGGCCCCGGAGGAGCGGGGCAGCGTGACCGGCAGCCGGCCGGACGGGTTGACCGCGCCGGTGAGGATGTCGGCGATGGCCAGCCCGCCGCCCTCGCCGGGGAAGAAGGCCTGCAGCACAGCCGCAGGGCGGGGCTGGTCGCCCTCCAACGCCCAGCCGATCGCGTAGGGGCGGCCGGTGATCAGGACGAGCACCACCGGGGTTCCGGTGGCCACGACCGCCTCCACCAGTTCCCGCTGGACGCCGGGGAGCGAGAGCGAGTCGGCGTCGTTGCCCTCACCGACGGTGCCGCGCCCGAACAGCCCGGCCTGGTCGCCGACCACGACCACAGCAACCTCGGCCTCCGCCGCGGCCCTGACCGCCTCGGCGAATCCCGAGCGGTCCTCGCCCTCCACCGAGCAGCCCGCGACGGTGACGACCTCGGTGCCGGCTGCGGCGAAGGCCGCGCGCAGTGCCTCCTCGACGGTGGGGATCGCGATCCCGGCCGGAACCCCGGGGAAGCTCTCCAGCACATGGTTGGCGAAGGAGTAGCACCCCTGCAGGGCGGCAGCGCGGTCGGCGTTGGGGCCGATCACAGCCAACTTGCCGGGCGCACCGGCGCCGTTGGCGAGGGGGAGCACGCCGTCGTTGGCGAGCAGCACCACCGACTCCTGCGCGAGCCTGCGGGCCAGGGCCTGGTCCTGCGGCGAGTCCAGGTCGATCTGCGCCGGCGGCTCGTCGGCGTACGCCGCCTCGTCGAGCAGCCCCAGGGCCTCCTTCTGCGCGAGTGCGCGCAGCAGCGCCCGGTCGACGTAGCCCTCGTCGATCCGCCCGGCCCGCACCTCGGCGGCAAGGGGCTCGAGGTAGGCGTCGCCGGCCGGCAGCTCGACGTCGATCCCGGCTACCAGGGCCAGGCGCGCCGCCTCGCCCCGGTCCGCCGCAACGGCGTGCATCACCTGGAGGAAGGCGATCGCGAAGTAGTCCGCCACCACGACGCCGTCGAACCCGAGCTGTTCGCGCAGCACTCCGGTGAGGTAGTCGGGGTCGGCGGCCATCGGCACCCCGTCGATGTCGACGTAGCTGTTCATCACCGAGCGCGCGCCCCCGTCGAGGATGGCCATCTCGAACGGCGGCAGGTAGATGTCGGCCACCTCCCGCGGTCCGGCGTGGGTCGGGGCGTGGTTGCGTCCCGCCGCAGAACCGGAGTAGCCGAGGAAGTGCTTCAGCGTGGCGTGGACGCCCTCGGACTGCAGCCCGCGGACGAAGGCCGTGCCGATCGTGCCGACGAGGTAGGGGTCCTCCCCGATGCACTCGTCCACCCGTCCCCAGCGCGGGTCGCGGATCACGTCCATCACAGGGGCGAGGCCCTGGTGCACGCCGAGGGCACGCATCGAGCGCCCGATCGCCGCGCCCACCTCACCGACCAGCTCGGGGTCGAACGCTGCGCCCCACGCCAGCGGGGTGGGGTAGGTGGTGGCCTGCCAGGCGGCCAGGCCGGTGAGGCACTCCTCGTGCACCAGCGCCGGGATGCCCAGCCTGGTCTCGCGCTGGAGCCGGCGCTGCTCGCGCCACAACCAGGCCGCACGCTCGGCCGGGTCGACCGGCCGGGTGCCGTAGACGCGGGTGTAGTGCCCGATGCCCTGGGCCGTGACCTCGGCCAGCTCGCCGGCGCCGCCGGCTGCCATCTCGCCCTGCATCGGCGCGACCACGTTGCCACCCTGGTCGATCCAGTAGCCGACCAGCTGGGCCAGCTTCTCCTCGAGGGTCATGCCGGCGGCCAGCTCGCGTACCCGCGGGGAGACGTCCGGCATCGCCGGGATGGCGGTGGTGGTGGCTGTGGACACGTGGCCCAGCTCCTTCTGCAAGAGGATGTCGGGGAATGGCTTTGACGGCCGGGGAACGGTCAGCCCTTGACCGCTCCGGTGAGGCCGCCGACGATGCGGCGCTCGAAGACGCTGAAGAACAGCAGCGCCGGGATCATCGAAAGCGAGGTGAACGCGAGCACCGCGGCGGTGTCCACCGAGTGCTCCGAGGCGAAGGCCTGCACCCCCAGCGGCAGCGTGTACATGTCTGACTTGTTCAGGATGAACAGCGGCAGCATGTACTGGTTCCAGGCGTTGACGAAAGCCAGGATGCCGGTGGTGATCACCCCGGGCAGTGACAGCGGCAGCACCATCCGGAAGAAGAAGCCGAGGCGGCTGGCGCCGTCGATGGCCGCGGCCTCCTCCAGCTCCTTCGGGATGGCGGCGAGGAACGGCACCAGGATGATCACCGTCATCGGCAGCGCGAAAGCGATCTGGGGAAGGATGATGCCGAGCAGGTTGTCGGTCAGCCCGAGGTTCTTGATCAGCAGGTAGAGCGGCGTGATGGCGACGGTGAGCGGGAACATCAGGCCGGCGGCGAACAGCGAGTACATCGCGTTGCGGCCGACGAAGTTGTACCGCGCGATCACGAAGCTGGCCATCATCGCGAGGGAGACGGTGCCGACGGTGGTGGAGACCGCGGAGATGATCGAGTTCGTGAACTGCTGCCAGAAGACGCCGCTGGTGACCACGTCGACGTAGTTGGTGAACACCCAGGGGTCGGGCCAGCCGGCGGGGCTGACGGTGATCTGGGAGTTGCTCCGGAAGCCGCCGAGGATGATGTAGATCACCGGCGCGATGCAGATCGCGATCAGCACGGTCGCGATCAGGTAGGTGCTCGGGCTGCCCCAGTTCGCTCCGGAGCGGCTCGTGCTCCTGCGACTGCTGCGCTGGTTGCGCGGACGCGCGGTGAGGGCTACCTGGGACATTACTTCTGCTTCCTTCCCGGGGCCTCGGTCAGTGCACCGGCGGTGTCGCGCCGCAGCACGAACCGCTGGTAGGTCAGCGCGATCAGAAGGGAGATCACGAAGATCACGACGGCGACAGCGTTGCCGTAGCCGTAGTTGCCGGCGAGGCGGCCCTCCCGCACCATGTAGGTCGCCATGGTCGACGTCCCGGCGGTCGAGGCAACGTACTGGCCCCAGATGATGTAGACGAGGTCGAACAGCTGGAGCGAGCCGATGATCGAAAGGAACGCCCAGACCCGGATCGTCGGGCCGAGCAGCGGCAGGGTGATCCAGCGCTGGATCTGCCAGTAGGAGGCGCCGTCGATGGCTGCAGCCTCGTAGAGCTCGTCCGGGATGCCCTGCATGCCGGCGAGCATCAGGATCACGGCGAACCCGATGTACTTCCAGGAGATGATCAGCATCAGGGTCCAGATCGCCACATCGGGATTGGCGATCCAGTCGCTGGCGAGCGCGCCGAGACCGATGTTGGTGAGCAGGTCGTTGAGGGCGCCGGTGTACTGCAGCATCAGGCTCCAGCCGGTGCCGACGATGACCTCCGAGATCACGTACGGGACGAAGATCAGCACCCGGATCAGCGACCGGCCGCGGATGTTCTGGTTGAGCAGCAGCGCGAAGGCGACCGCTGCCGGGCCCTGCATCACCAGCGACATCACCAGGATGAAGGCGTTGTGGGCCAGGGCGTCCAGGAAGTTCTGGTCGGTGAAGATCACCACGTAGTTCTGCAGCCCGACGAAGTTGGTCGGGACGCCGAAGCCCTTCCAGCGGAAGAACCCGTAGTAGGCCGCCATGAAGACGGGGAAGATGACAAAGGCCAGGAACATGAGGATCGCCGGGCCGGAGAGCACCGCGATCTCGAAGCGCTTGCGCCAATCAGCCCTGGCCCGGTTGGACCGGGGCGACGCCTTGGTGGCGCCGCCCCGGCCCGAGTCCGAACCCGAAGAGCGTTGAGGCAGTGCGGTCACTGAATCGCTCATGAGTTCGTTCAGCTCAGCCCTTGGCGGCTGCGCTCTTCACTGCCTCGACGATGTCGGCAGGGGTGCCCTTGCCGGCCAGCATGTTCACCACGCCGCCGTTGAGGGCGTTGCCGACGTTCTGGCCGTACATCGTGTCCAGCCACAGCGAGACGTAGGCGGCGCTGTCGTAGGAGGCCAGCACGTCCTGCAGGGCCGGATCGGTCACGACGCCCTTGGCGTCCTTGTTGGCCGGGAGGGTCTTGAACGCGGTGGCGTAGCCCTCCTGGTTGGCCTTGCTCGCCATGAAGTTCAGGAACTCCACGCACTCGGCCGGGGCGTTCTTGCGGCAGGCGAAGCCGTCGGAGCCACCCATCATCGCGGACGGGTCACCGGCGCCGCCGTTGACCGCGGGGAAGGGGAACCAGCCGAGGTCGGGCAGGGCCTTCTTGTCAGGGGTGAGGTCGGCGATGACGCCGGGGTTCCACGCGCCCATCAGTTCCATGGCTGCCTTGTGGTTGGCCATCATGCCGGCCGAGCTGCCAGCGCCCTGCTGGGCGGAGGTGGTCAGGTAGCCCTTGTTGAACGGCTCGGTGTCGGCGAACGCCTTGAGGTCCTCGCCGGCCTTCAGCCAGCACGGATCGGAGAAGTCCTTGTCGGCCGCGGCCTTGTCCATTACGTCCTTGGCGCAGTTGCGCAGGGCCATGAAGTAGTACCAGTGGGCTGCCGGCCAGGCGTCCTTGCCGCCGAGGGCGATCGGCGCGATGCCGGCGGCCTTCAGCTTGTCGACGGCTGCGCTCAGCTCTTCGAAGGTCTTCGGGGTGCCGGAGATGCCGGCCTTCTCGAACAGGTCCTTGCTGTAGTAGATGCCGCCGGGCAGCACGGAGGTCGGCATGCCGTAGATCTTGCCGTCGACGGTGAAGGCGCTGAAGATGCCGTCACCCAGGGCGGTCTTGATGTCGGGCGCGATCTGGTCGGTGATGTCCATCACCTGGTCTGCGGCCACCACGTCGGCGAGCTTGCCGCCGCCGCGGGCCATGAAGATGGTGGGGTCATCGCCGGAGTTGAGGGCGGTCTGGAGCTTTCCGTCCATGTCCTCGTTCTGGATGGCCTGGATCTCGATGGTGACGTTCTCGTGCTCCTTCTCGAACGCCGCGACCGTGTCCTCCCAGTACTTCTTGCCGTCACCGGTGGTGGAGTTGTGCCAGAACGTCATCGTGACCGGACCGGCCGAAGAGGCCGGTGCGGACGCGGTGCCGGTTGCACCTCCGGAGCACCCCGCCAGGAGCGCAACGCTTGCACCCAGCGCGACAATGGCCGCGCCCTTGACTTTCCACTGCATACGACAGACCTCTCAGTCCTCTTTGACCGTCCGGCAGGGGTTCCTGCCACTGGGATCTTCGCATCGCCCCAAAAGCGGTGTCAAACGTTTTCGATAACGTTTTCTTCACGCTTGGCGGAGGGTGTCGGCGGCATGGGTTAGCGTTACGCCGTGACCATCACGCCGAGCCGGCCGCGCGGGCAGTCCGCGCCGGGCCGGGGAGTAGCGCGGGTGACCATCATTGATGTCGCCCGCGTCGCCGGGGTGTCGGTGTCCACGGTCTCCAAGGTCATCAACGACCGGTACGGGGTGGCGCCGGAGACCTACGACAAGGTCATGGATGTGGTGTCCCAGCTCGGCTACGAGTCGTCCCTTGTGGCCAGCAGCCTGCGGCGGCGCAGCACCAATGTGATCGGCATCCTGGTGCCGGAGTTCGAGCCGTTCTCCACAGAACTGCTCAAAGGCATCTCCAGCGCGGTGGAGGGCACTGGCTACGAACTGCTCGCCTACTCCGGCAACCTCGAGCACAACCAGGTGGGCTGGGAGCGCCGCTCGCTGTCGCGCCTGGCCGGCACGCTGATCGACGGGGCGGTGATCGTCGCGCCGACGGCAACCGTCACCGATGCCACCATCCCGGTGGTCGCGGTCGACCCGCACACCGGCAAGACCGGCCCCAGCACGGTCGAGGCCGACAACGTCGGCGGTGCGCGGGTGGCCACCCAGCACCTGATCGAGCTCGGTCACCGCCGCATCGCCCACGTCCGCGGCCGTACCGACCTGGTCTCGGCCCAGCTGCGAGAGCGCGGCTACCGCCAGGCGCTGGAGGCCGCCGGGCTGCCCTTCGACCCCGAACTGGTACGGGTGGGCGGCTACCGTGCGGCTGAGACCACAGACGCCGCCCGCGAGCTGCTGGCACTGCCGGACCCGCCGACAGCGATCTTCTCCGCCAACGACCTCTCGGCCCTGCGGGTGCTGGAGATCGCAGCGGAGTTCGGGCTCCGGGTGCCGCAGGACCTGTCAGTGGTGGGCTTCGACAACGTCCCGGAGTCGGCGAACGCGGAACCTCCGCTCACCACGGTCGCCCAGCCCCTGCACCAGATGGGGGCAGAGGCGGTGAGGCTGCTGCTCGGCCTGCTCTCCGGGGTGGACTCGGAGGAGCACCTGCTGCTGCCGGCCACCCTGGTCGTCCGGGCCAGCAGCGCGCCGCCGGTGCGCTAGCCGGGACGTCCCGGCCCGCTTCGAGCCGGGCTCGGCCCGGCAGCCGTTCAGCCGGCCAGCCCAGGGACGGGCCGGCGCAGCCGCCAGGCCAGCGCGGCCACCACCGTCATCACCACTGCCAGCACCAGGCCCACGGGCAGCGCCACCAGGATGTGCCCGCCGGCCACAAGGAAGGCGAACACCCCCAGCACACCGTTGCCTGCACCGTGCAGGATCGCCGGTGCGAGCACAGAGCCGGTGCGTTCCCTCGCCTGCCAGAGCAGGAAGGAGAACGGGGTGACCCAAGCGATCATCACCAGGATGCCCCAGCCCCACTCCACGCCGTAGTTGTGGCCGAAGACGATGATCGGCGCGTGCCAGAAGCCCCAGAGCAGGCCGGTGAGCAGGTTCGCCCGCACCGCGCCGAGGGGCCGTAGCTCCTCTGCCAGCACGCCTCGCCAGCCGTACTCCTCACCGAAGGCGAACAGGCCGTTGATGGTGAGCCCCGCGACCAGCCCCTGCAGCACGACGGAGATCGCGAGCACCGGTACCGGCGGCACCGGGGCCTCGCCCAGGGCCGGATTGGAACGGGCCAGCTGCTCGCGCAGCCCGGCCTCGTCCGTGACCAGGTGACCGGCGCCGGGCACCTGCAGCAGCCCGCAGAGCCAGGCCGCGAGGAACGCGACCGCGACGATCGTCACGATCATCACCATGGCGACGGCCGCGTTGCGGGCGTACGTCCGCCAGAAGCTCGTGCGCACCGATCGCCACTCGCTCGCCAGCAGCGGCCCGCGGCCGGCCACCCGCTCGGTGATGAGCCCGGCGACCAGGGGCAGGGGCATGTAGGCGAGCGCCGCGAGGGACAGCGTGATCGCCGTGCTCTGCAGGCCGAGGGCCTGGCGCACGGCGAACATCGCCAGCGCCACCAGCACAGCTCCGCTGAACGCCAGGCCGTAGAAGAGGGCGACCCGCCGCCACGCGACGGTGGTCGCCGGTGAGTCGAGGAGCTGGTTGGTCATCGGTCGTTGCCTTCCTTGCTGAGGTCTTCGGCGATCTCGGCGGCCCGGCCCGCGCGGGCCAGCCCGAACAGCACCGCCCCGGCGGCGCCGGCGACGGCGAGGGCAAGGGCGGGTCCGGCCAGCGGCCGCGGGCGGTCGCCGAGGCTGCGCCAGACGGTGACCGCCGCCCCGGCGGTGGCCAGCGCGGTCGCGCCGGCGATGGTGCCGGCCCGGTTGGCGCCGGGACGTCCCGAACCGGCGGCCACGACGGCCACCGCGGCCGGTGCCAGGGTTCCGGCGAGGTCGGTCACCGCTGCGGTCGACCGGCTGGTCCACCGGTCGGGCCGGCCGGCCACGTCCCAGTGCGACGGCAGTGTTGCCGGCAGCCTCCGGCCGCGCACCGCGTAGTGCAGCACGGTCGCTGCGGCCAGGGCAGCGGGTACAGCCGCCGCTGCCCTGAAGGCCGGGTCGGGGGTGGCGGCGAACGGCTCGGCCTCGGCGTCGGCCTCGATCAGCCCGAGCCGTACGGCGAGCGCGCCGAAGTTCAGGTCCCAGCCCCAGCCCACCGCCCGCGGCAGGAACAGCCGGTCGTCGGCAGGGTTCCACCACGTGCCGGCGATCCGGGCGTCGAGGCCGCTGGGGTCCACCCCGGCGGTGAGCCTGGTGCGCAGCCGCTCGAACCAGCCGGCCGCGGCCGGGCCGGCGTCCACCGGTCCGGCCTGCGCGGTCACCGCACGGACGTCGGCGAGCGTGGCTGCAGCGTCCAGGCGTTCGCAGAGGAAAGCGGTCAGGTCCTCGACCACCGGCTCACGCAGGCCGGGTTCGAGGTCTGCGGTGGCCGCGTCCAGGTAGGCCTGCGCAAGGGCGCGGGCCGCGGGGGAGAGGGCTGCGAGTGAGCCGATCATCGGGGATCTCCAAGAATCGTGTTGACGGTGTTGGTTACCGAGCGGAACGCCCTGGCCATCGCAGCCAGCTGGCTGCGTCCGGTCGTTGTGAGCCGGTAGTACTTGCGCGGCGGCCCGACCGGTGACTCCTGCCAGGTGGACTCCACCAGGCCGCCCTTCGCCAGCCGTGCCAGCAGCGGGTAGACGGTGCCGGCCGTGATCGCGAGTTCCGGCTGGGCCGCCAGGTCGTCGACGAGCTGCGAGCCGTACTTCGGCTCGCCGGCCAACAGGCCGAGCACTGCCAGCTCGAGCAGGCCCTTGCGCAGTTGCGAGGCCCACGCCTCCGGTTCGTTTCGCACAACATGAAGGTAACACCAGCTACCTTGTTTTGCAAGCTACCTGTCAATGCCAATATGCGGGCCAGCCGACGCCGGCGAAAGGGGCGGAAGCCGACGAACGTTCGTCGGCTGCTGCGCCCTTCGTCGGCGTTCGGGACGGGGAGGCTGGTCGGCGGGGCCGCGCGAGGCTGCCGGACGGAGCCACGCAGCCGCCACGAAGCAGGGTCCAGGGTCAGGAAGGGTCGACGATCTCCAGCAGGACCTGGCCGGAGGCCACCGACTCCCCGACGCCGGCAGAGACGTTGGCGACCACCCCGGAGCGGTGGGCCGTGATCGGCTGCTCCATCTTCATCGCCTCCAGCACCACCACGAGGTCGCCCTCGGCCACCGGTTCCCCGGCCACGGCCGTGACCTTCACGATCGTGCCCTGCATCGGGGCGGTGAGCTGGTTGGACGACGGCGCCTTCGCCCTTGCCCCGCCGGCGCTGCGCCGGGTGGGCCGCCGGACCGGCGCCGGCCGGGCGGGCGCCGCCAGGGCGCTGGGCAGCCGCACCTCGACGCGGCGGCCGTTGACCTCAACGACGTAGGTGTTCTGCTCGCCGGGTTCGCTCTCGCCGAGGGTGCCGGTGTAGGGCTCCAGCCGGTTGTCGAACTCGGTCTCGATCCAGCGCGTGTGCACGCCGAACTCGCCGTCGGCCGCAACGAAGGCCGGCTCCTCCAGCACGGCGGCGTGGAACGGCAGGACCGACGGCATGCCCTCCAGCCGGGTCTCGGCGAGCGCGCGGCGCGCACGGGCGATCGCCTGGGCGCGGTCAGCGCCGGTGACGATGATCTTGGCCACGAGAGAGTCGAAGGACCCGGGCACGGCCATGCCGGCGAGGTAGCCGGAGTCCACGCGCACCCCGGGCCCGGACGGCGGCTGCCAGGCGGTCAGCGTGCCCGGCGCCGGCATGAAGTTGCGTCCGGGGTCCTCCGCGTTGATCCGGAACTCGATGGAGTGCCCGCGGGCGGGTGGATCGGAGTAGCCCAACGGCTCGCCGGCTGCGATCCGGAACATCTCCAGCACCAGGTCGATGCCGGCTACCTCCTCCGAGACCGGGTGCTCGACCTGGAGCCGGGTGTTCACCTCCAGGAACGAGATCGTGCCGTCCTGGCCGACCAGGAACTCGCAGGTGCCGGCGCCGACGTAGCCGGCCTCCCGCAGGATCGCCTTCGACGACTCGTACAGCCGCTGCTGCTGCTCGGCGCTGAGGTACGGCGCCGGCGCCTCCTCCACCAGCTTCTGGTGGCGTCGTTGCAGGGAGCAGTCCCGGGTGGAGACCACGACGACGTTGCCGTGGGCATCGGCCAGGCACTGGGTCTCGACGTGACGGGGGCGGTCGAGGTAGCGCTCGACGAAGCACTCGCCGCGCCCGAAGGCCGTCACGGCCTCCCTCGTGGCCGACTCGAAGAGGTCCGGGATCTCGGCAAGGGTGCGGGCGACCTTCAGCCCGCGGCCACCGCCGCCGTAGGCGGCCTTGATCGCGATCGGGAGGCCGTGCTCCCTGGCGAAGGCCACCGCTTCCGCGGCCCCAGCCACCGGATCCGGCGTGCCCGGCACGAGGGGAGCGCCCACGCTGGCGGCGATGTGCCGGGCCTGCACCTTGTCCCCGAGCGCCTCGATCGCAGCCGGCGGCGGGCCGATCCAGGTCAGTCCCGCGGCGAGGACCGCCCGGGCGAAGGCGGCGTTCTCGGCGAGGAAGCCGTAGCCGGGGTGCACGGCGTCGGCGCCGCAGCGCTCCGCCACCGCCAGCAGCTTGGCGATGTCGAGGTAGGTGTCGGCAGGGGTCAGCCCGTTGAGGGCGAACGCCTCGTCCGCCAGCCGGACGAACAGGGAGTCGGCGTCCGGGTCGGCGTAGACCGCCACGCTGCCCAGGCCGGCGTCCCGGGCCGCCCGGATCACCCTGACGGCGATCTCGCCGCGGTTGGCCACCAGCACCTTGGTGATCGGCATCGACTCCTCCTCGGGCATCCGTTGCGGAGTCTAGCCACCCGGGACCGCGCGTCGCCTGGCGGCGCGGGGCCCGGTCACCCGGGGCTCGAAGCTGGCGCTGCGCCGCCCGCAGCGGCGAGCCGGGCCTCGATCGTCGCGATGATCGCCGGACGCAGCTCCGCCGGGCCGATCACCCGGTCGACCGACCCCACCTCCACCGCGCGGTGAATGCTGTGGACCGCGTCGAACTCCGCAGCCACCTCGCTGATCTTCTCCGCCCGGACGGCTGCCCTGGCCTCGGCCAGCTGCAGCTGCAGCGCCGGCTTGTCGGGGGTGCGGGCCGTCCGCAGCCGGGCCTCCAGCCCGGCCACGCGTGGGTCGGCCGCAGTGCGCTTGGCGACGTCGCCGGCGAACACGACGGCCGCAGCCGGGGCGCCGCCGATCACCGAGGCGAAGGATCCCTCGATCGCGAGCACGGTCATCTCGGGGTTGAGCCGCTTGCTGAACACAACGAACGCCCCGCCGTGGTACCTGCTGATCACGACGAACACGATCGGGCCGCGGAAGTTCACGATCGCCCGGCCGATCTCCGCGCCGTACTCCAGCTGGAGGTTTCGCATCGACTCGGGCGAGCCGTCGAAGCCGGACAGGTTGGCCAGCACCACCAGCGGCCGGTTGCCGGAGGCGGCGTTGATCGCCCGCGCGGCCTTCTTGCTGGAGCGCGGGAACAGTGTGCCCGCGGTGTAGGTGTCCGGGCCGTCGGTGGGCGGGAAGCCCGCCCGGGGCACCGGCTTGCTCTCGATGCCGAGCACGGAGACGGCGAAGCCACCGATCCTGGCGTCCACCACCACCGCCGTCTCGGCATCGGCCATGCCGGCCCAGCGCTCGGTCCTGGGATGGTCGCTGTCACAGACCGCTGCGATCACCGTCCGGATGTCGAAGGCCTTCTTGCGGTCGGGGTTGTGGGCGGGGGAGAAGATCTGCCCGACCGTCGCGAAGTCGCTGGCCTCGGTGGGATGGGGATGGTCGGAGACGTCCCGGTCGGAGGGGTCGCTGGTGGGCGCGCGGCGGGGCCCGCGTTCCCCGGGCACGACATAGGTGTGCTCGTAGTGCTGCATGAGCAGCTCGAACGCCGCCCCGAGGGTCGGCGCCCAGTACTGGGCCTGGCCGTTGGGGCCCATCACCCGGTCGTAGCCGCCGATGCCGAAGTTGTCCTCAGCCGAGACTCCACCGGAGAAGTCCAGCGACTGCTTGCCGGTGAGCACCATCGCCGAGTCCGGGGTCATCACCAGCACGCCGCGGGTGTGCATCAGCATGGTCGCCTCTGCGTTCCAGTACGGCTGGGCGCCGACGTTGATGCCGGCCACGACGATATTGATCTCCCCGCCGGCTTGGGTGAATTCCACGATCCGGCGCAGGGCCGCGCCCACCCAGTCCATGTTCTCGGTGCCGGAGTCCATCGAGATCCGGGCGCCCGAGCTGAGCGTGTACCACTCCACCGGGACGCCGAGCTCCTCGGCCAGGTCGAGGGCCGCGATGATCCGGCGGCACTCCGGTTCGGCCACCGCCCCGAGCCCGCGGGTGGGGTCGCCGGAGAGCACGATCCGCGTGATGCCCTCAGGGTGCAGCTGCGTGGGCGTGGTCACCCTGGCCGCGATGATGCCGGCCCGGTTCCGGCCGGGCGGACGGTTGGCCGGCACCAGCCGGTCGGGGCCGCCGGCGTCCCCGGCGAGGTCGAGCTCCACCAGCTCCCCACCCGGTCCGGCGAGGCTCTGCGACAGCTCGTACGGGTAGACCAGGCCGCGGCGACGGGCCCGCAACACCTTGGCCGCGTAGTCGTCCAGCGGCTGCAGCGGCTCGCTGGGCGGTGGCTCCACCGAGGCCGTGACGCCGGCACCGGGACGCGCGTGGAACCGGATGGCCAGCCGTCTGGGCTGCTCGCCGGCGCGGACGAAGGTGCCCTCGGCGAGCACCTCCTCGATGCCGGTGCCGTCCGACAGCGGCGTGATCTTGTGCTGCAGCGCGGTCACGTCACGCAGGTCGAGGTCGATCATCGGCCACACGTAGACCCACACGTGGTTCATGTCCAGGCCGGCGCCGGCAGCACCCCTGGCAGCGCGGGTGCGCCGGATCGCCTCCAGACAGTTCTCCACCGCCCGCTCTGCGTGCGGCAGCCCGATCAGCCGGCCGCTCTCGTCGCGGACGGCGGCCAGCTGGTTCACCTCGGCCATCGCGACCAGGCGCCGGTCCTCGGGGTTGGCCCGGGCCACGCAGTCGAACAGCAGGACCCCGCGCGGGGCCGGCAGTCTCGTGGCCTCGAACTCCCGCAGCCGCCAGAGGTTCAGCCGCCGGAACACCATCGGGTGCACCCCGCGCACCCGTTCGTCCTCCGCGAGCCCGCCGGCGCCGTCCGGACGGAAGGTGGCGTAGTCCACCTCGCCGTCGGGGGAGCACGCGGCGACGAGCACCCGCCGCAGGCCCGGCGGCAGCCGCCAGGCTCCCAGCTGCCGCTGCAGCCGCGCTGCCAGAGCAGGGTGTTGCGGAGCCTCGGGCCAGGCGACGTACAGTTCGACGACGCTGGCGCTGCCGGCCGGCGCCGACGCCAGCTGGTCGGCGACGACCCCTGCGACCGGGCCGCCGGGATCCAGCTCCGCCGCCGTGGCGATCGTGCTCACCGCTGCTGTGGGCTGCCCTTCGAGCACATAGTCACCCACCACCACCGAGCGGCCGGCCACGCTGAGGGAGCGCACCCCGGAAAGGCCGTGGTCGCCGTAGTGCTTGCGCAGCAGCACCTCCAGCAGCGGTTCGTGCGGGCTGATCCCCGCGGCCAGCCGGCTGGCCAGAGTGAGCACCAGCCGCTCGGGTATGGCCGCCAGGTCCGCGATGCGCTGCGCGTAGTCGGGTGCCTCCGGGTCTGCGGCCAGCGCTGTCACCTGGTCTGCCACGGCCGCGAGCACCTGCTCGCGTTCAGCGTCCACCTGGGGCTGGTCGAACCAGCGGAACCGCACCGACCTGGCCACGTCGCCGACGGCGGGGAAGCGTCGCTGGGTGGCCCGCACCAGACGCTCCAGCTGCGGACGTGCGGACTGCGCCACGCCGGCCCCGGGGGCGCGTTCGCCGATCCAGCGGTCGAGGATCGCCAGCACCACCTGCACGTCCGAGGCGACCCGCTGCTGGGCGAGGAATAGCCGGAACACCGCGTCCTCCAGCTGTGGGGTGCGGTCCAGGCCGGCGACGCCGTAGTGGGCAAGGGCGCGCCCCAGCCGGTCGACGAACTGGGCCGGAAGGCCGGCCCTGGATGCGTCGAGGCTCTGCAGGTACCCGTGGAAGTGCTCCCGGTCGGAGTGGATCCGCAGTTCGGTGTTGTCCTGCTCACCGGCCGGCCGGTTGCGGCCGAGCTCTGCCAGGTCTGTGAACAGGGTGATCAGCCCCACCTCGCCGGCGAGGACGTCGAGCCCCTGCGCCCTGGCCTCGTCCCGCGCGGCCAGGTAGCTGGCCAGCACACCGGCGGTCGGGTCGGTGTCGTAGCCCATCAGGTGCGCGGCCAGCTCGGCGAGTAGGCGGGCCAGCCGGGACGGCAGCGACGGGTCCGGCGCCCCGTCGGGGAGCTCGACCTCCCCGCCTTCTGCGGCAGCGTCCTGGGCCGCGTCCAGCGGCTCGAGCCGGACCAGCGGGGCGAGGCTCTCCACCTGGCTGCCGGTGCTCACGTGGAGATCCCTCACCCTGGCTCCGAACGGAGCGGTGATGACGGTCTCCATCTTCATCGACTCCAGCACCACCACCGGCGCGCCCGCGGCCACCTCTTCCCCGACTGCGACTGGGGTGGCCACCACAAGTGCCGGCGCGGGGGAGCGCAGCACGCCGCCCTCGTCGCGGGAGACCCGGTGGGTGACGCCGTTCACCTCGATCAGGTGCACCGGGCCCGACGTCGAGGTGACGATGCGGAAGCGCTCGCAGCCGAGCTGCAGCCTGCCGTGCACATCGTCGAGGCGCTCGAGCACTGCGTCGGCGACGTGCTCCCCGATCCGCACCCGGTAGCGGTCCGGACCGGTACGGAAGGTGACCAGGGTGTGCGCAACGCCGCGAAGCTTGAGGTCGACGGAACGGCCTTCGGCGTGCCGGGCCTGCGGACGGCCGCCGTGCGCGGTCTCGAGCAGGTGCGAGATCTCGCGCCGCTCCGCCTCCTGGTAGGCCTCGATGGCCGCGGCGACCAGGGCGACGCCGGCGAACCGGTCGGCGACCAGCCCGCCCTCGGCGCGGACGCGGTCGATCCAGCCGGTGTCGGCCCACGCCCCGTCGGGCGCGCCCGGCGCCGGCCCGGTGACTTCGGGCCGGCCGAGCAGTTCGAGCAGGAAGCTCTTGTTGGTCGCGCCGCCGTCGATGATGACGGTGGTCTCGGCCAGGGCCCGGCGCAGCCGGCCGAGGGCTTCGGCCCGGGTGCGCCCGGAGGCGATGATCTTGGCGATCATCGAGTCGAAGTCAGCCGGGATGGTGTCGCCCTCCGCTACGCCGGTGTCAACGCGGATGCCCGGCCCGACGGGGAAGTCCAGCCGGCTGATCACGCCCGGCGCAGGAGCGAAGTCGCGGTCGGGGTCCTCGGCGTTCAGCCGCGCCTCGATGGCGTGGCCCTGCTCTGCCGGGCGCTCGGCCAGGCGCTCGCCCGCCGCAACGCGCAACTGGGCCTTCACCAGGTCGAAGTCGTTGGTCACCTCGGTGATCGGGTGCTCCACCTGCAGCCGGGTGTTCACCTCAAGGAACGCGAACAGCCGCTGCCCGGGGTGGTAGAGGAACTCCACGGTGCCGGCGCCGCGGTAGTCCACGGCGAGCGCCAGCCGCTCGGCGGCTGCCTTCAGCTCGGCCGTCTGGCCCGGGTCGAGCAGCGGCGAGGCGGACTCCTCGAGCACCTTCTGGTTGCGGCGCTGCACCGTGCAGTCCCGGACGCCGAGCGCCCAGGCCGTCCCGTGCGCGTCGGCGATCACCTGCACCTCCACGTGCCGGGCGCCGGTGACCAGCTTCTCCAGGAACACCACGCCGGAGCCGAACGCCCGCTCGGCCTCGTCCCGGGTGCGCTGGAAGGCCTCGGCCAGCTCGGCCGGGGAGTCGACGCGCCGGATACCCCGCCCGCCGCCGCCGGCCGTGGCCTTCAGCATCAGCGGGTAGCCGATCGCGGTGGCTGCGGCAAGGGCGTCCTCGATGGTGTCCACACCGCCGCGGCTCCACGGCGCCACCGGCACCCCGACCTCCTCGGCGATCAGCTTGCTGCCGATCTTGTCGCCGAGGGCGCGCATCGCCGCGCCGGAAGGACCGATGAACGTGATGCCGAGGGAGGTGACCCGGTCGGCGAAGGCTGCGTCCTCCGCCACGAAGCCCCAGCCCACCCAGACCGCGTCCGCGCGCGCCTCCACCAGCACCCGCGCCAGCAGGTCGTGGTCGAGGTAGGGCCGTGCCGAGGCCGGGCCGAGCGGGTAGGCCTCGTCCGCCTCACGGGCGAACATCGCGGTGCGCTCTGCTTCGGTGTACAGCGCGATGGTGGTGATGGCCGGGCGGTCGGGATGCTCGGCGTTCAGGTCACGAACGGCGTGGATGAGCCGCATCGCCGCCTCACCGCGGTTGACGATCGCGATGCGCTGGAACACATGACCTCCCGGACACGGCTGTCGGACCCCGCGTGCCGGGGCCTTGTGGCAATCTGCCACGACCGGGCCCCGACGGGCGAGCCGACAGACGCCGAGTCAGCAGAAAGCACCAGATTCCACGGCCGTCCAGCAAGAATTGCCGGGCTGAAGTTGTACGTTTCCTACAACGTCGGCGGGTCAGGAGCTCGCGGTCCGCCCGGCCACTTTCAACTGCACCGGAGCCGGTTCGGAAGCGGCCGCTGCCGGGGCAGCGATCTCGTGCCCGGCGCGGACCAGCGCATCGTGGACGGCCTTGGCGCACTCGCGCTCGGCCGCGGTGTGCCAGGGCAGCCGCAGGCTGTCGTAATGGCCACTCCCGACGGCTTCCACCGCCCGGCGCGCGACCGCGTCAGGGTCGGTGACCACAGCGCCGAGGGAGCCGTTGGAGTTCAGCAGCCGGTGCGGCTGGAACTCCCGGGCCACGTTCAGCCCGTGCCGCTCCGCGGTTTGCAGCAGCCTTGATCCGGGCAGGCCGATGATCGTCAGCGACGGGTCGTAGTCGAGGACGGCGTTCACCACGGCCCAGGCGTGGTTCCGGTCGGTGCGGGCGGCCTCGAACAAGGCCCCGCTGGGCCGCACGCAACTAACCCGTGCCTGCTCGGCAAGGGCCAGGCCGTCGAGGGCGCCCAACTGGTAGATGATCGTCGCAGCGAGGTCGTCCGGGTCGTAGTCGACGAACCGCTCGCCGCCGCCGATGCGGTCGGCGTAGCCCACCGCTGCACCGAGCGCGACTTCGCGCGCGACCGCCTCCCCGCAGGCGCGCAGGATCGAGGTCGGCTCGCCGGAGTGCACCCCGCAGGGCACCAGGGCCGTACTGATCAGCGGCCAGAGCGTGCTGTCGGCCTCTGTCGCGGTCTCGCCCAGCCCGTGCCCCACCTCGCCGGTCAGGTTGATCTCCACGGCGCTGAATCTACCGCCGGACAGACTGTCGGCGAGCGCGGGTCCCGGGTCGCGGATAACCCCGTACGGCCCCTGGCGGTGGGATGCTGTGCTGGTGAGCAGCTGTTCCAGCAGGGCATGGCGGGACGGTGTGGAGGTGGCCGCCGACTTCCCGCTGGAGGATCTCGACCGGTGGTTGAAGGAACCGGATGTCCTGGTCTGGCTGGACCTTGGTTCCCCTGAGCCGACCGGGCTGGAGACCCTCGCTGCGGAGCTCGGGCTGGACCCGATCGCCGTCGAGGACGCGTTGGGGCCAAGGGAGCGGCCGAAGGCGACGCTGCACCCCGGGCACACCTTTCTCACCTGCTACTCCACGCGGCTCGCGGACGGCGACGGGGCGCAGCTGGAGCTCGGCCGGATCTCGGCCTTCGTGCTGGCGAACGCGCTGATCACCGTCCGTCCGGACGAGCGGGTCGACCCGGCAGAGCTGCTCGAGCGGTGGAACAGCGACGGGCTGCTGGGCCACGGCGTGGCGGCGCTCGTGCACGGGATGCTCGACCACCTCGTCGACGGCCACTTCGAGACGATCGAGGCCATGGACGACGCCCTCGACGGGCTGGAGGACCTGCTGTTCGACCCGGCCATCCAGACCAGGGCGATCCAGCAGCGGGTGTTCCGGATCCGCAAGGCACTGGTCCAGCTGCGCCGCGTGGTGCTGCCCATGCGTGAGGTGGTCACGGCCGTGATGCGGTACCGCGCAGAGAAGGACCGGCCGCTGGCCGCCGAGTTGGACGGCAGCTTCAACGACCTTTACGACCACGTGATCCGGGCCGCGGAGTGGACCGAGAGCCTGCGCGACCTGGTCAGCTCGGTGTTCGAGACCAACCTCTCGTTGCAGGACGCGCGGCTGAACGAGGTGATGAAGAAGCTGGCCGCCTGGGCGGCGATCATCGCCGTGCCCACAGCGGTCACCGGCTGGTTCGGGCAGAACCTGCCCTACCCCGGCTACATGGCGGGCTACGGGCTGCTGCAGAGCGTGGTGGTGATCGTGTTGGGCACGGTCGGGCTCTACGTCCTGTTCCGCCGGGTCGACTGGATCTGAGCCGACCGACAGCCGGGGCGGCGGCCGGTCTACCCTCGTGCCGTGACGCTCAGCCAGGCCCTCCTCGGCTTCACGCTGCTGGCCGTAGTGGTGACGGTTACGCCCGGGCTCGACACAGTGCTGGTGCTGCGGCAGGCGCTGCGGGGTGGCCGGCGCACGGCCTTCGCCGCCGCTGCCGGCATCTGCCTGGGCGCGCTGCTGTGGGGGCTCGCCGCAGCAGCCGGGGTGGCCGCACTGTTCGTGGCCTCGGCCACGGCGTACGCCGTGCTGCGCTGGGCGGGGGTGGTGTTCCTGCTCTACCTGGCGTGGGGGTACCTCCGCTCAGCCTGGCGGGGTGGCCACCCGCGCACGGAGCTGGCTGCCGGCGGCGCCGACTCCGCCAGGGAGGCCTTCGCCAAGGGGCTGCTGACCGACCTCCTCAACCCCAAGATGGCGGTCTTCTACCTGACCGTGCTGCCGCTCTTCCTGCCGTCCGGGCATGCGCCGGTGCTGGTGGGTGGCCTCCTGGCGGGAGTGCACGCCCTGGTGGCCTTCGCCTGGTTCACCGTGATCACGCTGGGGGCCCACGCGGTGCGGGGCTTCCTGACCAGTCGGCGGGGCGCCCGGGCGATCGACGGCGCCGCAGGGATGGCGATGCTGGGCTTCGGCCTCGCCCTCGGCCTGGAGCGCTGACCGCACCGGCAGGAACCGCCGTCCCTCAGACGGGGTTGATCCGCAAGGTGTCCAGCGAGGCTGCGGGCGGCAGTTCGACGGCCAGCCGCACCGCGCGGGCGACCTCGGTCGGGTCGAGATGGGCGTCCGGGACGTACGGCATCCCCTGGAGTGAGGTGAGCCGGGCCTGCATGTCGGTGGCCACCCGTCCGGGGTGGACGGAGGTGACCCGGACGCGGCCGCGCTCATCCAGTCGGACCGCGTCGGCGAGCGCTGTGAGGGCGAACTTCGAGGCCGAGTACACCGAGAACCCCCGGTGCGTGGCCAGCCCGGCGCCGGAGTTGAGGAAGACGACCAGCCCCCGGCTGGCCCGCAGCCTCGGCAGCAGCAGGCGGGTGAGCGTCGCAGGGGCGACGACGTTCAGTTCCAGCACCTCGCGCCACTCGTCGGTGGTGGTCTCGGCGAGCGGGCCGAAGCTGACCAGGCCCGCGGAGTGGACCAGGACGTCGAGCCGCTCGATGCCGGTCACCGCAGCGGTGACGGCGGCCTCGTCTGTGAGGTCGACCGCGAACGGCGTGGCGGATTCCAGGCCGGCCACCACCTCCGCCACGAGGTCGCTGTCGCGGCCCCCGACCAGCACGTGGTGGGTGCTGGACAGCTCCTGCGCGATCGCCCTGCCGATGCCTCGGGAGCCTCCGGTGACCAGCGCGACCGGGCGGCTCGTCTCTGAAGGACTTCCTGGGGTGTTCATCCAAAGACCGCCACGGCAACCGGGATCACCCAGAGCACTGCCAGCACCTGCAGGATGCGGTCGCCGAGCACGACGTCCTCCGGCTCGCCGGCCTTGCCCTGGTCGATCTTCATTGCGTAGCGCAGCACGGCCAGCGTGAAGGGAGCGATCGAGATCGCGGTCCACGGGATGCCCAGCGGCTGGGCGTAGCGCTGCTCGAAGGCCCAGAGGCTGTAGGACATGATCACGATCGCGATCGACACCGACCACACCTCGCGCAGGTAGGACTTTGTGTAGCGTTCGAGGCTCGCCCGGGTGCCGGCTTCCGTGCCGAGCTCCTTCAGCTCCGAGTACCGCTTGCCGGCCACCATGAACAGCGAGCCGAAGGAGGCCACCAGCAGGAACCACTGGCTGAGGGCGATCCCGGAGGCCACGCCGCCGGCGACGGCGCGCAGCAGGAAGCCGGCAGCCACCATGGCCAGGTCGATGATCGGCTGGTGCTTGAGGAAGAACGAGTAGACCACCTGCAGCACCCAGTAGACGGCTAGCGTCGCACCCAGCAGGGGCGCGACCCAGAAGCCGAGGCCGAGCGCCGCCGCCAGCGTCAGGCCGGCCAGCAGGTAGGCGGTGCCGGTGGAGACCTCGCCCGCCGCGATCGGCCGGAACCGCTTGGTCGGGTGGAGCCGGTCGGCCTCGATGTCCCGGCTGTCGTTGACCAGGTAGATCGATGCGCTGACCAGCGAGAACGCGAGGAACGCCCACAGCGAGGCGATCAGCACGGCCGGCTCGAACAGCCGTCCGGCGGCCAGCGGCGCGGCCAGTACCAACACGTTCTTGACCCATTGCTTGGGCCGCATCGCGCGGAGCCAGGCCGGCAGCACCGACTTCGTCGGCGCCAGTTCAGGCAGGTTCTCGGTGTTCGTCATGGCCTCCCAAGGCTAGCGTCTGCCGGGCTGCGCCCCCAGTGGCTCACCTTGCGCCGCCAAACCCCACCTTGCGCCGCGTCCAGGGGGCGCAAGGTCGGGTTATGCGGCGCAAAGTGGGTGGACGGCTGGACGGCTGGACGGCTGGACGGCTGGGTGGCTGGGTGGACGGCGGGGGCTCAGGCGCCGTTGTGCCACAGGTCGGGCCAGGCCACATCGAGCCCGGCGAAGAGCCGACGCAGCAGTGGCAGGCTGATCCCGACGACGTTGTGGGGGTCCCCGGTGATCGAGGTGACGAACGCCCCGCCGAGCCCGTCGATGGTGAAGGCGCCGGCGACGCGCTCCGGCTCCCCGGTGGCGGCGTAGGCCTCGATCTCGGCGTCGGAGAGGTCCGCGAACTCGACCGTGGTGGTCGCCACCGCCCCGGCCGAACGGACCTGGTTCCGGGCGACCGAGATCACGTGGTGCCCGGTGTGCAGGTGCCCGCTGCGGCCACGCATCTCCCGCCAGCGGCTCGCTGCAGCCGCAGCCGAGCCCGGCTTGCCGAGCGCCCTGCCGTCGAGCTCGAGCAGCGAGTCGCACCCGACCACGAGGGTCGTCGAGGCGCCTGCCGGAGCCGGGCCCGAGCCGTGGCGCGGCAGTTGCGCCGCCACTGCCTCGGCCTTCGCCCGGGCCAGCACGCCGGCCAGGGCGATCACGTCCGGTGCGGAGAATGCGTCCTCGTCGACGTCGGAGACCACCACCACCGGACGCAGCCCGGCCCGCCGCAGGGTCTCCAGCCGCGCCGGCGAGGCGGAGGCCAGCACGAGTCGCGGCGCCAGTTCAGCGCCCAAGGATCTGGCCCAACAGGTCGCCCAGCGGATCGCCGGAAGCCGTAGGCCGTTGCTGCTGCTGCGCAGGGGCCTGGGCGGGGTCATCCGCCGGGATCCGGAATTGACCGGGCCGGCCGGGGGTGAACGTGCCACCGCCCGTCGAGGTGCCGCCGCCGGTCGAGGTGCCGCCGGGGGTCGGTCCCGAAGCCGGAGCCGGGGCGGCCGGGGCACCACCGCCCAGGACCTGGCCAAGCAGGTCACCAAGGCCTCCGCCGCCGCCACCGAGCAGGCCGCCCAGCAGGTCGCCAAGACCGCCGCCCGAGCCCCCCGAGCCGCCCCGGGTCCCGCCCATGCCGAACTTGCGGGCCAGGTAGTTGAGCACGATCGGAGCCAGCAGCGGAAGCAGTCGGGAGAGCAACCCACCGTCCATTCCGCCGAGGGCCTGCAGGCGCTGCGGGTCGTCGGCGAAGGCGTGGGCCAGGATGCGGCGGCCGTCCTCGGTGTCGACGGCAGCCAGGTCAACCGACCCGGCGAAAGGGTCCTGGGCATGCTGGTCGAGGGCCGCCAGCAGGCTGGCCTGGCCCTCGGGGCTGGCTGCGTTCGCCTGCAGGCTGCGGATCAGGGTCGGGATGGCCGCGGCTGCGGCGGCGCGGGCGGTCCGCTCGTCGGTGCCGAGGGCCTCGGCGAGCTGGGCCTGGTCGATGCCGGCCAGGATTTCCTCAGTGGCGTTCATCTGGCATTCCTCTCTGCCGGTGGGACCGGCCGGTTGGGCTAGAGCCGGAAGCTGCTGCGCCAGGCCTCCCGTCCCGGCACCAGCGGGGTGCGGACGGTGTGCCAGTACGACCGCCAGCCGCCGGCCAGCGTGCTCGTGGCCGGCGCGTGGGGTGCGGGCCGGGCCCGGCGCAGCGCCACCAGGACGGTAGCCAGGGCGGCCAGCTCCTCGTCGGTGGGCGACCCGCCGACCACCTCCACCAGCCGCTCGGGGACAGGGCTGCTCACAGCGGGATGTTCCCGTGCTTCTTCGGGGGCAGCTGGGTGCGCTTGGTGCGCAGCAGCCGCAGCACCCGGATCACCTGGGCGCGCGTCTCGTGGGGGTAGATCACCTTGTCCACGTACCCACGCTCGGCTGCGACGTACGGGTTGGCCAGTTCGTCGTTGTACTCATCGATCAGCGCCGCCCGCCGTGCCACCGGGTCGTCGGTGTCTGCGAGCTCGCGCTTGTAGAGGATGTTCACCGCGCCCTCCGCGCCCATCACGGCGATCTGGGCGGTCGGCCAGGCGAAGTTCGCGTCCGCCCCGAGCGGCTTGGAGCCCATCACGCAGTAGGCGCCGCCGTAGGCCTTCCGGGTGATCACGGTCACCAGCGGGACGGTGGCCTCTGCGTAGGCGTAGATGAGCTTCGCGCCGCGCCGGATGATCCCGTCCCACTCCTGGTCGGTGCCGGGCAGGAAGCCGGGCACGTCCTCGAAGGTGAGGATGGGGATGTTGAAGGCATCGCAGGTGCGGACGAAGCGCGCGGCCTTCTCCGAGGCCTTGATGTCCAGACAGCCGGCGAAGACCAGCGGCTGGTTGGCGATCACGCCGATGGAGCGGCCCTCGACCCGGCCGAAGCCGCAGATGATGTTCGGCGCGTACAGCTGGTGCACCTCGAGGAACTCGTCGTCGTCCAGGACGCGCCGGATCACCTCGTGCATGTCGTAGGGCTGGTTGGGCGAATCCGGGATCAGGGTGTCGAGCACGAGGTCGTGCTCGGTGATGGTCAGGTCGGCCTCGTCCTCGGCGTAGACGGGCGGGTCCTCCAGGTTGTTCTGCGGCAGGTAGGTGAGCAGTTCGCGAACGTACTCGATGGCGTCCAGTTCGTCGGCGGCAAGGTAGTGGGAGTTGCCCGACTTCGTCGAGTGCGTCCGGCCGCCACCCAGTTCCTCCATGGTGACGTCCTCGCCGGTCACCGCCTTGATCACGGCCGGCCCGGTGATGAACATCTGCGAGGTCTGGTCGACCATCACCACGAAGTCGGTGAGCGCGGGGGAGTACACGTGGCCGCCGGCCGCCGCCCCCATGATCAGTGAGATCTGGGGGATCACGCCGGAGGCGAGGGTGTTGCGCCGGAAGATCTGGCTGTACAGGTCGAGCGAGACCACGCCTTCCTGGATGCGCGCGCCGCCACCCTCGTTGATGCCGATGATCGGGCACCCGGTCTTGATGGCGAAGTCGAGGATCTTGACGATCTTCTCCCCGTAGACCTCGCCCAGCGCGCCGCCGAAGATCGTCACGTCCTGGCTGAACACGCACACGGGGCGCCCGTGGATCGAGCCGACCCCGGTGATCACGCCGTCGGTGTAGGGCCGCCGGTCCTCCATGCCGAAGCCCCTGGCGCGGTGCCGGGCGAACCGGTCGAACTCGGCGAAGCTGTTCTCGTCCAGCAGTGCGAGGATGCGCTCCCTCGCGGTCAGCTTGCCCTGCGCGTGCACCTTCTCCACCGCTGCCTGGCTGGACGGGTTCAGGGCCTCGGCCTTGCGGACGCCCAACTCGGCGAGCCTGGCCCTGGTGGTGTGGTTGTCCTGCGCCATGTTGAGACGATAGCGATCGCACCGTCGGCGGCGCAGCGGTCGTGGGCGCGTCCGGACGGGCGATGGCATAGGGTCTGCTGCCGTGGCTGCAGAACTCCCGCCCAGCGTCGACGCTGCGGCGCTGGCCGCCCGGCTGGTACGTCCTGGTTCGGTGTGGACCCGGGTGGCCACCGTGGCGAGCACCGGGTCCACCAATGCCGACCTGGCCGCGGCGGCCCGCGGCGGCGCGCCATCGGGCACAGTGCTGGTAGCCGACCACCAGAGCAGCGGCCGCGGCCGGTTCGCCAGGGTGTGGCAGGCGCCGCCGGGAACCTCGGTCGCGATCTCGGCGCTGCTGCGCCCCCAGCCGGGCGTTCCGGCCGAGCGGTGGCTGTGGCTGCCGCTGCTGGCCGGCATCGCGGTGGCGGAGGGGCTGCGTTCGGCCGCCGGCGTCGAGGCTCAGCTGAAGTGGCCCAACGACGTGCTGATCGACGGCCGCAAGGTGTGCGGCATCCTGTCCGAACGGGTGGACGGCCCCGCCGGGGCAGCGGTGGTGCTGGGGATGGGCGTGAACACCACGCTGGCCGCCGACCAGCTGCCGGTGCCGACCGCCACCTCGCTGGCGCTGGCCGGTGGCCGGGCTGAGGCGGAGCCGGTCGTGGCCGGCGTGCTGGAAGCACTCGGCCGCTGGTACTCGCTCTGGCTGGCTGGCATCGACCTGCGTGCCGACTACGCGTCCCGGTGCAGCTCGGTCGGGCGCTCGGTGCGGGTGGAGCTGGGGCCAGGCGAGGCCGTGGTGGGCGAGGCCACCGGCGTCGACGCAGCCGGCCGGCTGCTGGTGCGGGTGGGTGCGACGGAGCGTCCGTTCGCAGCCGGTGACGTGGTGCACCTGCGCTGAGGGGCGCCGATCCGGCGGGCGGCGCCCGGCCGTCCGGCTTGTGGGACGATGGGCCCATGGGGCTGCCGCCGAACCTGCTGGGCAAGGACGAAGTAGAGGTGCTGCACCTGCGGACCCACGTCAAGGCGCTGATCCTGCCGTCGCTGTTGCTGCTGCTGATCGCGGTGGCGAGCGGCTTCGCGGTGGCGCTGCTGCCCACGTCGACCTACCCGTGGGGCCAGTGGGTCGTGCTCCTGCTGACGCTGGCCGCTCTCGCCCTCTGGGTGGTGGTGCCGTTCCTGCGCTGGCTGACCACCACCTACACCTTCACCAACCGGCGCATCATCACCCGCCGCGGCATCATCGTGCGCACCGGCCACGACCTGCCGCTGACCCGGATCAACAACGTCGCGTACCGCCGTGGCCCGATCGACCAGCTGCTGCGCTGCGGGACGCTGGTGCTGACCACGGCTGCGGAGGCGCCCGTCACGCTGGACGACATCCCTGAGGTGGAGCGGGTGCACGTGGTGATGACCGAGTTGCTGTTCGGTGCGCCCGAGGAGGCCGAGACCCGGGCGATCGACGAGTGACCGGCGGGGAGCCGGTGGGTCCGGCCGCGTCCGAGCCGCTCGGCCTGCGCACGCAACTGGCCCGGTTCGTGGTCACCGGCGTGGTCTCGGCCCTGGTCGACTTCGGGCTGCTGGTGGCGCTGATGAACCTCGCCGGGCTCGACCACACTGCGGCTAAGGCCATCTCGTTCGTCGCCGGCACGACTACGGCCTACCTGATCAACCGACGCTGGACCTTCCGCTCCGACGGCTCGCGCCGGAAGTTCGCTGCCGTCATGCTCCTTTACGGGCTGACCTTCGGGTTGCAGGTCGGGCTGTTCGCCGTGCTCTACCCCTGGATCCTGCAACTGACCGGCAGCCAGACCGCCGGCCAGGCCGTCGGCTTCGTGATCGCCCAGGGAGTGGCCACATCGGTGAACTTCGTCGTGCAGCGGTCGCTGATCTTCCGCTGACTGCCGGTTCCGGCGGCGGGAGTTCGGGCTGCGCCGTTCGCTGGCGTCGGGCGCGCCGTCCTGGGCAGTCGGCACCGCTGGGGCTGCACCCTCTCGCGCCTGCCACCTGCGGCGCCTACGCTCGTGCTGTGGGGGGAAGGTCGAGGCTCTGGGCGCTGGCCGCGGTCCTCATCGCCGCCGGTGCAGCCCTTGAAGGCACCGCGGTCGCGCTTCATTGGCGCGCCTGCGCCGGAGGCGTCCTCAACGGCAGCATCCTGCGCGGCTACCGATACGAGTCGGAGTTCACCGCCGAGTGCCTGGCCGCCATGGACCGGGCGCCCATGTTCGCGCTGCCGCAGCCGGGCGCAGGGCTGACGTTGATCGGCACGCTCGGCGCTGCGGCCGCGCTCCTCCTTGCTGTGGCGTGGCTGGTTGCCGTGCCCGCCCTTCGCCTGCCGCTGGCGGTAGCGCTGGCCGCTGCCCTGCCCGGGCTGCTGGGCATCGGCCTGGTCGTCAACTCCGTGGTCACCTCGTTCGGCCCGGCCACGGTCGACGACGGGCTGGGTCGGGCGCTGCTGGTTCTGGTGGACGTTTCCGTGCTGCTCGTCCTCATCGTGATCGCTGCGGCCGGGGTCGCGGGGTCATTGTTGGCTCGCGCAGCAATCGTTGCGCTTGCCGCGACGTCGACCGGCCTGATCCACCAGATCGGCGAGTACGCAGTTGCAGTGGTGTTCAGCGACGCCAATTGGGACGCGCCTCCCGGCTCCGGGTTCTTCACAGTCGGCATGTGCCTGCTCGCGGCGGTGGTAACCCTGCTGTTGTGGTGGCGTGATGAACATGCAGCTCCGTCGCCCCCGGCGAGGGTGGCGTCCTGACTGATCGCCGAGAAGCGACAGCGGCGCTGGTTCCGGTGTGTCGGTGCTCAGGCGGTGAGGGGCGGGTCGAGGCTCTCGTGGAGCGAGGGCCAGAATCGCTGAGCCCAGTCAAGCCACGTCTCGTCACCGGCTGGCGGGGAGGGCAGTGACGAACCGGAGAGCTCCTTCTGGCTGGGAACCTCGAACGTTGCCAACCAGTCGTCCAGTTCCTGCTCCGACATCGGGAAGGTGCCCTCGGGCGCGTCCTGCCACCGAGCCTGGATCCGGCTCCACTGCACGTCGCGTTCCACCGGCAGGTAGACGACCTGGCACTGCGCTCCGACCGAGCCGGCGAGCCACCGCAGGGCGGAGCGCTCGTCGCGGGACCACAACCCGAAGTCGAGAACGACACTGACCCCCAGCCGCAGCACATCCACGGCAAGTGCGACCAGGCGTCCCTCCAGGAGCCACCGCTTGCCGTCCGGCCGAGCCTGATGACGGTCGTCCTGGCCGAAGACCGACAGCATCCACGCGTCCGGGGTGAGCCGAAGGGCACCGCGTTCCCTGGCCAGCTCCTTGGCGCGGTGGGTCTTGCCGGACCCGGGAAGACCGACCATCAGGAAGAGGATGGGTGGCTCGCCTGTCCACCTGGCTGCCCCGGACTCGTTCACAGGCTTCATCGTGCACCGTTCTGGATTCGCCGTGATGCTGAACGATCCGGACTATCGGGCTCAGCCGACATCCGCGGGTCGGGCAGATCGTGGCTGGTTTCGACACGCTCAACCACGGCTGAGTTGGTTTCAGCAGGGTCAACCGGCTTTGGGTTGGTTTCGACAGGCTCAACCAACGGTCTGTGGCCTCAGAGCACCGTCATCTGCTGGGGCTCCACGAGCACCCCGGAGGCCGAGGGCAGGTCGGAGGGCAGCACCCGGTAGACCCGCTGGCCGGACGCCTCGGCGAGGAAGTCCACCGGCTCCCCGTTGACGTAGTGCACGCCGGCGCCGTCGTCAGCGCCGTAGCCGCCGGGCAGGGCGCCGCCGGCGACAGCCTCGGTGAAGGCCGGGGCGCGCTCGGACTCGCCGTCGAAGTGCGGGCAGAAGCTCCCCGGCACGAGACCGAGGCCGCCCGTCCAGGCCCGGAAGTCGCCGAAGGAGTCGGTGATGCAGCCGGTGTACCAGCACGCCCCTCCGGCGGAAACCCCGGCCAGTACCACGTCGTCGGCTGCTGCTCTGGCCCGCACGGCGGCGTCGACCCCGTGGGCCTGCCACAGCGCCATCAGGTTCACGGTGTGCCCGCCGCCGACCAGCAGCAGGTCGGCCTCGGCGAGCCGGGCCACCGATCCGGCCGAGCTGCCACCCCACACGGTGAGCACCATCGTCCGGACGCCAAGGGTGCCGTAGGCCAGCAGGAACTTGTTGATGTACTGCGGGTCGTCCGCCGAAGCGGTGGGCGCGAAGCAAACCAGCGGTGACGACTTGCCGGTGAGTTCGACCAGGTACCGGTCGAGGTTGGTGGGCGCGCCGAACGGCGACATCGAGAACCCGCCGCCACCCATGGCGACGATGTGGGTGGTCATGTGCCCATCTTGACACCAACCGGGCCCGCCTATGCGGACCGCTAGGGTGAACCGGTGAGCACTCCAGCCGCGACCGTCGGCGTGGTCGGCGGCGGGCAGCTGGCCAGGATGATGCACGCAGCCTCCATCGGGCTCGGTCTGCGGTTCCGGCTGCTGGCCGAGGGCCCGGACGTCTCCGCGGCCCAGGTGGTGCACGACGTCACCGTCGGCGACTACACCGACCCGGCCACCGTCGCGTCTTTCGCCGCCGCCTGCGACGTGCTCACCTTCGACCACGAGCACGTACCGACGCCGATCCTGCACGCGCTCGAGGCTGAGGGCATCGCCGTGCGGCCGGGGCCGGCCGCCCTCGTGCACGCCCAGGACAAGGCGGTGATGCGGGCCCGGCTGGCCGAGCTCGGTGTGCCCTGTCCCGCCAACCAGGTGGTGGCGGACGCGGCAGCGCTGGTCGCCTTCGGCGAGAGCCACGGCTGGCCGCTGATCGCCAAGACCTCCCGCGGCGGCTACGACGGCAAGGGCGTGTGGAAACTGGGCGGTCCCGTCGAGGCCGGCCTGCCGTTCGAAGGGCTCCGGCCCGACGCCGTGGTGATCGCGGAGGAGTTCGTCGACTTCGCGCGTGAGCTGAGCGCTCTGGTCGTCCGCCGCCCCGGCGGGCAGGTGGTGGCCTATCCGGTGAGCGAGTCGGTGCAGACGGGCGGCATCTGCACCGCGACCACCACCCCAGCGCCCGGGCTGCGTCCAGACCAGGTGCGCGACTGCCAGGCGCTGGCCATGCGGATCGCCCAGGAGCTGGGGGTGGTGGGGGTGCTGGCCGTGGAGCTGATGCAGCGTGCCGATGGCTCGGTTGTGGTCAACGAGCTGGCGATGCGTCCGCACAACACCGGGCACTGGAGCATCGACGGCGCGGTGACCAGCCAGTTCGAGAACCACCTGCGCGCGGTGGCGGACCTGCCGCTCGGCTCGGCCGCACTCACCGCGCCCTGCGTGGTGATGGTGAACGTACTCGGCGGCACCCGCGAGGACCTGCTCGGAGCGCTCGACGAGGTGCTGGCCGCGGATCGCGCGCTGAAGGTGCAGCTGTACGGCAAGTCGGTTGTGCCCGGACGGAAGGTCGGCCACGTGACCGCCTTCGGCGACGACCCGGAAGAAGTCGGTGAGCGGGCGTGGCGGGCCGCCCGCGTGTTGATGGGAGGTCAGCCGTGACGGCACAACCCCTGGTGGGCATAGTGATGGGCTCCGACTCCGACTGGCCGGTGATGTCGGCGGCGGCCGACGCCTGCGCCGAGTTCGGCGTCGCCCACGAGGCCGAGGTGGTCTCGGCCCACCGGATGCCGGAGGACATGGTGGCCTACGGCAGGGGCGCCGCCGCGCGTGGGCTGAAGGTGCTGATCGCCGGGGCCGGCGGCGCCGCCCACCTGCCCGGCATGCTCGCCTCCCTCACCACGCTGCCGGTGATCGGCGTGCCGGTGCCGCTGAAGTACCTGGACGGCATGGACTCGCTGCTGTCGATCGTGCAGATGCCCGCCGGGGTGCCGGTGGCCACCGTCGGCATCGGCAACGCCCGCAACGCCGGCCTGCTCGCCGTGCGGATCCTCGCCGCGTCCGACCCGGCGCTGGCTGCGAAGCTGGCCGAGTTCCAGGTGCAGCTGCGCGAGATCGCGCTGGCCAAGGGGGCGGCCGTCCGCGGACGGTGAGCCCGGCGCGTCAGCCGGGAGCATTGGCCCGCTCCGGTAATACTGGAAGGCGCCCGAACACCGTCCACCAGGGAGCGAGATGGCCAGCAGCATCGCCCAGCCGGCGAGCATCGCGCTGCCTCCGCCACAGGCCCGCAGCCAGGGCATCGCGCTGCGCCGCGGCCTGACCCTGCTGGGCATGACGCTGCTGGTGCCGGGCTCGGCCCAGCTCGCGGTCGGCAAGAAACGCCTGGGCCGGCTGGCCGTGCGCACCTGGCTGGGCCTGATCGCACTGTTCTTGCTGCTCGTCGTGCTGGCCATCCCGTTCAGGTCGTTCGTGATCGGCCTCTACGCCAACCCGGTGACGCTCACCGTGTTGCGCTGGCTGGTGCTCGCCCTCGGCGCGGGCTGGGCGTTGCTGGTTGCCGACGCCTGGTGGCTGGCGAACCCGCGCAACATGTCGACCCGTGGCCGCTGGCTCTCCGGGGTGCTCACGCTGGCCCTCGTGGTCACGGGCAGCGGCACGGCCTGGGCCGCCTCCGGGCTGTTCGCCAGCCAGTCGAAGCTGGTCACGAACGTGTTCACCGGTGGCGGCAGCAACCAGACCCAGAAGGGTCGCTACAACATCCTGCTGCTCGGCGGCGACGCAGGAAAGAGCCGTGACGGGCTGCGCCCGGACTCGATCACTGTGGCCAGTATCGACGCCGGCACCGGCCGCACCGTGCTGTTCAGCCTGCCCCGCAACATGCAGCACGTGCCGTTCCCGGCGGATTCACCGCTGCACGCCAAGTACCCCAACGGCTACTTCTGCCCGGTGAAGGACTTGGCTGACGCATGCCTCCTGAACGGCGTCTACACCTTGGCGCAGCAGAACCGGAAGCTGTTCCCGGGGGTGGAGCGGCCCGGGGTGGAGGCCACCAAAGGCGTGGTCGAGGAGGTCCTTGGCCTGAAGATCAACTACTGGGCGATGATCGACATGGTGGGTTTCAAGGAACTCATCGACGCGGTCGGAGGCATCCGCCTGGACATCAACAAGCGGGTGCCGATCGGCAGCCTGCATGGCCGCGGCGGCGTCTACGACTGGATCGAACCGGGCAAGAACGTGAAGCTGGACGGCTTCCACGCGCTCTGGTTCGCCCGCTCCCGGGAGTACTCCAGCGACTACGAGCGGATGGCTCGGCAGAAGTGCGTGATGAACGCCATGCTCAAGCAGCTGAAGCCGGAGACCGTGCTCACCAAGTTCCAGGCCATCGCAGAGGCCGGCGAGCAGATCGTCGCCACCAACCTCCCCACGTCCGAGATCGGCACGATGCTGGAGCTCGCCATGCGGGGCAAGTCGCTGCCTATGGCCTCGGTCAGCTTCACCCCGCCGCTGATCACCCCGATGGACCCCGACTTCGCCAAGATCCGCACGGTGGTGGCCGACAAGATCGCAGCCAGTGAGGCGCGCGACGCCACCCCCAACGGGTCGGCCACGCCCACGACTTCCACGTCCGGCAAGCCCAGGAAGACCGGCTCGAGCAAGACCCAGGTCGACAACCTCGACGCCGTCTGCAAGGTCAGCGCCTGAGCCCTCGCCTGCTGGACGCGGCCGCGCCGCCCGATCAGAGCTCGCCGGAGCCCAGGATCGAGAACACCCACTTGCCGACCTCGGAGACGATCTCGCGGCCGGTGGGGAAGTCGGCCACCCGGGTCATGACGGCCAGCCGGTAGTTGCGGCCCTCGCCCTCGACCGCGCCCATGGAGTTCACCGCCCACAGGTTGTCGGTGGACTGGAACTGCACCCAGCCGTTCTTCAGGTGCGCCTTCACCGCCGCAGACCGCGGCTGGCCCACGCCCCAGGCCTGGTCGTCCTGCACCTGGCCCATCAGGTCGTAGACGAACCGGCACTCGGCCGCGGTGAGGGCCTTGGTGTCGCCACCGGCCAGGCGCTGCAGCAGCAACACCTGGTCGGCAGGAGTGGTCCACGTCCAGCTCCAGAAGTCCTTCGCCGGATCGCTGTGGGTGGCGGCCAGCCCCAGTTCCCCGGCCAGGGCGTCGTAGGCCGGCCGGGCGCCGGCGTAGCTCCACAGCGCGTCCGCGGCGTCGTTGTCCGACTGCGTGATCGCCTTGCGGGCGTTCTCGGTGTGCTCCGGACTGAGCTGCCCACCGTCAGCGCGGGCCCTGCGCAGCGCCATGGCCACGATCATCGGCTTGGCCATCGAGGCGCTCTGGCTGGCGTAGTCGCCGGCGAAGCTGTAGGTGCCACCGCTGCGCACGTCCTGGACGTGGACGCCGAACCTGTCGTTGCCGTCGGCGATGGTCTTCAGCACCTCGCCCAGCTGGTCCCGCACGGCCCCGGAGGGTGTGGCCGTTGGTCTGGCGATGTTCGGCGAGCCGTTGCAGCCGGCCAGCGCCGCTGCTCCGGCGATCGCGCCGGCAGCGGTGAACAGGTAGCGGCGGCTGATGGTCATCGTGGGTCCGTCCGGTGGCAGGAAGTGGGCGCAGCCATCATGCCATCGGCCCGCCGACCCGCTCGGCAACCCTGATCCGGTCCAGCTGCGCCTCGTCCGCCGGTCCCTCCACCACCACTGCGGAGCCCCCGCCGAGCACCGGACCCACGACGGCTGCCGCGAGCGTTTCCCAGGCGTCGCCTGGACGAACCAGCACGCGGCCAGCCTGGGGCTGGACGGCAGCAGTGTCGGCGTGGCTGAACTCGCGGCCGGTGTCCAGCCACGCCACGCCGGCCTCGGCAACCGGCGCAGCCCAGTGGACGTCGGGCTCGGCCAGTGCCTCTGAAGTGAAGTCCAGCACGCCGTCGGGCAGACCACCCAGGCCGAGCCCCAGCGGGTGCAGCGAGCAGGCCAGGGTGGGCAGGCCGGCCAGTTGCCGGGGTGCCTCCGGGCCGACGACGGCCAGCTCGGTGTCCCCGTCCGGCTGCCCCGCGAGGTAGGCGCAGCCCGCCTGCCACGCTGCCACCGGCCACAGCAGGCTCATCCAGTGGCCGGGGTGGTCGACGCTCACCGGCCCGGCCACCTGCGTCTCGGCCCCGATGGTCTGCAGCAGGTTCGCGGTCTTGTCCACCCAGTTGGCGAACGTCCGGGTGCTCAGCTCGGTGCGGACGCCGGTCTCGGGTCGGTACCACGTGAGCAGGGGGGCCGAGCCGGCGCTGCGCACGCGGGCAGCGAGGGCCTGCACGACCGGGTTGGCGGGAAGCGTTCTGCCGGGGTTCACACCAGCACGTTAGTCACCAGCCCCTTGTGGCGCTGGAGACGCACCGGGTGCCCTGCGCGAGCCGCCATGGCTAGGCTCGGGCCGTGCGCTACGTCGTGATCATGGCCGGGGGTTCCGGCACCCGCCTGTGGCCGCTGTCCCGGCGCGGCACCCCGAAGCAGCTGTTACCGCTGGTGAACGGGCAGAGCCTGCTGCGGCTGGCGTTCGAGCGGTCGCTGCTCTCGGTTCCGGCCGAGCGCGTCCTGGTGGTCACCGGCGCGGCCTACGCCGACGTGGTGGCTGCGCAGCTCCCGGAACTGCCGGGGCAGAACATCCTCGGGGAGCCGGTTGGCAGGGACTCGCTGAACGCCGTCGCGTGGCCGGCAGCCGTGCTGGACCGGATGGACCCCGAAGCTGTGATCGCCCAGGTGACCGCCGACCAGGTGATGGAGCCGGTGGAGGTGTTCGTCGAGTGCCTGGAGGTGGCCTTCCGGCTGGCGGAGGCGGACGCGGCAGCGCTGGTGACGCTCGGCGTGGTGCCGACCAGCCCGCACACCGGCTACGGGTATCTGCACCGGGGCGCTCCGATCGAGGGCCACGAAGGGGCCCACCAGGTACTCGCCTTCGCCGAGAAGCCGGCGCTGGAGGTGGCCGAGGGGTACCTCGCCTCGGGGAACTACTGGTGGAACGCCGGCATGTTCGTTTGGCGGGCCGCCACGCTGCTGGAGCAGTTGCGGCTGCTCCTGCCCGCGACCCATGCCTCGATCACCGAGCTGGCCGAGCACCCCGACCGGCTGGACCAGATCTTTCCCGGGCTCATCCGGACCTCGGTCGACTACGGCGTGATGGAGCCGGTCTCGGTTGGCCAGGGCAGCGCGCACGTGGTGGCGGTGGCGCTACCGGTGCAGTGGCGGGACGTCGGCGGCTACGCCAGCCTCGCCGAGATCCTCGCCACCGACGCCGCCGGCAACGCCGTCTCCGGGCTGAGCGTGGCAGTGGACGCTGCCGACAACGTAGTGGTCAACCAGGACCACGGCTCGGTGATCGGCCTGCTGGGGGTGAGCGGCCTCGTGGTCGTGCGCACGCCCCAGGCGACGCTCGTCGCCCGGGCCGAGGACGCAGAGCGCATCAAGGAACTCGTGGCAGCGGTCACGGAGGAGGCCGGCGCCGAGTTCGCCTGAGTCCCTGAGGGCGCCGGTGAGCGCAGCGAGCCGGAGCGTGCCGAAGGGCCGTCCGGGCGGGTCGCCATGGGTGGACGGGGCGGCGGGATCGGGTACAGCAACGCCGATAGGGTGGGCGCGAGACCGGTGGAGGAACGATGATCGAGAACCTGAAGCGAATCCGGGAACCGCTGACGTGGGCCGTGATCGGCGTGGTGGTGGCCAATCTCGGGATCGGCATCGGGCAGCTGGTGCTCCAGTTGCAGCAGGACGTACCGCTGTTCGAGGCGTTCCAGGAGATCGGCACCTCCCTGCTCAACATGCCGGTGGTCCTGGCGGTCGTGGTGTTGGCCTGCACCTGCTTCTTCATCGCTCCGGCAACACCGCACGCCCTGCTCGTCACCAAGGTCGCAGCCTGGGTGCTGACGATCGGGGTGGTCCTCACCGCAGTCGCGACGATGCTCGGCGCAGCGGCTTCGGCAGGCACTGTCGCCGTGGTCCTCGAGGTCCTCGGCGCGCTGCTCGACCTGTTCCTCAAGGCCCTGGCCGCCGGTGCGCTGTGGGTGCTGGTCCGTGGTGTCCACGCCGGCCGGATCGACACGGCGCCCAGCGAGGTGGCCGCGGTCGAGACGCCTGCCCAGCCACCCGCGGACGAGGTGCGCACGACGTGGGGGCGGGGCGAGGCCACCGGCGCGGTGTGGCGGACCGCGGAGGATGCTGCCAGCGGTGCACCCGGGGCGGCAAGGATGCCCGAGGCCGGCCCCACGCCCGGCCCGGTGGGGCAGATCTTCCGCGACGATCCGCAGGAACGTCCGGGTCACCCGGCCGGGTGACCCGGAAATGTCGGGGCCGGATGGTAGTGCACCGGGGTTGACTTATCGGGAATGACAGGCGTGTAATTCTCTGCAAGTAGTTCGCGGCCTCCGGTGGCGGACGGGTCGAGGAGAAGTCACATGCAGGAACTGTTCCTGATCACGGATGCGGACGCTGACGGCGTCCTGGCCTGGCAGGACCGCGCGCTGTGCGCCCAGACCGATCCGGAGGCGTTCTTCCCCGAGAAGGGCGGCTCGACGCGGGAGGCGAAGAAGGTCTGCCTCTCCTGTGAGGTCAGGGGCGAATGCCTGGAGTACGCGCTGGCGCACGACGAGCGGTTCGGGATCTGGGGTGGGCTGAGCGAGCGTGAGCGCCGCCGGCTGAAGAAACAGGCGATCTGACCGTACCGCTGCGGCGCCGACCGCTGGGGCTAGGCTGAGCCTTCGGTTGGGCGATCCGGAAGGTTGAGCGTTGCGTGGGCTGAGCGAGGAATCCCCGACGGATCCCTGGGCCTGGCTGCACGACCTGGACGAGGACGCCCGGCCTGACTACAGCTCCTTCCACGTCGTCGCGGGGGTGCTTCCCGAGCGTGGCGAGCCCTACACGACCCGCTGCCTGCAGGCGTTGGCCACCTCGAGCGTCCCGGTTGACGAAATCCGCACCGACCTGCCGCCCGATGCTGCGGGGGACTGGTTCTGGGTGCTCCCCGACGATGTCGAACCCGCCCCCGGAACGCTGGCTGCACTGCTCGACCGGGTGTTGCGCCAGCCGGACGCCGCGGTCGTCGGAGCGCTGCTGATCGAACCGCGGCGGCGTGGGGCGGGCACCCTCGTGAGCAACTGGGCCCAGACGATCAGTGCATCCGGCCGGCTGCGTCCGCTCACCGAGCCCGGAGAGCTCTACCAGGGGCAACTCGACGCGGTGGCAGCCCTCGGGGTTCCCGCCCAGGGCATGCTCGTGCGCGGTGACGCCTGGCGCTTCCTCGGCGGTCTCAACGAACTGCTGCCGCGGAGCCACCGCGGCCTCGACTTCGGCTGGCGGGCCAACCTCGCGGGCTACCGCGTGGTGGCGGAGCCCCGCGCCCAGCTGGTGGACCACTCCGGCTACGGCGATCCCGCTGACGAGCGCGCCGCCGGCCTGGCGCTGGTCTCGGCGCACAGCCGTCCCGCCCGCCGGTGGCTCACCTTCCTGCGCCTGGTGCTGGTGACGCTGCTCACTGCTGCCGGATTCCTGCTCGGCAAGGACCCCGGGCGCGCCGGCGAGGAACTCCGCGGCCTCGGCCGTTGGTTGTCCGGCAGGCGGTTGCGCCACTCCGTCCGCGACAGCCTGGCGTCGCTGCCGGTGACGCCCGCCAGCCGCCGGGCGACCAGTGCGCTGCGGCCGGGCCGCTGGTCCGGGCTGCGCAGGGCAGCCGAACAGGTCGCGGCCCGGCTGACCGACTGGGTGCGTACCTTCACCGGCCGCGGCGCAGCGGTGAGCCTCGACGAGATGACCGGCGACGACTTCGCCAGCACCGGTACCACCCGGCACCGGCTGCCGCTGGTGGTCGTCGGACTGGTCGCACTGCTGGTCGGCGCGCTGGTGGCAGCACGGCAGGCCTACGGCGAGGGCCTGCTGACCGCAGCCCAGCTGCTGGCTGCGCCAGACGACTGGACCGGGCTCGTCGCCGGGTACCTCGAACCCGTCCCTGGAGCCACCGGCGCCGCAGGTGCGCCGTGGGCCGCGCTGGCTGGAGTGTTCTCCCTGGCAACCCTCGGACGCCCGGATTGGCTGGTCAGCGCGGCCTTCCTGCTCGCCGTGCCGCTGGCGTGGCTGATGGCCTTCAGGCTGTTGCGCCAGCTGGTTGCCGACCGGCGCCTGGCTGCGATCGGCGCGCTGGCCTATGCGCTGGCGCCCGCACTGCTCGGCGCGCTCAACGCCGGCGCGTTCGGCCTGGCCCTGCTCGCCGTGCTGCTGCCCATCCTCGGTTACAGCTGCTGGCGGTGGCAGGCGGAGGGCGACTGGAGCTGGCGCCGCGCCGGAGCCGTGGCGTTCTGGCTGCTGCTGGCCTGCGCGCTGGCCCCCTCGCTGTGGGCGGCCGCCCTGGTCGCCGCAGTGCTCACCTCGCTTGGGGCTGGTCGCAGGGTGGCCTGGCTGCAGTGGGCAGTGGTACTCGCCACCCCGGCGCTGCTGCTCGTGGGGCCGTGGGGAGGGGCCGTGCTGCGTCACCCCGGTCGACTGCTCACCGGCATCGAGCCCGGCCTGGCGCCGGTCGCGGCGCCCGAGGCGTGGTCGGTGCTGGTCGGGCACACCCTCGGGGAGTCCGGGCCCCCGCTGTGGCTCTCGATCACGTTCTTCTGCGTTTGCTGGGTGGCCGCGCTGGCCGCTGCCGCACGCCGTCCGGAGCAGGCGGGCCGCGCGCTGGCGTGCGCCGGCCTGGTGGCGCTGGTGGCGATCGGGCTCACCCGGCTGGTCGTGGAGGTGCCGCCGGCTGCGTGGGCGCGGCCGCAGGCACTGGAGTGGCAGCTCGCCCTCGTCGCAGCGCTGGTGCTGGCTGCCTGCGCCGGACTGGACGGGGTGCTGGTCGAGCTCCAGGGCCGGGAGCTGGGGCTGCGGCACCTGCTCAGCCTCGCCCTCGCGGCGGTGGCAGCGCTGGCCATGCTGCTCGCCGCCGGGTGGTGGGTGCTGGCCGGCCAGGTGGGCACCGTCCGCACGCCGGTGGGCGACGTGCCGGCCTTCGTGCGCAACGCCCAGCTCTCCGAAACGCCGGGACGGACCCTGGCGATGGCGGCCAGGGGGGACGGGGTGCGCTGGGCGCTGCTCGAGGGCGACTTCGCCCGGCTGGGCGACACGGAGCGGGGGACGGCGTTCGCCGGCGACCCCGCAGCCAACCAGCTGGCCGCTTCAGTGGTGGCGAGGCTGGCCGGAGGCAACGCCGATGACCAGCTGGTGCCCGACCTGGTCCGGCTGGGCGTGGCGCACGTCACCCTCGAGGGCGGCGCCGCCGAGCAGCGGATGGCGATCAACAACGTGCCCGGGCTCGAGCTCGGCACCGGCGACGCGAACCTGTTCGTCTGGCCGGTGCCCGGTTCAGCCGTCGCAGTCGTCGAGGCCACGACCGGCGAGCGGACCCCGGTCGGCGACGGCGTCACCATCGCCACCGGAGCCGGCGACCGGACGCTGCGGCTGGCCCAGCCTGCCGATCGCCGCTGGCTGGTCCGGGTGGGCGGGGCAACGCTGGCCCAGGTGCCCGGGGACGGGCCCGGCACGAGCTTCGCCCTCGGTGCCGCTTCCGGACGGCTGCAGATCGCGCTGGAGCCCGAAGCCGGCTGGTGGGCGTGGGTGCAGCTGGCCGGCCTCGGGCTGCTGGCGTTGATGGCGGCGCCCTCAGTGCGGCGTCGCGAGGAGGCCTCCGCTCCCCGGCGGGTGGCGGGGGGTGCCGGATGAACCGATGGGTGTGGCCCGGCGCGGTGGTCGGCGCCCTGGCCGCGATCACCACGGCCGCGGCGCTGGTGCCGGCACAGGGCGTGCCGGAGGCGGCGCTGACCGCCCCGGCGGCGCGGCTGTCACTGGTCTGCCCGGCGTTCACCTCGGTGACCGCCACGCTGCGCGTGGCCGCCGTCGGTGCCGCCGGCTTGCGCACCGCCCCACTGTCCACCCCGAACCAGTCGGCGGAGTCCGACCGGCTGGTGGTCCAGTCCAACCCCGCCGAGCCGGTGCGGGTCTCCGGGCTGCTGCCCGATCCGTTCGGTGCCACCACCGTGGTGCGGGCCGCCGAGGGCCCGGACCGGGGCCTGTCCGCGGTCGGCTGCGCCGCGCCGCGCACCGAGCACTGGTTCGCCGGCGTCGACGTGTCAGCGCAGGCCCAGTCAGAGGTCGTCGTCGTCAACCTCGACGGCAATCCGGTGTCGGTGGACCTCGGCGTCCACGGTGCACAGGGACGGGTGTCTGCCCCCCGCGGCGTCGAAGTGCCCGGCAACACGGCCCGGACGATCTCTCTCGGCGGGCTGCCCCGCGCGGAGGGCCCGCTGACCGTTGCTGTGACCAGCTCCGACGGGCGGGTGGCGGCCTTTCTCCGGCAGCGCACGTGGGCAGGGGAGGTCCCGCTGGGCGCCGACTGGCTGCCTCCGGCCCAGGCTCCCGCGACGGAACTGGTGGTGGCCGGCATCGCAGCCGGTGAAGGCGCCCGCACCCTCGTGGTGGGCAACCCGGGCGAGCGGACCGCGACCGTTGGCGTCAGCTTCCTCACCGACTCGGGGCCGATCGAGCTCACCGGGCTGGAGCAGCTGGAAGTGCCCGCCGGCACCACCCGGACGCTGCGGCTCGGTACCGGCCTGGACGGTCAGGCTGGCGCCCTGCGGCTCACGTCCACCCAGCCGGTCGTGGCGGGGGTGAACCAGGACACCGGTACCGCCCGGGGTCGCAGGGACCCCGCGCACGCCACAGCCGGGGAGCCGCTCCCCGGCGACGGGATCTGGCCGCTGCCGGCCGGCAGGTCGGCGCGGACCCTGCTGCAACTCGCCAATCCGGCCGAGGCCGAGGCGACGGTGACCTTGATCTCGACCGTGGGCGGCCGGCAGGGCCAGCCGGAGGCCGTCACCGTGCCGCCCGGCTCGACGAAGACTGTGGAGCTCGCTGCCGGGCCGGCCAACGTGGTGCGGGTGCAGACCGAAGCCACCGGCCTGCGGGCTGCCCTGGTCAGCACCGCCCGCCTGGGCGACGTGCGTGGCCTCACGGTGCTGCCGCTGGGCACCGACCAGTCGGGCCCCGCAGCTTCGCAGGTGGTCTTCGACGCCCACGTGGGCAGCTGACCCGCCGCCTCCGGGCGCTCAGTCCCAATCCTCCCCGGCCTTGCCGGACGGGTCGAGTTCGTCCAGGCCGATGCCGGTGAGCGCGGACAGCTGTTCGAGCAGCGCACGGTGCACCAGGCGGCGCAGCTCGGCCCGGGAGCTGGCGCGGTGCTCGAGCGGCCGCCGGAACAGCACCACCTGCCCGTTCCGGCCGGGCTGGGCGGGCACTGCTGCAGCCAGCGGCACCCGTTCGCTGCGCCACGCTGCGAGGTTGCCCGGTACCTCCTCGTAGCCGACGTCGATGCCCGTCACGGCCCGTGGGCACGCAGCGGCGGTCCTGGCCACGGAGGCCCGCAGGCACTCGGCGAAGAAGTCGGCGCCCCTCGTGCGCTGCCGCAAGGGCACCGGCGCTCCGGTGATCGGGTTGGGTGCGGCCATCGGGCCGCGCAGGCCCCGCCCGTGTCGCTCCCGCCGCCTCATGCGGGTCAGCGTAGTGCGCTGTTGAGGTAGAGCACGCCGGCCGCAGCGGCCAGCCCGAAGCTGCCCACCACCACCACCACGATCGCGAACAGGTTCGGGGTGGCGGTCAGCAGCACCGGCGGGGTCTCCGCGTCGCGCGGGTCGTACCAGACGGGGAACCGGGTGCCGACCTCCGGCCAGGGCCGGAAGCCCTCCGGGTTGCGGAACTCCCTCGGGGCTCCGGCGGTGTCGGTGAACCTGACCACCGGGAAGCCGACCTGCTGGGACTCGTCGAAGCCGGTGTCGACCAGATCGATGTGGACCACGCGGCCGACCGTGCGCACGCCGCGCCCGCGGTGGTCGCGGGAGGCGAGGTGGTGCTGGTAGAGCTCCCGGGCGCCCCAGGCCACACAGCCGAGCGACAGCGCTGCCAGCGCGACCGGCACCAGATCCCACCACTGCATTGCTCGCCCCAGAGGTCCGTCCTACGGGCTTTACCCCATCGTAGGCAGGCCGCGACACCAGCCCGCGCCTGCCAGTTACCCCGGTGGGGGAGGCGGTAACGTGGCGCCGTGATCAACCGGCGCTGCTCCCGGGCGGCCTGTCCCGATGCTGCGGTGGCGACGCTGACGTTCGTCTATGCCGACTCCACAGCTGTGCTGGGGCCGCTCGCGCTGCGCGCGGAGCCGGGCAACTACGACCTGTGCCGCGGGCACTCCTCGCGGCTGAGCGTTCCCCGCGGGTGGGAGGTCATCCGGCTCCCGGGCGACCTGGACAGCCCGCGTGCCTCGACGGACGACCTGATGGCGCTGGCCGAGGCTGTCCGCCGGGTGGGGCTGGGGGACGGTGGTCCGGAGCCGCTCGAGCCGAAGGTGGCGCGCCGCAAGGGCCACCTGGCCGTGCTCGCTGACCCGCAGGACGCCTGACCGCTAGGCTCCCAAAGGTGATCCGACCCGAGGTGTTCAAGGCCAACGACATCCGTGGCCTGGTGTCCGGCCCGGAGCCGGAGTGGGACGCCGCCGGCGCCAAGGCGATAGGGGCGGCCTTCGCAGCTGCCTTCAAGCTGGAGGGCGCCGAGTTCGTGCTCGGCCGGGACATGCGGGACGGCGGCCGCGAACTCAGCCTTGCCTTCGCCGACGGAGCCCGCGGCCAGGGCGCCGGGGTGGTCGACATCGGGCTGGCCAGTACCGACCAGCTCTGGTTCGCGTCCGGACACACCCACCTGCCCGGGGTGCAGTTCACCGCATCGCACAACCCGGCGGACTACAACGGGGTGAAGTTCTGCCTTCCCGATGCCGCGCCGATCACCCCGGAACTGATGGCCAGCATCCGGGAGCTGTCCTTCACTGAACTACAACCAAGGTCCGAGGCGGGGGGCTACCGCGAGCAGGACCTGCTCACCGAGTACGCCGCCCACCTCCACCGGCTGGTCGACCTGGGCGCGATCCGCCGGCTCAAGGTCGTCGTGGACGCCGGCAACGGCATGGCCGGGCTGACCACGCCGGCGGTCCTCGGGCCGCTCGACGTCGACGTGGTGGGCCTGTTCACCGAGCTCGACGGCAGGTTCCCCAACCACCCGCCGAACCCGCTGGAGCCCGCCAACCTGGTCGACGCCCAACGCGCCGTCCGTGAGCACGGCGCCGACCTCGGGCTGGTCTTCGACGGCGACGCCGACCGCTGCTTCCTCATCGACGAGCGCGGGAACGTCGTGAGCCCCTCCGTGATCACGGCCCTGATCGCCCTTTCGGAGCTGCGGCGAGAACCCGGAGCCACCATCGTGGTGAACACGATCACATCCCGGGCAGTCACCGAGGCCGTCACCGCAGCGGGCGGCCGGGTGGTGGTGAGCCCCGTGGGACACACGATGATGAAGGCCCGGATGGCCGAGCACAACGCGATCTTCGGCGGTGAGCACTCCGCGCACTACTACTTCCGTGACTTCTGGGGTGCCGACACCGGGATGCTCGCAGCGTTGCACGTGCTGGCCATGGTGGGCCGTGGCGGCCGGTCGATGTCGGAACTGGCCGCATCGCTGCCGCAGTACGCGTCCTCCGGCGAACTCAACTCCAGGGTGGAGGATGCCGGGGCCGCCACCGCTGCGGTGGCCGAAGCCTTCGCCGGGCGGGGAACCATCGACCGGGGCGACGGGCTGCTGGTCACCGGCGCCGACTGGTGGCTGAGCGTCCGGGAGTCCAACACCGAACCGTTGCTGCGGCTCAACGTCGAGGCCAGGGACCCCGCCACCGTGGCGGCCCTGCGTGACGAAGCCCTGGCCATCATCCGAAAGGAACACCGATGAGCGACCTGCCCGCCGAGGTGCTGGAACTGCTGGTCTGCCCTTCCTGCCACACCAAGCTCGCCTGGGACTACGAGGCGGCCGAACTGGTCTGCACCAACGCCGACTGCGGCCTGGCCTACCCCGTGCGGGACGGCATCCCGATCCTGCTGATCGACGAGGCCCGGCGGCCCGACCGCGGCCGGCCCGCGACGGCCGACTGACATGTACGAGTTCGACGACTCCCGGCTGGAGGACGAGGAGGCGCTCCGCAACGCGGACCACCTGCTGCGCCCGCTCGCAGAGGCCGGTGCCAGGGTGCGCAGGGAGGCTGCGGCCGCGGAGGAGCCACTGGAACGGCTCGACCCCACCGACCGGCCGCGGGCCATGATCACCTTCGGGCCCGAGGCGCGGCTGCTGCGCGCCGTCCTCGAGCCCACCTGTCCGGTTCCACTGGTGGCCTGGCCCCGGCTGGGCCTGCCCGGGTGGGTCGGGCCGCTGGACATCGTCGTGGTGCTGGGCGGCGGCGACCGGGTGAGCCTCGCCGCGGCCTTCGAGGCCGTGCGCCGCGGTTGCCGGCTGCTGGTCAGTTGCCAGGCCGACTCCCCGCTGGCGCGGCAGTCGGCCTCTGCCGCCACCACGCTGCTGCCCACTTCCACCGGCGACCCGCTGGCAGCGGCGATCATCGCGCTGGTCGCGCTGCACCGGCTCGGGCTCGGCCCGGCGGTCAGCCCGGAAGCCGTCGCCCAGGCGATGGACGAGGTGGCCACCGAGTCGTCGATGACGCTGGACGCCACCCGGAACCCCGCCAAGGCGACCGCGCTGGAACTTGCGGACGCCCAGCCGCTGGTCTGGGGCGGGTCCATCCTGGCCGCACGCGCCAGCCGCAGGGTGGCGGAGGCGCTGCGGCAGGCATCCGGACGGGTGGTGCTGTCCGCCGACGCCGGCGCCCTGCTGCCCCTGCTGGCCAGCGTGCCGCCGCGCGACCCGTTCGCCGACCCGTTCGACGAGGTCTCGTCCCAGCGCCGCCCCGGCCTGGTGCTGGTCGACGACGGCATGGACGACGAGCACGCTGCCGAGGACCGGCAGCTGCTCCGCCAGGCGGCTCTCGGCCAGGACGTGCTGGTCTCCAACCTCAGCCACGACGCCGGCACCGCGGTCGACCGCTACGTCACGGTGCTGCAGCAGGGCCTGTTCGCTGCCGCGTACCTGCAGATCGGGCTCGGCCGCGCCTGAGCCACCTGCTCGCCGCGCGTTTCGGCGCACGGCCGGTCGGTTACAGCTCAACCGCAACTGGACGCGCGTGGAAGGATGTGCGCCGTGAGTGCACACGGAGGAACAAGGGCGGTGTTCGCGGCCCTGCTGGCGAACGCCTTCATCGCACTGACCAAGTTCGTCGCCTGGGTGCTGACCGGGGCGGCGTCGATGCTCGCGGAGGCCGTGCACTCGGTGGCTGACACCGGGAACCAGATCCTGCTGCTGGTGGGCGGCCGGTCCGCTCGGCGCGAGGCCAGCGCCGAGCACCCCTTCGGCTACGGCAGGGCGCGCTACATCAACGCGTTCCTCGTGGCGATCATCCTGTTCAGCCTCGGCGGCCTGTTCGCCATCTACGAGGCCATCCACAAGTACGAGGAGATCGCGGCCGGCCACCCCAACGAGTTGCTCGAAGGCCCGTGGTGGTGGTTGCCGGTCGTGGTGCTGGTGGCGGCGATCGTCGCGGAGGGCTTCAGCTTCCGCACCGCGATCCGCGAGTCGTTGCCGCACAAGGGCCGGCAGAGCTGGACGCGGTTCATCCGTACCGCGAAGTCTCCCGAGCTGCCGGTGGTGCTGCTGGAGGACTTCGCTGCGCTGCTGGGCCTGGTGTTCGCCCTGGTCGGGGTGGGCATGACCCTCGCCACCCACAACGGGGTCTGGGACGTCGCCGGCACGGCCCTGATCGGGGTGCTGCTGATCGCGGTGGCGATCACGCTCGCCGTGGAGACCAGGAGCCTGCTGCTCGGAGAGGCGGCCACCCCGGACGCCGTCGCCCGGATCACCTCGGCCCTTGCCGGCGCCGAGGGAGTGGGCCGGGTCATCCACCTCAAGACCATGCACCTGGGACCTGAGGAAGTGCTGGTTGCGGCGAAGATCGCCGTCGAACCCACCGAGTCGGCGGCTCGGGTGGCCCAGGTGATCGACAACGCCGAGTCGGCCATCCGGGCCGCCAATCCGATGGTCACCTCGCTCTACCTCGAGCCCGACATCGACCGCGGCTGACCGCCTGCCGTCGCGGCAGCGTTTAGGGCCTGGTTGGCAGCTCCCATAAGCTTGCCCATCGTGGACCACCGCGTAGCAGACCTGAGCCTGGCCGCCTTCGGCCGGGAGGAGATCACTCTCGCCGAGCACGAGATGCCGGGCCTGATGGCGTTGCGGGAGCGCTACCGCGACACCGCGCCGCTGCGCGGGGCCCGGATCGCCGGCTCGCTGCACATGACCATCCAGACCGCCGTCCTGATCGAGACGCTCGTCGACCTCGGGGCCGAGGTGCGCTGGGCGTCCTGCAACATCTTCTCCACCCAGGACCACGCCGCTGCTGCGGTGGTGGTCGGCAGGGACGGGACCCCGGAGGCCCCGTCCGGGGTGCCGGTGTTCGCCTGGAAGGGCGAATCGCTCGAGGAGTACTGGGAGTGCACCGAGCGCATCCTCGACTGGGGTGACCGCCGGCCCAACATGATCCTCGACGACGGTGGCGACGCGACGCTGCTGGTGCACAAGGGCGTCGAGTTCGCCAAGGCCGGCGCCGTGCCAGAGGCCGCCCCGACCGACCCCCACGAGTACCGGGTGGTGCTCGACACGCTGCGGCGCTCGGAGCTGCCCTGGGCAGACATCGCCCAGAACGTGTTCGGCGTGACGGAGGAGACCACGACCGGGGTGCACCGGCTGTACGAGATGGCGCGGAGCAACGCGCTGCTGTTCCCGGCGATCAACGTCAACGACTCGGTGACCAAGAGCAAGTTCGACAACCGCTACGGCATCAGGCACTCCCTGATCGACGGGCTCAACCGGGCCACCGACGTGCTGATCGGCGGGAAGCTGGCCGTGGTCTGCGGCTACGGCGACGTCGGCAAGGGTTGCGCGCAGGCACTGGCCGGCCAGGGCGCCCGCGTGGTGGTGACCGAGGTGGACCCGATCTGCGCGCTCCAGGCGGCCATGGACGGTTACCAGGTGGTGCTGCTGGACGACGTGGTCGACCACGCCGACATCTTCATCACCGCTACCGGCTGCACGGCCGTGATCACCGCCGACCACCTCGCCCGGATGAAGCACCTGGCGATCGTCGGCAACATCGGCCACTTCGACAACGAGATCGACCTGGCCGGGCTGGAGCAGCTGGACGGGGTGACGCGGACCAACATCAAGCCCCAGGTCGACCGCTGGAACTTCCCGGACGGCCACTCGGTGATCGTGCTGAGCGAGGGCCGGCTGATGAACCTCGGCAACGCCACCGGCCACCCGAGCTTCGTGATGAGCACATCGTTCACCAACCAGGTGCTGGCCCAGATCGAGCTGTTCACCCGGCCCGAGCACTACCCGCTGGGTGTCCACATCCTGCCCAAGGAACTCGACGAGTACGTCGCGCGCCTGCACCTGGACGCGCTGGGCGTGCGGCTCACCGAGCTCACCCAGGGCCAGGCCGACTACCTCGGGGTGTCGGTGGCGGGCCCGTTCAAGACTGAGCACTACCGCTACTGAGGGCGGGCGACGGCCCTTCGAGACGCTCGCTGCGCTCGCTCCTCAGGGACCGGGTTTGGAGTGGCGCTCGCTCCTCAGGGAACGGGTGTGGGGTGGCACGCGCTCCTCAGGGACCGGGTGTGGGGTGGCGCGCTCCTCAGGACCGGGTCTCGGAGGCAATCGCTATTGCGCACTCGATGCTCGGCACGCGCCCCGAGAGGCGTTACGACGCAACCACCGGGCGAATGCGCTCGGCAGTTGAGCCAGGTCGGCGCCGGGACCCCCGGGGTCAGCCGCGCGGGATCTCGAAGCGCTTGAGGGTCGCCTTGCCCTCGCCCAGGGTCTTCCACGCGCCGCGGTAGGTGAGCACGGCGAGGCCCGAGGTCGGGAACTTCGCCTCTACCCGCTCCACCAGCGGTGAGGGCTTGGCGAGGGTGACGATCAGGTCGCCCATGGTCGGCTGGTGCCCGATCAGGAGCGCGGTGTGCACGGTCTCGTCCAGGTCGTGCAGCTCGGTCAGCAGCTCACCCGGCCAGGCGTGGTAAATGCTCTCCGACGTCCGCACGTCCGAACACTGCGCGCCGCCGGTCTGGGCGCCGGCCCAGGTTTCCTGCACCCGGGTGGCGGTGGAAGCGAGCACCACGTCGATGTCGTAGCCGGCGAGGATCTCGCCGGCCGCAACCGCGTCCTTGCGGCCGCGCTCGGAGAGGGGGCGGCGGACGTCCGCCTCAGCGGTGTGCCACGACGACTTGGCGTGCCGCAGCACGATCAGGGTTTTGCCGGCCATGGGGTCATCCTAGGGGTGCGCGCGCACCGGGCAGCTCCCGGTCGCTACGCTCGACACCGCCAGGGCGGCACAGCGAGCAGGAGGCACCGAATGCGACAGCGGGATTTCAACCTCCTCACCGGCACCAGGGACGCGGTGCTGCAGGTCAGCGCCCGCGGCCGGCTGATCCTGGTGCACCCCATGGCCAACCGCGGGACGGCGTTCACCATGGCCGAACGCGAGCAGCTGGGCATCTCGGGGCTGCTGCCCAGCCGCGTCACGACGATCGAGGAGCAGATGCGGCGCACCTACGCCCAGTACAGCCGCTCGCCGTCGCCGCTGGCGAAGTTCATCTACCTCTCCCAGCTGCGCGACCGCAACGAGGTGCTCTTCTACCGGCTGCTCAGCGAGCACCTCGAGGAGATGCTGCCGATCATCTACACCCCCACCATCGGGGAGGCGATCGAGCGGTTCAGCCACGAGTACGTGGGCACCCGTGGGGTGTTCCTCTCCATCGACCACCCCGAACTGGTGGAGCAGGCCCTGCTCGACTTCGAGCTCGACGCAGACGACGTCGACCTGGTGGTGGTGACCGATGCCGAGGGCATCCTCGGCATCGGCGACCAGGGCATCGGCGGCATCCAGATCGCCATCGGCAAGCTGGGCGTCTACACCGCCGCAGCGGGCATCCACCCGCGCCGGGCGATCCCTGTGGTGCTCGATGTCGGCACCGACAACCTCGGGCTGCTGAACAGCGACCTCTACCTCGGCGAGCGGCACGCCCGCGTGCGCGGTGAGCGCTACGACGAGTTCATCGACGACTTCGTGCAGGCCGTGACCAGGCTGTTCCCCAACGCGATGCTGCACTGGGAGGACTTCGGCGCCGGTAACGCCCACCGGATCCTGGACCGGTACTCCGACCGGATCTGCACCTTCAACGACGACATCCAGGGCACCGCGGCAGTGGTGCTGGCCTCGGTGCTGGCCGCCGTCCGGCTCACCGGGATGCCGCTGCCGCAGCACCGGGTCGTGATCTACGGCGCGGGCACGGCCGGGGTGGGGATCGCGGACATCATCAGGGAGGCGATGACCCGGGCGGGGCTGCCGGCCGAAGCCGGCCACTCCCGGTTCTACGCGTTCAACAGCCGCGGCCTGATCGTCGCCGACGGCGCCGGCGTCCGCGACTTCCAGCGGCCCTACGCGCGGGCTCGCGCCGAGGTGGACACCTGGGACGTGGCCGACCCGGGCCGGATCACGCTGGCCGAGGTTGTGCGCAACGTCCAGCCGACGATCCTGATCGGTGCTTCCGCGCAGCACGGCGCATTCACCGAGGAGGTGGTGCGCGCGATGGCCGCGGCCTGCGACCGGCCGATCATCCTGCCGCTGTCCAACCCGACCAGCCGTTCCGAGGCACACCCGGCGGACGTGCTGGAGTGGAGTGACGGCAGGGCGCTGATCGCCACCGGCAGCCCGTACGGCACCATCCGCCACGCCGACACCTACCACACCATCGCGCAAGCCAACAACGCGCTGATCTTCCCCGGGCTCGGCCTCGGGGTCTCCGTGGTCCAGGCCACCCGGGTCAGCGACGAGATGATCTATGCAGCGGCGGACGCCCTGGCCGGGCTGGTCAACGAGTACCGCCCCGGGGCATCGCTGCTGCCGTCGATGAGCGACCTGCGCCTGGTGGCGGCGACCGTGGCCAAGGCCGTGGCCGAGACCGCGGAACGCCAGGGCCTGGCCCGGCGACCGATGACCAACCCGATCAGCGACATCTACCAGCGGATGTGGAAGCCGGAGTACCCGAGCCTGGAGATCCTGCCGGTCCGCGACGGCGGCGACCCCCGCTGACCCGGCGCTGGCGCCGCCCGCTGGTCGTTGGCGACCCGGCGCGGTCAGCCTTCGTTGTCGTCGCCACCCCCGGGGCGGAGCGACTCCCAGATCTCCTTGCACTCCGGGCACACCGGGAAGCGGTCCGGGTTCCGGGAGGGCACCCACACCTTGCCGCACAGTGCGATCACCGGCGTGCCCATCACCATCGCCTCGGTGAGCTTGGCCTTCGGCACGTAGTGCGAGAACCGTTCGTGGTCGCCCTCGTCCGGGCGCAGGTCGGTGCGTTCCTCGATGCGTTCCTTGAGGATCGTGGTCGTCTGCGGGTTGTCGCTGGTCATCAGGCCCCCTTGGCGCGTCCCAACTGCCGGATCAGTCCAAACCTACCCAGTGCGGCGGACAGCAGGTACACCAGTTGTCGGTTGGCGGCAGCGGCGCCGCCCGGGAGTAGGGTTGTGCGGCTCGACCGGGGGCATGCGGGCTCCGGCTTGGGATGCGGGCGGGACTACGCGGCGATCGAAACGGCACGGGGGAGTTGATGAGCGAAGGAACCCGGACTGGCTCCGGCTCAGCCGTCCACTCCCGCCGCGGGCTGATCGTGGGCCTGCTGCTGTGCGTGGTGGCGATCGCGTTCGAAGCCATGGCTGTGCTCACCGCGATGCCGGCCGCCGCCGCCGACCTGGGTGACCTCGACCTGTACGCCTGGGCGTTCACAGCGTTCATGATCGCCCAGACCTTCGCCATCGTCGCCGCTGGCCAGTTCAGCGACCGGTTCGGGCCGAAGCCGCCGCTGGTGGTCGGCTTCGTCGTGTTCGCTGCCGGGCTCGTGGTGGCAGCACTCGCACCGAACATGCTGGTGCTGCTCGCGGCCCGCTTCGTGCAGGGGCTGGGTGGCGGCACCATGAACCTGGCCGTGATGGTGCTGGTGGCCCGGGTCTTCGACGAGCGCGAGCGCGCCGACATGCTCACCGGCTTCTCCGCCGCCTGGATGGTGCCCTCCTTCGTCGGTCCGCCGGTAGCGGCGTGGCTGAGCGAATACCTCTCCTGGCACTGGGTGTTCTGGTCGGTGCTGCCGTTGATGGCGATCGCCGGCGCGCTGATCCTGCGTCCGCTGCAGCGGGCCGAGCTGCTGCCGCACGCCGACGTCCCGGCTGCCGGACGGCGCCAGCTGGTGTGGGCAGCGCTGGTCGCGGCGGGCGCGGCAGGGCTGCAGCTCGCCGGGCAGCGCATCGAGCCCTGGTCGCTGGCCTGGCTGGCGGCCGGGCTCGCGCTGCTGCTGTGGGGACTGCCTCCGCTGTTGCCCGCCGGTTTCCGGCCGGCCGGGGCCGGCCTGCCGTCGGTGATCGTGGTCCGCGCACTCACCGCCGGCACCTTCTTCGGTGCACAGACGTTCCTGCCGCTGCTGCTCGTGCAGGCAGAAGGCCTGCCGCTGGGATGGGCCGGGGCCATCATGACGATCGGCTCGGCCGGCTGGATGCTGGGCGCCTGGCTGCAGTCGCGGTCGTGGCTCCGGCTGCGTCGCGACCAGATCATCGTCGCCGGCGCTGCCAGCACGGCGCTGGGCGTGCTCGCCACCACGGCTGCCGGCTGGTTGCCCGGCCGCCTGCTGGCGCTGGTGGTGCTCGGCTGGGTGCTGGCCGGGCTGGGCATGGGCCTTTCGGTGGCCAGCACCTCGCTGGCCGTGTTCCAGCTGTCGGAGCCGGTCGCGTTCGGACGCAACACCTCATCGCTCCAGGTGGGCGAGGCGCTGGGCAACAGCATCGCCGCCGGCCTGGCCGGCACGGTGTTCGCCTTCGGCATCTCACAGGGCGACCAGACGCTCGGCTTCGGCGGCCTGCTGACCGCGATGTCGCTCGTCGCGGTGCTGGGCGTGCTCTCCGCGCTGCGGATCGGGCCGGTGCAGAACCACTCGGTACGGCTCTGAGCCACTGGAGCCGGCGTGGCCCCGGGCGATAAAGTCTCGACATCGAGATAACCGGGGGTCGGGCATGGCAGACGAGGTGGACCTGATCCTGGCCGCCTGGGCCAGGGAGCTGCCGGCCGCCGACGTCACCCCGCTGGGGAGCCTTTCGCGGATCAGCCGGCTCGCCAAGCACCTCGACCGCGCCCGCAGGGAGGCGTTCGCAGCGCACCAGCTGGAGGTCTGGGAGTTCGACGTCCTGGCAGCGTTGCGCCGGCAGGGCAGCCCCTACGAGCTGTCCCCTGGCGAGCTGATCCGGCAGACCCTTTCTACCTCCGGCACCATGACCAACCGGGTCAACCGGCTCGCTGCCCGCGGCCTGGTCGTGCGCCAGCCCAACACCGACGACCGTAGGGGGGTGCGGGTGCGGCTCACCACTGCCGGCCGGGAGCGGGTGCAGGGCGCCCTGGCCGACCTGCTCGCCTTCGAGCGCCGGGTGCTGGCAGCCATCGAGCCGGACGAAAGGGAGCAACTGGCCACCCTGCTGCGCCGCCTGCTGGCGCCGTTCGAAGCCGACGCCGGTGGGTATGGTTAGCCGACCCGTCAGCTGATCCGGAGAGCCTGCCCCATGGCCCTGTCCAACCCCTTCCTCGCCGAACTGGCCGAAGCCTTCGGCATCGCCACCGAGTTCTGGGACTGGAAGGGCCGCCAGACCGAGGTCAGTGACGAGACCGTGATCGCGATCCTGGCCGGCATGGACGTCGACGCCTCCGACCCGGAGCACGCCCGGGCAGCCCTTGAGGCGCTGCGGCTGCGCCCCTGGACCAGGCTGCTGCCGCCCTGCGTGGTCACCGAGCAGGGCAGTGCAAGGGTCGTGCACGCCCACGTCCCCCACGGCCGGTGGGTGCGGCTGGCCGTGCGCCTCGAGGACGGCGGCTGGCGGGACGTGCCGCAGGTGACCGACGACGAGCCGCCCCGCGAGGTGGACGGCGTGCTCACCGGCAGGGCGGCGTTCGAGCTGCCGGCCGACCTCCCGCTGGGCTACCACCGGCTGCAGGCCACGACGGAGGAGGGGCAGAACGAGGTGACCCTGGTGGTGAGTCCCGCCTTCCTCGGCTTCCCGCCCGCCATGGGCAGGAAGCGGGTGTGGGGGTACGCCACCCAGCTCTACAGCCTCACCTCCGATGGCTCCTGGGGGATGGGCGACCTGCTCGACCTCGCCGACCTGGCGACCTTCGCGGCAACGCAGCAGTTCGCCGGCTTCGTGCTGGTCAACCCGCTGCACGCAGCCGAACCGATGCCGCCGCTGGAGGCGTCCCCCTACCTGCCCACGTCGCGCCGTTTCGTCAACCCGCTCTACATCCGGCCAGAACTGGTGCCCGAGTACGCGGACCTGGACGAGCGAGCCCGCGGCCGCGTTGCGGCGCTGAAGGCGCAGCTGAAGGCCGACCTCGCCGGGCACGACCTGATCGAGCGGAACCTGGTCTGGACGGCGAAGGTCGAGGCGCTGCTGGTGATCTACGACCGGGGGTTGCGTCCGGCCCGCCGGATGGCCTTCCACGACTTCCTGCGCAGGGAGGGACGGGTGCTCACCCAGTTCGCCACCTGGTGCGCGCTGGTCAACGAGTGGGGCGAGGACTGGCGGCAGTGGCCGGCCGACCTGCGCCGGCCGTCCTCGCCCGAGGTCGCAGCCTTCGCAGAGGCCAACGCCGACATGATCATGTTCTACGCCTGGCTGCAGTGGATCGCCGACGACCAGCTGCGCGCAGCCCAGTCCGCAGCGACCGACGCCGGCATGCGGCTCGGCATCATGAACGACCTCGCCGTCGGGGTGGGGGAGCGCAGCGCCGAGGCCTGGACCTACGGCAACCTGTTCGCGCGCGGCGTCCACGTCGGCGCCCCACCGGACCACTTCAACCAGACCGGGCAGGACTGGGGCCAGGCGCCGTGGCGGCCGGACCGGCTGGAGGAGCTGTCGTACGCGCCGTTCCGAAGCATGGTCGCCGGCATCCTGCGGCACTCCGGCGGGATCCGGGTCGACCACATCATGGGCCTGTTCCGGCTGTGGTGGATCCCGGCCGGGATGCCGCCCGGCCAGGGTGCCTACGTCCGCTACCAGCATGAGGCCATGGTCGGAATCCTGGCGCTGGAGGCTCACCGAGCCGGCGCGCTCGTGGTGGGTGAGGACCTGGGCGTGGTCGAGCCGTGGGTGCGCGACTACCTGCGCGAGCGCGGCATCCTCGGCACCTCGATCGCCTGGTTCGAGCGCGACGGCTCGGGACGCCCGCTGGCGCCGGAGCAGTGGCGGGAGTACTGCCTGGCCTCCGTCACCACCCACGACCTTCCCCCGACCGCCGGCTACCTCGCCGGGGAGCACATCCGGCTGCAGCACCGCCTCGGCCTGCTCACGGAGAGCCTGGAGACCGAGCTCGCGGTCGCGGCCGGCGAGCGGTCGGCGTTCGTCGCGGCCCTGCGCGAAGGCGGCTTCCTCACCGCTGACCCGGCGAGCCCGGACGACATCGTCGACGCACTGCACCGCTACCTTGTGGCCACTCCTTCGCGGGTGTTGTGCGCAGCGCTGACCGACGCGGTGGGCGACCGGCGCACGCAGAACCAGCCGGGCACCACCGACGAGTATCCCAACTGGCGGGTGCCGCTGTCGGGGCCGGACGGCAGCCCGCTGAGCCTCGAACAGCTCTACCGCGACCCGCGCGCGTTCCGGCTGGCCGGCATCATGAACGGCTTCACCGCCCCGCTGGGACTGCCGCCGGCAGAGCCGGAGCTCCTCCTCTGACCAGGCAGCTCACCCGCTGAGCGGGCCCGGCCCGGGGCTGCGGACCCGGCGTGGGCTAGTGCAGCGCTGCGTCCGCCGGGCCCACCGCCCAGCTCAGGAAACGGGCTGTGAACCCGGCCCTGGTCGGGGCGCACAGGAACGGCCCGGCCGCTGCCTCCCCGCCGACGAACGGCGCCACGCGCACCAGCCGGAACGGCGCGTCCTCCACCCGCGCCCGCACCGTGAGCGAGTCCTCGGCCCGGCTCACCCGCACGGTCACCCTGCGGCCGTTCCAGTCCACCGGGGCCACGGACCAATCCGAGCGGCCCAGCGTCAGCACGGCGCCGAGGTTCAGCACGCCGTCCGCGAACTCGAGGCCGGCCTTCAGCCAGTGCTCGGCGTCGGCCCGCACCAGCACGCCGGCCTGGTCGAACTGCCCGGTGAAGTCGGTCTGCAGGGTCACCTCGACGGCCCGGCCCACCGCCAGCGGGCTGAGCAGCCCGTGGGCCGAGTCGTGGACGAAGCCGTAACTGGTGTGGCGCCAGGCGTCGGAGCCCTCGACTGCCGTCACCTCAAGGGCGTCCCCGGCCTCGACGGATGCCGCCGGTGGGTTCGTCCAGGCGCCCTGGGCCCAGCGGACGGGTTCCGCCGGGGGCGCCGGATGCGCGCTCACCGGTTGAGGTGCACGCCGGCGGCGGTGAACTCGACGATCAGGTCGGGCACGCGCTCGGGTGAGACCGCCGCCGTCAGGTCGAGCAGCACGGTGGTGGCGAAACCGTCGCGCACGGCATCCAGGGCCGTGGCCCGCACGCAGTGGTCGGTGGCGATCCCGCACACGTCCACAGCCGTCACCTTCCGGTCCACCAGCCAGTCGGCGAGCTGGGTGCCGTTTGCGGAGCCCTCGAAGCCGGAGTAGGCGGCGGCGTACTCGCCCTTGTCGAAGACGGCGTCGAAGCCGGTGCCGGCCAGCGCAGGGTGCAGCTCGGCACCCGGCGTGCCGGCCACGCAGTGCACCGGCCAGGAGTCGACGTAGTCGGGGGTGGCGGAGAAGTGCGTGCCGGGGTCGATGTGGTGGTCCCGGGTGGCCACCACGTGGTCGTAGCCGTGGTCGCCGGACAGCAGCTCGGCGACCCGTTCGGCCACGGCCGCCCCGCCGGCGACGGCGAGCGAACCCCCTTCGCAGAAGTCGTTCTGCACGTCCACGACGATCAGCGCTTTCATGGCTTCCTCACATACGGGTTCTCGGTGGGCTCACCGAGGTTGTCCAACAGGAGCGTCGGGAGGGCCGGGTCGCCCTTCGACATCTTGTGCGCCGCCAGCGGCAGCTCCGCACGGGACCGCTCGTGGCGCTCCCTTGCCGCCTCCAGCGGCTCGGCGCCGACCGGCTTTCCCTTGCGCATCAGCTCGACCAGCAGCGGCCGGTCGTTGCCGTCGTTCTCCGGGGGAGCGCCGATGCCGACCACCTCCGCCTCAGCCCTGCCCCTCGGCCCGAGCCGCCGCAACGCGAACTTGCGGCCACCGATCGAGACCTTGTCGACGCTCTTCTTCGCCACGGGGAACAACTCGGCGTCCTTGCCCTCGCTCGTCGCCCTGGCCACCAGCTTGTACACGAAGCCGCAGGTGGGTGCGCCCGATCCGGTGACCAGCGAGGTGCCGACCCCGAAGCCGTCCACCGGAGCGCTGCGCAGCGCTGCGATCTGGTACTCGTCGAGGTCGGAGGTGACGATGATCCGGGTGTCCTCGGCGCCGAGTGAGTCCAGGAGCTTGCGGACGTCCGCGGCCAGCTCGGCCAGGTCGCCCGAGTCGAGCCGGATCGCGCCGAGCTTGCCCTTGCTGAGCCGCACCCCGGTGCGCACGGCCTCCTCCACGTCGTAGGTGTCGACCAGGAGGGTCGTGCCCTTGCCGAGCGTCTTCAGCTGGGCCTTGAACGCGTCCTCCTCCGAGTCGTGCAGGAGCGTGAAAGAGTGCGCGGCCGTGCCCGTCGTGGGGATGCCGTAGCGCCGGCCCGCCTCCAGGTTGGAGGTGGCGGCGAAGCCGGCGACGTAGGCCGCGCGGGCCGCGGCCACGGCCGCGTACTCGTTGGTCCGCCGGGAGCCCATCTCGATGCACGGCCGTTCCCCGGCCATCACCGTCATCCGGGAGGCTGCCGAAGCCACTGCGCAGTCGTAGTTGTAGATGCTCAGCAGCAGGGTCTCCAGAATGCACGCCTCGGCGAAGGTGCCCTCCACGATCAGCAGCGGTGAGCCGGGGAAGTACACCTCGCCCTCCGGGTAGCCCCAGATGCTGCCCTTGAACCGGTAGCGGCTCAGCCAGTCGGCCAGGTCGGTGTCGATGACGTTCTGCTCGAACAGGAAGTTCAGGGTGGAGTCGTCGAAGCGGAAGGCCTGGATCGCGTCGAGGGCGCGGCCGACCCCGGCCACCACGCCGTAGCGGCGGCCCTCCGGCAGGCGCCGGGCGAACAGCTCGAACACGCTGCGGCGGAAGGCCGTCCGTGAGCGCAGTGCCGCCCGCACCATGGTCAGCTCATAGTGGTCGGTGAGCAGCGCTGTGGAGTGCGGCATCGTGCCCGACGGCGTCGTCATCCCGGTCATGCCGGTCAGCCTAATGGCGGGTCCCCGCCGGCCACCGGTGCTGGCACAATGGCCGGGTGGCAGGGGAGAGCACCAAGGAACAGCCCGGCGGGGCCACGAAGACCTCGGAGCGTCCGGCCGAGTCGACGCTGACCGGGTGGGTCACGATCGTCTGGGACGACCCGGTGAACCTGATGAGCTACGTCACCCATGTCTTCTCCACCTACTTCGGCTACCCGGAGACCAGGGCGACCGACCTGATGCTCCAGGTGCACAACGACGGCAAGGCCGTGGTGTCGACCGGCACCAGGGAGCAGATGGAGACCGACGTGGACGCGATGCACGGCTACGGCCTCTGGGCCACCATGGAGCAGGGCTGATGCGCGACTTCCGTCGGTCGGGGCCGACCATCCTGATGCGCCTGACCGACTACGAGGCGACCCTGCTGGAGTCGCTGGTGGAGCAGTACTCGGGCCTGCTGGAGGCGGACGACGCCGTGCCGGAGCCGGAGGACTCGTTCGCGCGCTGGCAGGCGGAACTCGCTGCGGACGACGCGCTCGACCACTCCGACCCGGTGATCGGGCGGCTGTTCCCCGACGCCTACCCCGGCGACGAGCAGGCGTCGCGGGAGTTCCGGCGGTTCACCCAGGCCCGGCAGCGGTCCGACCGGCTGGCCAACGCAGAGGTGGTGCTGGCAGCCCTGCGCGAGAGCGATGCAGGCAAGCACCCGGTGCAGGTGCGGCTGATCGAACTGGACGGCTGGCTCAAGACGCTCACCGGGGTGCGGCTCAGCCTCGCGGTGCGGCTGGGCATCGAGAACGCCACCGACGCCGAACGCCTCGACTCCCTGCCCGAGGACGAGCCGCGCAGCTACATCTACCGGGTGTACGAGTGGATCGCCTACCTCAGCGAGAACCTGCTCGGGCTGCGCTGAAACAACTGGTCTGACCAATATTTCGGAAAGTCCTGCGCATTCTTATTCGGTTAGGCTAGCCTTACGCACATGTACGTAGGCATCGAGCTGGGCAAGGCTCCGCTCAACACCGACCTGACCCTCGTCCGCGCCGATGCCCCAGAGCAGCAGCGCGAGCGGCTGTCCGCCCTCGGGCTCCGCGTCGGGTCCAGGTTCAGCCTGCTGCACCGCACCGCCGGCGGCGGCAGGGTGGTGCTGGTCGGCGGTTCGCGGATCGCGCTCGGGTCGGGCGTGCTGAACCAGCTCCGGGCGGAGGTGGCCAGGTGAGCACGGCCGCCATCGAACTGCACGCCGACCGCACCGCAGCCCCGCCGCTCTCGGCCAAGGCCTGCTGCCAGGCCGGCGGGGGGACGGGTGCGGGCGGCGGCGCCCCGGTGGTCGCCCTCGCCGGAGCGCCCAACACCGGGAAGTCGACGCTGTTCAACGCGCTCACCGGAGCCAGGGTCACCATGGGCAACTGGCCCGGCACGACCGTCGAGGTGTCCCGCGGGGTCTGGAAGACCACCAGGGAAGCTGCCAGCTGCAACTGCGACGAGTGCGACTGCGACCCGAGCGAGCAGCGCCTCGACCTGACCCTGATCGACCTGCCCGGCGCGTACTCCCTCGAGCCCCATTCGCCGGACGAGGCGTTGACCAGGGAGCTGCTGGTCGGCGGCCCCGAGGATGAGCGGCCCGACCTGACGATCGTGGTGTGCGACGCTTCCCGGCTGGCCAACAGCCTCTACCTGGTCGCCCAGCTGCGCGAACGCGGCCTGCCGATGATGGTGGCGCTGACGATGCTGGACGTGGCGGCCAAGCGCGGTGTGGAGGTGTCTGCGGCCAGGCTGGCCCGCTCCCTCGGCTGCCCGGTGGTCGGCATCGACCCCCGTCGCCGCGCGGGGCTGGACCGGCTGGCGCGCACCGTCCGGGCCTGCCTGTCCCGGCCGGCACCGAAACCGCGTCCGGTGCCGCAGGACACGGACGGGCTGCTGCTGGACGACGACCGGTTCGGCTGGATCGCGTCCGCGGTCGAGGCCGGCGCCACCGCCCCGAGCCAGCAGCTGGCCGGCTCCGACCGCGTGGACCGCTGGGTAACCGCACCGGTGCTGGGCCCCCTGATCTTCCTCGCCGTGATGTGGGCGGTCTTCGAGGTGACCACCGTGGTTGCCGCCCCCCTGCAGGACTTCCTGGACGGGCTGTTCAGCGGGCCGGTGACCGACGGGGCGACCTGGCTGTTCGCAGCGCTCGGGCTGGGCGGCTCGTGGCTCGAGGGCCTCGTGGTCGACGGGCTGGTCGCCGGGGTCGGCATGCTGCTCACCTTCGTGCCGCTGATGACCCTGATGTTCGTGCTGCTCGCGCTCCTGGAGGACTCCGGCTACCTGGCCCGGGCCGCCGTGGTGACCGATCGGCTGATGCGTTCGATCGGGCTGCCCGGACGGGCGTTCCTGCCGTTGATCGTCGGCTACGGCTGCAACGTTCCGGCCGTGAGCGCCACCCGGATCCTGCCCAGCGCCAGGCACCGCATCCTCACCGCGCTGCTGGTGCCGTTCACGTCCTGCACTGCGCGGCTCACGGTCTTCGTGATGATGGGCGCTGTGTTCTTCGGGCCCTACGCCGGCACAGCGGTGTTCGGCATGTACCTGGCCTCGATCGTGATCATCGTGCTGGTCGGGCTCGGCCTCCGCGCGACCCTCTGGCGCGGTGAGCCGATCGAACCGCTGGTGATCGATCTGCCGGCCTACCAGGTGCCCACGCTGCGGCTCACCGCATCGGTCACCTGGGTGCGGCTGAAGGGCTTCCTGCAGACGGCCTCGGGCATCATCGTGGCCACGGTGGCTGCGGTGTGGCTGTTGCAGTCGATCCCGGCCAACGCCGGTGGCAGCTTCGGTGAGGTGGCCGTGGAGGACTCCGTCTACGGGGTCACTGCGCAGGCGATCGCGCCGGTCTTCGCGCCCGCCGGCTTCGGCAACTGGCAGAGCACTTCGACCCTGGTCGTCGGCTTCGTCGCCAAGGAGGCCGTGATCTCCTCCTGGGCCCAGACCTACGCCGTGGACGAGCCCGCAGACTCCGCCGAGCCGGGTGACCTCGGCGCAGCCGTGCTGGCCACCTTCACCGAGTCCTCCGGTGGGCACCCGATCCCGGCAGCGCTCGCGTTCATGGTGTTCCTGATGGCCTACACCCCGTGCGTTGCCACGCTGGCCGCTCAGTGGCGCGAGATCGGGCCGAGGTGGACGGTGTTCGGCGTCGGGCTGCAACTGGCCACGGCCTGGCTGCTGGCGGTGGCGGTGTTCCAGATCGGCAGGTTGCTGGTATGAGCGGCCCGCTGACGCTGGTGCTGGCCGAGGTGGCCGCAGGGACCTCCACCCTTGCCGAGATGGCCCGCAACTCCGGCCTTGCGGAGTCGGTGGTACGGGCAGCGGTGGACCACCTGGTGCGCTCCGGACGGCTGGAGGCCAGGGAACTGGCGATCGGCTGTCCCCCCGCCGGTTGCGGCGGCTGCGCACTGGCCGCTGCCGACAAGACCCCGGGGTGTGCGCCCGGTGCCGGCGCACCTCCCGGCCGCGCCGGAGTGGTCACGCTCTCGCTCTCGCGCCGGCCCGCCTGACCACCAGTCAACGCCGTTCGCCGGAGAGCGGGGGCGTGAGCTACCAGAGGTCGGGGGGCTCGCGGCGGTCCGACGGCGGCCGCGGCTGTTCGGGACGGCTGGAGCCCGTCCACTCCTGCCACTGGGCGGCGGCGGCCCTGCGGGCGTCGTCCAGCCAGCGGAGGGTGCGCAGCACCATTCGGGTGGCGTCGATCTGCGGCTGGCTCATCGCTCTCCTCGGTCCGGTCCGGCGATTGGTAACCAGTCTGCCGCGGGCCTAGAGTCAGTGCACGTGACCGCGTCCGACGCCCCGATCGGGGTCTTCGACTCCGGCTTCGGCGGGCTCACGGTGGCCAGGGCGCTGCTCGACCAGCTGCCCGGCGAGGACATGGTCTACCTCGGCGACACGGCCAGGGCGCCCTACGGCACCAAGTCCATCCCGGAGGTGCGCGAGTACGCCCTGGAGTGCCTCGACTACCTGGCAGGCTCCGGGGTGAAGGCCCTGGTGATCGCCTGCAACTCGGCGTCCTCGGCGGTGCTGCGCGATGCGAGGGAACGTTACGACCTGCCCGTGATCGACGTGATCCTGCCGGCCGCCAGGCGTGCCGTCCGCGCCAGCCGCAGCGGCCGGATCGGGCTGATCTGCACCGAGGCGACGGCGACCTCCGCGAGTTACGACGACGCCCTCGCCGCGGTGCCCGGTGTGCAGTTGCTCACCCAGCCGTGCCCGCTGTTCGTGGACTACGTCGAAGCGGGGGTGACCGGCGGGCCGGAGCTCATCGAGGCTGCCCGCGGCTACCTGCTGCCGTTGCGGGAGGCCGGCATCGACACCCTGATCCTCGGCTGTACGCACTACCCGCTGCTCGCCGGGGTCATCTCGTACGTGATCGGCGACGACGTGACGCTGGTCTCATCGGCCGAGGAGTGCGCGAAACAGGTCTACGCGACCCTCACCGACGCCGGGCTGCTGCGCTCCGGCATGCGCAGCCAGCAACTCCGCTTCCTCACCACCGGCAGCCCGGAGCTGTTCGCAGGGGTGGGCCGCCGGCTGCTGGGCGGTTTCGTCGACCGCGTCGAGCAGGTCTACACCTTCGCCGGCTGAGCGCCGGGGCCGTCGGACGCGGAATCGTGGTGCCCGTCGCACCACTGCTCCGGCGGCACGATCGCCCGGACCTGCGCCACGTGGTCGCCGCAGCCGGCCCAGGTCGTCTTGCCACAAACGTTGCAGGTCACCGGTCGGCACATGGGCAGGTCACTCCTCGGTCGAGGTAAGGGCGGGCGGCCGGCCCGGACCGCACCCGGGGGATGCTGCGGGGGAGGCCACCGATAGGGTGAGCTTATGCCGCTAACCAGAGCAGACGGCCGTGCGCCGAACGACCTCCGCCCCGTCAGCATCACCAGGAACTGGCTCGCCCACGCCGAGGGATCGGTGCTGGTGGAGTTCGGCGGAACGCGGGTGCTGGTGGCGGCCTCGGTCACCGAGGGGGTGCCGCGCTGGCGCCGGGGCAGCGGCCTCGGCTGGGTGACGAGCGAGTACTCGATGCTGCCCCGGGCCACCCACAGCCGTAGCGACCGGGAGTCGGTGAAGGGACGGATCGGCGGCCGCACCCATGAGATCAGCCGCCTGATCGGACGCAGCCTGCGCGCAGTGATCGACTACCGGGCGCTGGGGGAGAACACGATCGTGCTCGACTGTGACGTGCTGCAGGCGGACGGCGGAACCCGCACCGCCTCCATCACCGGCGCCTACGTCGCCCTTTCCGACGCCGTGGCGTGGCTGCGGGAGCGGGGCTCGCTCGCCGGGGAGCCGCTCACCGGCAGTGTCGCGGCGGTGTCGGTTGGCGTCGTCAACGGCACCCCGATGCTCGACCTCTGCTACAGCGAGGACTCCGCGGCCGAGGTGGACCTGAACGTCGTGGCCACCGGCAACGGCGACTTCGTCGAGGTGCAGGGCACGGCCGAGGGCCTGCCGTTCGGCCGTCCCGTGCTCGACCAGCTGCTCGACCTGGGGCTGGCCGGCTGCGCCGAGCTGACCCGCCTGCAGCAGGCGGCGCTCGCCCGATGACGACGGTCGTGGTGGCCACCCACAACGCCAAGAAGGCCGCTGAACTCCACCGGGTGCTGGCCGCGGCGGGACTGGCAGCTGACGTCCGCGGGCTGGACGCCTTTCCGGCCTACCCCGAGCCGGCCGAGACCGAGCGCTCGTTCGAGGGCAACGCACTGCTGAAGGCGCGCGCCGCCGCCACTGCCACCGGCGAGCTGGCCGTGGCCGACGACTCCGGGCTGGAGGTCGACCTGCTCAACGGCATGCCGGGCGTGCGGTCCGCGCGGTGGTCGGGGCCGGACGCCACCGACGAGGCCAACCTCGAACTGCTGATCCGCCAGCTGGCCGGCACCGAGGACGCCGAACGCACCGCGAGGTTCGTCTGCGCCATGGCGCTGGTCACCCCGGACGGCAGCGAGCACCTCGTCCGCGGCGTCATGGCCGGACGGCTGGTGCTTCAGCCGCGCGGCGGCAACGGCTTCGGCTACGATCCGATCTTCATCGCCGAGGGCAACACCGTGACCAACGCAGAGCTCAGCCCCGAAGCCAAGGACGCGATCAGCCACCGCGGCCAGGCGGTCCGGGCGATCGTCCCGTTGCTGCGGGAGTACCTTCGGCCGGCACCGCCCGCGCCGGGCGGCCGCCCAGAAGGGGAGGAGGGCCGGTGAAGCAGTACCTCGACCTGGTGGAACACGTGCTCAACCACGGTGTGGAGAAGCCCGACCGCACCGGCACGGGCACGCGCAGCGTGTTCGGCCACCAGATGCGGTTCGACCTCGCCGCGGGCTTCCCGTTGCTGACCACCAAGAAGCTGCACACCCGCAGCATCTTCGGCGAGCTGCTGTGGTTCCTGCGCGGCTCGACCAACGTCGGCTGGCTGCACGACAACGGCATCACGATCTGGGACGAGTGGGCCGACGCCGACGGCGAGCTCGGCCCGATCTACGGCTACCAGTGGCGGTCCTGGCCCACCCCGGACGGTGGGCACGTCGACCAGATCAAGGCCGTGATCGCCTCGATCCGGAGCAACCCCGACAGCCGCAGGCATCTGGTCAGCGCCTGGAACGTCGGGCAGTTGCCGCAGATGGCGCTGCCGCCCTGCCACGCGCTGTTCCAGTTCTACGTCGCGGAGGGGAAGCTGAGCTGCCAGCTGTACCAGCGCTCCGCCGACATCTTCCTCGGCGTGCCGTTCAACATCGCCTCCTACGCCCTGCTCACCCACCTCGTGGCGCAGGTGACCGGGCTCGGGGTGGGCGACTTCGTGCACACGCTCGGCGACGCCCACCTGTACTCCAACCACCTGGAGCAGGCCCGCCTCCAGCTCACCCGTGAACCCCGTCCGCTGCCGCGGCTGGTGCTCAATCCCGACGTCACCGAGATCGACGGGTTCAACCTGGCCGACATCGAGGTCGTCGGCTACGACCCCCACCCCGGCATCAAGGCCCCGATCGCCGTCTAGGAGCCGCCATGCCGATCACAGCGATCGCGATCGTCAGCGCCAACGGTGTGCTCGGCGACGGCGAACGCCAGCCCTTCGAGATCGCGGAGGACTGGGCGCGGTTCAAGCGGGTCACCAGCGGCCACCCGCTGATCATGGGACGGCGCACCCACGACGCCATCGGGCGGTGGCTCCCGGGCCGCACCACGATCGTGGTGACGAGCCGGCCGGAGGCGGTCGAGCTGCCCACGCACGGCTCGGCCACCGGCCACGCCGTCGCCTCGCTGCCGGAGGCGCTCGAGCTCGCCCGGTCGCTGGACGACGACGTCTACGTCGCCGGCGGGGGCACGATCTACCGGCAGGCCTGGCCGGTGCTCACCGACCTGGACATCACCGCGGTGCACGCAGAGGCCGAGGGCTCAGTGCGCCTGCCTGGGATCGACCCGGCAGAGTGGGTCGAGGTGTCCCGCGAACCCCGGGAGGGGTTCGACTTCGTCCACTACCGGCGGCGCTGACCGTGCTGCTCCCCGCGAGGGTTGCCCAGGGGGTCCGCGACGGCTGGATCACCCTCGCCTTCCGGCGCTGGGAACAGCCGCGGGTGAAGGCCGGCGGCACCCAGCTGACCGCAGCCGGCATCGTCCGCTTCGAAGCGGTCGAGGAGGTGCTCCACCCCGCCGACCTGACCGCGGAAGACGCACACGCAGCCGGCTTCGCCGACCTTGCCGCGCTGACCGCCCGGCTCTACCCGGTCGCTGCGGAGCGTTCGCCTCGAAGGGTCGGCCCCCGCGCGGCAAAGGGCGGCGACCGGGTGTTCCGGATCCGCCTGGCCTGGGTGGGCGAGGACCCGCGGCCAGCCCTGCGCGAGCAGGTGCCGGGCGGCACTGCGCTGGCCGAGGTGGCAGCCGCGGTCGCCCGTCTCGACCGCAGCCGCCGGACGGGTCCGTGGACGCGGCCGGTCCTGGAGTGGATCCGCGACCACCCCGGCGTGATCTCCACCGAGCTCGCCGAGCTGCTCGGCAGGGAGCGGCTGGCGCTGAAGGCCGACATCCGCCGGTTGAAGGCTCTGGGCCTCACCGAGAGCCTGCGCGTGGGCTACCGGCTGTCGCCGCGCGGCCGCGCCTACCTGGAATCCCTGGGCTGAACGTGCGCTCCCAGGCCTCGATCCTGCACCTCGACCTCGACGCGTTCTTCGCCGCCGTCGAGCAGCGGGACAAGCCGTCGCTGCGCGGCAAGCCGGTGATCGTCGGCGGGGTGGGCGTGAGGGGGGTGGTGTCCACAGCCTCCTACGAGGCCCGCAGGTTCGGGGTCGGCTCGGCGATGGCCATGAGCGAGGCGAGGCGACGCTGCCCGCACGCAGCCTTCCTCGGCGGCCGGTTCCGCGCGTACCGCCACGCGAGCGGCATCGTGATGGGCCTGCTGCGGGACTTGTCGCCGCTGGTCGAGCCGCTCAGCCTGGACGAGGCCTTCGTCGACCTGGCTGCGGTGGAGCGCCCGCTGGACGAGGACTCGCTGCTCGAGCTGGCCGCCGACCTCCGGGGGCGGCTCAGCGAAGCCACCGGCGGGCTGACCGCCTCGGTGGGCCTGGGCAGTTCCAAGTTCATGGCGAAGGTGGCCAGCGAGCTCGCCAAGCCCGACGGCGTGCGCCTGGTCGTGCCCGGGACGGAGGTCGCCACCATCGCCGGGCTGCCTGCTCGGGCGATCCCCGGGGTGGGGCCGGCCACGATGGACCGGCTCGCGCGGCTCGGCGTCGCCACCGTCGCCGACCTGCAGCGGCTCAGCGCAGCGGAACTCGTGCGCGAGCTGGGCAAGTCGGCGGGGGAGCACCTGCACGCCCTGGCGTTCGCCCGCGACGACCGTGCGGTGGAGCCGGAGCGCGAGACCAAGTCCATCTCCGTCGAGGACACCTTCGAGCACGACATAGCCGACGCGGCGGTGCTGGCGAGGGTGGCCGACGCGCATGCTGCGCAGGTGGCTGCCCGGCTGGCCAAGGCGGCCCTGTTCGCCCGCACCGTCACGGTGAAGGTGCGCTGGCCGGACTTCTCCTCGATCAGCCGCTCCAGGACCCTGGACGGAGCGACCGACCGGCCCGAGGTGGTGGCACAGGTGGCCCGCTCGCTGCTGGAAGGGCTGGACACCAGCCAGGGGGTGCGCCTGCTCGGGGTCGGGGTGTCCGGGCTGGTCGAGGTGGCCCAGGAGCCGCTGTTCGACCTGGAGTCGTCCACAGCGGGCAGGGTGGTGGAGGAGGCCGAGGCGCCGGTCAGCCGGCGACCGGCGGGCTGGACGCCCGGCGCTGACGTGGTCCACACCGTGCACGGTCCGGGCTGGGTGTGGGGCTCGGGGCTCGGCCGCGTCACCGTACGCTTCGAGACCGCCGCCACCGGCCCGGGCCCGGTGCGCACGTTCGCAGTGGACGACCCCGACCTGGCCCCGGGCTGAGCTCAACCAGCCAGCACGGGATGGGGGTGGTCGGCCGCCCGGTGCTGGAAGGCGAGGATCTCCGGGTTCTGCACCACGCCCTCGCGGATCTCGATCGCCCGGGCGATCGTCGGGTTGGCGTCCCAGCCGTCCGGGCCGGCCAGTACCGGGCCCAGGAAGGGCAGCAGCGCCTCGCTGTTCTCCCAGGTGGCCGCCTGCCACAGGTGCGAGGGGCTGTGGTCCACGCCGTAGTGGAGCACGCCCGGCACCACCTCGAACATGGGTTCGGTGAAGGTGGTCGGCCTGGCCCACGGGAAGCCCATCCCCGGGTCGCACGACACGTCGACGACCAGCACCCCGGGCGCGAGGGCCGGCAGGTCGGCCTCGGCGAGGAACATCATCGGCGCTTTCGGGTCCTGCAGCACGCAGTTGACGATCAGGTCGTGGTCGGAGAGGAACTCTGCGATGTCGAGGCTCTGCTCCTCGACCACTGCCCGGCTGGATTCCCGCTCCGGGCCGCCCTCCAGGTGGACCATCCGCACAGTGTGGATCGGCGCAGCGACCGCGGCGGTCTCGCGCCTGGTCAGGACGTCGACCTCGGTGACGCCCAGTCCGTTGAGGGCGGTGACCGCGCCGCGCGCGGTGGCGCCGAAGCCGATCACCACGGCCCGCAGCCTCCGGCCGAAGTGGCCGGTGCGGCCAACCAGCTGCAGGGCGTGCAGCACCGAGCAGTAACCGGCCAGCTCGTTGTTCTTGTGGAACACGTGCAGGTTGAACGAACCGTCGGCGTCCCAGTGGTTCATGGCCTCGAAAGCGATCAGCGTCAGGCCGCGGTCGATCGCCGCCTGGGTGAGTTCGCTGTCCTGCACGCAGTGCGGCCAACCCCACAGCACCTGGCCCGGCCGGAGTTCGCGCACGTCCTGCAGCACCGGCTTCGGCAGCAGCACCACGTCGCACCCGTCGATCAGCTGCTCCCGGGGGGCCACCCCGGCCACCAGGCCGGCGAGGTCGGTGTCGCTGTAGCCGAACCCCTCGCCGTAGCCGCTCTCCAGGTGGAGCCGGGCACGCACCGGCTCAGGGATGCGCCGGAGGTGGTCGGGGTGGAGCGGCAGCCGGCGCTCGTTCTCCTTGCGGGACCTGCCGAGGACGGCGAGGCTCAGCACCGGCACCACTTCGCTGGAGTTGCCTGACATCCGTTCAGGCTAGCTGGCCGCTGCGCGGCGGGTGCGGCTCCGGCCGATCCGCCCGACGGACGGCTGTCGTCCAGCCGCTAGACTCCCCGGCGTGCCGGCCGGAGTGGTGGAATTGGCAGACACGCAGGATTTAGGTTCCTGTGCCTTCGGGCGTGAGGGTTCAAGTCCCTTCTCCGGTACCGGGATAATCGCGGCTTGACAAGGTCACATATCTCTCGCAGGCGCCGCCACCGCGATTCCGGGCCCTTATCGGGCCCTTGTGGTCGGTAATGGAAGGCGTTCCTCGACTCGACGAGTCGCAATAGCAGCGATTCGCCGTGGGGATTGGTCGACTCGACCGGGTCGACTCACCAGGGCCGCCGGAGCGGACGCACTGTCGGGATGTCGCGGAAGAGCCGGTCGAGGTCCTCGGTGCGGACACGGATGAGGCGTTGGCCGAAGCGTGATGCTGGGAGTTGCCCGTAGCGGATACGGCGGCGGAGCGTCTCGACGCTGACGCCATAGATGACTGCGGCTTGCTGGAGGGAGAGCCATGCGGGTTCGGGTCGTCCCCAGTTACCGTGGTGGGCGGGCTGTGCCATGGCGGTGTCCTCTCGATTCGCATGGGTTCAGATGCTGATGCCGCGGTCGTGGTCGTGGGATCGTGAGTGTTCGGGGTGGGGCCTGGGGGCTGTGGGCGTGATGGTTTCCCAGGTTTTGGCCTCTGCCTGGCGCTGCTTCTTGATGAGTGCGGTGATGCGGTAGCTGAGGGCGTCGGCTGGGTGGTCGTCGGGCAGGGTGCCCTGGGCGGCGGCGCGCTGGAGGAGGTTGTCGGCATCGTGGTGAGTGCCGGTGAGCCGGGCGAGGCGGGCGGCGAGGACGGGGAGGCGGGGATCGGTGGCGGTGGCTGGTGCGGCGTGGGTGATGCGGGGTGCCCATTCGCGGATGCCGGCCTGGGCGTTGTGGAGTCGTTGGTCGAGGTCGCGCTGGGTGTCGTGCTCGGCCGGGCTGGTGGCGCGGGGACCGGTGGGCCGTAGGTCGTCGTCGGGAACGCCTTGGGCTGTGCGCCACAGCTGGATGTCGGCGACCAGTTCGGGGTCGAGCCCGGACAGCTGCTCGGCCCAACGCGGGGGGTCCTCGGCGTGGCTTGCCGCTTTGCGGACCTCTTCGCCGAGGGTGCGGGCGAGGACGTAACGGGAGCTGAGGTAGGACTTCCACTCGGCGTCGTCGAGCAATCGGGTGGGGATGCCGGGCAGCCAGGGCAGCGGCCCGCGGGTACGGCCGCCGGAGGCTTGGGTGAGGTCGAGCCGCCAGCACAGGACAGCGGCCGGGTCGCGGGCGTCGTCGAGCCCGCCGAGGGCGACAGCCTGGCTGAGCACGACCGCGGGCTTGTGGCCGTTGGCGGCGATGAGCATCAGTTGGCCGCGCAGCGCCGGCCAGGCGTCAGCTCCGGTGAGACCGTACCGTTCGCCGGCCCAGTCGATGACCTGCTTGGTCTCGTCGGAGAGGTGCTGTTCGGCGGCGAAGCCGATCGCGTCGAGGTAGCAGGTCGCCGCGGGGGCGAGGAGCCGGTCGGGCTGGTCGGCCTGGTTGAGCAGGGTGGTGGCCGAGGCGGGTGCGTCGTCGTGGCCCAGGATCTGTTCGAGCAGCTGGGTCGCGGTGTCGGGCTCGAACAACTGGCTTGCGATCGGGGCGAGGTGGTCGTCGGTGTCGTTGACCTCGACCCAGGCGTGGTTCGCGTGCCGGCCGCGGGTGAGCATGGTGTAGGCCAGCTGGCGCGACTCGGCGCCGGTGAGCAGCCCGTGGCAGGTGTCGGCGGTGACGCCCTGGGCGGTGTGGATGGTGGTGGCATAGCCGAGTTCAACACTCTCGGCGACATAGTGCGCGGGCAGGGTGAGCTGGTGGTGGTTGCGCAGGTGCTGCACGTCGATCGAGCCGTCGCTATGCACCGCTGTGACCCTCCAGCGGTCGCCGTTGCGGACCCACGCGGTCTCACCGGTGTTCAGGCTGCGGTTGTTGCGCCGGGTGAGTACGACGTCGCCGATGGAGGCTTGGTTGCCGTCGATGAGGTCGGCTTCCCGGTCGGGCCGGGTGCCATTGAGGCGGGCGTGCCGTGCGGTGGCGTTGAGTTGGGCGACTTGTTCGCGGGTGGGGGCGAGCATGAGCGCGTCCAGACCGGCGCGGGTGTCGGCGCGCCAGGCTTCGAGGACGGCGGTGGTGGCGGTGTCGCGGTCGACGACATGAACCCGGTTGTGGTCGAGGTAGTAGCCGAGGGCCCCAGCATCGCCGGCCCGTAGGGCGAGGGAGGCGTCGGCTTCTGCGGGGTCGGTGAAGCGGAGGACTTCGTCGAGGTGGAGGGCGCCGTGGGTGGTGGCGATGTCGCGCAGGACGCCGCCGGCTCCGATGGCGCCGAGTTGTTGGTCGTCGCCGACGAGGCGGATGCTGGCGCCTTGGTCGAGGCACCAGGTGATGATGTGGTCGAGGGTGAGGGTGTCGGCCATGCCGGCTTCGTCGATGATCACCAGCGTGCCGGGTCCGACCTTGTCGGCGAGCGGTTCGTGGTGGCCGATCGCCCACACCAGCTTGGCCAGGTTGTCGGCGAATGCGCCTGGGCCGAGTTGGGTGCGGAGCTGTTCGGCGGCCGCAGCCGACGGGGCGAGGCCGACGACGTTCCCGCCGCTGTTGGTCCAAGCGGTGGCCAGGGTGCGCATGGCGGTGGTCTTCCCGGTCCCGGCCGGCGCGATCGCGAGCTGGAGGCGGCGTCCGGAGGTGGCCATCTCCCGGACGAGGATCTGCTGGGCGTTGTTGAGGGGTTCGCGGTTCGCCATCGTCTGCAGCAGTGCCAGCGACACCGAGTTGTGGTCGGCGACCCGTCCGCCGCCACGTGCGGCGGTGTCGACGAGGCGTCGTTCGGCCCACAGGATGCGTTGGGAGGTGTAGCGGGTGGCTTCGGGTCGTTCGTACACCGAGCCGCCGTCCGGCCGGCGCAACAGGTCGGGCTCCACCGGCATCGTCCGGGTGGTGCGGATCGGCACGGAATGCGCCGGCCCCAACGCTTTGGCGACCACGGCGTCGACCGCCTGCCCGATCTGGTCCAGGGGGAGCGCGGCGGCCCGTGCCTGGCGCAGGGCCTCGGAGCGGACGTTGAACGGTGTCCACCACGACCGCTTCCCCTCCACGACGCTGATCACGGCCGCGGCCGTCCGGCCCACCCAAGTGTCGTCCACGACAACCGACGCAGCCGGCGTGTGGCTGAACACCTGGTGGAGGATGCGTTCGATGCCGCCGGTTCCGAGGAGCCGGGTGGCTTGGGCGGCCCAGGTGCGGCGTTGGTCGGTCTCGGCGCGGGGCGGGTGCTTGGACTCCCGGGTCGCGAGGGTGGCCTGCTGTTCGAGGTCGAGCTTCTCCGCGGCGGTCGGTGGGCGTTCGTGGTGGTCCTCGAACTCGGTGACGAGCTGGCCGGTGAGTTTGGTGATGGTCTCCCGGCGGGTCGACCAGCGCCGGTTCAGCGCGGGGTCGACGCCGGCGATCTCATAGACGGGTCGTTTGTCCTCGCGTCCGACCGCGACCATGGTGAGGCCGAGGGCGCGGAGCCGGGCGGTGAGGCTGGTCAGGTACACCTCCGACAAGGTGACCTTCGCGTCATAGACGAGTTGCCCGTTGATCGCCATCCAAGCGCCCTGGAGGGTTTGGACCTTGTTCGAGATCGCCACATGCGTGTGTAGGTCCGGATCCCCAGCCCGGCTGTCACGGTGGGTGAACCGGCCGGCCACCATGCCGCGCACCGGCACGTGCCGGGCACCTTGGTGGCCCTGCCGGGTGAACAGCACCCGAGCCTCGCACTCGGCCAGGGTGTCGGTGACGGCAGCGTCGTGGACCTGCCGGATCGCCGCGGCGAGGGCTGGGGGAGCGATCGCCCACAGGCTGGACACCGACTTCGGTGGGGACAACGTGACGTCCCACCCGGCCAGCGCCGTCCGCGGCTTGCGCGTGTTCTTGGCGATGAAACCGTGCAATTCCCGCGCACCTTCGGGTGGACGGCCGTAACGGGCGCTGAACCACTCCCTGGCGAGAGTGGTCCGCAGCTCCTCCCGGACCGCCTTTGGAACCGAAGCTCCCACCCAGAGACCGTGGGTGTCGCGCCAGGACTCGAGACGGTGCGCGAGTTCGGTCTCGAACGGGGTCGGGGTGTTAGCAAAGACGGAGAAGGCCCGGCCCAGCTTCGCGCCGGTGGTCGGATCGAGGCCGGCGCCGAACAGCAACTTCATCTGCTCCGCGGTCACCACCGAGCCGGCGTCCAGACCGAGCCCGGCCAGCCCGCGGCCGTACCAGGTGCCCGGGGACTCGCCTTTGGCGGTGTAGTAGTCGGCCAGGCTGCCCCGGCCCAGGCCGGTCGCGTCCTGCACCGCGACCTGCCGGACCAAGTACTCATAGCCCGTGCCTGCCGCCAGCTTCACCAGACCGATCGCCACCGCCGATCACCTCCTTCCATCACCACTAAGCGGACGAGCACCCCCCGATTCGGACACTGAGGGCCGGCGACTTGGACCGAGATCCGAACCCGCTCACCCCCGTAAGCCCGCCAACCGGCCCGATCCGGACAGCAGATGACGACCTTCTTCGCCAACCCGCGGCCACCGACATCGCCGGCGATCACTCCGTTGGCTCCAGCAGCACAGCACGGCAACCTCCCCCCAAACCGCCGAAACCGGTCCTCTCGCGACGACTACGCGCGCAGGTCGGATCGCGAAACCCCTAGTGGCAGGCGCCTCCCCCCAACCTCCCCCAACCTCCCCCCGATCGTCACGAGAAGCCGTTGACGCGCAGCTCACGGGTTCTCCCTTGACAACCGGGGTTGACGCAGGGACTGTGACAACTAGAGTTGTCGGGTGTGGAGATTGTGGACAGCGCCCGGAAACGCGGCATCCCTGACCGCGACATCCGGCATCCCGTCGACAACGCGATCCGGGTCCACGTCATGGACGGCTACCTGATGTTCGTCGGGCCCGCCCAGGCCGGACAACTCCTCGAGATCGGCTACAACCCGACCACCGACCGGATCTTTCACGTATGCCCGCCCGACCCAAGTACCTGACAGGAGCAGACACATGACCAGCCGCACCGAGGCCGAACTGCTCGACGAGATCGAAAACGCCAACCACGGCGAAGGGCCAGACCCCATCGCCAGCTTCGACGGAGACGCCCTCCAGGCCATCCTCACCGCCCTGCGGGACCGGAACGCCGCCCAGGCCCGGATCGATGCCGCCGTCGCCCGAGCCCGTGCTCAGGGCGCCTCCTGGACCGTCATCGGCGCGATGCTCGGCGTCAGTCGCCAGGCCGCCCTCAAGAAGTACCGTCACGCCTGAGCCACGGCTTGTTCGGTCAGGCCCCCGGCCGATCGACTGTGACCTTCGAGTGCAGGGCGAGGCTCGCCACCCTGCCATTCGTCGCACGATTGTCGGGTGCAGTTCTTCGGATCGGCTGACCGTCACCAGGTGAGCCGGGAGGACAGGCGGTGCGTGATCGAGAACGCCCCAGACGGTGGTCGTGCTGCGGGAGGAGCAGGAGAGTTTCCTGTAGATCGGCTTCGGCGGCCCGCGAGGCCGCCTACGGCCTGGAGTTCCTGCGTTCGCGTCCCAGGTTGGGTCGCCCCGGCGACCTCGAACACGAGGTCGGGTGGTGATGCAGTTCCGGCTCGACCCCGAACGTGCTGCACGCCGGGACGCCTACGCCGCCCCGGAACACAAGTCCCGCTACCAGATCCTCCGCGAAGCCCTCGACCAACAACTCGCCAACTGAACCCTCACCCATCCACGCCACCGCCGAAACGCTCGACCACTCACTTACGGGGAATCACGAAGACATCATCCAGAACAGCCAGAGCAACCGATGTCACCAGCCCATACACCCGGTGCAAATCGGACTTCCGTGGCGATCAGGGGCGCGGCCTCGCGCCTCGCGTCTGGTCTGACCGATCACTGGCGGGATCGTTGGTCCTCTGATACTAATAAGCACCATTACCCACCCCGGGCGGCTAGGTCGGTAGTCTTGTGACGGCAGCGCCGCCGTCTTGAAGGACGACCCATGTTGCGTCTGCCGATCTCTCGTTCTGGTGTTGCCCTGCCTCGCTGGCTGGTGTGTGTGCTGGCTGGGTTGTTGTCGGTGGTGTTGTGCTTCACCACCGAAGTTCCGCAGGCCCGTGCGGAGACGCCGCCGCCCACGCCTACACCGTCCGGGACTGCCGCTGCGGCGGCTGATTCCGATGGTGACGGTACGCCGGACCGGCCGGATCTGGTCTCGGCCGGCGTGACCGCCCGTGTGCTGGGTGTGGCGGTGGAGGATCTGTCGCAGCGGACCGGGCAGGTCCGGGTGCTGGTGAATCCGGATGGCACGTCGGAGCAGGAGTCGCACGCCGCGCCGGTGTGGGTGAAGGACGCCGACGGAAGGTGGGTGGATGTCGATTACACGCTGGTGGCTCGTGATGGTGGCTATGCGCCGAAGGCTTCGCCGTCGTCGGTGCTGATTGATGGGGGTGGGGAGGCCGAGTTTGCTCGGATGGATCTGCCGGGGGGTGGGTCTTTGGTCTGGTCGTGGCCTGAGTCTTTGCCGCCGGCCAGCGTTGAGGGTGCGACGGCGACCTATGCGGTAGCTGACGGCGTGGATCTGTTGGTGACCGCGACGGGGTTGGGCGTGTCGACCCGGATTCGGATCAACACTCCGGAGGCGGTGGTGCCGGAGTTCACTGTGAAGGTCAGCACGGATGGTGTGGATCTGTCTCAGACCGACGATGGGCAGTTGTTCTTCACTGACGGTAAGGATCGTGCCGGTCAGACGTCGACGTTGACGGCTTGGGATGGTCGGTTGGATGAGTTTGGTGACCCGGTTGAGGTGGTCGCGGTTGAGGCGTCGCTGGAGGAGACCGCTGCCCGTGGTGGGTCGTCTGATCAGGAGTTGACTCTGACGACCCCGGATGAGTTGGTGTCGGATCCGGAGGTGGTTTATCCGATCATCATCGATCCGGACGTGGCCCCGCAGATCGCTTCGCAGGACACTTGGGTGCGGAAGAACAGCACCGGGATCGACACGCTGCCCTATCGGGTGCTGGTGGGCAGGATCGCGTCGCATTCATCGACCGAACCGGGCTATGGGTTCATGCAGTGGCCGAATGGGGAGATCGCCGGCCGGAAGATCGTGAAGGCCGATGTGCACCTGTACCAGTACGGGGCGGGGTCGTGCTATTCGAAGCGGATGAACATCCATCCGCTGGATGGTGCGTGGGATGAGGCCACAACCACCTATGCGACGAAGCCGTACGGGCGCACTGATACGGGCACGTCTAGCTCGCTGACCAAGAACGTGGGTGGGGATGGGTGTGCGGCGAACGCGTTCATCACCGCGGATCTGACCAAGATGGTGCAGGCCTGGGCGAATGGCCCGGGCAACGGTGGGTTCGTGAACTATGGGATCCAGATGAACGTGCCGGCGGAGAACAACAATGATGTGAGCTATGAGCGCCGGTTCTGCTCGATCAACTACGACCCGACCCACACCTCGTGCAACAGCTCCACGCGAGCGCCCTACCTGACGCTGACCTACAACGGTCCGCCGAACCAGGCAGCCGTGCCGTCAGTCAGCGCTGCGCGCACCTTCGACGCGAAGCTGTGGACCTCTGATCCAAACCCGGACCTCACCACCACGGCAACCGATGCCGAAGGGTCGAAGATCACCTACAGCTTCGACGTGCGCACCGCACCTGACGCCACCGAGGTGTTCGCGTCCTGCACCTCAAGCCTGGTTGCGGGCGGGACCACGGCGGGCTGCAAGCCAGACAACCCCCTGATCGATGGCCACTCCTATGTTGTGCGGGCGCGTGCCACCGACGAGTACGGCCTGGTCGGGGACTGGTCGGATTGGCTCCCGCTCGGAGTGGACACAACAGTGCCGACGGCACCGGCGATCACCTGTGACGGCTACGAAGCCGACAGCTGGCATGCCACCCGGCTGGCCGCGACGACGACGTGCACCTTCACCGGCACTGGTGTGGCCGACTTCGCTTGGCGCCGCACGAATGCCGGGACGGTCGAGGATCAGCCGGCTGTGATCGCCTCCAGCGGGACCGGTACGACCAGCTCGATCCCGGTCCCCGAGACCGGTGTCGTGAAGGTGGAGGCCCGCGCACTGAATCGAGCCGGTAGCGGCAGCGCCTGGACAACACTGACCTTCGGGATCGGCTCTGCTGCGGTCACCCAACCGATGCGCGACGACCGTTCCACCTCCACCTTCCCGGTCCAGGCCATGACAGGTGGAGGTGCGACCTCGGCACGGGTCGAGTGGCGCTACGCCCCCGACACCGAAGGCGACACGGCCACCGGCTGGACCCCCGCGACCAAACTCCAGTTGAAGTCTTCAGGTGCGGCGTGGACAGGAACCCTGCAAACCAGCACCCCGCTGTCACAGACCCCGCCGCTGACTTGGACCCCGTCGAAGGAGACCGGGATCAGCATCCCCTCCACCGTGCAGCTCCGCGTCGTGTTCACCTATCCAGGCAGCGTCGAAATGCCCTCGCCCCTGCAACGGATCGTGCTGATCCCGCACGCCTTCGGCGGCTCCTACCCCACCCAAGAGGTCGGTGCAGGAACCCTGGCGCTGTTCACCGGCGAATACCAAGTCTCCGAAACAGATGTGTCCGTGCCGGGCGCCGGTGGGAACCTCACGGTGGGCCGCACCCATGGCACGCTGACCGGCGATCTGGCCGGCCCGGCCGGGGTGTTCGGGCCGGGCTGGACGGCCGACCTGGCCGGCGAGGGCGCAGGTCTGGCGGGCTATGTGGTGACCGACAACACCGCTCTGGACGGCACCATCATCCTCACCTCTCCGGATGGTGAGTCCGATTTCTATGCCCACTCGACTGGAACCAAGGGCACGCTCAAAACCGGCACCTACAGCGGTGTCGGCGAGACCGCGCTCAATCTCGACACGCTCAAACTCGCCACCGGCGGCGGCACGGGAATCAGCCACACTCTGACCCTGACCGAGCAGGACGGCACCATCACCGAGTTCCAGCGCACCACCGCAGGAGTCTGGTCGACCCACAAAACCGTCGAACCAGAAGACAACTCCACCGTCCAGTTCATCCGCGACACCAACGGTCTGATCACCTGGATCCTCGCCCCCGCACCGGCCGGCGTCACCTGCACCGCCGCGACCCAGGGCAAAGGCTGCCGGGCACTCAAGTTCACCTACACCACCACCGGCGCCGGTTCCCGGCTCACCAAGATCCAATACCGGGCCTGGGACCCCAAACCCGGCAGCGACGGCAAACCCAGCGCCGCGGCGGCAGTCTCAACCTACGACGTGGCCGGCTACGGCTACGACAGCCAAGGTCGCCTCACCGAAACCTGGCAACCCACCGGTTACGGCGACACCGGAACCGGCCGCAAGACCACCTACGAATACACCACCATCAACTCCAAGACGGTGGTCACCAAGGTCACCGACCCCGGACTGGTGCCGTGGCGCTTCGACTACGACAGCCTCGGCCGCCTCGCCCACGTCAAACGCGCCCTCGACCCCGCCGTGGGCACCGGCGACGCGACCTGGACAGCGGCCTACGACGTGCCCCTATCAGGCGACGGGGTCCCTGACCTGACAGCAGGGTCGGTGGCCGGCTGGGGCCAGCTCGCCGCAGACGCACCCACCGGCGCCACCGCCGTGTTCGAACCCGACTGGACACCAGCCGCAACCCCAGGCAGCGACGACTGGCCCTACGCGTCGATCTCCTACTTCTCCCAAGCCGGACGAACCACCAACACCGCGGTGTACGGCGCCGGCCAGTGGCTGATCGACTCCACCCGCTACGACGCCCAAGGCAACACCACCTGGACCCTGTCCGGAGCTGGTCGGGCACTCGCACTCGGCGAACCAGACCCAGCCAGCGCGGCCGACAAGTACGCGACCCTCACCGTCTACAACGACGCCGGAACGCGAGTCGAGTCCAGCTACACCCCGATGCGGGAAGTCGTCCTCGAAAACGGCACCTCGGTGGTGGCCCGAACCGTCACCAGCACCCTCTATGACGACGAAGCCGACAGCGACCTCATGCCAGGACGGCCCACGACAGACGTCCCCGAAGGCGGCTACCAACTCGCCATCGAACAGGCCACCGCCGTCACCGACCGAATCTTCCCCAAAGCCGCCGGCAACACCTGGGACAGCCGCAAGGTCCGCTACCGCTACGACCCAGTTAAGACCGGCGACGCCTCCGGCTGGACACTCAAGGTCCCCACCAGGACACTCACCCAAGACGGTGCCGGCTGGGCAACCACCATCAGCCGCTACGACACCGAGGGCCGCGTCGTCGAAACTCGCACCCCCGGCGGCACCGCCATCACCGACGGCTCCGCAAACGACACCTACTCCACCAAGACCATCTACTACACCGCCGACACCACCGCAGAAGCCTCCACCTGCCGCTCCAAACCCGAATGGCACGGCAACCCCTGCATCACCAAGACCGCCGGCGACCCCACCACCGGCCACCCCATCCCGGCCAAGACCACCACCGGCTACAACATCCACGGCTCCGTTACCCGGATCGAGGAGACCGCCGCCACTTCGACCCGCGCCACCGTCACCGGCTACGACTACCAAGGCCGCGAAACCAGCGGCAGCACATCCCTGACCGGACACACCACAATCAGCGGCACCACCAGCTACCACGCCACCACCGACGCGGTCACCACCACCACCCGTGGGGGCCTCACCGAGTCCTTCACCTACGACACGTGGGGCCGTGAGCTCACCAGCACCGACGGCACAGGCAACACCGCAACCACCACCTACGACACCGCCGGCCGAACCAAGACCTACAACGACGGAAGAGGCACGTACACCTACACCTACGACGGCACCGACAACCAAGGCCGAACCGAACACCGCGGACTCACCACCAAGATCGACCTCGGCTACGCCACAGGCGACACCGACCAGATCACCGGCGCCTACGACACCGCCGGCGACCTGATCAACCAAGCCCTACCCGACGGCTACACCCAAACCTGGACCCGCAACCTCGCCGGACAACCCACCGCCAGCAGCTACGCCCAGACCACCGGCGGCACCACCATCCCAGTCCTCGGCTTCACCCAGACCTACGACCACCTCGGCCGCGTCGTCACCGGCACCGGACCGGCCGGTAGCCGACGCTACACCTACGACGATCGAGCCCGGCTCACCAAGGTGCAAGACACAGGTACCGCCGGCTGCACGTCACGCCGCTACACCTTTGAGGGCGACAGCAACCGCACCAGCCTTACCACCTACGCAGCAAACGCCACCGGCGGCTGCCAAACCACCACCGCCGACACCACCACGAACTACAGCTACGACCAAGCCGACCGGATCACCACCAGCGGCTACACCTACGACCCGCTGGGCCGCGCCACCACCGTCCCTAAGGGCCACACTGACCAGGCCGACGACCCCATCGCCACCGATCTGGCCGTCACCTACGCCGCGAACGACATGGTCGCCAGCCTCCAACAGACCGCCCGCGAACCCGCCAGCGGTGCCGGCCAGGTCCGCAAGCAGACCTTCACCCTCGACGGCTCCGACCGCATCTCCACCACCAAGGACTACACCGACACCGTCCAACTCACCGAAACCCTCAACCACTACGACAGCGACAGCGACAACCCCGCCTGGACCCAAACCAAGACCAGACCAGACGCCAACACCACTTGGACCACCACCTGGAACCGCTACCTCTCCGACCTCACCGGCAGCCTCGCCATCGACCTCGACAACGCCGGCAAGGCCCAACTGCAACTCTCCAACCCCCACGGCGACATCATCGCCACCACCACTATCGGCCAACCCGGCATCAACGCCTACACCGAGACCGACGAATACGGCCAACTCAAGACCACCACCAGTGCCCGCTACGGCTGGCTCGGCACCCACCAACGCGACACAAACACCATCGGCGGCCTGGTCCTCATGGGCGCCCGCCTTTATGCACCAGCAGCCGGGCGCTTCCTGTCTATCGATCCTGTAGATGGCGGAAACGACAACCGGTACACCTATCCGGCCGACCCCATCAATAACTTCGACCTCGACGGACAGATTAACTGGTGGCTCGTGGGCGAAATTGCCTTGACAGTAGCGACCTTGGTGATTCCCGGGGGCGCCGTAGTGGGTCTCGTGGCGCGTGCCGCTATCTGGGGGTACCGCGCCTACAAGGCCTATAGGGCAGTTAGGGCCATTAGCTCCGTCGTAAGGGTGAGCCGTACGGCTCGGGTTGGCAGTAGATTGTCGACAGTCGCGCGCAAAGTGTCGGACACACTTAAACGGTATAAGACCTACGTCCGACCGACCCGCGGTGCCGAGGGTCAGCGAAGGCTGTCCATCGGGCAAGCAAAGAAGTATTGGAACAAGACGCACAAAGGGCCGAAGTGGAACCTCCACATCGAGCGGAAATACGTAGCCTTGAATCGCTGGGGTAAGGGCAAGTACCGCCAGCTCTGGCCGAGGGTGAAGAAGTGAGTAGCGGACCCGGGGGCGGTGAGGCCACGAGCTCCCTGCTAGATGAACTCGCCAGTGAAACCTTGAGGATCCACGGCATCAGCTTCGAACGACGAGTCGATGCGGGCCTTACCGAATTCCTCATTCCGGCTACTTCCGATGGGCTGCCAGTCACAATCGGGCATTCTCATCAGGTGCACCTTTGGCTCGAGGTTGACGGGTCTTGGAGGGTCGATACCGTGGAAGATGATCTCGAGGGTCTGCTCGACGAATGGCGCGATCTGATCAATCTCGGGCGCCAGATAGCCGCCGGCTTGACTGCCCCCCCAAGTGCGGACTCCGGCGTCGAGGTGTGGTGGGCATCCAGCGACTACGGGCTTAGGCGCGTTGGAGCGGGCACGGTGTCCCGCACATTAAGGGAACGTATCCTAGACATCTTTCGCCGCGCGTAGGGGACTGCTGACCTGTTCCCGGTTTCCCGGACGGTTGATCCGCACTGGATTCTGTTCCTAGTGGTTTCCGAGGCTGGCGGTTGCCAGTCGCGGTTGTACGAGGTGAATCGCCCCGGCTTTGGTGGAGGCTCGGTTAGCTGGTTCCGGCCTCGGGGGTCTGCTGCACGGATAGGTGACAACTGATCTGCCTAGCTTTCGGGTTGGGCTGGGAGGATGTTGACCGTGTCGAAGAAGCCGTATCCGAAGGAGTTCCGTGACGATGTGGTGAGGGTCGCCAGGAACCGTGAGCCTGGTGTCGGGCTGGATCAGATGCCAAGGACTTCGGGATCCACTTCACCACCCTGTACGACTGGCTGAAGAAGGCTGACATCGAAGACGGCGAACGGCCCGGCACCAGCCAGGTCCAATCAGCTGAGCTTCGTGAGGCGAAGCGGCGGATCCGGCTGCTGGAGCAAGAGAACGAAGTGCTCCGCAGGGCGGCGGCCTATCTGTCGCAGGCGAACCTGCCGGGAAAATGATGTACCCGCTCGTCACTGAGCTGGCCGGCGACGGGATCCCCGTCACGGTCGCGTGCGGGGTGTTGAAGCTCGCCAGGGCCCCGTACTACCGGTGGCTGGCCCACCCGGTCACCGACGCCGAGCTGGTCGAGGCGCGCCGGGCGAACGCGCTGTTCGACGCCCACCGTGAAGATCCGGAGTTCGGCTACCGGTTCTTGGCCGATGAGGCGAGGGAGGCCGGCCAGGCGATGGCCGAACGGACCGCGTGGCGGATCTGTGCCGACAACGGCTGGTGGTCGAGGTTCGGCAAGAAGCGTGGCCGCAACGGGAAGAAGCCGGGCCCTCCGGTCCACGACGACCTGTGCGCCGTGGTCGATGAGAAGGGCCGGACCCGCCACGAGTTCACCGCCGAGGCACCGAACCAGTTGTGGATCGGCGACATCACCGAGCACTGGACCGGCGAGGGCAAGCTGTACCTGTGCGCGTTCAAGGACGTGTTCTCCAACCGGATCGTGGGCTACTCCATCGACTCCCGGATGAAATCCCGCCTCGCCGTCACCGCCCTCAACAATGCTGTCGCCCGCCGCAGTGACGTTGCCGGCTGTGTGGTTCACACCGACAGGGGCAGTCAATTTGGGAGCCGGAAGTTCGTCGGTGCTCTCAACCGCCACCACATGGTCGGATCCATGGGCCGGGTCGGCGCCTGCGGCGACAACGCCGCCATGGAATCCTTCTTCTCCCTGCTCCAGAAGAACGTCCTGAACCGGCGCACTTGGGCCACCCGTGAGGAGCTCCGGATCGCCATCGTGACCTGGATCGAACGCACCTACCACCGGCGCCGGCGCCAAGACGGGCTCGGCCGATTGACCCCTCATCGAGTACGAGACCATCATGACCACGACAGCCGATCAGGCTGCGTGACTAACCACTGTCACCTGATCGTGCAGCAGACCCCGTTGCACCCCTGATGATCGCGTCGAGTCCCTTGACCACCTCCTGCAGATGGTCTGTGGCGATCTCCTGATACCTCATGGCCATTGCCGGTGTCGTGTGGCCCGCGATTGCCTGCAGCTCGCGGAGCGTGGCGCCGGCCACGGCGGTGTAGGTGAGGCCGACGTGGCGTAGATCATGGAACCTGGTGCCTTCGGCGCCAGCCTCCCGACAGGATCGCAGCCAGGTCTTGCGCCAGAGCCGATCGTCGACGTTGGTCCCGTCCTGGCCCCAGAAGAGCAGACCGTGTAGCCCGAGTTGGGTGTGATCGCGAAGGTGCGCGCGGACATCGTCGAGAAGTGATGCCGGGATGTGGACGGTCCGTCTGGCTGCGTCGGTCTTGGGCTCTCCGACGAAAACCGCGTTGCCGGCGCGCACGACACTGCGTGAGACGCTAATAACGCCGCGGTCGGGGTCCACGTCCGAGCGGCGAAGCTCGCGGACCTCGCCGGACCGCAGGGCGCACCAGGCGCCCAACAGCACCGCCAGGCGCCATCGCGGGGGCATCGCATCGGCGATCGCGAGCACCTGGGCCGGGGTGAGCGGTTCCACGCCACGTCGTTGGCTCGGCTTCCCAGCCCCGCGGACGTGCACCGGCGAGGCGGCGATCAGACCGTCGTCGACGGCGGCCAGACAGAGCGTGCGCAGAAGGTTATAGGCCAGGTCGCAACTGCGCCGGTGTGTGTCGCGGGGGAGCGCCTGCCACCAGGAATTGACCGTGGCGCGGGTCAGCTCGTCGAGATGAACGTCTCCAAGCCCGACTTGGGTGCGATAGCGGGAGACACTGCCCCTGGTCAGTGGCTTGGCGAGGATGTAGTAGCGGAGGCTGCTCTCGTAGCGGGTCCGTGTAGATGGCCGCAGTTCGGTGTTGTTCTCCAGCCACTGCCGGGCATAGCTCTCGACCGTCGTCCGGTTCGCCACGGCAAGTTCGGCATCGCGTCGGGCAGCCTCCCGATCGGCCGGTGGCGTCCACTGCCCAGTCTCGATCAGGCGGCGCTCCATCTCCAGCCAGACCCTCGCATCGCCCTCGGTCTGGAAGGTCGTCGGCGCGACGTAGCTGATGCTCGAAGCAACGCCAGGGATCCCGCCGTGGCGGTAGCTCGCCTGGTAGTTCCCGGACGCCTTCAGCCGTACGCTGCCCCAGCTTGATCGCGTGCGCGGATGCCGGCGGGGTCGAGCCATGATCGAATCCCTTCTCCCACGCTCACCGACGGCCGCCGGGCCCTTATCGGGCCCTTATGTACCACGAACGTGCCTACAAACGAGTATGCACTCGTTCCGGGCACTCCGCCACTTCGCCTTGTGAGCACGCTGGAAGTGGGTACGAGAAGCGGATTCGTCAGGAGCGCCTCGTGGAGTTCAAGTCCCTTCTCCGGTACGGGCTAGCCCGCGAGCAGATCCAGCACGGCGCGCTCGAGGCCTGCCTGGCGGGCCGTCGCGGTGCGGTACTTCCGCCGCGCGGCCTCGGCGATCGTCAGGCCCGAGTCGTAGAGGTCGAGGATGCGGGGGTCGACGTAGGCCGACCTGGCCATCGTCGGGGTGTTGCCGAGGTAGCCGGAGACCACGACCATCGCAGCCTTCACCGCCCGCTTCCGCGCGGTCGCGGAGGTCGCGAGCTCGCTGAGCGCGAGCGACTCGGCGGCGATCACGGTGGCGTGCCAGGTGCGGAAGTCCTTGGCCGTGAACTCCCCACCGAAGATCTCGGAGAGGTAGGCGTTCACCGTGCCCGCCACCAGGTCGGCCCAGCCCGCACCGTTGCGGTAGGCCAGCAGCCGGGTGCCGCCGCGCCTGCGGCGCATCACCTCGAGCGCGGCCACCACCTGCGGGTCGGCGATGGTCACGTTGTGCTCGATGCCCGACTTGCCCACGAACCGGAACTCGAGGCCGTCGCCGGCGCGCCGGACGTGGCGGCGCTCCAGGGTGGTCAGGCCGTAGGAACCGTTGCTGTCGGCGTAGAAGTCGTTGCCGATCCGGAAGTAGCCGAGGTCGAGCAGCCGGACCGCGAGCGCCGCCGCGCGTTCCAGTGGCATCCCGTCCCCTGCGAGGTCGGCCGCCACCCGCCGGCGCGCGGCGGGCAGGTGCTCGGCCGCCCCGATGACCCGGTCGAACTTCGCCCGGTCGCGCAGTTCGCGCCACCGCGGGTGGTACAGGTATTGCCTGCGTCCGGCGGCGTCGAGCCCGGTGGCCTGCAGGTGCCCGTTCGGGTAGGGGCAGATCCACACGTCCCGCCACGCGGGCGGGATCGCCAGCGAGCGCACCCGCTCGACCTGCTCCGCCGCCAGCGGTGCGCCGTGCTCGTCGGTGTAGCGGAAGCCGCGCCCGACCCGCTTGCGGGACCAGCCCGGGGAGTTGGCTGAGACGCGGCGGAGTCGTGGCACGCGGCATCCGTACCCGCCGGTGGCGCCCGGTGCACGTCGAGGTGCGCACGGGGACCGCCGCACAACGTTGGGGGCGCGGTGCCCATTGGGTAACCATGGAGTACGCGCCGGGCGAGCCGGTGGGAGGGAGGACGCCATGGCGGCGGACGAGGACGCGGCAACCGAACGTGACGAGACGCCTGCGGAGCGGCTCGATCGCAACTGGGCGGAACTGCTGCAGGAGCTGAGGGTCACCCAGACCGGGATCCAGATCCTGGTGGGCTTCCTGCTCACCCTGCCCTTCCAGGCGAGGTTCGGTGACCTCAACCCGGTGCTGCTGGGCGTCTTCCTCACCGCGGTGGTGTTCAGCATCCTCGCCACCGCACTGATCGTCGCGCCGGTCACCGCCCACCGGCTCCTGTTCCGCCGGCACGCCAAGGACGTGCTCGTGCACTCCTCGGACGTGATGGCCAAGGCAGGGCTGGCCTGCCTCGCGCTGGCTGTGGTGGCCGCGCTGACCCTGGTGTTCGGCTTCGTGCTCGACGTCACCGCCGGCCTGGTGGCCGGAGGCCTCGGCCTTGCCCTGTTCGCGATCCTGTGGCTGGTGCTCCCGCTGGCCCTGGGCCGTTCCCGGGATCGCGGCGACTACCGCTGAGCGGGCTCAGACGCCGAGCTCGCGGCGCAGCTTGGCGACATGGCCGGTGGCGCGAACGTTGTACTGGGCCACGGCGACCTTCCCCACCCCGGCGGCGTCCACGTCGATGATGAAGGTCGAGCGGATCACGCCTTCCAGCGCCTTGCCGTAGAGGGTCTTCGAGCCGTAGGCGGAGTAGGAGCGCAGCACCTCCAGCCCCGGGTCGGATAGCAGCGGGAACCCGAGCTGTTCTGCGTCGCGGAACCGGCCGAGCTTTTCCGGCGCGTCGGGGGAGATCCCGACCACCTGGTAGCCGGCCTTCGCCAGGTCGCTGAGGGCGGAGTCGAAGTCGACAGCCTGGGTGGTGCAGCCCGGCGTCATCGCTGCCGGGAAGAAGTAGACGATGACTCGGCCGCCCGCGTAATCCGCCAGCGAGACCGGACGCCGGTCTGCGTCCGGCAGGGTGAAGGCCGGGGCGGTGTCTCCGGGGGACAGTCTGGTCATGCGGCAACCCTAGGGCATGGCACGACCGGTCGATCGGGCCTGCCGGCCACCGGTGCTGGCATAGGCTGTGCCCAGCAACCCGCCCAGGCTGGAGGACCGATGGCAGACGCAGGTACCCGGACGCGCGAAGAGATCGAAGCCGACATCGCCGCGGCGCGGCAGCGGCTCGCGGCCGGCGTCGAAGGCCTGATCAACCAGGTGCACCCGAAGGCGATCGTGGCGAACACCGTCGCGGACGCGCGGGCCCTGGCCGAGGACGGGTTCGAGCAGGTCAAGTCGCAGGTGCTGGACGAGCGCGGCAATGTGCGCGCCGACCGGGTGGCGCTGATCGGCGCGGCCATCGGTGGCGCGGTGACATTTATGCTCATTGTCAAGTCAATCCTGAGACGCCGCTGAGCAGTATTCGAGCCAGCAGCCACAAGGTCCCCGCGCAAGCGGGAACCAAGTGTGAGCGTGTGACATTTGGTTTTCCTGCGCTCGCGCGCGGTGTTGGCTTCGCTCACAAAGCCAAATGAATCGGTTCATTCCCCACATTTCGGACTGCTGCGGGCGCTTCTTCATAACAATCCGGAAAAGCACTGCCATTGGAGGCAGGCCCCTGCCTAGAGTGACCGTTGGGTCCCCAAGGCGGGGGACACACATCTGAGAAGCGAGGACTCAATGTCTCATGCACGCACAACGCGGCGCGTGTTGGCAGTAGCCGCATCACTCGGTGCACTGCTGATCACGGCTGCGTGCAGCACGCCCGCCGGTCCCGGGGCAGCCACCCCTGGCGGCGACGCAGTGAACTGGGATGAGCGCGGACCGATCACCTACGCGCAGGGCAAGGACACCGCCGGCGTCTGGAAGGGCGTCCTGGACCAGTGGAACTCGGCGCACCCGAACGAGCAGGTCACGTTCGTCGAACTGTCCCCGGAGGCCGACCAGCAGCGCGCCGACATGATCAAGCGCGGCCAGGCCAAGAGTGGCGAGTTCAGCGTGATGTCGGTCGACCTGGTCTGGACCAGTGAGTTCGCCGCCAACGGCTGGCTGCAGGAACTCCCCGCCGACCGGTTCCCGACCACCGGCATGCTCGCCAGTGCCGTGGACTCCTCCACCTACTTCAACAAGCTGTACGCCTACCCGCAGGGCTCCGACGGCGCGATGCTCTACTACCGCAAGGACCTGCTGGAGAAGGCAGGGGTCGAGCCGCCCAAGACCTGGGACGAGATGAAGGCCGCCTGTGACAAGATCCTGCCCGACCAGAAGGGCATGTCCTGCTACGCCGGCCAGCACCAGAAGTACGAGGGCCTGACCTGCAACATCGCCGAGGCAGTGAACTCCGCCGGTGGCGAGTTCATCACCGCCGACGGCAAGGCAGCCGTCAACTCCGCCGAGGCCGTCGCCGGCCTGCAGTGGATGGTGGACGGCTTCAAGTCCGGCCTGATCCCGGCCGACGCCATCACGTGGAAGGAAGAGGAGGGCCGCCAGGCCTTCCAGGACGGCAAGCTGCTGTTCCACCGCAACTGGCCCTACGTCTGGAACCTCGCCCAGAAGGATGACGGCTCGTCCAAGGTGGTCGGCAAGGTCGCCGTCGCCCCGCTGCCCGGCAAGAGCGGCCCCGGTGTCTCCACCCTCGGTGGCCACAACATCGGCATCTCCGCCTTCACGAAGAACAAGGGCACCGCTGCGGACTTCCTGAAGTTCATCGCGTCCGAGGAGATCCAGCGGATCTTCCTGGAGAAGGGCTCGCTGGCCCCGATCCTTGAGAGCCTCTACGCCGACGCCGAGCTGAACAAGCAGTTCCCGTACCTGTCCACCCTCGGTGAGTCGATCAAGGCTGCCAAGGCCCGGCCGAAGGCCGTCCGCTACGGCGACGTGACCCTCGCCATCCAGGACGCGACGTACGCGGCGCTGCAGGGACAGAAGGCCCCGGACGCGGCCTTCGGCGAACTGCAGGCCAAGCTCGACGAGCTGCTCAAGTAACGCCACCGTCGGGACTTCTCGGGGTCACGGCTGGTGCCGTGACCCCGAGAAGCGTCTGAATTCACGCAAAGGAGGTGGGGAAGCATGAGCCAGGGCACCGCAACGACGCTCGCCGGAAACACGCCTCCCATTACCGAGAAACGCAAGAAGAACCTACTCAGTGACGGGCAGGGCACCCTGGCCGCCATCCTGATCTCCCCGACGATGCTGGTGATCCTGTTCGTGGTCGGCATCCCCATCCTGCTGTCCCTGCGGGAGTCGGTGTTCCGCAAGGAGACCGCCGTCGACCCCAACACCGGCATGATCCCCGAGGGGGAGTCCTTCGTCGGGCTGAACAACTTCACCGACATCTTCGCCAACCCCCAGATGGTCAGCGGGGTGTGGGGGAGCATGGACCGGTTGGTGAACTCCTTCCTCAACGTCACCTTCTTCACCGTCGTCTGCGTCGTGCTCGAGACCGTGCTCGGCGTGGCCATGGCACTGATCATGGCCAGGGCCTTCCGCGGCAAGGGCTTCGTCCGGGCAGCGATCCTGATCCCGTGGGCGATCCCCACGATCGTGTCCGCCCGCATGTGGGGCCTGATCTTCGACTCCAACGGCGTGGCGAACGTCGTGCTCAACACCAAGATCCTCTGGCTGGCCGACAACGCCTACTCCCAGTGGGCTGTGATCATCGCCGACGTCTGGAAGACCGCACCGTTCATCGGCCTGCTGACCCTCGCCGGGCTGCAGACCATTCCCGGCGACGTCTACGAGGCCGCCAGGGTGGACGGGGCGAACGCCTGGCAGCAGTTCACCAGGATCACGCTGCCCATGGTGAAGCCGGCGCTCGTCGTCGCGGTGCTGTTCCGCACGCTCGACACGATGCGCATGTTCGACCTGCCCTGGGGCATGGTGGGCCCCGGCAAGTACTCGGTGGAGACGATCTCGATGTTCGCCTACGTCGAGAACAACCAGTTGCGCTACGGCTCGGCCGCTGCGTACTCGCTGGTGCTGTTCGTCTACATCGTCCTGGTCGCGTTCATCTTCGTGAGGCTGCTCGGCGCAGACGTCATCGGCGATGAGGAGACCAGGGCGCTCACTGCGCAGCGCAAGCGGCAGAAGGAGCTCGCGAAGGCCGCCGGCCGGAGGCCGCGCAACCTGGCCACGAGCACCATCACCAGTGGGGAGGGCCAGCAATGACCACCGCAACCCAGTCGAGGGTCACCGAGGCCGAACTGGCCGAGCTCAACAAGCCTCGTCGGGACGCCAAGTTCTGGCTCGGCAAGGCCGGCATCTTCCTCGGCATGGCGTTCATCATCGTCTACTGCGTGGCGCCGTTCTACTGGATGGTCGTCTCCTCGCTGCGCCTGCCGACCATGGGCCGGGACACCTCCTTCTGGCCCAACCCGGTCTCGTTCCTCAACTACCCGGCGGTGTTCGACCCGGTCAACGGGTTCGGGCAGGCTCTGCTCAACTCGGTGATCGTCTCGCTGACCACCACGGTGCTCACCCTGGTGCTGGGCATCCTCGGGGCCTACGCCCTGGCCAGGCTGAGGTTCCGGTTCAAGGGGCTGGTGCTGTCGATCATCATCGCCTGCTCGATGTTCCCCGGCATCACCTTGCTGATCCCGCTGTTCAAGATGTTCACCGGCGCCTACCCGTGGATGCCGATCAACTGGATGAACACCTACCAGGCGCTGATCATCCCCTCGCTGTCCTTCGGCCTGCCGCTGGCGGTGTGGAACCTGACCGCGTTCTTCCGGCAGCTGCCGGTCGAGCTCGAGCAGGCTGCGATGGTGGACGGCTGCACCCCGGGCCAGGCGTTCCGCAAGGTGATCCTGCCGCTGGCCGCGCCCGGCGTGTTCACCACGGCGATCATCACCTTCATCGCGGTCTGGAACGAGTTCATGATCGCGCTCACGTTCGGCACCAGGCAGGACATGTACACCGCCGTCGTGTCGATCTCGAAGTTCACCGGAGCGTACGGCTATGACACCCCATGGGGCACGATCATGGCCGCCGGTGTGCTGGTCACGATCCCGTTGATCATCGGCGTGCTGATCTTCCAGCGCCGGATCGTCGCCGGCCTGACCGCCGGTGGCGTGAAGTAGCCCGAGAATCGCGAAAGGCCCCGTGGACTCCACGGGGCCTTTCCCTTTGTGCGCCGCCAGGGACTCGAACCCCGAACCCGCTAGTTAAGAGCCAGCTGCTCTGCCAGTTGAGCTAGCGGCGCGCGAGAAAGAACTCTACCGCAAGCACTCCGCTACGGCGAAATCGGGGCCGCTGCGGTCAACGTCGCAGGCCGGCCTTCCGGACGGCTGCGATCCGCTGGCGGCGCAACTCGTCCAGCTCGTGGTTCGGCAGCGGCTCCAGCTCCCGGCCGAGGGCCAGTTCGAGCAGGTGGTCGGCGAGCTCGGGGTTCCGGGCCAGGATCGGCCCGTGCGGGTAGGTGCCGATAACGTTGCCCTGGACGGCTCCCTCGGTGCCGTCGTCGGCGTTTCCGACCCCGATCTCGACCATCGCGAGGGGAGTTGCCGCGGGGCCGAGGGTGGTGAAGCCCCCGTGGTTCTCGAAGCCGGTGACCAGGCTCTCGCTGCCGTCGGGCCGCCGCCAGCGGGTGAGGATCTCCCCCACCGCGCGCTCGGGCCCGCGGGTGGTGGTGACGTCGAGCAGCCCCAGGCCTTCGATCACCTCGTCCCGCTCGCCGACGGTGAAGGTCCGGCCGGCGATCTGGTAGCCGGCGCACACGGCGAACAGCACGGCGCCGCCGGCCACGGCATCGAACAGGTGCCCGTCGGCCCTGAGGCCGGCCACAGCGGAGACCTGGGCTGCGTCCTCGCCCCCGCCGAGCAGGTAGACCGCCCCGGACGCCGGGACGGGCTCTCCCGGCTCCACCTCGGTCAGCACCGCGTCGATGCCGCGCCAGGCCAGCCGCTGCCGCAGCACCATGGCGTTGCCCCGGTCTCCGTAGATGCCAAGCAGCGACTGGTAGACCAGCACGATCTCCACCGGGCGGCTCATCGCAGGCCCGCCATCTTCAGCAGCCGCTGGAACGGCGTGTACGTGGCGATCACGTCCACCGGCCCGTCCGGCACGGCGAGGGCGGCCCGCAGGTCCGGGACGACCTCGTGGTCCACCCCCGCGTAGCTCAGCCGCACCGCGAGGTCCTGGGCCCGCGGGCCGGTGCAGACCACCCGTCGTCCCGCCAGCTGCTCATACTCGACGTCCCACAGCCAGGACACGTCCTTGCCGTCCGCCGCTACCGAATCGATGGCCAGGACCACCGGGTCGGAGGCCGCCAGCGGCAGGGCCTCGGCCCAGCCGGCCGGGTTCTTGGCCAGCAGGAGCCTGGCCGTCGTGCTGCCGAACCTCGCGGTGGCGAAGCGTCCGGCCGGGGCTGTCACCGTGCGCATGCCGGCGAGAGCCCGCTCCACCGGCACCCCGAACTCCACAGCAGCGGCGAGCGCGCAGGCAGCGTTGGAGACGTTGAAGGCGCCCGGCACCTGCAGGTCGGGCCGGACCGCCGTCTGGTCGGGCAACAGGATCTGGTCACCGTCCACCCGGTAGCCGGCCTCGGGCTGGGTGAGCTCGCAGCCGGGGCAGTCCCAGGCGGCGTCGGGGGCTTCGGAATCCCGGCGCAGCACCGTGCCGCAGGCGGGGCAGAGTGCGCCGTCCGCGTTCCAGGTGGTCGCCGTCCGCACCCACACCACGCGAGCGGCGGTGCCTGCGCTCCACACCACCAGCGGATCGCAAGCGTTGGCGACGATGGTCGGGCCGGCCTCGCCCGCTGCGGCGAGGGCCACGCGCCAGGCCCGGCCGAGCGCCTTGATCTCGTGGTGGCGGTCGAGCTGGTCCCGGCTGAAGTTGAGCAGCACCAGCAGCTCCGGACGGGCGTGCGCGATCATGTCCGAGACCACCCGCTCGTCGGTTTCGAGCACGGCGATGTCGGCCCGGGGGCGTTGGCTCAACGCCGAGGCGATGCCGTAGTGCAGGTTGGCGCCGTCGGCGTTGGTCACCAGGCGTCCGGCGGCGGCCCGGCCGAGCCCTGCGCGCACCGCCGCCGCGAGCAGGTGGGTGGTGGTGGTCTTGCCGTTGGTGCCGGACACCGCGAGCACGCGGCGGCCCTGGAGCAGCTGCGCGAAGGCCTGCGGTGCGAGCCGGGTGAGCACCTGGCCGCGGATCGAGGCCCCCGACCCGCGTCGGGCCAGCCGGGAGGCGAGCGCCGCGGCATTCCCGGCGCGGACCGCTGCCCACAGGCGCAGCCGGTCGGCCCGGGACAGGGACGCGGGCGCTGCGGGCGTGGTCAACGGCATGGCCCCTATTGTGCCAACCCGCAGCGGCGGGCCGGTCCGCACCGCCGGGGGACGGAGCGAGCAGCTCTTGAACCTACAACTAAATGGTTGTAGGTTAGTCCTGTGACCGGAACAGACGAGGATCGGGCGGACGCGTTCTTCCACGCCCTTTCCGACCGCACCCGCCGCGACATCCTGCGGCGCGTGCTGGCCGGGGAGCACTCGGTCACAGCGCTGGCGGCGTCGTATGACATGTCCTTCGCCGCAGTGCAGAAGCACGTCGCCGTCCTGGAGAAGGCCGGCCTGCTCACCAAGCGGCGCAGCGGTCGCGAGCAGCTGGCCAGCGGCGACGTGGCGGCAGTTCGGTCGATGGCTTCGTTGCTCGCGGAGCTCGAGGGCATCTGGCGGGGCCGCATTTCACTCATCGATGCACTTCTGAAGGAGGACAAGTAATGCCTGTTACCGATGTGACCAAGGACCTGGACGCCTGCAAGCTCGTGATCACCGCGGAGTTCGCCGCGCCGGTGGAGCGGGTCTGGCAGGTCTACGCCGACCCGCGCCAGCTGGAGCGGATCTGGGGCCCGCCGACCCACCCCGCCACCGTGGTGGAGCACTCGCTCGTCCCCGGCGGCCGGGTGCACTACTACATGACCGCTCCGGACGGGGAGAAGTTCTACGGCGGCTGGCGGGTGCTGGCGGTGGACGAGCCGAAGCGGTTCACCGTCGAGGACTTCTTCGCTGACGAGCACTTCACCCCTGCGCCGGGCATGCCGGTGGGGGAGGGCGAGTTCAGGTTCGAGCCGTCCCGCACCGGCACGACGGCCACGTTCACCACCACCTACGGCTCGGCCGAAGCCCTGCAGCAGGTGCTCGACATGGGCATGGCCGAGGGTGCAACGGGCGCGATCAACCAGATCGACGCCCTGCTCGCCGAAGGCTGAACCACGCCGTTCGCTTCCCCTTCCCCGTCTCGATCCCCTGCCCGTTCTCGCAAAGTGGGCCGACACCGCCGACTACGGCGGTTTCGGTCCACTTTGCGAGGGTGGGACGGGGTGGGAGGGGGTGGGAGGGGGTGGGACGGGTGGGACGGGGGTCGGTCGGGTTGGTCGGGTTGGTCAGCCGGCCGAGGCGGGCCGAACCTCCTGGTAGGCGGCGAGCTTCGCCGAGCGCCCGGCACCGGAACTGGTGCGGCGGATCCGCCGCCCCACCCAGGGCGCGAGGTGGTTGCGGCCCCAGCTGAGGTTCCAGTCGAGCCGCTCCCTGGGGGTCATGCGGGCCACAGCGGGCAGCGGGGCATCCCAGTCGGGTCGGTCGGGCTGGAGGCCGAGCGCAGCGAGTGCGGCCTGGGTGACGCGCTCATGGCCCAGTGCGTTCAGGTGCAGGCGGTCCTCGTGCCACATCCGCCAGTCGCGCAGCGAGCGCATGTTCCACACATCCAGTACGTGCGCGCCGTGCCGTGCAGCCACCCCCACCAGGTGGATGTTGTAGATCGCGGTGCGGCCGCGGGTGAGCTTGACGATCGGGGACTCCTTCGCGTCCACGCCCAGGCCGATCAGCACGTCGGCCCCGGCCTCCCGGAACCGCACCACGGCCGCCTCGACCGCCTCGGCCATCGCGTCCGGGTCGGCGTCCGGGCGCAGCATGTCGTTGCCGCCGCCCCAGATCGAGACCAGGTCGGGGCGGAGCTCGAGTGCCGGCTCCACCTGTTCGCTGAGGATCGCACCGAGCAGCCGGCCACGGATCGCCTGGTTGGCGTAGCGGACGGGCTCTCCGGCCCGGTCCGCAAGGGCCTGCGCCAGCCGGTCGGCCCAGCCGACCGGCAGACCGGCCTCGTCCAGGTCCTGCAAGCCCTCGGTGATGGAGTCGCCGAGGGCGACGTACGAGCGCCAGGGGTGGGTCAGGACCACAGCTGCCTCACCACCCGCGCCACGCTGGTGTTGTCGATATAGGCGCCCCGCACCGGGTCCGTGCCCACCACGACCTCGCCGAAGCCGGTCGCGCCCCGACCCCGTGCGAAGAACGGCACCACCTGCTTCGTGTGCTTGGCCGAATGCCAGGACACTTGCGGCACTGCTCCCTTGCTGCCGGTGATCACGGTCCAGTCCGGATCGGCGCCCCGTCCGGTGAGGTAGCCCGACTCGTGGTCCGCGGTAACGATCAGAAGGGTCTCCTGCCACGAACTGTTGGTCTCCACCCACTCGGTGACGGCTTCGACGGCGTCCAGGAAGCTACCGGTTTCCTCCAGCAGGCGACCGGTCTGGTTGGCGTGGTTGGACCAGTCGATGGCCCCGCCTTCGATGAGGAGGAACAGGCCGTCCGGGTCGGCGTCCAGCACGTTGAGCGCGCCTCTCGTCATCGTGGTGAGCGTCGGCACCGGGTTGAGCTGCGCACCCGGCCGGCTGGTCACCCCGGAGCGCTGCTGCTGCAGTGTCGAAGCCACCCGGGCGATGCCGAAGACCCGCGCCGGCGCCTCGCCCCTGGTCAGCCGGTCGAACGAGCTCAACGCCGACAGGAACCGGAAGCCGGTGCGGCCGGCCTTCAGCTTCAGGTAGTCCGACTGGTAGAGGTAGGTGTACCTGCCTGAGCTGCGCTTGTTGTGGTTGTCGGTGTACCACGGGTGCCCGGCACCCATCACCACCGAGAGCTTCGAGTTGAGCTGGTCGCGGGCGATGTTGCGGTAGTCGTCGCGGTCGGTGTCATGGGCGCTGAACGAGCCGGGGGTGGCGTGCGAGAACGGCACCGTGGTCACCACCCCAGCCTTGCGGCCGGTCGCGATTGCAAGCTCGGCGAGGTTCTGCCGTGGCTTTCGGTCCGGGCCGACCCCGATCGCTTCGTTGTAGGTCTTGACTCCGGTTGCCATGGCGGTGGCGGCGGCCGCCGAGTCGGTGGGCGCGGAGAGCACGTACCCGAACTTCGTCCAGGCGGCGGCCGGATCGTAGGTGCCTCCGGCCTGCGTGGTCCGCATCGCGAGTTGCACGTCGAAATCGGCCAGCTCCGGAACAGGGGTGTTGTCGGCCGGGCGGCTGGTACCCCCGGCAGGGACGCTGGCCTGGGCGGCAGTGGTGCCGTGCCGGTAGAGCGCGGCGGCGTCGAGCTGGTTGAAGCCCATCCCGTCGCCAATCATCACGATCACGTTCTTGGGGCCGGTCGGCGCGCCCAGGGCATCCGCCGATGCGGGCGCGGCGCCACTGGAGATCTGGGTCCTGGTGTGCTGCTGGACTGGCGGGTCGGCCAGCGCCGGACTGGCACAACCGGCGAGCAGCAACAGGCTGGCCAAGCTCGCGGTGATCTGCCCTCGGTTCATCTGGTGGGCCTTTCGACGGCTCCGATTATGCCGCGCCGTGGCGCCGGCCGGGGTCGGTGGGGTGAGTAACGGGACTCGAACCCGCGACATCCTGGACCACAACCAGGTGCTCTACCAGCTGAGCTATACCCACCATGAGCCACCGACTCGCCTCGAAGGCCTGCCCAGCTTAGCGGTTTGCCGCTGCTGAGCAGAAATCAGCTCTCTGCGGCCACCGTCCTGGCTTTGGTCAGCGAGCCCTGGTGCCTGGACGCGAGTTCGCGGAGGCTGTCGGTGTTCAGTCCCGGCGGCGGGACGAACAGTGCTTCGCGGTAGTAGCGGAGCTCCTCGATGGACTCGCAGATGTCGGCCAGCGCGCGGTGGTTGCCGTTCTTGGCTGGGGTGTTGTAGTAGGTGCGCGGGTACCAGCGACGGGCCAGTTCCTTGATGCTGGACACGTCTACGTTGCGGTAGTGGACGTGCCCCTCGAGGGTGGGCATGTCGCGGGCGAGGAAGGCCCGGTCGGTGCCGATCGTGTTGCCGGCGAGCGGGGCCCGCCTGGGCTCCGGCACGTGCTGGCGGATGTAGGCGAGCACGCGCTCCTCCGCCTCGGCCATCTCCAGCCCGTCCTCCAGCAGCGGCAGCAGCCCGGAGTTGTCATGCATGGTGCGGACGAACTCGCCCATCTGCTCCAGGGCCTCCGCGGGCGGCCGGATGACCACCTCGATGCCCTCCCCGAGCACGTTCAGCTCCGAGTCGGTGACCAGGGCCGCGACCTCGATCAGGGCGTCGGTCTTCAGGTCAAGGCCGGTCATCTCGCAGTCGATCCAGACCAGGTGCTCGCTCACGGCCGCCACTTTACGGTGTTAGGCCCTCCCGGCCCGCCCGTGCCCGCTTCCGGCCTCACCTCGCCACCCCGGACCAACCCGAACTCACCCCGATGGCCCGCTCCCGCAGGCCCCTGACGTAGCCAGCCTGGCCGACGTGCTGGGCCGTCTCCACGACCACCGACACCAGCCTGGCCCCGACCGTGACCGGCGGGGTGTAGCGCCGGTCGACCACGCGGTCCAGGTCGGCCGCTGTGAGAGTGTCCAGCAGTTGCTGGCTCTGCGCCCACACGTCGGCTGCGTAGCCGTTGAGCAGCGCCGTGTCCCGGGCGTTGAACATGCCCACCTCGACCGGGCTCATGCTGAAGCCGTGCGCCGCCTTCAGGTAGGGCAGGCCGAACCGCTCGTACCAGCCGGCGGAGGTCCACACCTGGTCGGTGCCGGCGAGCTGGGCGAGGTGGTCGTCCTCGGTGCGGGTCAGGTGCCACACCAGCCAGCCGATCGAGTTGGCCTCCGGCTCGGGCCGCCAGAGCAGGTCGTCGCCGTCGAGCCCGTCGAGCACGGCCGGGATCAGTTGGTGGACCCTGCGAAGCGCGTCGCGGACGATATCGGTTGCCTGCATCCCCCCATCCTGCCGGTTCCGGCACCGCGCGCGGGAGGCGGGGCCCGGATCCGGTCTCGGGATACGATCGTTGCCGAGTGCGCAGGCCCCCGTAGCTCAGTGGATAGAGCAGCAGCCTTCTAATCTGTCGCGCGCAGGTTCGAGTCCTGCCGGGGGCGCTCGCCGGCGCCCGTCCCGGCTGCGGGGTGCCCGTATCCTGAAGGGGGCCGGCACCGGTCACCAGGGGAGTGCGTGCGATGGGATCATGGCGGGAGTTCCGCACCGGCTTCGAGCGCTGGGTGCTCCGCCGCCCGGTCCTCGCCGTCGCCGCCCTGCTGCTGCTCGCGACGGTGGTCGCCGGGGCCCTACCCGGTGGGACGCCCAACCTGGGGGCAACCATCTGGCTGGTCGCATCGGGCGTGGTGCTGGTCTGGCGCCACGGTGTGCTCCGGGACAAGTACCCGGCGGAACCGCGGCCGCCCGGGCTGCTCGCCACCGTCCGCGGCTGGTGGGCGCCGGGGCCACCCGGCCGCAGGGACGGCCGTCCGCAGGACGGCCGCGACGCACCCGGGCCCCGCCCGGGCGGGGACGCCGGCGAGGCCGGCCGGAACGGCGACGACGACCCCGGGATGCGGTAGCGTCGCTGCTGGACCATCGACGGCCAGGGGGCTCGGATGCCGGCTTTCACCCTTCCCGACTGCGAACTGGGCGTGGCCACCGCCGCCACGCAGATCGAGGGCGGCGACGCCGACACCAACTGGCACCGCTGGGCCGCGCTCGGCCGGATCAAGGACGGGTCGTCCCCGGCCAGGGCAGCCGACCACTGGCGGCGCTTCGAGCAGGACACCGCACTGCTGGGCGAGCTGGGCGTGCGGCACTACCGGATGGGCATCGAGTGGGCGCGGGTCGAGCCGCGTCCGGGCGAGTTCGACCAGGCAGCTCTCGACCACTACCGCGAGGAACTCGCCGGCCTGCGGGCCGCCGGCATCGAGCCGCTGGTCACCCTGCACCACTTCAGCGAGCCGGGCTGGTTCTCAGAGACCGGCAGCTGGCTGGGCAGCAGCGCGATGCCGGTCTTCCTCCGCTACGTGGAGCAGGTGGTCACCGCGCTGGGTGACCACGTCAGCGACTGGATCACGATCAACGAGCCGAACGTGTACGCAACCCACGGTTACCTGTGGGGGCTGTGGCCGCCGGGGGAGCGGTCGTTGCGGCGCACCCTGGCGGTGCTGGAGCGCCTCTGCGCAGCCCACCTGTTCGCCTACCCACTGATCCACCGGCTGCAGCCGCAAGCCAGGGTGGGCGTGGCCCACCACCTGCGGGTGTTCGCACCGAGGAACCCGGCCAACCCCGTGCACCGGCGAGCGGCGGTGGCCACCCGCCGGCTGTTCCAGGACAGCGAGCTGCAGCTGTGCAGCACGGGGCGGTCACTGTTCCCGCTGCGGGCCCCGAGGGGGCTGCGTCCCGGCCGCTACTACGACTTCCACGGCATCAACTACTACACACGCAGCTCCGTGAGCCGGATCGGGGACGGGGTGGCCCCCGGCGTGGCGGTGAACGACCTGGGCTGGGAGGTGTATCCGCGCGGCATCGTCGAGGTGGCGGCAGCCGTCCACGCCCGATACCCGGCGCCGATCTGGATCACGGAGAACGGCACCGCCGACGGCACCGACGCCTTCCGGGCCCGCTACCTCTACGAGCACCTCGCCCAGATCGCGGCCTCGGAGCTGCCCATCGAGCGCTACTACCACTGGTGCTTCACCGACAACTGGGAGTGGGCGGAGGGTGAGGCGGCCCGGTTCGGGCTGGTGCACCTCGACTACGAGACCCAGCAGCGCACCATCAAGGAGTCGGGACGGTTCTTCGCCGACATCATCGCGAACCGCGGGGTCACCGCGGCCGCCCACGAGCGCTGGGTGGTCGGCCGGGAGTACGCGCAGAACGAGGTTGGGGCGGCAGGTGGCCGGCGTCGCTGAACCCGCAGCACCCGTCCTGCGCGACGGGCGGAACAAGTGGACCTTCGGCGTGGGCACCCTCGGCCGGGACATGGTCTACACCCTGGTCAGCCTCTACCTGGTGTTCTTCCTCAGCGACGTGCTCCGGCTGCCCCACGACGACTTCCTCTGGGCGAGCTCACTGATCCTGCTGGCGCGGCTGGTGGACGCCGTCGCCGACATCCTGATGGGTGCGGTGGTCGACAACACCCGCTCCCGCTGGGGCCATTACAAGCCCTGGATCGCCGGCGGCGTGGTCGCGTCCGCGGTGTTCACCGTGTTGCTGTTCAGCGACCTCGGCCTGCGCGGCGGCGCGTTCGTTGTGGTCTTCGCGCTGGTGTACCTGCTGTGGAGCCTGGCCTGGACGGCCAACGACATCCCCTACTGGTCGCTGCTGCCGGCGCTCACCCTCGACCAGAAGCAGCGGGAACGGTTCGGCTCCGTGGCCAAGATCTTCGCCACGATCGGCCTGTTCACGGTGGTGGTCGCCGTCCTGCCGGTGACGGGCGCGCTGGCCGGCGGCGTCGGCTACGTCCGGGCCTGGACGTTGTTCGCTGTCGCCGTGGTGGTGGTGATGCTGATCAGCCAGTCGGTGACCCTGTTCTGGGTGCGCGAGCCGGCCATCGTCGTGGAGCAGGAGCGCACCAGCCTCCGTGAGCTCGCCCGGGTGGTGTTCGGCAACGACCAGCTGCTCTGGACCGCGATAGCGATGGTCCTGTTCATGACCGGCTACCTGACCACCACGACCTTCGGCACCTACTACTTCAAGTACGTCTACGGCGACGAGGGCATGTACTCCCCGTTCGGCGCGGTGCTGGTGGCCAGCCAGCTGGTGGGCTACGCGATCTTCCCGGCGCTGTCGAAGCGGTTCTCGCGGCGCAACCTCTACACGCTCGCCACCGGGCTGATCCTCGCCGGCTACGTGGTGTTCTTCCTCGCGCCGGCCCAGATGGTGTTCATCGGCATCGCGGGGCTGCTGCTGTTCGTCGGCGACTCGTTCATCACCCTGCTGATGCTGGTGTTCCTCACCGACACCATCGAGTACGGCCAGTGGAAGCTCGGCCGGCGCAACGGAGCGGTCACCTTCGCCCTGCAGCCGTTCATCAACAAGGTGGGCGCGGCCCTGTCCACCCAGATCGTCGCGGTGGCGATCGTGCTCGCCGGGGTGGACCCGGCCCGCCCCGAAGCCACCACCCCCGAAGGGCTGCTCACCATCAAGGTCGGCATGCTGGTGCTACCGCCGGTGCTGATCGGGGTCAGCTACCTGATCTACCGGGCGAAGTACCGCATCGACGGGGCGTTCTACGAGCGGATCCTCGCTGACCTGAGGGAGCGCGGCCAGCTGCAGTAGGTCAAATGCGATGAGGCGCCGACCCGCCGGAGTGGTCCGGTTCCCACCGCAGGAGGTCGCCGGGTTGGCACTGCAGCACCTCGCAGAGCGCGGCGAGGGTGCTGAACCGCACAGCCTTGGCCCGGCCGTTCTTCAGCACGGCGAGGTTGGCGGGGGTGATGCCCACCAGTTCGGCCAGCTCGCCGACGGCGAGTTTCCGGCGGGCGAGCATGACGTCGATGTCGACGACGATCGGCATCAGATCACCTCGTCGAGTTCGGCCTGCAACCGGTTCGCCTCGGCGTCGCGCGCGACCGCCTGGGCGAGCAGGAAGCGCAGCACAAGGACGATCAGCGCGAGCGTCGCGGCCAGTGCCGCCACGCCGCAGACCAGCAGCACGACGCCCGGGGGCACCGGCTCGCCGGGGGCGAGGACTACGGCGAGGGCGCCAGCCAGGGCCGCCGCCACCACTGCCGCAACGATGACAACGTCCACGTACCGGAAGGCGCGCCGCGAGAACACCGTCCCCCTGGCGGCCATCGTCAGCAGCAACCAGACGCAGACCAGCGCCACCTGGATCGACCCGATCCCGAGCACCACGATGGTCAGCACCGGCGCGCGGATCGCCAGTACGTCGGGCGCGGCGCCGTCCAGGTCTGCCCAGGCGACCGGTACCAGCCGCGTCTGGACGAAAACCGAGCCGGCCAACAGCAGGATGATCAGTGCGCGAAGCGCGAACAGCAGTGGTCTCGGCATGGTGCCCTCCTATCGATTACCGGTATTAAACTATCGAAAAACGATAGGCAGCGCTAGTCTTCAGCCACTCAGTGCGACGATGTGGCCAGCATGCGACTCCTCGACCTGATCCCGGCCGACCCGGCCGACCCCGACGCGCTCTACGACGCCTTCTCGGCCTGGGCTGCGGCAGACGGCCTCGAGCTCTACCCTCACCAGGAGGACGCGGTGATCGCGATCCTCACCGGCGAGAACGCGATCGTCACCACCCCCACCGGGTCGGGCAAGACCCTGATCGCGGTGGCAGCCCACTTCGCCACCCTGGCATCGGGCGGCCGCAGCTACTACACGGCGCCCATCAAGGCCCTGGTCAGTGAGAAGTTCTTCGCGCTGTGCGCGACCTTCGGGGCGCACAACGTCGGCATGGTGACCGGCGACGCAGCGGTGAACCCGGATGCGCCGATCATCTGCTGCACCGCGGAGATCCTGGCCAACCTGGCGCTGCGGGAAGGTCCGGCGGCGAAGGTCGACCAGGTGGTGATGGACGAGTTCCACTTCCTGGCCGACCGGGATCGCGGCTGGGCCTGGCAGGTGCCACTTGTGGAACTGCCGCAGGCCCAGTTCGTGATCATGTCCGCCACCCTCGGCGACGTCACCGGGCTGGCGGCCGGGCTCCAGCGCCGCACCGGACGGACGTCAGCCGTGATCGCAGGCGCCGTCCGTCCGGTGCCGCTGGTGCACTACTGGGCACTCACCCCGATCCACGAGACGATCCAGGGGCTGATCGACACCAGGCAGGCGCCCGTCTACGTTGTGCACTCCACCCAGTCCAGCGCCGTCGACCGGGCGCAGGCGCTGCTCAGCTCCGGCATCGTCGACCGCAGCCACCGGGCCGAACTGGTCGCGGCGCTGCGCGGTTTCCGGTTCGCCGGTGGCTTCGGACGCACCCTCGCCACCCTCCTGCACGCCGGGATCGCCGTGCACCACGCCGGCATGCTGCCGCGCTACCGGAGGCTGGTCGAGACCCTTGCCCAACGCGGCCTGCTCACCGTGATCTGCGGCACCGACACCCTCGGCGTAGGCATCAACGTCCCGATCCGGACGGTGCTGTTCGCCTCGCTCACCAAGTTCGACGGCCGCCGCTCCCGGCTGCTGCGCAGCCGCGAGTTCCATCAGATCGCCGGCCGCGCCGGGCGTCCGGGGTTCGACACCGTCGGCTACGTCGTCGCGCAGGCGCCGGAACACGAGGTGGAGAACGCCCGCATCCTGGCCAAATTCGCGGACGACGCGAAGAAGCTGCGCTCGGTACGCAGGAAGAAGCCGCCGGAGGGCTTCGTCAACTACACCGAGGCATCCTTCACCAAGCTGATCGAGTCCGCGCCGGAGGCGCTGCAGGCCAGGCTGCGGGTCAGCCACGCGATGCTGCTGAACCTGCTGCAGCGGGACGAGGACACCGGCGCAGCGTTCCTGCGGCTGGTCGACTCGGTCGAGCCCGACCCGACCACCAGGCGGCGACTGATCCGGCGTGCGGCAGCGACCGGCCGGTCCCTGCTGCGCGCCGGAGTGGTGACGCGGCTGCCGGAGCCCGCGCCCGGTGGGCGGCGGTACGCCCTGGCCGTGGACCTGCAGTACAACTTCGCGCTGAACCAGCCGCTGAGCGCTTTCGCCCTTGCGGCCATCGGACGCCTCGATCCGGGGGCGCCGGGCTACGCGCTCGACCTGGTCAGCGTGATCGAGGCGACGCTGGAGGACCCGAAGGTGATCCTGCTCGCGCAGCAGTTCAAGGCCCGCGGCGAGACGGTCGCGGAGCTGAAGGCCGACGGCTACGACTACGAGGCCCGCCAGGAGCTGCTGGAGGAGGTCACCTGGCCCCGGCCGCTCGCGGACCTGCTGGAGGACGTCTTCACCGGGGAGCTGGCCGCCCACCCGTGGCTCGCCGAGACCCCGGTGAGCCCGAAGTCCATCGTCCGTGACCAGTTCGAGCGCGCGATGACCTTCGCCGAGTACGTCGCCTTCTACAAGCTGCAGCGCAGCGAGGGGCTCCTGCTGCGTTACCTCTCCGACGCCTACCGCGCGCTGCGGCAGACCGTGCCGGACAGCGCCCGCACCGAGGAGCTGGAAGACCTGGTGGAGTGGCTGGGCGAGGTGACCAGGCTCACCGACAGCTCCTTGCTGGACGAGTGGACGGCGCTCACCGAACTGGCCGGTGGCCGTGCCGACCTCGGGGAGGCGCCGCCACCCAACCACACCGTCACCGGCAACGCGCGGGCCTTCCGGGTGCTGGTGCGCAACGCCATGTTCCGCAGGGTAGAGCTCGCAGCGGCGGACGACGTCGAGGCGCTGGCGGCGCTCGAGCCGGGCGGGGCGATGTCGCGCACCCGCTGGGATGAAGCGCTGGGGGAGTACTGGGCCGAGCACGCCGAGCTGCCCACCGATGCAGACGCGCGCGGCCCGGGGCTGCTCGCCGTCAGCGAGCAGGGCAGGGTGTGGGAGGTGCGCCAGATCATCGACGACCCGGAGGGCAACCACGACTGGGCGATCACCGCCCGCGTCGACCTCGACGAGTGCGACGAGGCCGGCGAGCTCGTCGTGCGCACCCTCGACTTCGCGCGGCTCGACTCCTGAGGGGGTGTTGGAGGCGGCCGGTGCGCGGGTAGGTTCGCGACCAGGGCCGCGACCCATGCCCGGCCGAACCGGAGGAGAGCCATGACCGTCCAATCGGCACCCGCGCCCAGCTGGTCGCGCCCTGCTGACGCCCCGCGCGTCATTCCCGACAGCACGGCCGAACTGATCGATGGCTGGTGGCGGGCGGCCAACTACCTTTCAGTGGGCCAGATCTACCTGCTCGACAACCCGCTGCTGCGCCGCCCGCTGCAGCGCGACGACGTGAAGCGGCGACTGCTCGGCCACTGGGGCACCACGCCCGGCCTGAACTTCCTCTACGCGCACTTCAACCGGGCGATCATCGAGCGCGGGCTGGACGCGATCTACGTCGCCGGGCCGGGGCACGGCGGGCCCGGCCTGGTGGCCAACGCCTATCTCGAGGGCACCTACACCGAGGTGTACCCCGGCATCACCGGCGACGAGGACGGCCTGCGGCGGCTGTTCAAGCAGTTCTCCTTCCCCGGCGGCATCCCGTCCCACGTGTCGCCCGAATGCCCCGGGTCGATCAACGAGGGCGGCGAGCTGGGCTACTCCCTCGCCCACGCCTACGGCTCGGTGTTCGACCGGCCCGGCCAGCTCACCTTCGCCGTGATCGGCGACGGGGAGGCCGAGACCGGCCCGCTGGCCGCCAGCTGGCACGGCAACAAGTTCCTCAACCCGGCGAGCGACGGCGTGGTGCTGCCCGTCCTGCACCTCAACGGCTACAAGATCGCCAACCCCACCGTGCTGGCGCGGATCCCCGAGGCCGAGCTGGCCGACCTGATGCGCGGGTACGGCCACGAGCCGCTGTTCTTCTCCGCCGGGCCCGACGACGACCACCTGGAAGCCCACAAGCGGTTCGCCGGCGTGCTGGACGACGCGCTGGACCGGATCGCAGCGATCAAGGCCGAGGCCGCCGGACGCGACGCAGCCGACGTGGAGCGGCCGCGCTGGCCGATGATCGTGTTCCGCACGCCAAAGGGCTGGACCGGCCCCCGCGAGGTCGACGGCAAGCCGACCGAGGACCACTGGCGCAGCCACCAGGTGCCCCTGGCCAGCGCCCGCGACTCCGAGGAGCACCTGCAGGTGCTGGCCGACTGGCTCGCCGGCTACCGGCCGCAGGAACTCTTCGACGAGGCCGGCGGGCTGCGGGGAGAGTACTCGGCCCTTCGGCCGGACGGGCCGAAGCGGATGTCGGCCAACCCGGTGGCCAACGGCGGGCTGCTGCTGAAGGACCTGGTCATGCCTGACTTCCGCGACTACGCGGTTGATCCCGACGCGGACGGCCACGGCGGGCCGATGGTCGAGTCCACGCGGCGGCTGGGTGAGTTCCTGGCCGAGGTGGCGCGGCGCAACCCGGGCAACTTCCGGGTGTTCGGACCGGACGAGACCGCGTCCAACCGGCTGCAGGCCATCTACGACGTCACGCCCAAGCAGTGGCTGGGCGAGCTGATCGCAGCAGACGAGGCCGATCCGCTGCGGCGGCGGGGCCAGGTGGTCGAGGTGCTCAGCGAACACCAGTGCCAGGGCTGGCTGGAGGGCTACCTGCTGACCGGCCGGCACGGGCTGATGAACTCCTACGAGGCGTTCATCCACATCGTCGACTCGATGTTCAACCAGCACGCCAAGTGGCTGGAGTCGACCAACGAGATCGGCTGGCGGCGTCCGGTCGCGTCGCTGAACTACCTGCTCAGCTCCCACGTCTGGCGCCAGGACCACAACGGCTTCAGCCACCAGGACCCCGGCTTCCTCGACGTGGTGATGAACAAGTCGCCGGAGGTGATCCGGGTCTACCTGCCGCCGGACGTGAACACCTTGTTGTCCACCTTCGACCACTGCCTGCGCAGCAAGCAGTACGTCAACGTCGTGGTGGCCGGCAAGCAGCCCGAGCCGGTGTTCCTCTCGATGACGGAGGCGATCGCGCACTGCACCCGGGGGCTCGGCATCTGGGAGTGGGCGGGCAGCGAGCAGCCGGGCACCGAACCCGACGTGGTGCTCGCCTGCGCAGGCGATGTGCCGACGCTGGAGACCCTCGCCGCAGCCGACCTGCTGCGCCAGCACGTGCCGGAGCTGAAGGTGCGCGTGGTGAACGTCGTGGACCTGATGCGGCTGCAGGACGCTGCCGAGCACCCGCACGGGTTGAGCCACCGGGACTTCGACACGATCTTCACCACCGACAAGCCGGTGATCTTCGCCTTCCACGGCTACCCCTGGCTGATCCACCGGCTGGCCTACCGGCGCACGAACCATCCCAACCTGCACGTGCGTGGCTTCAAGGAGAAGGGATCGACCACCACCCCCTTCGACATGTGCATGCGCAACGACATCGACCGCTTCCACCTGGTGATCGACGTGATCGACCGGGTGGGCTGGCTCCGCGCCCGCTACGCCACCCTGCGCCAGGAGATGGTGGACCGGCGGATCGGGGCGGCGGCCTACGCCAGGGAGTGGGGGATCGACCCGCCCGAGATCGCCGACTGGGTCTGGCCCGACGCCGGCGACGCCGTGGGTGAGACCGCTGCCCAGGCCACCGGCGGCGACAACGAGTAGCCGCCGGCCGGGTCAGCGCGGCCGGTTCCCGGCTGGACGGACGTTGCGCTGTGGCATTCCGCCGCTCGCTCAGCCGCAAACCGCTCCGCCGGCGGCCGAGCCGACCAGCTTGACGTACTTGCCGAGCACGCCGCTGGTGTAGCGGGGCGGCAGCGGGCGCCAGCCCTCTGCCCGCACGGCCAGTTCCGGGGCGGGCACGAGCAGGTCGAGGGTGCCGTTGGCCACGTCGAGCCGGATCCGGTCGCCGTCGGCGACGAAAGCGATCGGGCCGCCGTCCACGGCCTCCGGGGCGACATGGCCAACGCACAAGCCGGTGGTGCCGCCGGAGAATCGGCCGTCGGTGACCAGCAGCACGTCCTTGCCGAGGCCGGCGCCCTTGATCGCCCCGGTGATCGCCAGCATCTCGCGCATTCCGGGCCCGCCCTTCGGGCCCTCGTACCGGATCACGACCACGTCGCCGGGACGGATGGCGCCCGCCTCGAGGGCGTCCATCGCTGCGCGCTCCCCGTCGAACACCCGGGCGGTGCCCTCGAACACCTCCTCATCGAACCCTGCCGACTTCACCACCGCGCCCTCCGGCGCGAGCGACCCGGCCAGGATCGTGATCCCGCCGCTGCGGTGGATCGGCTCGTCGAAGTGGTGCACCACCGTGCCGTCCAGGGTGGCGGGGGCCAGCTCCTCCAGGTTCTCCGCCATCGTCCGGCCGGTGACGGTGAGGCAGTCGCCGTTGAGCAGGCCGGCGTCGAGCAGTGCCTTCAGCACCACGGGGATGCCCCCGACGCGGTCGATGTCGGTCATCACGTACCGCCCGAACGGCTTCATGTCGGCCAGGTGGGGCACCCGCGCGCCGATCCGCCGGAAATCGTCCAGCGACAGCTCCACGCCGGCCTCCCTGGCGATCGCCAGCAGGTGCAGCACGCCGTTGGTCGACCCGCCCAGCGCCATGACCAGGGTGATCGCGTTCTCGAATGCCGGCCTGGTCATGACCTGCCGGGCAGTGATCCCGTGGTGGAGCAGGTTCACCACAGCCTGGCCCGAGCGGTGGGCGAACACGTCCCGGCGGCGGTCGACGGCCGGGGGAGCGGCGGAGCCGGGCAACGACATCCCGAGGGCCTCCGCGACCGAGGCCATCGTGTTGGCGGTGTACATGCCGCCGCACGCGCCCTCGCCGGGGCAGATCGCGCGTTCGATCCGGTCCACCTCCTCGCGGCTGATCTTGCCCGCGATGCACGCGCCGACGGCCTCGAACGCGTCGATGATCGTGACCTCCCGCCCGTCCACCTGCCCGGGCATGGTGGAACCGGCGTAGAGGAACACCGAGGCGAGGTCCAGCCTGGCCGCAGCCATCAGCATGCCGGGCAGCGACTTGTCGCAGCCCGCCAGCAGGACCGAACCGTCGAGCCGTTCGGCCATCATCACGGTCTCCACGGAGTCGGCGATCACCTCCCGCGACACCAGCGAGAAGTGCATGCCCTCATGGCCCATCGAGATGCCGTCCGACACCGAGATCGTGCCGAACTCCAGCGGGTAGCCGCCGGCGGCGTGGACGCCCTGTTTCACCGCCTTGGCCAGGCGGTCCAGCGAGAGGTTGCACGGCGTGATCTCGTTCCACGACGATGCCACGCCGACCTGCGGTTTGCCGAAGTCCTCATCACCCATGCCAACCGCCCGCAGCATGCCGCGCGCTGCGGCCTTCTCCAGGCCGTCCGTGACGTCGCGGGAACGGGGCTTCAGGTCGGGCACGCTCTGGTCGGTCGCCATCCCCGGAGCCTAAGCCGCCCCGCCCTGACCCGGAAAGGGGACGGTTCCTGTTCCGGTTCACCCCGCGAGCCGTCCCCGGCTCGGCAGGAACCGTCCCCGGCGTGCCAGGAACCGTCCCCGGCGTGCCGGGCTACTTGACCGCGCCCTCGGTCATGCCGGCGATGAAGTAGCGCTGGGCGAACAGGTAGACGACCACCACCGGCAGCGCGACGAGCACGGCGGCGGCGCCCATCAGCGCGTAGTTGGTCACGTGCTGGCCCTGGAAGAACGCCAGGCCGAGCGGGGCGGTGCGCAGCGTGCCCGTCGGCGACATCACCAGCGGGATCAGGAACTCGTTCCACGTCCACATGAAGATCAGCACCACCAGGGTGAGGATGGCCGGCAGCGCGATCGGTGCCTGCACCCGCCACAGCACCTGGCGGGGGGCGGCGCCGTCGATGATCGCAGCCTCGGTGATCGCCCGGTCCGACGTCCGGAAGTAGGTGCGCATCCAGTAGGTGCCGAACGCGATCGACTGCGCCACCTGCGGTCCGGCCACCGCCACCAGCGTGTTCACCAGGCCGAGCTGGCGCAGGTCGAAGAACAGGGGCACGACGATCGCCTCGGTCGGCACCATGATGCCGAACAGGAACAGGTAGAACAGCCAGGTGCTGCCGCGGAAGCTCATCGTGCCGAACGCGTAGCCGGCCAGCACCGACAGCGTCACCGAAATCACCACAACGGTCACCGAGACCAGCACCGAGTTCACCATGTAGCTGGAGAAGCGGCCCTCCTCCCACGCCTGCGCGAAGTTCTCCAGGTGCAGGCCACCGGCAGCCGCGGCCTCGGGGCTGGCCGGCCCGAAGGCCTGGACGAGGATGGTGCCGATCGGCCACAGGGCCACCAGCGCGAACAGGGCCAGGACCACGTAGTTGGCCACGATCTCCGCACGGGACGTGCGCTGCCGCCGGCGCGCCATCACTCCACCGCCTTGTCAGCCAGCCGGTTCAGCACCAGGTTGATCAGGAAGATCAGCACTGCGAGGGTCACCCCGATCGTGGTCGCCATGCCGACCTGGCCCAGGCCGAACGCCTGGTTGTACACCTGGTAGGCAGGGACGCTGGTGGAGGTGCCCGGGCCGCCGCGGGTGGTCATGTAGATGATGTCGAAGTTCTTCAGCGCGGCCACGATGGTCAGGGTGGCCGCCACCACGATCTCCCCCCGGACGGCCGGAAGCGTGATCGAGAAGAACTCGGCGATCGGGCCCGCCCCGTCGAGCCGGGCGGCCTCGTACAGCTCCAGCGGCACCCGTCCCATGCCGGCCAGCAGCAGGACGGTGACCAGGCCGGTCTCCACCCAGGTGCCGATCAGGCCCACCGCGGGCAGGGCGAAGGTGTAGTCGCCCAGCCAGGCCCGGCCCAGCTCGCCCAGGCCGAGCACGTCGAGCAGGCCGTTGAGGGAGCCGTCGGTGGAGTAGATCCGGGTCCAGGCAACGGCCACCACCACCATCGCGATCACCTGCGGCAGGAAGATCACGGTGCGGAAGAAGCCCAGCCCGCGTACCTGTGCGCGATTGAGGATCGCGGCCACCACCAGCCCGAGGCAGATCGGGATGACGGCGTAGAACACGATCAGCACGGCGGAGTGGCCGAAGGAGCCGATCAGGTCGGGGTCGGCCGCCATCTGGACGTAGTTGTCGAAGCCGACGAACACCGCGGGGGAGACGGTGTCCCATGCGTAGAGGGAGAACTGCGCCGCCCGCGCCAGCGGGAACAGCAGGAACGCGGCGTAGACCACGAGCGCGGGCGCCAGGTACAGGTAGGGCGTCGCTGCGGAGCGCCCCTCCCGGCTGGCCCGGCGATGCCGGGCCAGCCGGGAGGCTGCCTTGTTCGCGCGGGCCTGGTCAGCCCTTGACGAAGTCGCCATAGTCCTTCTGCAGGGCCTCGCCGAACTCCGCCGGAGTCTTCTTGGCCGCGATCAGATCCTGCAGGGCTGCCCCCACCGTGTCGGAGAAGGTAGGCGTGGCGTAGTCGAGGTAGGGCAGCAGGTGGCCGGTGGTGGTGACCAGCTCGTACGCCGCGTACACGTCCTTGCCGACGCCGGAGGCGGGCGCGAGCTGGGAGGCGTTGAGCACCGGCAGGTTGCCCTTCTCCGCGATCACCTTCATCGCGTCATCTGTGGTGATGAAGTTGATGTAGGCCGCTGCTGCGTCGGGGTTCTTTGACGCAGCGGTCACAGCGAACGGCAGCGACGTGCCGCCGGTCGTCGCCGGGCCGGAGGATGCCTCGGCCGGTGGCGGGGCGAAGAAGCCCACGTCCTCACCGAGGGCCTCATCAAGGGTCGGGGTGTTCCACGAGCCGCCGAGGAAGTAGACCCCGGTGCCCTTGCCGAACTTGGCCACCACGTCGTCGTAGGCTGCGCCGTTGACGTCGGAGTTGAAGTAGCCGGCCTTCACCCAGTCCTGCAGCTGCGTGGCAGCCGCGACGTTGGTCTCGCTGGTCCAGTCGGCCCCGGCGTTGCCGAGGGCGAGGTTCGTGATCTGGTCGGCCGGGGTGTGCGCGCCCTGGATCGGGCCGAACACGTGGATGGCCGGCCACTTCTCGAGGTTGCCCAGCACCAGCGGGGTCTCACCGCCCGCGGCGATCTTCGGCAGCTGCTCCTCCAGCTCCGCCCAGGTCTTCGGCACCTCGAGGCCGAGCTTGGTCAGCTTCGCCTTGTTGTAGTAGAAGCCGACCACCTCGCCGACCTGCGGCAGGCCGAACAGGCTGCCCGAGCCGAAGGTGGTGGCGTCGGTGGAGTAGGACGAAAGGCTCAGCACCGAGGCGGGGTAGCGGTCCTTCCAGCCGTAGGCGTCCGCCCACGGGTCCAGGGCGCGCAGCTGGCCGGCCTTGACGAAGGCGCCCATCTGGCTGCGGGAGTTGTTGGCCTGGATCACGTCGGGTGCGTCCGGGCCGGTGAGCACCAGCCGTCCGGTCTTCTGCAGGTCGTCGAAGGACTGGGCGTGCCGGTTGAGCTTGATGTTGGGGTACTTGGCCTGGAACTGCCGGTTGAGTTCCTCGATCTCGTCGTTCTGGCCGCCGCGCACCTCCTGGTCCCAGATGGTCAGCGTGATGTCGCCCAGCGTCGCCGGGTCGGTGTTCACCGATCCCTGCGGGCTCGCCGGGGCGGACGGCACACTGGTGCCGGCCCCGGGGGCACAGCCGACCGTCAGCGCCAGCGTCGCAGCGCAGACCCCGCCGACCAGGACGCGTCCCCAGCGGGGCCGGGCAAGCCTGGTGTTCCTGCTCACGTTCTCTCCTCTCGTCCTGCCTCGCGGTCGCGGGGCAAGTGGTAACTCCTAGACGTCCGCCAACTGCGCGATCGTCGCGTCCGCCCTGCGCATCTCCCTGCCCTCGTGCCGGTCGAGCAGGCCGGCGAGGAACCCGTAGTCGCGCGCCAGCGTCGCGGCAGCTGCGTCACCGGCCGACGCGACCCGCGCGGTCCGCGTCCACCAGTCCGCGATGTCGCCCCAGCCGGGGGCGGCCAACCCGCCGCCGAACTGCTGGACCGCCAGCGACGACGCCAGTGCGGCGAACCGCAGCCGTTCGGCCAGTGCCCAGCCCTCGAGCGTGCCCGCCACCAGGGCTGCGGCGAACACGTCGCCCGCACCGGTCGGGTCGATCGCCGGCACGTCCAGCGCCCGCACCGCCGCCTGCTCGCCGGTGGCCTGGTCGATCGCCAGTACGCCTTCGGGTCCGCGGGTGATGACAGCGAGCGGCACCAGCTCGGCCAGCGCGCTGAGCGCCGCCTCCGGGCTTCCGGTGCGGGTGTAGGCCATCGCCTCCACCTCGTTCGGGGTGAAGGCATGGCAGCCGTCCAGGCGGTGCAGCACGTGCGGGTCCCACACCTCTGCCGGGTCCCAGCCAATGTCGGCGAACACCAGCGCGCCCGCGGCCTGGCTGGAGCGCCACCATGGCTCGTCGCCCAGGTCGGCCACCACCGCCCTGGCCGCCGGTGGCTCGCCGAGCATCCCGGCAAGCGGCATCGGCGCGGCGTGGCCGTGGGTCACCATGGCCCGGTCGCCGGCGTAGGCCATGGAGACGGTCACCGGGCTGTGCCAGTCGGGGAAGGTGCGGCAGCGGGACAGGTCGACGTGCTCCTGGCGGGCCAGCACGTCACGGCACCAGCGCCCGTACCCGTCCTCGCTGAACGCCGCGACCAACGCCGTGCGCAGGTCGAGCCGGGCGGCGGCCATCGCGAGGTTGGCGATGCCGCCCGGTGAGGAGCCCATGCCGCCGGCCCACACCTCGTGACCCGGTGCGGGCGCCTGGGGCAGGTCGGTGAACACCAGGTCGACGAACACCATGCCGGCCAGCAGCACGTCGACATCGTCCGAGGGCACCCCGGACGGCACGCCGCTGGCCGTTGTCATGGGCCAACAATCGCACAAGGCTGCGCGTCGCTCAACCAAATTCGCGCAGATAATGCGCGATCCTGCGCGCATCTGCACGTTAGGATGTGGCCCATGCTGACCGACACCCGGCACCAGGCGATCCTTCGCCGCGTCCGCCTGCAGGGCGCGGTCTCGGTGGAGGGCCTCGCGGAGGAGTTCGGGGTGAGCCGGTCGACCATCCGGCGCGACCTGGCCACGCTCAGCCGCGACGGGCTGCTGCGCCGGGTGCGCGGTGGCGGCAGCACAGTGGAGCAGGACACCGACAGCTTCGACGTGGTCGACCGCCGCGCCGCCGACGACAAGGACGCGGTGGCCGACCGGGCAGCCGGGTTGATCGAGGACGGCCAGGTGGTCTGCCTCGACATCGGCACCACCACTGCCCGGCTGGCCCGGCGCCTGCGCGGGCGGCGGCTCACCGTGATCACCTCGAGCCTGGCCGTCGTGGACGAGTTGCGCCACGAGTCAGCCCCGGAGGTGATCATGCTCGGCGGCGTGCTGCGCAGCACCTACCAGTCCCTGGTGGGCCTGCTGACCGAGCAGGCGCTCTCCCAGCTGTCGGCGAACCTCTGCTTCCTGTCGACGTCGGGGGTGAACCCAGGGGGGCAGGTGCTGGACACGACCGGCATCGAGGTGGCGGTGAAGCGGGCGATGCTGGCCGCGTCCGACCGCAGCGTGCTGCTGGCCGACCGCGGCAAGTTCCCCGGAACCGGGCTGCTTTCGGTGTGCGACGCGTCCGACATCGACGTGCTGGTGACCAATCGCGGGGCCGATCCGGCCACGCTCGAACAGATGCGGGCAGCAGGGACGGAAGTGGTCGAGGCATGAAGCTGGTGATCATCGGCGGCGCCGGGTTCCGGGTGCCGCAGGTCGTGGCGGCGGTGGCCGAGTCCGGCCCGGTCGACGAGGTCGTGCTGGTGGACGTCGATGCCGACCGGCTGGCGACCATCCTTGCCGTGGTTCGCCAGTTGCCGGCCGGCGAGGGGGTGCGGGTCAGCGGCTCCACCGACCTGCGCGGCGCCCTCGCGGGTGCGGCCTTCGTGTTCTGTGCGATCCGGGTGGGCGGGACCGCCGCCCGCATCGCCGACGAGCGCGTCGCGCTCGAACTCGGGGTGCTCGGCCAGGAGACCACCGGCCCGGGCGGCCTCGCCTATGCCTGGCGCACCATCCCGGTGATGCGGGGGATAGCGGAGGCCGTGCGCGAGCTGGCGCCACAGGCCTGGTTCATCAACTTCACGAACCCGGCCGGCATCATCACCGAAGCCCTGCGGCCGATCCTCGGCGACCGCGTCATCGGCATCTGCGACACCCCGATCGGGCTGATGCGGCGGGCAGCCGCTGCCGTGGGCGCGAGCGGGGACGCCGGCCTGCGCTACGACTATGTCGGGCTGAACCACCTGGGCTGGCTGCGCAGCCTCGAGGTGGACGGGCAGGACCGGCTGCCCGGGCTGATCGCCTCGCCGGGGCTGGAGGGGATCGAGGAGGCCCGGCTGATCGGCCTCGACTGGGTGCGGCGCATCGGCGCCCTGCCGAACGAGTACCTGTTCTACTACTACTGCAACCGCGAGGCGGTGGCACGGATCCGGTCGGCACCCGCCACGCGGGGGGAGTTCCTCGCCGGCCAACAGGACGCCTTCTACCTCGATGCCGGCCGCGACCCCGGGCACGCCCTCGAGCTCTGGCGCTCGGCGAAGGCCGAACGCGAGCAGACCTACATGGCGGAGGCCAGGTCTGCGGAGGAGGAACGGGAGGCCGAGGATGCCGAAGGTGGCTACCAGGCGGTTGCGCTGAGCCTGATGAACGCCCTCTCCGGCGGGCGACCGACGGCGGCCATCGTGAACGTCGCGAACGGGTCCAGCGTGGCCGGGCTGCCGGCGGAGGCCGTGATCGAGGTGCCCTGCGATGTGGACGCCAACGGCGTGCGGCCGCGGCCGGTGGCCCCGCTGGAGGGCCACATGCTGGGCCTGGTGCAGTCGGTGAAGGCAGTGGAGCAACTGGCGATCCGCGCCGCGGTGGAGCATTCCGCCGGGCTCGCCTGGGAAGCCCTGGCGACGCACCCCCTGGTGGACTCGGTGGACGTGGCCCGCCGCCTCCTCGACGGCTACCGCCGCCGCATCCCCGAGGTCGCAGCCGTCCTGTCCTGACCCCTGCCGACGAGAGCCGGCAGGCAGGGAGCCTGCCTGAACCCGTCCGGGCCCGAGCTTGTGGGGAGCGGGCCGGGTGGGTGAAGGTGTAGCAACTGGGGGTGCGTCATGCGAATCGCAGTAGTGGGCAGTTACGGCGTCGGGCTGACGATGCGGGCCGAGCGGGTGCCGGCCGCAGGCGAGACCCTGACTGACGGGGTGTTCTCGGCCGGGCACGGCGGCAAGGGCTCCAACCAGGCGGTGGCCGCGGCGAGGCTGGGCGCTTCAGTGGCGCTGCTCACCGCCGTCGGCCCCGACCAGTTCGGCACCGGAGCAGGTGAACTGTGGCATGAGCACGGGATCGCCGCTGACAAGGTGGTGGTCGGCCAGTCCGCCACCATGGTCGGGGTCATCCTGGTGGATTCCGACGGTGAGAACCGGATCGTGATCGCGCCTGGAGCGCTGGCCGAGCTGACCCCTGCGCACGTGGACGCCTTCGAGCCGGAGATCGCTGCTGCCGACGTGCTCGTCACAGGGTTCGAGATCCCGGTGCCGGTGGCGGCCCGCGCCCTGCAACTGGCCCGTGACCACGGCGTCCGGACGCTGCTGAACCCGGCGCCTGCCGTTCCGGTGGAGGCCGGCCTGTGGCCACTGGTCGACGTGATCACCCCGAACGAGAACGAGGCGGCCGCGATCACCGGCGAACCGGGTCTCCACTCCCCGGACGAGTGCGCCGACGCCCTCCGCCGGCACTTCGACGGCGTGATCGTGGTCACCCTCGGCGCCGCCGGGTGCCTGCTCGACGAACCCGGCCGGGGCCGCGTGCTGGTGCCCGCCGTCCGTCCGCGCCGGGTGGTGGACACCACCGGGGCGGGCGACGCGTTCACCGGTGCGCTGGCGGTCGCCCTCGCCCGCGGCGACGAGCCGGCCCAGGCGGTCACCTACGCAGCTGCTGCGGGTGCCCACAGCGTCGGGGTCGCCGAGGTCATCCCGAGCCTGCCCGGGCCCGACGACATCACCCGCCTGCTCGCCCGATCGCGTCCGAACCCGAAGGGAACCCCCTGATGCCGCTCGACCGGTCCATCCTGGACAGCCTCACCCCCGCCCGGATCGCGCCCTTCATCCAGCACACGCTGATCGAGACCGGCACCACCCGTGAGCGGATCGTGCGCCACGCAGAGGAAGCCCTGCACCACGGCTTCAACGCGGCGATGGTGCCCGGGTCCTGGGTTCCCGAGGTGGCCCAGGTGCTTCGCGGCACGGGCGTGCTGGTGGCCTCAGCCCTCGATTTCCCGACCTGCGGGGTGACCACCTCCCGGGGCAAGGCGGCCGAGGCCGAGAGCCTGGTCGCGGCGGGCGCGGAGCAGATCGACATCGGTGTCCAGGTCGGCTGGTTGAAGAGCGGCCTCTACGACCGCTTCCGCGACGACATCGCCGGTGTGGTGGCTGCGGGGGTGCCGGTGAAGGTGATGCTGGAACTGCCGCTGCTGACCGCAGCCGAGCGCGATGCCGCGGTCGACCTGTCGATGGAGGCCGGCGCCGCCTACCTCAAGAACGCCAGCTCCGGCGCGGTGGAGGTGGCCAACCCGGAGTCGATCGGCTACCTGGCGGCCCGGGTGCTGCCCGGTGTGCAGGTGAAGGCCTCCGGTGCCATCAAGTCCTACCGGCAGGCCGCCGCGCTGCTGCGGGCCGGCGCAGTGCTGCTGGGCACCAGCGCCGGCAAGGAGATCGTCGCCGGTGACGAGGCTGAGCGCTCCTACTGAGCGGTCTGCCGCGGTCCGGGCCGCACAATCCCGCTGATGGCCGGGGTGCAGCCGCGGACGGGGTCCTGTACTACACCACTTCCAACGGCAGTTCCGATGGCCGCCTACGGGCTGGTGCCGGCCTGAACTGCGCTGGTGCCGCCCGACCCGGCTCCGAAGTGGCGCCCGCGGGCGAGTCGTTCCCGGCCTGCCCGCCGGCTGGGTCCAGCATTGGAACGTGGCTGGATGTGCAGAACTGGACCGGGCCGGGGCGTTTCGCTGGAGGAGCGCGCTGGTGCTCGGGCTGGGCGCCGGCCTCTCGCTGGCGCTGACCGGCTGCCTGCAGCCGGGGGGTGGCTTCACTCCCGCGCCGGTGGTCACCCACACCCCCTCGCCCTCGGCCCCCAGCCCTTCCACATCCGCGCCGTCGCCGAGCCCTACCGCGACGCCGACGCCGAGTGACCGTCCCGGCGTGAAGGCCAGCGGCAGCCTGGTCTTCTTCAAGCGGAACCTGGTCAGCGACGCCTTCACCGGCGGTTGCCGCACGCAGGGCGGCGCGCCCACGATCACGCTGACCGACTCCAGGAACGACTTCTACAACACCGTCGAACTGAAGGTGGTGCTGGCAGCGGACAAGGCTGCCGTGCGTTCGATCTCCGGTGATTTCGGTGAGGACTCCGAACTGATCGTGCGCAAGCTCGGCTACGACGGAGAAAACCCGGCGAAGGGCACCTCGGCGAAGGTGAAGTTGAGCGGCACCACCTGGACGATCAGCGGCACGGCAGAGATGTTGGAGGACGGCGCGGCTGTCGACCCGATCCCGTTCACGATCAAGGCCAGGTGCGCCGACCAGGACTGGTGAGCCGGGCTACTTGGCGATCTTGGCGCTGGCCTTGGCGCTGACGGTCGTGTAGCCGTCCTTCGACACCCGCACCCGGACGCTGATCGTCTTGCCCTTGTCGGTGGTCACGACCTTGTAGCTCTTCGAGTCCGCGCCCTTGATCGCGTTGTCGCCGCGGTACCACTGGTAGGAGTACTTCACCGTGCCCGGCCCCCAGACACCACGGACGACGGTCAGGGTCTTGCCGGCCCTGGGGGTGCCGTCGATCGAGACCTTCTTCTCGACCAGGGTGCCCTTGGCGACCGCTGAGGTGGCAGCCGAATTCTTGCTGGTCGTGGTGAACCCGGCCTGGGAGCCCGTCACGCGCACCGTCAGCTTGGCGCCGGCATCGGCCGCGACCAGCGTGTAGGTGGCCTTGGTGGCCCCCTTGATGGCGCTGGACCCGCGGTACCACTGGTAGGCGAGGGTCACCTTGCCGGGTTCCCAGGTGCCGGGCTCGACGGTGAGGGTCTGGCCCACGGCGACCTTCCCGGCGATCTCCGGAGTCGGTGCGCTGAGCGCGTTCGGCACGGCAGCGGTGGCGCCGGAGGTCTTGGTGACCTTCACGTAGCCGGTCTTGGAGCCGGTCACGGCCACCTTGAGCCTGGCGCCGGCGTCGGCGACGTCCACGGTGTAGGTGGGCTTGGTGGCTCCGCTGATCGGCTTGTCGCCGCGGTACCACTGGTAGCCGAGCCCGACCCCTTCCGGCGCCCAGGTGCCCGGCACGGCGGTCAGCTCCTGGCCGACCTCCGGCTTTCCGGTGACCTTCGGCGTGGGGGTGGTGGTGAGCTTGAGCAGGGGGACGCCCGCGGTGGCCGCTGACACCCGTGCGGTCTGGGTGTACTTCGCCTTGGTGCCGGTCACCCGCACGCGCAGGGTGTAGCCGGCGTCCTCGACGCCCAGCTTGTAGGTCGCCTTGGTGGCGCCGCTGATCGGCCGGTCACCGCGGTACCACTGGTAGCTGAGGCTGACGCTGCCCGGCCCCCAGCTGCCGGCGCCGGCCGTCAGGGTCTTGCCCACCGCGGCCTCGCCCGTGACCTTCGGCGTCGGCGCGGGGTCGAGCGTCATGAACAGTGCCGTCCAGGTGGCGTTGTCGACGACCCCGGTCGGCGTGCGTCCGGCGACGTCCTGGAAGGCCTTCACCGAGCTCTCGGTGGCGCTGCCGTAGGTGGTCCCTCCGGTGGTGGGGAAGCCGTTCGCGTCGAGCAGGGCGTGGACCGCGCTCACCTCGTCGCCCTTGGCGCCTTCGCTCAGCTTCTGCATCAGTGCAGTGAGGGTGATCGGGCCGGCTTCACCGTCCACTCCGAGCTTCTTGGCCTTCTGGAACCTCCGGACCGCTGAGATGGTGGCCGAGTCGTACTTCCCGGTGACCTTCACGCTGTAGCCGGCGGCCGACAGCAGGTGCTGGGTGGCCGTCACCTTCGTGCCCTTCGCGCCGGACAGCAGCACCAGGTCGAACGGCACCACGTCATAGTCGCGCAGGTCGTAGGCGTCGATGATCTGCCGCAGCCGCGAGGCGTAGGCTCCGGGGTCCTTGGGCGCCCGGACCTTGGCGAGCGCGTCGACGTACTGCTCGGGGTCGCCCAGAGCTGCACGCGCCGACTTGTAGGCCGAGTCCTGCGTCACCGCGATGGCGTTGGCGAGGAAGGAGTTGGTGATCGTGGAGAACTTCGCGTACCGGGTGCTCGAGATCGTCACGCAGCCCGTCTGGTACCGGCTCGCGGCCGAGGTGGTGATGCCGTCGCTGCCGGCGAAGACGAGCTTCGCGTAGCGGCGCAGGCCCGCGTAGTACTTGCGGGTCTTCCAGTAGCTGAGGGTGGTGCGCACCACACCGTACGCGCGGCCCCTGGCCTCGATAATCCGCCAGTCGCCGTTCGACAGCTTCTTGGTGAGGATCGCGACGTGCCCGATGCCGTTGGAACGCGCCGGGTTGTTGCGCAGGAACACCAGGTCGCCGGCCTTGGGCGAACTCCCCTTGCTGACGGCCTTCGTGACGTTGTACTGCGCTGCCGCGAGGTCGGTGATCGGGTTGCCGGAGCGGCCGAACAGCCACTCGACGAGTTCCGAGCAGTCGAACTTGCTGGGATCCGTGTTGGCCAGCGACGCTTCCGCGCCCAGCAGGTAGGGCTTGCCGACCTGGGCATCGGCCAGGGCGGCGAACTGGCTGGCGGTCATGCCGGCGCTGCAGCGGGTGTTGAAGTAGTTCTTGGCGTCCTCGGCCGGCTTCGAGGTGCCCCAGTCGCTCTCCTCGATGGCCTGGGCGATCGACACCGACGCCGGCACGCCGTACTCGCGCTGGGCCTTCTGGGCCGGCGCGGTCACGCTGGAGATGAAGGCCTTCTTCGCACTGGTCGAGATCGAGGTGGCTTGGGCCGCCCCCGGTTCGACGAGCGCGAGACCGAGCGCCATGGCTAGGCCGATGGTCACGGACAGGGCTCGCGATGGGGCTCTCACAAGAGGTTTTGTACGTACGCAAGTCGTACGGGGCAAGGGCAGGGTTGAGACTTGGGTTGTAGACGGCCACCACCAACATGCTGCTGGCTAGGGGTTTCGTCTGAGACGGGGCTCAAGTAGCCGTTCAGGGTTGAGTTGAGGGTTTGTTGGCGGGGACCGGTGCGGGATTGGCGCGCTGTCCTCCCGGCCCGGGGTCGGCGCAGGGGCCGACCACAGCCTGGCATTCGACGCTGCGGACGACGGACCAGCCGGCCGTCGCGGGCGCGAAAGCGAACACCGCCCCGGCCGCAAACGTGGCCGGGGCGGTGCTGAGAGAATTCAAGGAATTCTTCGGGATCAAATCATGGGGCTGCTGTAGTTCGCTGCTCGCGTTTGAATGGCGCGGGTCGGCCGCTTTGTGCAGGCCGACCCGCACCAGTCCATGGTCAGGCCACCCCGCCGGTGCGGGTTCGGCCTCGGGTCGCGGCCAGGTAGATGGCGATGAACAGCGCCGCGCATGCGATGGAGATGATCCACCGGATCCAGTCGATGCCCTCGGTCTGCGCCACGCCGATCAGGCCCGCGAGCCAGTAGCCGGCCAGGGCGCCGAGGATGCCGAGGATGATCGTCCACACCATCCCGATGTTCTGGTTCCCCTTCATGAAGAATCTGGCCAGGGCGCCGATAATGGCTCCGAAGATGATCAGACCAATGATCTCACCGATCATGATTCTGCTTTCCTTTCATGTGGCGTGGTCCTTGGTGGAGAAATGCCCCAATGGCATCGTCTGCAAGCTACCCGCCCGTGACCGGCGGCAAACCTCGGCCCCGCTCCGGGGACCCATTCGCTGCGACCGCCTTCCGACGACTTTGCGCCGCGAAACCCGACCTTGCGCTCCATCTATGCGGCGCAAGGTCGGGGTTGGCGGCGCAAAGTGGCGGGAGCGGGACGGAGGGGGAGGAGGAGGGCCGGGGGTCAGGTGGCTCCGCTGCGCTGGACGGAGCGCGAGATCCGGCGGATCACGCCGGCGGGGGCCAGGGCGAGGAAGGCCCTGGCGGCCTTCCACCGCAGGGTGGGGATGCTGGTCATCCGGCCGGCCTCGGCGTCGCGCACGGCCCGCTCTGCCACGAGATCGGCGTCCACCCAGGCCCAGTCCGGGATCCCGGACGTGCGGATCCCCGCCCGCTCGTGGAACTCCGTGCGCACCCAGCCCGGAGACAGGGCTGTGACGGTGACGCCGGTGTGGTGCAACTCGTTGGCCAGCCCCTCGGAGTAACTGCGTACCCAGGCCTTGATCGCCGAGTAGTGGCCCTGGGTGACCCAGGCTGCCAGTGAGGAGACATTGACGATCCGGCCGCGGCCGCGGGCCCGCATCGCGCGGGCTGCCGCTCCGCCGAGCACCAGGACGGCGAAGCACATCACGTCCATGGCCCTGCGGTGCCGCTCCAGGTCGCCGCTGGCAAGGGTGGCGCCGACGCTGAAGCCGGCGTTGTTCACCAGCCACTCCACGGGACGCCCGGGATCCTCCAGCCGGGCGGCGACGGCGGCCAGCTGCGTGGGCACGGCGAGGTCGGCCGGCAGCACCTCCACCTCCACGCCGTAGTGCGCGCTGAGCTCGGCAGCGCTGGTTGCCAGCCTGGCCTCGTCCCTTGCGACCAGCACCAGGTCGTGGCCGCGGCGGGCGAGGGCACGGGCGAAGGCGGCGCCGATGCCGGCGGTCGACCCGGTGACCAGGGAAACGGGCATGCCGCCCAACCTAGCCCGCGGCGCTCAGGCGGTGGCAGCGAGCCGGCGGCCCAGCACGCCGAGGGCCAGCACCAGCGTGCCCACCAGCACCGACTGCCACGGCAGCGTTGCAGCCAGTGCCAGGCAACCGACCAGGCCGAGCACGTTCAGGGTGCGCGGCCAGAGCCGGGGAGCCCCCACCTGGGAGAACGCGGCGAGGTTGGTGATCGCGTAGTAGACGAGCACGCAGAAGGAGGAGAAGCCGATCGCGTTGGGGATGTCGGTCATCAGCACCACCACTGTGATCACGCCCGCCAGCAGGAGCTCGGCGTGGTGCGGGGTGGCGAACCGCGGGTGCACTGCTGCGAGCCACTGCGGCAGGTCCCGGTTGCGCGCCATCGCCAGCGCCGTCCGCCCGATGCCGGCCATCAGGGTGAGCAGCGCGCCGAGGCAGGCCACCGCCGCGCCCAGCTGCACGAACACTTCCAGCCCTTCGAAGCCCGCCGCGCGCACGACGTCGCGCAGCGGGGCGGACGAGGCGGCCAGTTCAGCAGCCCCGAGGGTGGACAGCGCTGCCACCGCGACGCCCGCGTACAGCAGGACCGTGATGGCAAGGGACAACTGGATGGCGCGCGGGATCGTGCGCCGGGGGTCCCTGACCTCCTCGCCGAGCGTGGCGACCCGGGCGTAGCCGGCGAAGGCGAAGAACAGCAGGCCGGCGGACTGCAGCACCCCGTACCAGTTCTCCACGCAGTACAGGCACGCCAGCGAGGGCAGCCCGCCGCGGGCCCCCGGCCACCCCACCAGGATCACCACGCCGAGGCAGCCGAGCGTCAGCGCAACCAGGATGCCGGCCACCCAGGCCGTCTTGGTGATGCCGCGGTAATTGACCGCAGCCAGCGCCAGCACGGCCGCAGCCGCGACCAGCCGCTGCACCAGGCCGGGCTCCGGGACGAGGTAGGCGGCGAACACCAGGGCCATCGCCGCCGTAGATGCGGTCTTGCCCACGACGAAGCCCCAGCCGGCGATGTAGCCCCACCACGGACCGAGCCGTTCCCTGCCGTAGACGTAGGTGCCGCCGGACGTGGGATAGGAGGCCGCCAGCTGGGCTGAGGCCATGGCGTTCAGGTACGCGACCACGGCGGCCAGCGCCAGGCCGAGCAGCAAGGTGGTGCCCGCTGCTGCGGCGGCCGGGGCGAACACCACGAAGACCCCGGCTCCAACCATCGCGCCGAGGCCGATGAACATCGCCTCGGTGGTGCCCAGCCGGCGGTCGAGGGAGGTCCGCTGTCCCGCGTTCACCACGCCTCGACCCTATCCGCCGCGGTCGTGCCAAGGGCGGATCGGTCCAGCATCGGGGCGAGCTGCCAGGCTTCAGGGCCCGAGCGGCTCCAGGTCCAGGGCGGGAAGGGCGTGCCCGGGGTAGCTGACCGGACGGGCCGGGATGCCCGCGACCGTCGTGTACGGCGGCACGTCCTCCAGCACGACGGAGCCGGCGCCAACCTTCGCGCCCTCGCCGACGCGGATGTTCCCCAGCACCTTCGCGCCGGCGCCGATCATGACGCCGCGCCCGATCTTCGGGTGGCGGTCGCCGCCCACCTTGCCGGTACCGCCGAGGGTCACCTCGTGCAGCATCGAGAAGTCGTCCTCGACCACTGCGGTCTCCCCGATCACCACCGAAGTGGCGTGGTCGAACATGATCCCCTTCCCGATGCGAGCCCCGGGGTGGATGTCCACGGCGAACACCTCGGAGATCCTGCTCTGCAGGTACAGGGCCAGCGCCGGCCGCTCGTGCGTCCAGTAGTAGTGGGCCACCCGGTAGGCCTGCAGGGCGTGGAAGCCCTTGAAGTAGAGCAGCGGCACCGAGTAGCCGCGGCAGGCAGGATCGCGGCTGAGCACCGCGCGCAGGTCCTCGCGGACGGCGATGCCGATGCTGCGGTCGTCGTCAAGGGCGCGGCCGATCAGCTCGCGCAGGCTGAGCGAGGTGATCGTCTCGCTCCCCAGCTTGCTGGCCAGGATGAAGCTGAGGGAATCCTCCAGCCTCGCGTGCGACAAGACGTTGGTGTGCAGGAAGCTGGCCAGGGCCGGTTCGGCAGCGGCGTCGGTCGCGACCTCGGACCGGATCCGGCTCCAGACATCGGCTCTCGGGGTCATCTCTGCACCTGTCGGTCGTCGGGGCGGTTGGGGCCGGTCACCAGCGCGAGTGCAGCGAGCACTTCCTGCCTGCGCGGGGCGCCAACGATGCGGTTCCGGACTACGCCGTCCGCGTCCAGCACCAGCACGGTCGGGGTCCTGCTGATGGCCAGGGTGCCGGCGAGGTCGAGCCTTTGTTCGGCGTCGATCTCGATGTGGGCGACGGCCGGATCGGCTGTCGCCAGTTCAGTGAGCAGGCGTTTCGTCACCCGGCACGGAGCGCAGACCGCGGAGGAGAACTGGACCAGCGTTGCGCGCGTGCCCAGGCGCCCGCCGAGCAGCGAGTCGTCGAGCCGGGGGGCACCGGCGTTTGCCCGCACCGGACGCGCCCGGCCGTCGAGGTTGCGACGGTAGAGCCCGAAGCCGACCGCGAGCAGGACCGCGGCAGCGAGGACGTACGCCCCGGTCACCGGGCGGCCTCTCCCGCAGTCGCGGCCAGGGCCGGACGGCCGAGCACGCGGCGGCCCAGCAGGTACAGCTCGCAGCCGAGGCAGAAGTCGAAGACCGCATTGAGCAGTGCCGCGACCAGGGCGAACGCCACGGCCACGAGGAAGAGCCAGGCCAGCCCGGTCAGGGCGCCCAGCAGCGCCAGCGCAGCGAAGCCGAGCCCCACGCCCTGGGCGAACCGGGGCGGACGCTCGTCCTCGAGTTCGGCCGGATCGGCCAGCCGCGGCCGGACGAAGCGGCGGAACAGCCAGCCGTAGGGCTGGAACCGGAGCCCGAGCAGCGAGCCGGCGCCGAAGGCGACGGCCTGCAGGACGACCAGGGGCAGCCCCCACGCCGGCCCGGCGAGCAGGGCTGCGGCGAGGATGACAGCGCTGAGCGCAGCAGCGAACCGCGGGCCGCGCGGGTCGATCAGGGTTGGGGTGGCGGGGGTGGTCGGGGGGTGGAGCGTGGTCACGGAAGCCTCCGGGTGGGTTGGTCAGTGGATGGACTGACAGCGCATCTCGCGGTCTCGACCGCGATCACGGGATCCCGTCGCGGGCCCGACGGGCCGGCGGGGAGGAGCGGGTGTGATGCTGCTGTCTGGCTCAGCCGCGACAACAACACATGCACATGGGCGCGCTTCCGGTGCTCAGCAAGCTGACGAGCCGGGGGCTGGTGTGCATGCGCCGAGGTTACCACGGGGCTGCGAAGCCGGGTCGGGCCCTCGGGGCGGGGCCGCGGTGCCGGGCGCGGCTTGCCACCCGGAAGGGGACGGGCGGGGCGGACCCGGGATTCGGTATCGTTGGCCGGGTGAAGCGGCTGCTGCAGTGGCTGCGCCGACCCCGGCTGGGTGTGCGCGCGCTGGCTGCGGCATGCACTGTGCTCGCGCTGCTGCCGTTGCAGGCGAGGTTGCCCCGGGTTGCAGTGGTGGCATGCTTCGACTCCGGCCACCCCCTCTACCAGTGGGTGCCCAACACCGCTCCGGGGGGTGCCGGGCACTGCGTGACGGCGCCAACGGCAATGGTCGGCTGGACCCTGATGATCGCGGCCACGCTGGTGGTGCAGGTCGTGCTGCTGCCGTTCCTGATCGCCGCTGCGGCCATGCTGATGCGCGGCGCACGGGAGCTGGCCCGCTCGGCCGGGGAGGCGATCGCCGCTGCCCTGGTCGGACTGTCCGGCCTCGGCATCCCGCAGTCCCGGCCGGTGCCGGTGCCGGTGACCGCTGCGCCGCCACGCGCCGGCTGGTCGCGGGAGAACCCGCGCCGCGGTCCACCCAGCCGACTGTTCTGAAGCCGAACCCTGACCGCAGCTCGCGGTCCTGCGTGCCAGGCACGCCCCAGGCGCACCACGCCGCTCAACCAGCACTTCAGGCAGGGCCACCGGGCCCGGACGAAACGGAACACTCATGGCGAACAAACCGAAGAACCAACCCCAGCCTGGCGCGCGTGCCGCCCTGCGACAGCAACAACAGGCCCAGGCGGCGGCGGACAAGCGGGCCAGGACCGCGATCCGGGTGGCCTGGATCTCCGGCCTGGCCGTCATCGTCGTGATGATCGGCGTGATCACGTGGGCAGTGGTGAGCTCCCGCGGCACCAACACCGGCGTGGTCGGCGCCGACGGCCTCACCGCCCCGGCCACAGCCACCGAGAGCGGAGCTGTGGCGATCGGCGACGCCGGGGCGAAGGTCACCCTCAGCGTCTACGCCGACTTCATGTGCCCGTACTGCGGCGAGTTCGAACGCGCCAACGGCGATGACATCACCGCAGCGGTGGACGCAGGCACCACCAAGCTGGAGATCCACCCGATGGCCTTCCTCGACCAGCAGTCCGGAGGCACCAAGTTCTCCACCCGCGCAGCGAACGCGTTCGTCACCGTTGCGGACGCCGACCCCAAGGTGGCGCTTAAGTACTACCAGCTGCTGTACGCCAGCCAGCCCGCGGAGGGCTCCGCCGGGCTGACCGACCAGCAGCTGGCCGACCTGGCCCGGCAGGCAGGTGCGCCGGCCGACGTGGTGGCGACGTTCGCAAGGCAGACCTTCGTGCCGTGGGTGCAGAAGATCACCCAGCAGGCCTTCGACTCCGGTATCACCGGCACCCCGACGGTGAAGATCAACGGGGAGAAGTTCGCCGGCGACGTCTACACCAGGGGCCCGCTCGCCCAGGCGCTCGCGCAAGCCGCGAATGGCTAGTCCCGGGCTGCAACGGCTGCGCGGCCTGCGGCAGTCGAACGGCTGGATCTTCTCCGAGATGCTGGTGTCGGCGCTGATCAGCCTGACCGCTTCGTTCGTCCTTGCGATCGACGCGGTCAAGCTGGCGGCCGACCCCAATGCCGCGCTGGGCTGCAACATCAACGCCGTGCTGAGCTGCGGCGCGGTCGGGAACTCCTGGCAGGCCAGCCTGTTCGGCTTTCCCAACGCGTTCCTCGGGCTGGTCGCCGAGCCGGTGGTGATCACGATCGCCGTAGCCAGCCTGGGCGGGGTGCGGTTCCCGCGCTGGTTCATGCTGTCCGCGCAGATCGTCTACACCCTCGGCCTGATCTTCGCCTACTGGCTGTTCTTCCAGGCCTTCTTCGTGATCGGCGCGCTCTGCCCGTGGTGCCTGCTGGTGACCCTGTCCACCACGCTGGTGTTCACCTCGCTGACGCACGTCAACATCCGGGACGGCAACCTGTTCCTGCCCGAACGGGCGAGCCGGGCCGCCCGCACCTTCGTGGCCAACGACCTCGACGTGCTGGTGGTCTCGGTCTGGCTGCTGGCCATCGTCACGATGGTGGTGGTCAAGTACGTGCCGCTGATGGTCTGAGCCCCGCCGCCCGCCACCCGGAAAGGGGGGCGGGCGGTGCGCTCAGGGCAGCGGCCGGCGGTACCGGGGACGCAGCTCTCCCGGCGGCAGCGGCGGCGCGTCCAGGCGCGCGACCTCGCCCCGGTAGCCGCGCACCGCGCCGAACCGGTCAGCCTCGTTCTGCCAGGCCTGCCGGAGTTCCACGATCTCGTCGTGGCTGCGGGCGATGAAGTTCCACCACATGATCACGCCCTCGTCGAAGGGCTCCCCGCCGAGCAGCATCAGCCTGGCCGGGGCGTCGGACGGGTTGGCCAGCCGCAGGTGGCCCAGTCCGGCGTCCCGGACGCCCATGGTGTCCGGGTCCAGCCGGACCCCGTCCAGCTCCACCGTGCCTGCGTCCACCAGCACGCCGTGCTCGTAGCCGGGGTCCACCTCGAACTCCCACACCGCGCCCGGGCGCAGCACGACCTCCGCGCCGAGCAGCGGGTCTCGGTGTGGATGGGTGAGGTGTCGCCGGCCAGCCGGCCCACCAGGACCCGAGCGGTGCCGCCGGGCACCTCTACCATGTCGGGACGATGGTGCTGGAACTCCCGCTCCAGGTCCTTGGCGTGCTCCGGCAGCACCACCCAGAGCTGCACGCCGTGCAGGTAACCGGTCTGCGGGGTGGACACCTCAGAGTGGGCGATGCCTCGGCCGGAGGTCATCAGGTTCACCTCGCCCGGCCGCACCAGCGAGTGCACTCCACCGGAGTCGCGGTGCTCGATCTCGCCGTCGAACAGCCAGCTCACCGTCTGCAGGCTGGTGTGGGGGTGCGGGGCCACGTCCATGCCGCCGGTGGCCGCCACGAGGTCGGGCCCGTAGTGGTCGACGAAGCACCAGGCTCCGACGAAGGAGCGGTGCAGTTGCGGCAGGCTGCGACGCACCCGCATCGACTGCTCACCCCCGCCGAGCTCCACCACCTTCGGCAGCAGGGTCTGGACTTCGCTGGGGTCGTGGGCCTCCGGGTGGCAGTCGATCACCTGCGGGGCGCGTTCGGTGTTGCTCACTGTTGCCTCCTTGTGGTGGACCACCACTGTCTCACCCGCCGGCGCCGCAGGCAGCGGGGAATCCTGCCGAGCCGGCGGCGCTCAGCCGACCAGCAGCTCCGAGGACTCCCACAGTGCGCGGGCGAGCTGGGCGTCCGCGGCGAGCTGGGTGGTCCTGGCCAGCCTGCGCTCGGCGTAGTAGCCACCGGACTGCCAGGTCACCCCCGGCGTGCCGTCGGCGAGCCAGACCAGCGTGTCGGCGCCGCGGGCGGGGCTCACCAGGAGGCGGCTGAGCAGGGGCGAGCCGTAGAAGGCCCGCGTCGGCCAGGACGACTCGCTGCCGAAGTTCGACCCGACCACACCGGGGTGGAACGCCGCTGCCGAGACGCCGTGGCCGTGGTGCCTGCGGTGGAGTTCGCGGGTGAACAGCAGGTTGGCGAGCTTGCTGTTGCCGTAGGCGCGCCACGCGGTGTAGCCGTGCTCGCACTGCAGGTCGTCCGGGTCGTACCTGGCCATGGTGCGGGCTGCGGCGCTGGCCGTCTGGATCACCGTGGCCCGGCTCTCCACCAGCTTCGGCAGCAGCAGCGTGGTGAGCAGGAAGCCGGCCAGGTGGTTCACCTGGAAGGTGCGCTCGTTCCCGTCGACGGTGAGCTCCCGGCGGGCGAAGATCCCTCCGGCGTTGTTCGCCAGCACGTCGATGCGCGGGTAGGCCGCCCCCAGTTCAGCCGCGAGGCGCCGCACCTGGCCCAGGTCGGCGAAGTCGGCGACGTGGTGCGGCATGCCCAGCTCGGCTGCGATCCGTGCGGTCTTCTCCGCCGAGCGGCCCACCACCACGACCTGGTGCCCTCCGGCTGCCAGCCGGCGTGCCGCGGCGGCGCCGATGCCGTCGCTGGCACCGGTTATGACAACGGTCCGGGTGGCCATGGCCCCTCCTGCTCGTGCCGGTGTCCGACCAACCTACTTCAGTGCCGCCGTACCGACCGGAGGGTCGGCAAAGGTGCCGGTCAACTCCGCCCCGACCGCGGTGAGCACGTCCAGGACAGCCCGGACGGCGACCCGCTGCAACCGGTCCGGCCGGCCGAGGGCGACGATCGAACGCACCGAGCGGACGTCGCTGAGCGGGATGGTGACCAGGCCGGAGCGCGGCCTGGTGGTGAAGCGGGGCAACAGCGCGCAGCCGACGCCGGCGGCGACGAGCGCCTCCACCACCCGGTTGTCCCGCACCCGCTGCACCACCTGCAGCGCCTCGCCGCTGCGGTTCTCGATGGCGATCCTCACCGTGTCGAACGGGAAGCCGAGCGGCACGCTGATCCAGCGCTCGCCGGCCAGGTCGGCAGCGGCCAGGGTCCTTCGGCCCGCCAGGCGGTGGCCGGCCGGGACGGCGACGTCGAGCGGTTCCCGGGCGACGGTGACCCCCGCCAGGCGGTCGGCGCCGGCAGGGGTGGCGGCGAGGCTGTGCCCGAGCACGAGGTCGTAGTCCGCTGCCTTGGCAGCGAAGTCGGACTCGGCGACGTCGGAGTCGCTCAGTTGCACTTCGAGCCCCGTCCCGGCCAGGCGGGCGAGGGCCGGCGGCAGCAGGAACTCGGCTGCGCTGGGCAGCGAGGCGATGCTCACCTGCCCGGACGGTTCGCCACGCAGCTGGTCGAGCTGGCCCTGCAGCCGGCTGAGCGTTGTGGCCACCTCCACGGCCCCGGCGGCGAGCAGCCGGCCGGCGGCGGTCAGGCGCAGCCCGCGTCCGTGCGCCTCCACCAGGGCGGTGCCGAAGGCGCGCTCTGCCGTGCGCAACTGCTGGCTCACCGCCGAGGGGGAGCGGTAGGTGGCGCCCGCCACGGCGGTCACCGTGCCCCGGTCGGCCAGTTCACGCAGCAATTCCAGATGACGAACGTCCATTAAGCCAGCCTAAACCGATCTTTCAGCAGGTTGCGCTTGTTCTTCATGGTTGATTCGATCGAGGATTGCCCGGTGCCCGTCCGCCATCGACTCCTCGCCGCCGTGGTCGCAGTGCTGTGGGGCGTGAACTTCCTGGCCATCCACGCCTCGCTGGAGCAGTTCCCGCCGTTCCTGCTGGTGGCCCTGCGGTTCGCGCTGATCGCCGTGCCCACCGTCCTGCTGGTGCCCCGCCCGGCGGTACCGCTGCGCTGGCTGGTGGGCTACGGGCTGGGCTTCGGCGTGGCGCAGTTCACGTTCCTCTACTGGGGGATGTCGGCCGGCATGCCCACCGGGCTGTCCTCACTGGTGCTGCAGGCGTCCGCGCCGTTCACGCTGGTGCTCGGCGCAGCGCTGCTGCGTGAGCGGGTGGGCCGCCGCCAGTGGATGGGCATCGTCATCGCCGTCGCGGGCATGGTGCTGGTCGGCGTCTCCCGCGCCCAGGCTGCCACGCTGCTGCCGTTCCTGCTGGTGCTGCTGGGCGGCCTGGGCTGGGCCTTCGGCAACCTGGCGAGCCGGCTGGCCAAGCCACCCAACCCGCTGCACCTCACGCTGTGGATGTCAGTCGTGGTGCCGGTGCCGATGCTGGCGCTGTCGCTCTGGGTCGAGGGGCCGGCGAGGATCGCGTCCGCCATGGCCGGATCGTTCTCAGCCGCGGCCCTGCCGGCATGGCTGGGGCTGGCCTACACCTGCGTGCTGGGCACAGCCGTCGGCTCGGGAATCTGGACGTGGCTACTGGCGCGGCACCCGGCGGGCGTGGTGGCCCCGTTCTCGATGCTGGTGCCGGTGGCTGGCCTGCTCACCGCCGGCCTGGTGCTGGCCGAGGTGCCCACCTGGCTGGAGCTGTCCGGCGCCGTGGTGGTGGTCTCCGGGGTCCTGATCGGTTCGCTGCGAGCTCGTCCGCAACCCGTGGTGGCGCCGCCGCCGGCGGTGCTGGCACCGGCGAAGCCGTGAAGGCCTAGGCCTGGTCAGGGTTGGAGCCGGAGTCAGGGTCCTTGCGCAGCTCGTCCTCGCGGCGCTTCAACTCCTCCTCCCAGCGCTTCAACAGGCGCTCGTGCTCGGCGTTGCTCTGCTTCAGTCTGGAGAGGAACTCCGGGTCGTCGTCCGGTGCCACCGGGCGCGGGCGCTGGGGGCGCTCGATCCCTGGGAAACCAGAGCCGGCCGGGGTGGACGGCGAGGGCCGCTGGGAGGCGCTGGAGCGGGTGGGTCGTCCGGCCAGCAGCCAGGCGATGCAACCGACGATCGGCACGATCAGGATGGCCAGTACCCAGGCCCACCTGGGCAGGTTGCGAATGCGGCGCTGGTCGGCCTGAATGCAGTCGACCAGGCAGAACACCACCAGGATCAACTCGATCAGGAACGGCAGCACGCGGATCATTCGAACTCCTGTTTAGGTGCCCTCCACCATACGGCACCACCCAATCCCGCCTACCCGGCGCCGGCCTCCCGCGCGGGCCGTTCAGGCAGCCTTGGCGCGCGCCCGGAGCTGTCCGCAGAAGGCCTGTGCCAGCAGCCGCCCGTTGCGGGACACCTCGGTGTCCTGGCGGTGCATGGTGCGCCGGACGTCGCGCCCGTCCCCGCCGTCGAGTTCCGCCCAGCGGCCCATCAGTTCGGGGGAGGCCTCCGGGTGGAACTGCACGCCCACGGCCGAGCCCACCCGGAACGCCTGGTTGGCGTACCGCTCGGTGGCGGCGAGTGACAGCGCGCCCTGCGGCAGCTTCGTCACCACGTCGTGGTGCGACTGGGCGACCAGCGACGGGCCCTGTTCTGCGAGGCGCCCCAGCAACGGGTCGTGCAGCGCGGCAGGTGCCCAGGTGATCGTGTGGGCCCCCTCCTCGCCGCCGTCGGGGTGGTCCACCACCACCTCGCCGCCGAGGGCTTCGGCCAGCAGCTGGTGGCCAAGGCAGATCGCCAGGGTCGGCACCCCCGCCGCGACCGCACCGGCCAGCAGGCCTTTCAGGGGCTCCAGCCAGTCGTGGGACGCGGCGTCGTGGGCGCTCATCCGGCCTCCCAGCACCAGCAGGCCGTCGGCCAGGTCGGAGACCTCGGGCACGTCCCTCGACCACAGTGGGTAGGCCCGCAGCAGGACCCCGTTGCTGGCCAGCCAGGGGCCGAAGCGGTCCAGCGGCACCTTCGGGTCGGGCTGGATGATGGTCACGCGGGCGGTGGGCATGGCCGGAGCCTAACCGGCAGGGCTGACGGCCAGGTTACGGGTGCGCAACCGTTCGGCTACTCGCGCCGGCCCCCGTTCAGGCGGCAGGCACCGACTGCCTCTGGTCGGCGAGGATCTCCACCGGGTCGGCAACCAGGGTCCCGGCAGGTCCAACCCACCGCGCCACAGCGAGGCTGGCGAACAGCGCGACCAGCACCACCAGCAACGCGTGCTGGGTGCTGCCGAGGCCGGCCGCCGCGAACCCGATCAGCGGGGCGGTCGTCATCGTGGCGACCGAGCCGAGCGAGGCCATCACCGAGACCCGCGCCGGCGCCCTGGAGGGATCATCGGAAGCTGCGGCGACAGCGATCGGGAAGCACAGGGCCGCGCCCACGCCCCAGAGCGCCACGCCGGCCACGGCTGCGGCCGGGCCGGGGGCGAGGCCGAAAAGGGCGAGACCGGCGACGCCGGCCAGGCCGGACAGCTGGAGGGTGACCACCCGGCCCAGCCGGTCCATCAGCCGGGTGCCGAACACCCGGACCACCGTCATGGACGCGATGAAGAGGCCGAGGGCGAGCCCGCCGGTGGCTTCGGTGACGCCGAAGCCGTCGACGAAGGCGATCGCGAGCCAGTTGTTGGCCGCACCCTCGCTCAGCGCTGCGCCGAACGCGACCACGCCGAGCAGCAGCGTGCGTGGCTCCGTCCAGACCGCCAGGGCACCGCGGGAGTGCCGCCCCCCGGCGTCCCGCGGTTTCCGGACGCGGCCGGGCAGCACCATGCCGCCGGCGAGCGCGGCCAGCCGGAGCGCGCCGACCAGAACGCCGACCACCGCGAACTGGACGACGACCGCGACCCCTGCGGAGGAGGCAGTGGCACCCAGCACCGAGCCGGCCACCGCGCCGGCGGAGAAAGCGGCGTGGAAGTGCGGGATCACCGAACGGCCGTACGCCTGCTCGATGCGGGTGGACTCGACGTTCATCGGCACGTTCAGGAGGGCGCCGCCGATGCCGTTGATCACAATCCCCAGGCCGAACAGCCAGCGCGAAGCCAGTGCCGGGCCCACGCCCATCAGCACGAAGCCGATGGTCATGACCACCGCCCCGGTGGCGAACACCCGGGCGCTGCCGAAGCGCTCCAGGATCGAAGCAGAGGAGAACACCGTGGCCAGCGCACCCACCGAGCCGACGAGCAGGATCACGCCGAGCTCTGTGGCGGTGAGGGAGAGGGCGTCGCGGATGCTCGGGATGCGCGCGAGCCAGGAGAACACGATCAGGCCGCTCAGGGCGAACGCGCCGAGCAACAGCAGGCGGGCGCGGGCCAGCGCCGCGGGGGCCGGGAAGGGCCGGAACACAACACACTCCAGGGAAGCTCGACAGCGGATCCCTTGGTGCGGGCGCCCGTCGGTCTGGCGGCAGGCCGCTGGGCGGCCAGCCAGGCTGGACACGGCATCGGGGATGCCCCCAACTCCATCAGCGACGGCTCCGCAAGTCAAACCGAACGGCGTTTGGGTTAGCCCTGACCTCCACCTCCGCCTCCGCCTCCCCGGGGGCAGTGGGTTTGTCGGGGGGGTCGGGGGGGGGGGG
>JAEWOI010000021.1 GCA_023460935.1 Actinomycetes bacterium
AAGTGGCCCGGCAAGACGTATTTCTAGTCTTGTTCGAACTCCATTCGCAAGGGGTTTCCCAAGGTTTCTTCGACCATTTCCCGGCACCCGGCGTGTCGTCGGCGTGTCGCGTTACACCAGTGCACAGGCAGACGAAATGGCGTGGTCACGGCCCAGGCTCAGCCCACCAGCCACTGGGTGGTCGCGACGTACTCCTGGCCGGGGCGCAGCACCGCATCCGGGAAGCCCGGCCGATTCGGGGCATCGGGGAAGTTCTGGGTCTCCAGCGCCACCCCGGCATGCAGCCCGTAGCGGCCACCGGAGGTGCCAACCTGCGAGCCGTCGAAGTGCTCCCCGCCGTACATCTGCAGCCCGGGCTGGTCGCTGCGGATCGTGAGGGTCAGCCCGTCAGCGCCGGTGAACCGGCAGTGTTCCCGCAGGCCGGTGCCGTCTACCACCCAGTTGTGGTCGAAGCCGCCCCTGCGGGTGATGCCCTCGGCCAGCGCCGCCTGCCACGCCTCGCCCAGGACGGGACCACTGCGGAAGTCTGCCGCGGAGCCGTCGACTTCGCGGACCTCGCCGGTCGGGATGCCGTCGTCGTCGTTCGGGGTGTACCGGGAGGCGTGGATCAGCAGCCGGTGGCCGTCGGTGGAGCCGGAGCCCTCGCCGTCGAGATTGAAGTAGGGGTGGGTGGTCAGGTTCACCACGGTCGGGGCGTCGGTCGCTGCCCGGTAGGTCACCTGCGCTCCGCCCGGGATGAGTTCGTAGCGGGCGCTGACCGAGAGGGCGCCGGGGTAGCCCTGGTCGCCGTCCGGGCTGAGCAGGGTGAGCTCCACCCAGTCCGGTCCGCTGCCGGCCACGTCCCAGGTGCGGGAGTGGAAGCCGCCGGCGCCGCCGTGCAACTGGTTCGCGCCTTCGTTGGCCGCCAACCGGTAGGTCGTCGAGTCGAGGGTGAACCGGGCGCCGCCGATCCGGTTGGCGAAGCGGCCGACGGTGGCGCCGAGGTAGCCCTCCGCCTCGACATAGCCCGCGTGGTCGGGGTGGCCGAGCACGATGTTGCGCCAGCTGCCGTCGGCCAGCAGCACCTCGAAGCGGTGGATGGTCGCGCCCAGCGGCAGGATCTCCAGCCGCACCGAAGCGCCGTCGAGCCGGACCAGGGAATCGTCGTCGATCACGGTGGTAACGCTATCAACAGCGCCTGGCTGCACCGGCTACAACTCGTCGGTGGGTTCATACGCCGCGGCGTCGACAACTGCGGCCGGCTCCGCGGAGGTCCGGCGCAGGTGCCGGCCCCAGAGCCACCAGGCGACGAGGGTCAGCCCCAGCGCTGTCGCGGCCAGGCTCGGCAGGGAGAACGCCACCGCCGGGGCCAGCAGGCCGGCGATCCCTGCGTTGGCGAGCAGGGAGACGAACGACTGCACCGACGACGCAGCCCCGCGCGAGTGCGGGAACTCGTCCAGCATCGCCAGGGTGAGGATCGGGAACGCGAGCGCGATCCCGAAGGAGTAGAACGGCAGGCAGGCCACCACCCACGGCAGCGCAGCGGCGCCGGGGACGAGGCTGATCGCGAGGTTCCCGACGGCGGCGACCACGCTGATCAGGTAGCCGAGGCTGGCCAGGCGCCGGCCGCTCATCCGCCCGGCCAGGCGGCCGCTGAGCCACGACCCGCACACCATCCCCGAGATCAGGGGCACGAACAGGATCCAGAAGTCCTGCTCGCCGCGGCCCAGCAGTTTCACCACGAACAGCGGCGCTGAGGAGATGTAGAGGAACATGCCGGCGAAGTTGAACATGCCGGTGAACGCCAGCCTGCGACCGGTGGCGTGCCGCCACACCCCGAGCAGCCCGTCCAGGAGGGTGCGGCCGTCGAAGCGCGAGCGTTGCCGAGCCGGGTGGGTCTCGGGCAGCGCGAGCACCACCAGCGCCAGCAGGAGCAGCCCGTAGGCGGTGAGGAACCAGAAGATGCCGCGCCAGTCGGCGAAGCCAAGCACCAACCCGCCGATGATCGGGGCCAGCGCTGGTGCCAACCCGAAGATCATCGCGATGTGGCTCATCGTGCGTTGCGCCTGTTCGTCTGTGAACACGTCGCGCACCATCGCCCTGCTGATGATCTGGCCGGCGCCGGCGCTGAGCCCCTGCACCGCGCGGAAGAACAGCAGCACACCCAGGTCGGGCGCGACCGCGCAGCCGACGGAGGCGGCAACGTACAACACCGTGCCGCCGATGATCACCGGCTTGCGGCCGAGCGCGTCCGACAACGGCCCGTGCAGCAGGCTCATCGCTGCGAACGCCAGCAGGTAGACGCTCACCAGTTGCTGCAGGGCGAGCTCCGAGACGCCCCACTCCTGCTCCAGGTGGGTGAATGCGGGGAAGATCGTGTCGATCGAGAACGGCCCAACCATGCCGAGGCCGGCGAGGATCACCAGGAACACCGGCCCCGCGCCCGGCCGGTTCCGGTTGGGCATGCGGCTGGTCACAGCGCATCCTCGCACGCCGGGCCGCCCTGGCCGGGTGGCTAAGCTCGGCGCGTGCCGCGCGCCCTCAGCATCTGCTTCGTCTCCCTGCACACCTCGCCTGCGACGCTGCCGGGCTCGGGGGACGCCGGGGGCATGAACGTGGTCGAGCGCAGCCAGGCCCAGGCCCTCGCCGAGCTCGGGCACCGGGTCGAGCTGGTCACCCGGCGGTCGCACCCGGACGACCCGGACGAGGTGGAGCTGTTGCCCGGGGTGGTCCTGCGCCACCTGCCGGCCGGGCCGCCCACCCCGCTCGCCAAGAGCGCGATCGACGACCACATCGATGAGTTCTCCGCCGGCCTGGCACGACTGGGTGGCCACGACCTCTACCACTCGCACCACTGGATGTCCGGGGTCGCAGCGCTGCCGGTGGCGGCGGCGCGGGGCGTGCCGCACATCCAGAGCTACCACTCCGTCGCCGCCCTGCCCGGCTCCCCGCTCTCTGCGGGTGAGCCGCCGGAGTCCCCGCGCCGGGTGGCTGGTGAGGCGCTCGTCGCCAGGCAGTCCCAGGCTGTCATCGCGATCAGCGCAGCCGAGGCCCGCACGGTGATCGAGCGCTGCGGCGCCGAGGCCGAACGGGTGGCGATCATCTCACCCGGGGTGGACCAGGAGCTGTTCCGGCCGTTGCTGGCAGCTGAGCAGCGGTGGTCGTGGCCGGGCGCGGGAGGCGCCGGCTGGCCGCGGGGCTACGTCTTGTTCGCCGCGAGGCTGCAGCCGCTCAAGGCGCCGGACCTGGCGATCCGGGCGCTGGCGGGGGTGGAGCCGGCCCTGCGTCCCCAGCTCGTGGTGGCCGGTGACACCTCTGCCGATTTCGCCACCTACGAGAACGACCTGCTCGCGCTGGTGACCGAGCTCGGCCTCGACGGGCAGGTCACGTTCGTCGGTCCGCAGCCACGGCCGGAACTCGCCCGGCTGATGCGCGGCGCCCGCGTGGTGCTCGTGCCCTCGCACTCGGAGACGTTCGGCCTGGTGGCCCTGGAGGCCGCTGCCAGCGGGACGCCGGTGATCGCGGCTTCCGCCGGCGGGCTCCGCGAGGCGGTGGCCCACGGTGTCACCGGCCAGCTGATGGACAGCCGGCAGCCGGAGGACTGGGCGCGCGCGCTCACCCGCCTGCTCACCGAGCCGGGCCTGCTGGAACGAATGGGCACCGTCTCGCGGGTGCACGCCCGCCGGTTCGACTGGCGCTGGACAGGGCAGCGGCTGGTGGCGGTGTACCGACAACTCCTCGGGCCGGCGTGATGCTGCCGCCGCCCGGTACCCGGATCGTGTTCCTGCACGCCCACCCGGACGACGAGACCCTGGCCACCGGCGGGCTGCTGGCTGAGCTGGGCGCCCGCGGCTATCGGACGGGTGTCGTCACCGCGACGCGGGGCGAACAGGGCGAGGTGGTGCCGGGACCGTTGAGCCGGCTGGCAGGCACCCCGCAACTGGTCGCCCACCGCGAGGCTGAACTGGCCGCAGCCCTGGCTGAACTGGGCGTGGCCGACCACGCCTTCCTCGGAGCGCCTCCGGCCCGCGCCGCGGGGCTGCCGCCACGCCGCTACACCGACTCGGGCATGCGCTGGCTGGATGCGGAGCAGACCCTGGCCGGCCCCGTCGAGGGCTCCGGCCCGGACAGCCTGGCCGCAGCGCCGGTGGCGGAACCCGCCGCCGACCTTGCCGCCTTCCTGGAGTGGTCGGGAGCTGCGGCCCTGGTGGGCTACGACGCCCACGGCGGCTACGGGCATCCCGACCACGTCGCCTGCCACCACGTTGCCGTCGCGGCCGCAGCCCTGACCGGCATCCCGCTGCTCGAAGTGGTGTCGGAACCCCTGCTGCCGCGCGCGGGGGCGCAGGAGTTCAACCTTGCCGAGCACCTGCCGGCGGTGCGGCGGGCGCTGGCCGACTACACCAGCCAGCTCACCGTGGACGGTGACGAAGTGGTGCACGTCGGCGGGCAGCGCCAGCCGATCCTGACCACCCTGTGGCTCGTTCGGGCCGGGACGTAGCCACCCGGGCCCGGTACCGGCAAGACTCTGGGTAGCTGCAGCCGCTCGGTGAAGGAGGTGCCATGAACCGGCCACGCCGGGTGGCGATCGTCGGCGCCGGGCCCGCAGGGCTGTTTGCTGCCGCGGCGCTGCTGGCGCAGGACCGGATCGAGCTCGGCATCGACATCTTCGACCGGCTGCCGACCCCCTTCGGGCTGTTGCGCTACGGGGTCGCGCCCGACCACGCCAGCATCAAGGCCGTGGCCACCACCCTTGCCCGGGTGTTCGACTCCCCTTCGGTGCGGTTCCTCGGGCTGGTGGAGTTCGGCCTGGACGTCACCGCAGCGGAGCTGCTGGGCGCCTACGACGCGATCATCTACGCCGCAGGGGCCGCCGAGGACCGCCGGCTGCGCATCCCGGGGGAGGACCTGCCGGGCAGCCGGTCGGCGCGGGAGTTCGTGGCGTGGTACTCCGGCCATCCCGACGCCGCGGCCCAGTCGCTGGCCGGCGTGCGGACGGTGGTCACCGTCGGCGTCGGAAACGTGGCGGTGGACGTCGCGAGGATCCTGCTGAAGGACCCGGCGGAGCTGGACGCCACCGACATGCCGGACGCTGTGCTGGCCGAACTGCGCGCAGCCCGGGTGGAGCACGTGTGGATCATCGGCCGCCGGGGGCCCGAGCACGCCAGCTTCACCACCCCCGAGCTCCGCGAGCTGCTCGCCACCCCGGGCATCGGGATCACGGTGGACGGCTGCGACCTGGCCGCCATCGACGACGCCGACCTCGACCGGCGCACCAGGGCGAACGTCGCGGCGCTCACCCTGGCCGCAGCCGGTAACCCGCCTGCGCCGAAGCGCTGGCTGCACCTGTTGTTCTGGCACCGTCCGGCGGAGATCCTTGGCGACGACAGGGTCCGGGCGGTCCGGCTGGAGGCCACGGCCGCGGCAGGTCCGGGCAGCGTCACCGGGGCCGGCCGGTACACCACCGTGGACGCGGAACTCGTGCTGCGCTCGATCGGCTACCGCGGGGTGCCGCTTCCCGGCGTCCCGTTCGACGCGGAAACCGGCCGGATCCCGAACGTCGACGGGCGGGTGGTCGAGCCCGACGGCACCCCGCGGCCCCGCGAGTACGCGGTTGGCTGGATCAAGCGCGGCCCGATCGGCGTGATCGGCACCAACAAGAAGGACGCCGGTGAGGTCGTCCAGCTGGTCCTCGCCGACCTGGCCGCAGCGCCTCTGCCTGAACTGGACGACCTCGACCGGCGGCTGGCCGCGCGGGGGCTGCGCCCGAGCACGCTCGCCGACTGGCAGCGCATCGACGCGGCGGAGATCGACCGGGGCGGTGCGCGGGGCAGGGAGCGCACGAAGATCGAGGCCTGGCAGGAACTGCTCGACCTCGTCCGGCTGGGCCGTCCCGGCGGGCCGCCGTCGGCGGCCGACCGGCGCCCGGCTCCGTAGGCTGTCCCCGTGATCAAGCACATCGTGATGTGGAACTTCGCCGAGTCAGCCGAGGGCGCGGACCGGGCGACCAACCTGCGGATCGTCGCCGACCGCCTGGCAGGGCTCAGCCAGGTGGTGCCGGGCATCCTCAAGCTGGAGCCGGTGATCCCGGTCGAGCCCTTCGAGCACAGCTACGACCTGGTGCTGTACTCCGAGTTCGAGAGCCCGGAGGCGCTGCAGGCCTACGCCACCCATCCAGAGCACGTGGCCCTCGCCGGGTTCATCGCCAAGGTACGGACCGCGCGGGTCTGCGTCGACTACAAGGCCTGAGCGCGCCCGAACCGGTGGTCCTGGCCGGTCGCGGCCGCGCGCGGCCCTACCATTGTCCGCGGGAGTAGCGGACTCCCCGGCCGTCCGGTGCGGCCAGTACTGACGGAGGAATGCATGGAAGCGGTGAGTCGTCGTACGGCGATGCTCGGAGCGCTGGGTGCTGCCGGCGCGGCCCTGGTCGGGTGCTCCACCGAGACCCCCCAGCCGCAGGCGCCCGGCTCGACCGTCCCGCCCACTTCCCCGACTTCTCCCGCAGCCACCCCCACTCCGAGCGCCGACACCACGCCCCGGTGGCCGCTCACCGGCAAGGTGCTGAAGAACCCGGACGACGCCAGGCACATCGCGGTCGCGGTGAAGGTGCCCGACAACCGCAACGAGCACCCGCAGATCGGCCTGGACAAGGCCGACATCGTCTACGTGCAGCTGGACGGCTACCCGGCCGCGGTCGGCCGGTCCGGCACGCGGCTGGTGCCGGTGTTCCACTCCAGGTTCCCCGAGCTGGTCAACCCGGTGCGCTCGATCCGGCCCGTGGACGTCCCGATGCTCGCGCCCATGAACCCGATCATTGGCAACACCGGCGCCTACCCGTGGGTGCTGCGCTACGCCAAGTACCACGACGAGTTCCTCGTGCCGATGAAGTCCTACACGGCCACCAAGGGCACCGGCTCCTACAGCATCCTCGGCAGCCGGGTCCGCACCTGGCAGGGCCGCACGTACTACGACCGGGCGGTGGCGTGCCATCCGGAGCAGCTGGCCAAGCAGACCAAGAAGTTCGCGGACGGGCCCAGGCAGGCCTACTTCCCGTGGGCTGCGAGCGACGCGGAGGTGAGCACCGAGGTTGCCGGCAAGGACGCCCGCTACGTCAGCGTGCCGTGGATGACCGGCAACACCTTCCCGATGAGCTACACCTACAGCGAGAAGACCGGTCGCTACCTGCGGTCGATGCCGTGGGGGAAGCATGTGATGTCGGACGGCAAGCGCATATCCTGCGACAACGTCCTGGTGATCCGTGCGAAGCACGTGTTCGGCCGGATCTTCCCGGGCGGCCGCATCGACTCCGACTACCACGGCCACGACGAGCCGATCCACGACATCATCAACGCTGAGGGGACCTTCTATTACGCCCACGGCGGCAAGTACGTGAAGGGCACCTGGACCAAGGGCAAGGTGCAGGACCTGTTCGAGTTCACCCTCGAGGACGGCAGTCCGCTCAGGATGGCACCGGGACAGACCTGGGTGGAGCTTCCGAACTCGAACGCCAAGATCCAGATCAAGGGCTGACGTCCGCGCAGAGCGAACCGTTGCCGGCGCCTCCGCCCCCTGATCCGGGCGTAGGGTCGGCGGCGTGCGCCAACTGATCCGGATCCTCGGCGTCGCTCGCGAGCTCCTGCCGGCGTACGCGGCCATCGTGCTCGCCGGCGTCCTTACCGCTGCCACCGGGCTGGCGGTGCCGTTCATCCTGAAGGCTGCGACAGACGAGATCGTCGCGGCCATGTCCGGTGGTGGCGGCGGCGTCCCTGCGGTCCTGTGGCTGGCCTTCCTGCTGCTGCTCACCGACCTGGCGAACACGTTCATCACGAACGCCGGCGGCTACCTGGGCGACGTGATGGCGATCCGGCTGCGGTCGATCCTCTCCCGAAACTACTTCGAGAAGCTGCTGCGGCTGCCGCAGCGCTACTTCGACTCCGAACTCACCGGCACGATCATCTCCCGGTTGCAGCGCTCGATCACCGAGACCACGGCGTTCCTCAACATGTTCGCCAACAACTTCCTGCCGATGCTGATCTCGGTGGGCGCGGCGCTGGTGATCATCGCCACCTACTCGTGGTGGCTGGCCCTGCTCATGGTCGTGGTCTACCCGCTGTTCACTTGGCTGACCACGATCACTTCCCGGCGCTGGCAGCGGCTGGAGACCGCCAAGAACCTGGAGTTCGACATCGCCGGCGGCAGGTTCGCCGAGGTCGTCGGGCAGATCCGCGTGGTGAAGAGCTTCGTCGCCGAGCCGCGCGAGCTCAGCCACTTCAACTCCCGCTACGACACCACCATCGGGCTCACCCGCGAGCAGTCGGGCTTCTGGCACCGCATGGACGTGCTGCGCCGCGGCGCCCTCAACGTCATCTTCTTCGGCATCTACGCCATCATCTTCACCTCGACGATCTCCGGTGAGTTCACCCTCGGCGTGATGGTGCTGCTGATCCAGCTGGTCAGCATGGCCAGGCAGCCGGTGCAGTCGATGAGCTTCCTCGTCGACGCCTCGCAGCGGGCGATCACCGGCTGCAGGGACTACTTCGCAGTGATCGACGAGCCGGCTGAGGTGCCCGCGCTGCCCGCGGCGGGCGCACTGCCCGGGCCGGTGGCGGCAGCGCCCGGCGAACCGATCGTGGAGTTCCGCGACGCCCGGTTCGGCTACCCCGACGGGGCAGAGGTGCTGCGAGGGGTCAGCTTCGAGGTGCGCCGCGGCGAGCGGGTGGCGTTCGTCGGCGAGAGCGGCGTGGGCAAGACCACCATGACCAGCCTGCTGCTGGGGCTCTACCCGCTGACCTCCGGCCGGCTGCTCGTCGACGGCCGGGACGTGGCCGGGATCCCGCTGGCGGAACTGCGTGCCCAGGTTGGCGTGGTCTTCCAGGACCCGGCGCTCTTCTCCGGCACGATCCGGGAGAACATCGCCTACGGCCGTCCCGGGGCGGGGGAGGACGAGATCGTCGCAGCGGCCCAGCGGGCGCACGCCCACGGGTTCATCACCGCCCTGCCCGGCGGCTACGACGCCGAGATCGGGGAGCGCGGCGTCAAGCTCTCCGGTGGCCAGAAGCAGCGGATCGCCGTGGCCAGGGCGCTGCTGAAGGACGCCCCGATCCTGGTGCTGGACGAGGCGACCAGCTCGCTGGACTCGAAGGCGGAGCGGCAGGTGCAGCAGGGCCTGGAGGAGCTGATGGCCGAGCGCACCACGCTGATCATCGCCCACCGGTTGAGCACCATCAGTTCGGTCGACCGGATCGTCACGCTCCGCGACGGCCTCATCGACGAGATCGGCACCCCGGCGGAACTGGCCGGCACCGGCGGGATCTACGCCGAGCTCCTGGCCCTGCAGGCGGCCTCCACCCGTTCGAGCCGGAAGATCCTGCAGCGCTTCGAGATCCTGGGCTGAGCCGGGATGCGGCGCACCAGGCTGCTCGAGGCCGGCGACGCCGGCGTGCTGGCCCGCCTCGTCCGGGAGAACCGGGAGTTCCTCGCGCCGTGGGACCCGGTGCGGCCGGAGAGCTACTTCACGCCGGCCGGGCAGGAACGGGTGGTCGCCGAGGCGCTGCTGCGCCAGGCCGCGGGCGGGATGCTGGCTGCGGTGATCCTCGACGACGATGCCGCAGTGGTGGGCCGGATCAACCTGAACAACATCGTGCGCGGCCCCTTCCAGTCGGCCAGCCTGGGCTACTGGGTGGCCGAGGCCGCGGGCGGGCGTGGCCTGGCCACCGAGGCTGTGGCCGAAGTGGTGGGGACGGCTTTCGGCGAGCTGGGCCTGCACCGCGTCGAGGCCGGGACGCTGGTGGCCAACCACCGCTCCCAGGCGGTGCTGCGACGCAACGGGTTCGAGCAGTACGGGTACGCGCCCGGCTACCTGAGCATCGCCGGGGAGTGGGCCGACCACCTGCTGTTCCAGCGGCTGGCCGGCAGCTGAGGCTGGGGCCGTTCCGGCGCACCTCCCGACCGGTGTGACATGCTGTTCGGGGCGAGGGCCGCGCCTGCGGCCGGTGGACGGGTGGAGGCAGGATGGAAGACGGCGCGGGCGCCGCGGGGGAACAGAAGAAGCGGGTCCTCTTCCTGTTCTCCGACACCGGCGGCGGGCACCGCTCGGCCACCGAGGCGATGATCGAGGCCCTCGAGCTGGAGTACCCGGGACGCTTCGAGGCCACCAAGGTGGACTTCTTCCGCGAGTACTACCCCCGTCCGCTGAAGTTCGCTCCGGAGATCTACCCGCCGATCTCCCGCCTGCCCCAAGCCTGGGGCTTCTCGTTCAAGGTCTCCGACGGCAGGGGCAGGACGAAGGTGGCCAGCGAGCTGGCCTACCCCTACCTGCGCCGGGCAGCCCAGCGGCTGGTGAAGGAGAACCCTGCCGACCTGATCGTCTCGGTGCACCCGCTGGTGAACACGACGCTGATGCGCGCCATGCGCCGCTCCCCCCGGCCGTACCTGACGGTGGTGACCGACCTGGTCTCGACGCACGCCTTCTGGTTCGACCGCCGGGCCGACCTGGTGGTGGTGGCGACGCCCGAGGCGAAGGCCAAGGCGATGGAGTACGGCATCCCGCAGGGCAACCTGCGGGTGATCGGGTTGCCGGTGGCGGACCGGTTCAGCCGTCCCCAGGGCGACCGGATGGCCTGGCGCGAGGAGCAGGGCTGGCGCACCGACCTGCCGGTGATCCTGATGGTCGGGGGCGGGGACGGCATGGGCCCGCTGAAGCGCGTGGCGAAGGCGATCAACGAGGCCCGCCTGCCGGCGAGCCTGGTGGTGATCTGCGGCCGGAACGACGAACTGCGGGCCGAGCTGGAGCAGGTGGACTGGCACCTGCCGGTGCACCTGTACGGCTTCACGACGCAGATGCCGCAGTTCATGGCCGCCGCCGACATGCTGGTGACGAAGGCCGGGCCGGGCACCATCAGCGAGGCGTTCATCAGCGGCCTGCCGCTCGTTTTGTACGCCCGCCTGCCCGGTCAGGAGGACGGCAACGTCAGCTACGTCGTGAAGGAGCGGGCGGGAGTATGGGCGCCGCGGCCGCGCGAGGTGGTGGACGCACTGCGCCGCTGGGTCGAGGACCCGGTCGAGCGCGAGCGGGCGGCAGCAGCCAGCCGGCGGGTCGCCCGGCCGGGGGCTGCCCGGGAGATCGCCCGGCTGATCGCGGACCAGGTCGGCCTCGGCTGAGGCCGCCCGAACGGGGTCGCTACCCTCGGTAGTCGGACGAGTTCGAGGACGGGAAGCAGTTGACGCAGGACAGCAAGCAGGTGGAGCCGGAGGAGAAGGAGCCGGTCAAGGTCTCCTTCTCCCTGCCCCAGATCACCGGCGGCGCCCTGGCGGCCGCGACCGCGGCCGCCCTCGGCGCGCAACTCGGCGTGGCCGGGACGATCTTCGGTGCAGCGGTGGCGAGCGTGATCGGCGGCATCGCCGGCACGCTGTACAGCGCCGGCATCGACCGGACCCACCGGAGGGTGACCGAGGCCATCCAGCGCGGCTACGAGCGGGTGCGGGAGGCCCAGGACCGTGACGGGGTGCCCACCCAGGTGCTCGGCGCGGACGACCCGGCAGCGACCCACGTGCTGCCCGGGCTGGGGGCTGGCACGGAGATCTTCCGGCAGGCCGCCGACCCCACGGCCGTGCTTCCCGGGACGGACAGCACCAGGGCCGACCTCGAGCCGATCGGCGGCGCGACGACCGGCGGCCGGGACGGCTCCAGCGCCAGGGTGTGGAAGGTGATGGGCATCACCGCTGCGGCCATGTTCGTGCTCGCCCTCGTGGTCGTGACGGCCCTGGAGCTGGGCCTCGGCCGGTCGCTCGACGGCTCCGACGGCACCACGGTCTCCCAGGTGGTGCGCCAGCGCCCCGCCGACCCGAAGCCGCGGCCCACCCCTACCCCCACCGTCGTGACGCCCGCGCCGACCCCGACGCCGTCCGCCACCACGAGCGAGCCCACCCCTACCGCATCGGTCGATCCGACCCCCACTCCCACCGAGACCGGGACGGCGACGGTGCCCGAGCCGACCCCCACAGAGAGCTGAGCGGAGCGTGAGCGGCGGACTGGACGACAAGCACGGCCTCGACGAGGCGTTCGACCGCGCGTCGAGGCGGTACGACCTGCTCACCCGGCTGAACCCTGGCTACCACCGCCACCTGGCCGACGCTGCCACCGAACTGGTGGGCCGCAGCGGTGAGGAGGGCGAACTGCTCGACCTGGGTTGCGGCTCCGGGTCCTCAACGCGGGCGCTGCTCGCAGCCGGCGCGCAGCGGATCACTGGTGTGGACGCATCGTCCGGCATGCTCGCCCATGCTGCGGCGAAGCGCTGGCCCGAGGACGTGCGCTTCGTCCACGCCACGGCCCAGGAGCTGCCGGCGGTGCTCGAGCGGCCCGTCGACGGCGTGCTGGCCGCCTACCTGTTCCGCAACCTCACCCCGGAGGACCGCGACCTGGTGCTGGCGGAGGTGGCCCGGGCGCTGCGGCCCGGTGGCTGGCTCGTGGTGCAGGAGTATTCCGTGGCGGGCCGGCCGGTGGCGGAGTCGGTGTGGACGGCGGTCTGCTGGCTGGTGGTGATCCCGCTGAGCCTCGTGGTGGGCGGCTCGCCTCGGCTCTACCGATACCTGTGGCGCAGCGCGCGCAGGTTCGACAGCACCGCTGCGTTCATGGACCGGCTGGCGGCCGCGGGGTTCACCGACGTCGCCGTCCGCACCGTCCCGGGGTGGCAGCGCGGCATCCTGCACACCTTCGTCGCGCGGCGGCCGTAGCGGACGCGAGGTCAGCCGAACGAGTTCACCATGAACGCCGCTGCCCTGGTGACGTACTCCCGGAACTCGCCCAGTTCCGGCTCCGGCAGGCCGAGGGAGTCCAGGGCTGCGTTCATGTGCAGCAGCCAGCGATCACGCATGTCGGAGGTCACGGCGAACGGCGCGTGCCGGATGCGCAGCCGGGGATGCCCGCGGGTCTCGGAATAGGTGTGCGGGCCGCCCCAGTACTGCTCAAGGAACAGCTGCAGCCGCTCCGCCGCCGGGCCGAGATCGGCCTCGGGGTAGAGGGCACGCAGCTGGGGGTCCCCGGCCACGCCGCGGTAGAACTCATCGACCAGCGCAACGAACGTTGCATGGCCGCCGACGCGCTCGTAGAGCGGGGCTGCTTCCGGCTGCATCCCTCCATTCTGCCGGGTGCCCGCCCGGACGCCACCGGCCGGTTCAGCGGGCCTGGTAGCGGGCGAGCGCCTCGGCCCTGGCCTCCGCGTGGTCGACCAGCGGGCCGGGATAGCCGTTGGCATAGCCGTCCGGCGCTGCCCATGGCCGGTGCGCGCCGGCCCCGGTCAGGTGGCGCAGTTCCGGCACCCACCGCCGCACGTAGTCGCCCTCGGGGTCGAACCGCTCACCCTGTGTCACCGGGTTGAACACGCGGTAGTAGGGGGCGGCGTCGGTGCCGGTTCCGGCCACCCACTGCCAGCCGTGGGTGTTGGAGGCCAGGTCACCATCGATCAGGTGGTCGAGGAAGTGTCGCGCCCCGTGGCCCCACCACACGTGCAGGTCCTTGGTGAGGAAGCTGGCCGTGATCATCCGCACCCGGTTGTGCATCCAGCCGGTGGCCAGCAGCTGGCGCATGCCGGCATCCACCATCGGATAGCCGGTGCGGCCCTCCCGCCAGGCTTCGAAACCCGGCCCCGGCTCGTCGTAGGCCACGCCGAGCGAACGCAGGTCCGCGCCGAGCGAGCCGGGGTTGCGGTGCAGCACGTCGGCGTAGAACTCCCGCCAGGCCAGCTCGGTGACGAACCGCTCGGCTCCCCTGCCCTCGTGCGCGGCCAGGTCGGCGAGCAACGTCCGTGGGTGGAGCACCCCGAACTTGAGGTGCGCGGACAACCGCGAGGTCGCGTCCAGGTCGGGCCGCTCGCGCTGCTCGGCGTAGCCCTCCAGCCCGTCGGCGAGGAACCGGTGCCAGCGCTCGAGCGCGGCATGCTCACCCGCCGGGGGCAGCCCGACGGGGCAATCGGCGAGCGCAGCGTCCACCTCGGCCCACGCCTCGGCGTCGCTCGCTGCTCCGGCCAGTTCCAGGCCGTCGGGCTCGCCGGCCGGCTGCCGCCAGCCGTGCTCGCGCCACGCGCGCAGGAAGGGCGTGAACACGCGGTAGCCGTCACCGGCGGCGTTCACCACCCGGCCGGGCCTGACGGCGTAGGGCGAACCGGTCTCCACCCAGGCCACGCCCGCACTGGCCAGTGCCGCCCGCACCCGGGCGTCGCGCGCTGCTCCGGCCGGCTCGGTCTCCGTGGACACGTGTACAGCGGCAGCTCCCACCTCGGCGGCCAGCCTCGGCAGCACGACCGCCGGGTCGCCCCGGCGCAGGCAGAGCCGGCCATCGTAGGCCTGGTCGAGCTCGCGCAGGTTGGCGGCGAGCCAGCCGCGCCGCACCGGGCCGGCCGGCTCGAAGAACTCGGGGTCCAGCACGAAGCAGGCCTGGACCGGGCCGGCTGCGGCCGCCGCAGCCAGTGCCGGGTGGTCCTGGCGCCGCAGGTCCCTGCGCAGCCACAGCAGGCTCGCGGCCGCTGCCATCAGGAGCCGTCGGCCAGCGTGGCCGCCGCGGCGCTGATGTCGTGGCCGAGCCGCTGGCCGGGGTGACCGACAGCATCCTGGTACCGGCCACCCACCAGCACCGGTACCGAGAACTCCTCGTGCAGCAGCGCAGCCACCTGGCCCGCCTTTGCGACATCGCGATGCCGGGGCACTGCGGTGACCGCAGCCCGCGGGGCAGCCTTGACGGCAGCGTCGCGCCAGGCCTCGAGCGGCACCTGGGCGCCGAGGTAGATCGTCGGCAGCCCTGCGCGCCGCGCCGTCACTGCGAAGGCCATCAGGCCCAGCTGGTGGTCGACCCCTGGCGGGGCGCCGATGAGCACGGGTGGACCGCTCTGGCCGTTGAGCGCAGCTTCATAGGCTGCGGAGAGGCGCCGCATGACCACGTTGCTGACCAGGTGCTCACCGGCGACGGAAACGGTGCCGTCAGCCCAGGCCGTCCCGAGCCGTTGCAGCGCCGGCATCAGCCAGTGGTCAACGGTCCGCTCGAACCGGCCGTTGCTGAACCGCTTGTCGACCTCGTGGGCCACGGCCGGGGCGTCGAGCCGGGCGGCAGCGTCGATCAGGGCAGCGTAGGGGTCGGCGCCGAGCTCGGGTTCCGGCTGCCGGAGCACCTCGGCGGCCGCCCGCCGCGGTGGCCAGCCCGCCTCCACCAGGTCATGCATGGCGCTGATCCTGGCCAGGGCCAGGTCGTCGTAGACGCGGTAGCCGGAGGCAGTCCGGGCCGGCTCGAGCAGCCCGTAGCGCCGCTCCCAGGCGCGCAGCGTGTGCTCCGCGACGCCGGTGAGTTCTGCGGCCTTCTTGATGGTCAGCATGATTGGCGCCAATGCTAGGGCCCGTGACGAAGGTTGAACCCCGAAGTACGCAGTTTGTCTAACCTTTTACGGTCGCGGGTGGACTCCCGGCGTTCCATTGGGCAGGATTCTGTCTAACCTTTTGGAAGGAAACGCCGATGTCAGATCGCCAGCGCCAGTGGCTGGTCACCGCCGGTGCCGCAGTGATGCTCTTCGGCACGCTGTACGGCTTCGGAGTGATTGGTACCCCCGTCGAGGACTCCGCGAACAGCACCTTCGCCGCAGACGCCACCCTGCTGGCGCCGGCATCGCGCGCGTTCTCCATCTGGTCGGTGATCTACACCGGCCTGCTCGCCTACGTCGTGTGGCAGTGGCTGCCGGCCAACACCGCTTCGCCGCGGGCCCGCCGCATCGGCTGGCTGTCGGCATTGTCGATGGTGCTCAACGGCGCTTGGCTGCTGGTCACCCAGTCCCCCGCGCCGTGGCTGAGTGTCGTGGTGATCCTGCTGCTCGCCCTCACCCTCGGTGAGCTGGTGCGCCGCCTGGGGGTGTCGCGCGACGCCCGCCCGGTCGAACGGGTCGTGCTCGACGGAGCCTTCGGGCTGTACCTGGGCTGGGTCGCGATCGCTTCGCTGGCCAACGTGACGGCTGTGCTGGTGGCAGCGGGCTTCGATCCCGGCGGAGAGGTGGCGGAGTACTGGGCAGTGGGCGTGCTGGCCCTCGGCGCGATCCTCGGCGTGGTGCTCGCAGAGCGGCTCGGGGGCCGGCTCGCCGTTGCGGGCGCCATGGCGTGGGGCCTCGGCTGGATCGCGGTCGGACGGCTCACCGGCGCGCCACCTTCAGAGCTCACGGGGGTGGCCGCGGCCATCGCCGCCGTGGTGGTATTGACAGCAGCCGGGCTGGTCTGGCTGCGTCGGGCCACCGGACGCCCGGCCGTGCAGCACGTGACCCGTTGAGGAGCGCCATGACCCACTCCGACGACGACCTCGTGGTGTTGCTGGACGAGTACGAGCGTCCAGTGGGCACCGCGCAGCGGATGGCAGTGCACGGCCCGGCCACGCCCCGGCACCTCGCCTTCTCCGCCTACCTCTTCGACGACCACGGCCGGGTGCTGCTCACCCGGCGTGCGCTGACCAAGGTCACCTGGCCGGGCGTGTGGACCAACTCCTGCTGCGGGCACCCGAGGCCCGGCGAGCCGGCGACAGAGGCGGTGGCCCGGCGGGTGGCGCAGGAACTCGGAGCGACCGTAGCCGGGCTCGAACTCGTCCTCCCGGACTTCGGCTACCGGGCCACCGACGCCTCCGGGGTGGTGGAGAACGAGCACTGCCCGGTCTGGGTGGGCCGCCTGCAGGGGGCCCTCCGTCCCGATCCGGAGGAGGTCGCGGAGACCACCTGGGTCGAGTGGGACGACCTCGCGGGAATCGTGGCGGCCGCCCCCGACCTGCTCAGCCCGTGGTGCGTGGCGCAGGTGCCGCTGCTCGCAGCGGCACTGGGGAAGGCCGGTGCGGCATGACGCTCACCAGCCCGCACCGCGCGGCCGCCCGGCTCCGTCCGGTGGAGGTCGCGGAAGCCGCGACTGTGGCCTCGGTCTCCCAACTCGTCGAGCAGGTGCTGGCGGCCCTCCGGAACGACTGGGCGGAACTCACTGCGAACGCGATGCCCGGCGAGCCCGTCGAACCGCCGGGGTACCGCGGCCTGCGCACCGACTCGGTGCTCGACCTGCTCGGTGGCCTGGTGGCCACCGGCGGCAAGCGCTTCCGGCCGCGGATGGCCTACTGGGGCTGGGTGGCCGGCGGCGGCCACAGCGCTGGTCGCGGGCAGGCCGAACTGGTCCGGGTCGGTGCGGCCCTCGAGCTGCTGCACGTCTTCGCCCTGATCCACGACGACGTGATGGACGGCTCGGAGACCCGCAGGGGACAGGCGTCGGTGCATGCCGCCGCGCGCCGCGAGCACGTCCGCCAGCGGGGCCTGGGTGAAGCGCAACGCTACGGCGAGAACATCGCCATCCTGGCGGGCGACCTGGCGCACAGCGAGGCCGGGGTGCTGGTGGCAGGGCTGCCGGCACCGATGCAGCAGCTGTGGCGCACCCTGGCCATCGAGTTGATGATGGGCCAGGGCAGGGACCTGGTCGGCGCAGCCAACGGTCGCCGCGACCTCGACCACGCCCGTGGCGTCGCCCGCGCGAAGTCCGGCGCCTACACGGTCTGGCGCCCACTGCAGCTGGGCGCTGCCGCCGCGGGTGCCTCGCCGGCCACCATGGCTGCGCTCGAGCGGTACGGGATCGCCGCCGGCGAGGCGTTCGCCCTGCGCGACGACATCCTCGGCGTGGTGGGTGACCACCGCGACACCGGCAAGCCGGTGGGCGACGACCTCGCGACCGGCAAGCCCACCGTCCTGATGGCGCTGGCCGCCGAGCGGTTCAGCCTTCGCTGGCGGCGCGCCCTGGAGCGGGCGGCCGCAGGCCGGGCGACGAACGCAGAGCTCACCGCACTGCGCGCGGAACTGGTGCGCTCCGGGGTGATCGCCCAGGTCGAGGCAATGATCGCCGAGGCGGTCGCCGAAGCCCGGTCGGCGCTGGCCGACCCGGCCGTCCATCCCGACGCGGTCGACGGGCTGGCCGCCCTGGTCCGCCGCATGGCCTGGCGCGCCGCATGAGCCGCGTAGTGGTGATCGGCGCCGGCCTGGCCGGCCTGGCCGCAGCCTGCCACCTCGCCGGCGACGGACACGACGTCACAGTGGTGGAGCGCGCCGCCGACCCCGGTGGCCGCAACGGCGTGCTCGATGCCGACGGGTTCCGCTTCGACACCGGACCGACGGTGCTGACGATGCCGCACCTGCTCGACCGCGCCTTCGCCAGGCTGGGCCGGCACCGGGAGGCCGAGCTGCCGCTGATCCGGCTCGACCCCGCCTATCGGGCGCTGTACGCGGACGGCTCGCAGCTGCTGGTGCGGGAGAAGGCTGCCGACCAGGTGGCCGAGCTGCGCCGCAACGGGCTGGCGGCGGACGCTGCGGCCTACCCGGGCTTCGTCCGGTGGCTCGAGCAGCTGTACGAGGTTGAGGTGCCCAACTTCATCGAGCGGAACTTCGACACCCCCCTCGACCTGCTCAGCCGGCCGGTCGAGGCCGCCCGGCTCGTCCGTCTCGGCGGCTTCGGGTCGCTGGAGAAGGCGGTGTCGCGGCACTTCCGAGACCCGCGGCTGGTGCGGCTGTTCACGTTCCAGGCCATGTACGCCGGCCTGGCGCCGGCAGAGGCGCTGGCGATTTACGCCGTGATCACCTACATGGACTGCATCGCGGGGGTCTGGTTCCCCCCGGGTGGCATGCACCAGGTGCCGCGTGCCCTGGCGGCAGCCCTCACCGACTCCGGGGTGGAGCTGCGTTACTCGGCCCCAGCCACCCGGCTGCTGCGGGACGCCACCGGCAAGCTCGCCGGGGTCGAAGCCGGCGGCGAGCGGCTGCTGGCCGACGCTGTGGTGGTCACCACCGACCTGCCCACCGCCTACGCCGAACTGCTGCCGGAACTGCGCCGGCCGCGGGTGCTCGACCGGGCCAAGTACTCGCCGTCCGCCCTGGTCTGGCACCTCGGAGTGCGTGGCCGGCCCGCAGCGGAAGTCGCCCACCACAACATCCACTTCGCCGAAGCCTGGGCCCGGTCGTTCGACGAGCTCATCAAGCGCAGGCAGGTGATGAGCGACCCGTCCCGGCTGGTCACCGTCCCCACCATCGACGCCCCGGAGCTCGCGCCGGCAGGGCACAGCATGCTGTACGTGCTGGAGCCGGTGCCGCACCTCGGGGCAGGCATCGACTGGGTGACCGAGCGGGAGCCGGCGAGGGAGCGGCTGCTCGGCTTCCTGCAGGCCAACGGCTACCCGACCGACATCGTCACCGAACACCTGGTCACCCCGGCCGACTGGGCTGCGCAGGGGCTCGCCATGGGCACCCCGTTCAGCCTGGCGCACACGTTCACCCAGACCGGTCCCTTCCGGCCGCCGAACGTGGAACGGCGGGTGCCGGGGGTCTTCTTCGCCGGTAGTGGCACCACGCCGGGCGTGGGCGTGCCCATGGTGCTGATCAGCGGGGAGCAGGCCGCCGTCCGGGTGCGCGACTACCTCGGCGCCGGGGCCAGGGCTGCAACTTCCCGGCCGCTGGCTGGAGCCGGTCGATGAGCGCCCGGCTGGAGCAGGGCTACGCCGAGTGCGCGCGCCTGACCAGGGAGTACGGCACCACCTACTACTGGGGCGCGATGCTGCTGCCCGGGCCGCAGCGGCGCCACGTGTACGCCGTCTACGCCCTGTGCCGGCTGGCCGACGACATCGTGGACGCGGAAGGTGCCACCACGCAGCACCGCGAACCCACCCGGCGGGCGCTCGCGCAGTTCCGCGCGCAGTTCGAGGCGGCGCTGGGCGGGGCCTCGGCCACCCCGGTGCTCGCAGCCATCGCCCACACCGTGGAGAGCTGCCGGATCGAGCGGGAGTGCTTCGACCGGTTCTTCGGCGCGATGGCGATGGACCTCGATGTCACCGGGTACGCGACGTGGCCCGACCTGTGCGACTACATGGAGGGCTCGGCAGCGGTCATCGGCGAGATGATGCTGCCCGTGCTGCAACCACTCACGCCGGAGGCGAAGGAGCCCGCGCGGGCCCTCGGCCTGGCGTTCCAGCTCACCAACTTCCTGCGGGACGTGGGGGAGGACCTCGAACGTGGCCGGGTGTACCTGCCGGCAGAGGACCTGGAGCGGTTCGGCGCCTCGCCGTACCGGCGCACGGTGGACGACGCGTGGCGCGCGCTGATGGCCTTCGAGATCGAGCGGAACCGCGAGCTGTACCGACAGGCCCGTCGCGGGGTCGCGATGCTGCCGCCACGCTCGGCCCGCTGTGTCGCGACAGCGCTGAGCCTCTACTCCCGGATTCTGGAGCGGATCGAGGCCAGGGACTACGACGTGTTCACCGGCCGGGCCCGGGTGCCGACGTGGCGGAAGGCGACCACCGCGGCTGCGCTGCTGGTGCTGGGCCCGCAGGTGGGACGGGCGCACTGATGCCGGCTGAGTACCTGCTGCTGATGGCGGCCTGCCTCGCCGTCACCCTCCCGCTGGAGTTCTGGCTGCGCGCCCGGGTCTACCGCCGCTGGCGCCGGCTGCTGCTGGCCCTGGTGCCGGTGGTGCTGCTGTTCTCGGTCTGGGACGTCTGGGCGATCGGGCGCGGCCACTGGGACTACAGCCCGGACCACACCACCGGCTGGATCCTGCCCGGCGGGCTGCCGGTCGAGGAGCTCGTGTTCTTCGTGGTGATCCCGATCTGCGGGCTGCTCACCTACGAGGCGGTCGGCACCGTGCTGCGGCGCCGCCCCCGCGACTCTGCGCCGGCTAACCCGACCCTGCGCCGGGTCCATGAGGCGCAAGGTGGCGGTTCGGGGCGCAAGGTGGGCCAGCCGGCGGCGGGGGAGGAGCGGCGGGATGCCTGAGTACACGCTGGCGACCCTGGTTGCTGTGGCCGTGGTGGTGGCCGTCGAGCTGCTCTGGGCGCGCACCGGCATCTTCGCCCAGGCGCAGTACTGGCTGGCGATGGGCATCGTGTTCTTCTTCCAGGTGCTCGTGGACGGCTGGCTCACCAAGCTCGTCGACCCGATCGTGCGCTACTCGCCGGAGCACTTCCTCGGCGTCCGGTTCCCCTTCGACATCCCGATCGAGGACTTCGGCTTCGGGTTCGCCATGGTGACCGCGACCATCATCGTGTGGCAGGTCGCCGGCCGCAGGGAGCAGCAGGCGTGAGGGAGTGGCGTCCCGGGCGCGACCGGCGGGCCGTGCTGCACCGGCCACCCGCTCCCGGTGGAGTGCCGGGTGCGCCGGTGGCGGGCCGGCGGCCGGTGGTGGCCGTGGTGGGGGGCGGGATCGCCGGGCTCGCAGCGGCAACCGGGCTCGCCGAGCGCGGCGTCCGGGTGCTGCTGTTCGAGGCGGCGCCGAGCCTTGGCGGCCGGGTGCGTGCCTGGCCGGTGGAGGTGCCTGGCGGCGGCGGCACGATGAGCCGCGGCTTCCACGCCTTCTTCCGCCAGTACTACAACCTGCGCGCGCTGCTGCGCCGCGCCGACCCGGCGCTGTCGCGGCTGCGGCCGGTGGGCGACTACCCGCTGCAGCTGGCCGCCGGGGCCGACGGCCGTCCGGTGGTCGACTCGTTCAGCAAGGTGCCCCGCCGCCCGCCGTGGAACCTGGTGGGTTTCGTCGCGCAGAGCCCTTCCTTCCGGGTGGCCGACCTCGCCAGGGTGGACGTGCAGGCTGCGCTGGGGCTGCTCAGGGTGCGGTTCCCGCAGACCTACACCGAGCTGGACGGCGTGAGCGCGGCAGCCCTGCTCGACCGGCTCAGGTTCCCGGAGGCGGCGCGGCACCTGGCGCTGGAGGTATTCGCCCGCAGCTTCTTCGCCGACCCGACGGAGTTCTCCGGCGGTGAGCTCGTGGCGATGTTCCACACCTACTTCGTCGGCTCGGCAGAGGGCCTGCTGTTCGACGTCCCGGACGACGACTACGACACGGCCCTGTGGCGTCCGCTCGGCGACCATCTCGCCGGCCTGGGCGTCGAAGTCGCGACGGGGGTCGAGGTCACCGGCCTGGAGCGCGGCGGCGCGGGGGTGGCGGTCACCACCACGGCGGGCGCGCACGTCGTGGACGCCGTGGTGCTCGCCCTCGACACGGCAGCCCTGCAGCGTCTCGTGGCCGGCGCGAAGGGCGTGGACGCGGAGTGGCGGGACCGGATCGCCCGCCTGCGCACCGCCCCGCCGTTCGGGGTGGGCCGGCGCTGGCTGCGGGGCCGGCTGCCTCACCTGGCGCCGTTCCTGGGAACGAGCGGCTACGGGCCGCTGGACAACCTCAGCCGCCTGGACGCCTTCGAGGCCGGAGCCGCGAGCTGGGCCGAGCGTGAGGACGGCACGGTGGTGGAAGTGCACGGTTACGCGTTGCGTGACCCCTCGGCAGCGGCCCGCGACGAGCTGTGGCGGCAGGCAGCGCTGGTGCACGGCGAGCTCGGCTCGGCCGAGGTGCTCGCCGAGCAGTGGCTGGTGGCGCAGGACTGCCCGCTGGTGGACACCAGCCCCTGGCGGGAGCGGCCAACGGTGGCCACCCCCCACCCGGACGTAGTGCTGGCCGGCGACCTGGTGCGCAGCGACTGGCCGATCTCGCTGATGGAGCGGGCGGCAACCACGGGGTGGCAGGCAGCCAACCAGCTGCTGGCCGGGTTCGGCCGCACCGGTCACGACCTGTGGTCCCCGCCGCTCTCCGGGATGCTGGGCCGCGGCCGGCGGTCCTAGGCCAGGGCGGAGGTGCTCAGCCCGACGGTGGCCTCGTCGTCGTCCTCCGCCGGGGCGGCCGGGGCATCCTCGCGGACGCGCTTGGCGATCCGGCTGAGCGCCACGTCGGTGATGTTCAGGAAGCTCGCCAGGTCGCGCTGGGTGACCCGCTGCACCAACCCGGGGTGCTCGCGCAGCAGGCTGCGGTAGCGCTGCTCCGGCGTGGCCCGCAGCCAGCCGACGTCCGCCTGGAGCGTGGTGGCGTGCATCATTGCGATCGTTGTGGTCAGCCGCGCCCACTGCAGGTACTGCGCAGACAGGTGGTCGACCACCCGGTAGTTGATCCGGAGCAGCAGGCTCGGCTCGATCGCGCTGATCGTGTGCAGCGAGTCCGCCTCGATGGCGGCCTTCAGCAGGCTCGACCGCGGGTGCAGCCCGCGCGCCGCGACGCGGCGCACTCCCTCCGCGCCGAGCGCTGACATGGAGGCGAGCACGTCGCCCTCCTCCGGGAAGAACGCCGTGATCAGCCGGTCGCCCTCCCCGCGCATCTGCGCCTTCAGCAGGCCGCGCTGGACGAAGTAGATGTAGGGGTGGTGCTCGCCGACGGAGAACAGCACCACGCCGGGATCGATCCGCACGGTGCGCAGGTTGCCCGCGAACAGGTCCCACTGGGGAAGCTCGCAGCCGGCGTAGGCCTCCAGCAGCAGGCGCAGGCTCCGAACGGCATGGCCCATCACCGCGTCCTGCCCGCCCATCCAGCGCCCCCTTCGGCTGTGGCTGGTCGTCCTGTTCCGGTCGGCAATTGTGCTTTCCGTGCGCGTCAGAATTGACTCAGGTAAAGCCAAGCTCCGCCAGCCTTGACAAAGGTTAGTCGGTTGGTGGCCGCTTTGGGCCCTGTCTGGAAGGTTTGGGCCGATACCTGCCCGACTTAGGGGGGCGGCAGGTAGAAGGGGGGTGGCTGGACGCGAATGGCGTCCGGCCTTTCTGCGACACTGCAGGCGCGGCGTCCGGCGCACCGCTTTCACCGGCGGTGACCGGAGCCGACTCGCAGCAGATCTCTCGGCACAGTCGGTCACCACGGCGGGTGGCGGCCCGCTGGCGACCAGATTGAGCCGGGGAGCGAACTGAGCTCGGCTCCCCAATGAGCCGGTTCGCGGGTGGACGCCCGGACGCACAGTCCGGGCGTCCACTTTTCTTTGGGTCTTTTGGGGGCTCAGCCGACGGGTAGCAGATTGCGGGCGAGGGCGAAGGCAACCGCGGCAACGCCGATCAGCCAGTACCAGGTGCGTTGTTGGCGCAGGGGAGCCGGCAGCCGGACCGTCGGCCCGCCCGCCAGCTGGACCACCCAGGTGGCGGCCGCGACCACCAGTCCGCACAGGATCGTGAACACGAACTGGTTGGCCGACCAGGCTGCTGCCACGTCCCCGTGCAGCAGGGCCGCGCCCATCGTGGTCGCGCCGCAGAACGGGCACAGGGTTCCGGTGAGCAGTCGCCAGGGGCAGGGGACGCCGACGCCGGTCACGGCGTAGAGCCCGCTCAGCCCGAGACCCACTGCTGCGAGGCCGGCTGTGGCAGCGAGGGCCTGCGCAGGAAAGGTGGCCGCCGGGCCGACTGGGTTCGGCACGCCGCCATTATCGCCCCATACCCATCGAACCGCTCCGCCCCTAGGATCAGTCGCAACAGTCCACAAAGGGAGAGAGCATGTCCGACCAGAACTCCACAACGCCGGACCCCAACGAAGCCGTTCCCGGCTACCAGCCGCCCACGACGCCCCAGCCCCCACCGGCCGACAACCCGCCGTCCTACGAGCCGCCGGCAGCGCCGCCCTCGTACGATGCACCGCCCGCCCCGCCGGCCTACGAGTCCCCGGCAGCCCCTCCCCCGTACACGCCTCCCGCCCAGCCCGGCGGGTACGGCGCGCCGCAGCCCGGACCGTACGACCAGCCCGCGGGCGGCTACGGCCAGCCCCAGCCCGGTGCGTATGAGCAGCCCGGCGGCTACGGCCAGCCCCAGCCCGGACCGTACGACCAGCCCGCCGGCGGCTACGGCCAGCCGGCTGCCGGCTACCCCGAGCCCCCGGCACCCGGCCAGTTCCCGCCGGCCGGTGGCTACGGCCAGCCCGGCTACGGCGCCGATCCCGGCTATCCGGCAGCGGGCTACCCGGCCGGCCCGGTGGCCGGCGTCGGTGGCGCCCCGCTCGCCGACTGGGGCAAGCGTGCCCTCGGTGGCGTGATCGACTACGTCGCGGCCGGTGTGGTGATCTCGATCATCGGCTCGATCATCTCCAACGTCTCCAGCGGCCTCGGCACCGCGGTCAACTCCATCCTCGGCATCGGCTGGATGGTCTACCTCGGCTACAAGAGCGGCACCACCGGCGTGACCCTGGGCCGCAGCATCGCCAAGACGAAGCTCGTCGGTGAGGCGACCGGCCAGCCGATCGGCTTCACCAACGGTGTGATCCGCCAGTTGGCCCACATCGTGGACTCGCTGATCTGCTACGTCGGCTGGCTCTTCCCGCTGTGGGACGCCAAGCGCCAGACCCTTGCGGACAAGATCATGAAGACCGTCGTGATCGACAACTCCGCCGACCCCAACGCCGGCAAGTACAACTGGAACTGACCTAACCGCCGAACGCCACCGTTGCGGTCCAACGCCTGTACCCCGGTACAGGTTCTCGCCAGCAACGGTGGCGTTCGGCGTCCGTGGCGGGCGGCGCGGGCCGGACGGGCCGGGCGACGCTAGCGTGAGCGCATGCGCGCGCTGGTGAAGACCGCCCCGGGCCCGGGCCTGGAACTGATCGACGTCCCGGAGCCCGAGTGCGGCCCCGACCAGGTGAAGATCCGGGTGCTGCGAGCCGGCCTGTGCGGCACCGACCTGCACCTTGAGGCGTGGGACGACTGGGCGGCGAGCACGGTGACCGCGCCGCTGGTGATCGGCCACGAGTTCTACGGCGAGGTGGTCGAGACCGGCGCCGAGGTCACCGGCATCAGGGTGGGCGACCGGGCCTCGGGCGAGGGCCACATCGTGTGCGGCCGTTGCCGCAACTGCCGGGCCGGGCGCCGCCACGTGTGCATCCACACGATCGGGCTGGGCGTGAACACCGACGGGGCGTTCGCAGACGTCGTGGTGCTGCCGGCAGCGAACGTCTGGCTGCAGCCCGAGGCCATCGACCCCGAGCTGGGCGCCATTTTCGACCCGCTCGGGAACGCGACGCACACCGCCCTGCAGTGGCCGGTGGTCGGGGAGGACGTGCTGGTCACCGGTGCCGGGCCGATCGGGGTGATGGCTGCGGCCATAGTCCGGCACGCCGGGGCCAAGCACGTGGTCGTCACCGACGTCAGCGACTACCGGCTCGGCCTGGCCGGCGCGGCCGGGGCCGACCTGTGCGTGAACGTCTCTCGGACGCGGATCGCCGACGCGCAGCGCCAGCTGGCCATGCTGGAGGGGTTCGACATCGGGCTGGAGATGTCCGGCTCGCCGTCAGCGGTGGCCGAGATGCTGGCCAACCTCAACCACGGCGCCAAGGTCGCCATGCTCGGGCTGCCGAAGGACCCCTACCCCATCGACTGGGGCCGCGTGATCACCCACATGATCACGATCAAGGGCATCTACGGCAGGGAGATGTACGAGACCTGGTACCTGATGAGCTCGATGCTGGCCACCTCCCCGGCGTTCGCCGACGCGGTGCGCTCGGTGATCACCCACAGGTTCCCGGCCGAGCAGTGGGCCCAGGCGTTCGCCACCGCGCGCTCCGGCGAGTGCGGCAAGGTGATCCTCGACTGGTCCTGAGCCGCCTCAGCCCTGCTCGGGAACGGTCTGGGCAGCAGCTTCCTCCCGGCCGTGGGCCAGCGGGTCGGTGTGGTCCCGCGCCGCCCGCAGCGCCGTGCGTCCCGACGGCAGGAACAGCGCGATCGCTGCGACGACGAAGGTGGTCACCCCGGCGAGCAGGAGCACGAACTCGACCGAGCGGACGTTGGCCAGCGGGCCGAACACCGCCATCCCCGTAGGCATGGCGACCGCAGCGACGATGCCGAAGAAGCCGAACACCCGGCCCTGCCGGTCCGGCTCGACGGTTTCCTGCAGCACGGTCATCGAAGGGGTGGAGAACACCGGGACGGCCACGCCGGTGAGGAACATGAAGAAGAAGAAGACCCACAGGTTCGTCGACAGCCCCATGCCGATCGAGAGCGCGCCGAAGGCCAGCGAGCCGGCGATGATCAGGCCCATCCGGCTGAACCGCTTCCCCCAGGCCCCGATGGTCGCACCGGCGAGCATCATGCCGACCGAGAACGAAAGCTCGAGCACGGTCAGCTTCCAGACCTCCTCCCCGAAGGTGCGCGCCACCATGAGCGGGGTGAGGAAGGAGGGCGCGGCAGCGAGCACCATCACCACCGCGTACAGCCCGAGCAGCCAGCGGATCAGCGGGTGGCCGGCGACGTAGCGAAAGCCGGCGACCAGGTCGGTGAAGTAGCCGGTGGGCTCGGCCTCGCTGCGCAGCACCTTGGCCACCGGCACCAGGGCGAGCAGGCCGATGCCGAGAACGGCCGTGACCACGTCGACCCCGAGGATCCACGCCAGCGGCAGCGTTGCGTACAGCAGCGCCGCTACGGCGGGCGCGACCAGCATCATGCCCGCCTGGATGCTCTGGGTGAGCCCGTTGATGGCCAGCAGCTTTTCCGCCGGGACGATCTGGGGCAGCAGGGCCCCCACCGCGGGGGTCTGGATGCCGGCGCCGACCGAGCGCACGGCCAGGACGGCGTAGATCAGCCACAGGTCACGGTTTCCGAGCAGCATCAGCACTGCGAGGGTGAGGGTGGCCAGCGCGATGGCGGCGTCGGCCCCCATGATCAGCAGCTTGCGGTTGTGCCGGTCGGCCCAGACCCCGCCGAAGATCGAGACGATCGCCTGGGGCAGGAACCCGAAGATGGTCGACAGCGCGAGCACCACGCCGTCCTTCGTGGTGAGCGTCAGGTACCACATCACCGCGTACTGGACCAGCATCGAGCCGAACAGCGACACCGACTGGCCGCTCAGGAACAGGGCGACGTCGCGGCGCCAGCGAGGGCGTTCCGGGGTGGGTGAGGTCACCACCCCATTCTGGTGCCCGGCACTGACACCCGCCACCGCCGGCCCGACCGTAGGCTGCGGGCATGTACGCAGCAGCACTGAAGGACGACCTGGCCGGCACCCTGGACGAGATCCGCCAGGCCGGGCTGTACAAGACCGAGCGGCAGCTGGTGACGCCCCAGTCGGCCCACGTCGCCACCACCGCGGGTCCGACGCTGAACTTCTGCGCCAACAACTACCTCGGGCTGGCCGACCACCCGGCGGTGCTGGACGCGGCCAGGGCCGCCCTCGACGAGTGGGGCTTCGGCATGGCGTCGGTGCGCTTCATCTGCGGCACACAGACCCTGCACACCCGGCTGGAACAGCGCCTCAGCGAGTTCCTCGGCACCGAGTCGACGATCCTGTTCTCCAGCTGCTTCGACGCCAACGGCGGCGTCTTCGAGGTGCTGTTCGGCGAAGGGGACGCGATCATCTCCGACGAGCTGAACCACGCCTCCCTGATCGACGGCATCCGGCTGTCGAAGGCGCAGCGGTTCCGCTACCGCAACCGCGACCTGGCCGACCTGGAGGCCCAGCTGGAGGCTGCAGCCGGGGCGCGCCGCAAGGTCGTGGTCACCGACGGCGTGTTCTCCATGGACGGCTACTACGCGCCCCTGGAGGGGATCTGCGACCTGGCCGAGCGGTACGGCGCCCTCGTGCTCGTGGACGACTCCCACGCCGTCGGCTTCGTAGGGGAGCAGGGCCGCGGCACGCCGGAGCTGTTCGGCGTCGCCGACCGGGTCGACCTGCTCACGGGCACCCTCGGCAAGGCGCTCGGCGGCGCATCGGGCGGCTACGTCAGCGGGCCGGCCGAGGTCGTGGAGCTCCTGCGGCAACGCGCGCGGCCCTACCTGTTCTCCAACTCGGTGGCCCCCGCCGTGGCTGCCGGCTCGCTGGCGGCACTGGAACTGGCCGCCGGCTCCGGCGACGCCCGGCGGCAGCTCCGGGCCAACGCCGAGCTGTTCCGCGGGCTGATGGGCGCAGCGGGGTTCGAGCTGCTGCCCGGCTCGCACGCCATCGTCCCGGTGATGTTCCCCGGCGACGACGGCGCCCGGCAGGCCGCGGCGATCTCGGACCGCATGCTGGCTGAAGGCGTCTACGTGATCGCCTTCAGCTACCCGGTGGTGCCCAGGGGCCGCGCCCGGATCCGCGTCCAGCTCTCCGCTGCGCACACCGCGGACGACGTCCGCGCCTGCGTCCGCGCCTTCGAGGTGGCCCGGGCAGAGGTGGCCGGGTGAGCCGGGCGGCAGTACCGTCGTGGTGACCAGTCCCGGAGAGGATGCAGCATGCAGCACAAGGAGTTGAAGCCGTTCCCTGAGGGCTTCCTTTGGAGCGCTTCGACGTCGGCGTACCAGGTGGAGGGCGCCTGGGACCTCGACGGCAAGGGCCCATCGGTGATCGACGCGAGGGGCACCTACCCCGAGGGCACCACCGACTTCAAGGTGGCCAGCGACCACTACCACCGCTTCGCCGAGGACGTGGCCCTGTTCGCGGAGCTCGGGCTGAAGGCCTACCGCTTCTCGATCGCCTGGACCCGGATCATCCCCGACGGCGACGGTGCGGTGAACCAGGCCGGCGTCGACTTCTACCACCGGCTGATCGACGCGCTGCTGGCCGCAGGGATCGAGCCGATCGTGACCATGTACCACTTCGACCTGCCGGCGGCCCTCGACGCGAAGGGCGGCTGGACCGATCGGGCCACCGTGGGCGCCTTCGCGCGGTTCGCCGAGGTGCTGTTCCGTGAGTACGGGTCGAAGGTCACCTACTGGCTGACCATCAACGAGCAGAACATGATGGTGCTCCACGGCGAGGCGATCGGGACGGTCAAGCCCGGCATGCCGAAGTCGGCGGTCTACCAGGCCAACCACCACATGATGCTGGCCCAGGCGCTGGCCAACCAGCTGTGCCACAAGCTGGTGCCCGGCGGCAAGATCGGCCCGGCCCCGAATATCTCGGCGGTGTACCCGGCCAGCTGCCACCCCCTGGACGTGCTGGCAGCGGACGACGTGAACGCCATCCGGAACTGGCTCTACCTCGACATGGGCGTGCACGGCTACTACAACTCCACCGCCTGGGCGTACCTCGAGGCGCAGGGTGCGGCACCGGAGATCGCCGAGGGCGACCTGGATATCCTCGCCGCTGACCGGCCCGACTTCATCGCGTTCAACTACTACAGCACGATGACCGTCGCCCGGCCCGGCTCCGAGGACGTCGACCGGCGGGCGGGGGAGGCCGACCAGCAACTCGACCCGGGCGAGCCCGGCGTGTACGCGGGTGCTGCCAACCCGCACCTGCCGCGCACCGAGTTCGGCTGGGAGATCGACCCGATCGGCTTCCGCACGACGTTCCGGGCGATCTGGGACCGCTACCGCCTGCCGCTGCTGGTCACCGAGAACGGTCTCGGCGCCTTCGACAAGCTCGAGGACGGGCAGGTGCACGACTCCTACCGCATCGACTACCTGCGCGACCACATCGAGCAGATCCAGCTCGCGGTCACCGACGGGGTCGAGGTGCTCGGCTACAGCCCGTGGTCGGCGATCGACCTGGTCTCCACCCACCAGGGCAGCTCCAAGCGCTACGGCTTCATCTACGTCGACCGCGAGGAGTTCGACCTCAAGCAGCTCACCCGCTACAAGAAGGACTCCTTCGCCTGGTACGCCAAGGTGATCGCCAGCAACGGCGCCGACCTCAGCTGAGGCCCGCTCAGCCGGGGAGGCGCGGGTTCACTCCTCCCCGGTGGCGGCGGCGGCGATGGCGTCCAGTCCGCGGGCGAGGGCTGCCTGGCCGACCGCGCCGAAGCCGAACACGATGCCGGAGCTGCCCGCGCCCGACCAGTACTGCGACAGCGGGCTCACCAGCACCCCCACACGGGCCAGTGCGGCCACCACTTCCGCCTCCGGCCGGGTGGTCTCCACCACGGCGTGCAGGCCGCCGTCCATCGGGTGCACGTGCAGGCCGGGTACCCCGGCCAGGGCCTCGACCACCTGGGCGCGGCGTCGCCGGTAGCGGTTCCGCATCCGCTGGGTGTGCAGGCGCAACGCCCCGCTGTCCAGATAGCTGGCGACCGCGAGCTGGGTGACCAGCCCCACCGGCTGGCCGAGGTCGCCGCGCGTGGTTGCGACGGCCGGCAGCAGCCAGGCCGGCAGCGCGAGGAAGCCGACGGCCAGGGCAGGGGTGAGGGTCTTGGACAGCGTGCCCAGCAGCACCACCCGTCCGTCGGCCGGGTCGTCGAGGGCGGCCAGCGCAGGCAACGGCTGGGAGGTGTAGCGCAGCTCGGAGTCGTAGTCGTCCTCCACGACCACCACCCGGTGCCGGCGCGCCCACTCCAGCAGCGCCTGGCGGCGGTCGACGGGCAGCGAACCCCCCAGCGGGTACTGGTGGCTCGGCGTGACCACGAGCAGGTCGGGGGCCCCGCCACCGGTCGGCAGGTCGGCCACGCGCAATCCCTGCCGGTCCACCGGCACCGGCACCACTTCTGCGCCGAACCGGGCCGGCACCCGGCGCAGGGACGGGTAGCCCGGTTCCTCCACCCCGACTCGGAGCGGCTTCGAGCGTCCCGAACCGAGTGCCAGCAGCAGGAGCGCCAACCCCTCCCTGCCGCCGCCGGTCACGGCGAGCTGGCCCGGGTCGCAGACCACGGCGCGCATCCGGCGCAGGTGTTCTGCCCATGCCCGGCGGAGGGCCGCGACCCCCAACGGCGGCACGACGGTGTCCACCGGTGCCGCGGCTGCCTGCCGCCAGGCCGCCTTCCACGCCGGACCCACCACGTCGGCCGTCCACGGCCGGCCCGGGCGCAGGTCGATCTCGGGACGGGGTTCGATGGGCTCCGGCGCCACCGGGCGCAGCCTGCGGGGGTGCACCCTGCGCAGCTGGGGGTTGACGATGGTGGAACGCCCGGCGCTGGCGCTGAGGTAGCCCTCGGCGAGCAACTGGTCGTAGGCGGCGACCACCGACCCCCGCGCCACCCCCAGGTGGCCGGCCAGCGCCCTGGTCGATGGCAGCGGGTCGCCGGGGGCCAGGACGGCCTCGGCGATCAGCTGTCGCAACCCGGCGGCTAGTCGCACCGGGATGGCGCCCTCGCCGGCGAGGGCGAGCGGGAGGGTGATTTCTGGGGCCGTGCGCACCCGGCCACGATACTGGACCACCACCAGAACGCGGTTCTGGATCTGGCGGTGGTCCAGTATGGCCGTCAGCATTGAGCCCATGACGACTACGACTGGTTCTCCCCTGGTGAAGCGCGGCCTGGCCGACATGCTCAAGGGAGGGGTGATCATGGACGTGGTCACTCCCGAACAGGCCCGCATCGCCGAGGACGCCGGTGCCGTGGCGGTGATGGCCCTGGAGCGGGTGCCGGCCGACATCAGGGCGCAGGGCGGCGTGGCGAGGATGAGCGACCCCGACCTGATCTCGGCGATCATCGAGACGGTCTCCATCCCGGTGATGGCCAAGGCGCGGATCGGGCACTTCGTCGAGGCGCAGGTGCTGGAGCACCTGAAGGTCGACTACATCGACGAGTCGGAGGTGCTCTCGCCGGCCGACTACGCCAACCACATCGACAAGCACGCCTTCACCGTGCCGTTCGTCTGCGGGGCCACCAACCTCGGCGAGGCGCTGCGCCGCATCGCCGAGGGCGCGGCGATGATCCGCTCCAAGGGTGAGGCCGGCACCGGCGACGTGTCCGAGGCCACCCGCCACATCCGTACGATCCGCCACGAGCTCGCCGTGCTGAAGGCGACCTTCGAGGCCAACCCCGACGAGCTGTACGTGGCGGCCAAGGAGTTGCAGGCGCCCTACGAACTGGTCCGGGAGGTCGCGGAGACCGGACGGCTCCCGGTGGTGCTGTTCACCGCCGGCGGGGTCGCCACGCCTGCCGACGCGGCGCTGATGATGCAACTGGGCGCCGACGGGGTCTTCGTCGGCTCCGGCATCTTCAAGTCGGGCAACCCCGCCGCCCGCGCTGCTGCGATCGTGAAGGCCACAGCACTGTTCCGCGACCCCGGCGCCATCGCCGAGGCCTCCCGCGGCCTCGGCGAGGCGATGGTCGGCATCAACGTCTCCGACGTGCCCGCGCCCCACCGCCTGGCGGAGCGCGGCTGGTGAAGCAGCCGACGATCGGGGTGCTCGCCCTGCAGGGCGGGGTGCGCGAGCACGTCGAACTGCTCGCCGGGCTGGGCGCCCGCACCACCGAGCTGCGCACCCCGGACGACCTGCTGGGTGCGGATGGCCTGCGGGTGGACGCCCTGGTGCTGCCCGGTGGCGAGTCGTCGACCATCGACCGGCTGCTGCGGATCTTCGGGCTGGAGGAGCCGCTACGCGTAGCGATCACCGCCGGCGTGCCGACCCTCGGCACCTGCGCGGGGTTGGTCCTGCTGGCCCGGCAGGTGCTGGACCCGGCGCCCGGCCAGCGCTCCCTCGGCGCGCTCGACGTGACCGTCCGGCGCAACGCCTTCGGGCCGCAGGTCGACTCCGCCGAGGTCGACCTGGCCACGGCGTACGGTCCCACGCGGGTGGCGTTCATCCGGGCTCCCCTGGTGACCCGGACGGGCCCCGGCGTGCTGCCCGTGGCCAGCTTCGCCGGAGGCGTGGTGGGGGTGCGGCAGGGCCTGATCACCGGCCTGTCCTTCCACCCCGAGCTGACCGGTGAGACGCTGTTCCACCGGCTGCTGCTGGACGACGCTCACGGCCGGCATGGGCAATTGCCGCACAGCCCGGAATTGTCGGCACTTGCCGAGCCCGCCTAGGATTTCCGCTTGAGGGGAGTACTTCCCAAGTCACCTGTTGGTCAGTCCGGGCTCGCGATCGTGCCCCCGCAGGTGCGCCCGAAGCGGCGAAGGAGACCTCACAGGCCTGGCCGTGAGGGAGAACTCCGTTGACTGTACCCGTGCTCGAGATCGCCCTTGGTTCCCCGGAGCTGTGGGCGATCAGCATCGCAGCGGTGCTGGCGCTGTTCGTGCTCGACTTCGTGATCACCCACAAGCCGCACGCGGTTTCGATGCGGGAGGCGATCGGGTGGTCGGCCTTCTACATCGCCCTGCCGCTGGCCTTCGGCGTCTGGGTCTGGAACGCCTTCGGCGCCACCCGGGGCCTGGAGTTCTACGCCGGCTACCTGGTGGAGAAGTCGCTGAGCGTCGACAACCTGTTCGTGTTCATGCTGCTGCTGTCGTCGTTCGCCGTCCCGCGCGAGCTGCAGCAACGGGTGCTGCTGATCGGGGTGGCCGGCGCGCTGGTCCTGCGCGGAGTGTTCATCGCGCTCGGCGCCGCGATGCTGGCCAACTTCTCCTGGACGTTCCTGCTGTTCGGCCTGATCCTGCTGGCCACGGCCGTCAAGGTGCTGCGGGACGCGCTGAATCCCGCCGAGCACGAGGTGGAGGTCGGCTCGCTGCGGATCGTCCGGCTGGTGCGCCGGCTCTGGCCGGTCACCGACAGCTACCGCGGGCCGCGGATGAGCGTGGTCGAGGACGGCCGCCGGGCGCTCACCCCACTCGCTCTCGCCACCCTGGCCATCCTCGCAACGGACGTGGTGTTCGCCGTCGACTCGGTGCCTGCTGTGTACGGCATCACCGGCGACCCGTACCTGGTGTTCGTGACCAACGCCTTCGCCCTGCTCGGCCTGCGCGCGCTGTACTTCGTGCTGGAGGGCGCGCTCGGCTCACTGGTGCACCTCGGCTACGGCCTGGCAGCGATCCTCGCCTTCATCGGCGTGAAGCTGGTGCTGCACTGGGGCCACGGCATCTGGAGCTGGGTGCCCGAGGTGGACACGCTGGCCTCACTCGGCGTGATCGTCGGCATCCTCGCCCTGGTGATCCTCACCAGCGTGCTGTCCAACCGCCGCCGCGACCGGGCCGCCCAGCGCAGCTGAGGAGTCAGGGCAGCTCGCGGTTGCGCTGGTCGCGGCCGAGCTCGCCATAGGGGTAGTCGGGCACCGACGGTGCGCTGACCTCGTCGAGACGGGCAGTGGCTGCCGCGTCCAGGTGCAGGTCGGCAACGGCCAGCGACCCCCGGAGTTGCTCGAGCGTGCGGTTGCCGAGGATCGGGGCAACCACCTGCGGGCGGTCGGCCAGCCACGCCAGCGCCACCTGCGCCATGGTCAGGCCGGCTGCTTCAGCCACTTCGGAAACCACCTTCAGGACCTCCCAGGTCGAGGCGGTGTTGCGTCTGGCGTAGCCCTCCATGCCGCGGGCGGGGTTCTCGCCCAGCCGGGTGGCCCCCGAGGGCACCTCGTCGGGGGAGTACTTGCCGGCCAGCCAGCCGCCGGCGAGCGGGCTCCAGGGGATCATGCCAAGGCCGTACTCCGCGCAGGCCGGCGTGAGCTCGAACTCGATCCATCGGGTCAGCAGGTTGTACTGCGGCTGCAGCGACACCGGCTGGGTCCAGCCGTGCTGCCGCGCCCGCTCGGTGACGGCGGCCAGCTGCCAGCCGGTGAAGTTGGACAGGCCGAAGTAGTGCACCTTGCCGAGGCTGACCGCGTCGTCCACGAACCGCAGGTACTCCTCGATCGGCGTCAGCGGGTCCCAGGAGTGCAGCTGGTAGAGGTCGACGGCGTCCACCCGCAGCCGGCGCAGGCTGGCGTCCAGGGCCTCGGCCAGGTGCCGCCGCGACAGGCCGGCGCCGTTGGGGTGGCGGTGCATGCCGAACCGTCCCTTGGTCGCCACCACCAGCCCGTCCCGCACGCCGGGACGTTGCGCGAGCCAGTCGCCGATGATCTCCTCCGACGCGCCATGGGAGTAGACGTCCGCCGTGTCGACGAAATTCCCGCCGGCCTCGACGTAGGCGTCGAGCTGCGCGAACGCCCCGGCGGGATCGGTCTCGTGGCCGAAGGTCATCGTGCCGAGGGCGAGCCTGGAGACGATCAGCCCGCTGCGGCCGAGGAGGCGGTGTTCCATGACCCCATCCTGCGCCTGGCGGCGGGCTCAAGCCAGCTGCAGCGCCCTGACCACGATCAGCACGAGGCCGGCCAGCCCCAGGCCGGCGAGGCCGAGCAGCTGGGTGCGGGCGCGCCGGTCGCGCGGGGCGTAGGCGACCACTACGGCAGCCACGAGCCCGCCGATCAGCCCGCCGAGGTGGCCCTGCCAGGAGATGCTCCCCGGGCCGAAGAAGGTGTAGACAACGTTGATGCCGAGCCAGAGGAGCACCGTGCGCACATCGCCGCGCACCTTGTAGGCGAGGACCAGCAACGCGCCGATCAGGCCGAACACCGCGCCGGAGGCGCCAAGGGTGGTGCTGGTCTCCGGGGAGAGCCACAGCACCACGGCCGAAGCGGTGACCGCTGACAACAGGTAGACGGCGAGGAACCGGACGCGGCCGAGCGCGTTCTCCAGCGTCGGGCCGAGGAACCAGACCGCCAGCATGTTCAGGGCCAGGTGCAGGAAGTCGATGTGGGCGAAGGCGCTGGTCAACGGCTGCCAGAACGCCCCGGACGCCAGGCCGGGGTGCCACCAGCCGTCGGGCATCGCAGCGCAGGCGGCGGCGCCCGCTTCGGGGTACCAGCTGTTCGGGTCGGCAGCGGAGAGGCAGAAGCCGCCAGGAGTGAGCGCAAGGAGATCCACCAGCCGGCTGGTATGGCCGCCGGTCAGCGTGATCGCCAGCCAGACCAGCACGTTCAGCCCGATCAGCGTCATGCTCGTGACCGCGGGGTTCGAGCTGCGCGCACCGCCATAGGGCAACTGGTTCTGGCGGGTGTCGCGGGCGCCCTGGGCCACGCAGTCCGGGCACTGGAAGCCGACCGCCGCGCTGATCATGCAGTCGCCGCAGATCGGCCGTCCGCAGCGCTGGCAGTGGATGTAGGTGCCCCGGTCCGGGTGGCGGTAGCAGGCGTAGGCGACCGGCGGCTGCGGCTGCGTCATGGGGTGCACGATACCCGGCGGTGTACGACCACGGGTGCGGCCGACGGCGCCGTCCCGGCGGAGCCGAGAGCGGAATAATGGGGCCATGACTGGCAAGCGGGTGGCACTGGTCCTCGGCTCGGGCGGCGCGCGCGGGTACGCCCACATCGGTGCGATCCAGGTGCTCGCCGAGCGGGGCTACGAGGTGGTCGGGGTCGCGGGCACCTCGATGGGTTCGGTGATCGGCGGGCTGCTCGCTGCCGGGCGCCTGGACGCCTACACCGACTGGGTCACCGGGCTGTCGCAGCGCGATGTGCTCCGCCTGCTCGACCCGGCGCTGAGCGGCCCAGGCGCGATCCGGCTGGAGCGGGTGCTCGCCAGGATGAGCGAGATCCTGGGCGGCGCGCTGATCGAGGACCTGCCCATCCCCTACACGGCGGTGGCCACCGACCTCGCTGCGCGGCGCGAGATCTGGTTCCAGCGCGGTCCGATGGAAGTCGCGATCCGGGCCTCGGTCGCGATCCCCGGGGTGATCACCCCGATCATGGTCAACGGCCGGCTCCTGGTGGACGGGGCGGTGCTCAACCCGGTGCCCGTGGAGCCGGTGATGGGCATCGACGCCGATTTCACCCTCGCCGTGACCCTCACCGGCTCCCGCGACCACAACTTCGCCGGCTCGCCGGCCAAGGAGAGCGCAGCGGAGCGGCCGCCGAACGAATGGCTGGACCGCTTCCTCAAGGGCGCTGCCGGGGTGTGGGAGAACGACTTCGTGGCAGCGATCCTCGCCCGGTTCGGCCGGGGCCACGATGAGGCGGCGGGTGCGACGGAGCCGCTCGGCCCCGGGTTCGGCCCGGCGCCGCCCGGGCTCGGCATCGCGGACGTCACGTCGATGGCGCTGGACACCATGGGCGCCCTGATCACCCGTTACCGGCTGGCCGCCCTGCCGCCGGACATCCTGGTGACCGTGCCCGGCGACGCGGCCCGCACCATGGACTTCCACCGCGCCACCGAGCTGATCGAGCTCGGCCGCCAGCTCACCGCAGACGCCCTCGACGCCACCTTCCCCCCGGACGAATCGCCGCTGGAGGACGCGCCGGAGCCCCGCGCCGTTGAACCCGGTCGGCCCACCATCCCCTGAGGTGCGTCGGGGGGCGGTGGGTCAGCGCACGCCGACGTCGGCGAGGTGGTGGCGCAGGTCGTGCAGCTGGTAGCGGCCCAGGCTTTCGAGGGTGAACCGCGAGCCGTTGCTGCGGGTTCCGGGACGGGTCCACTCAGCGGCGGTAACGCCTGCCCAGGCCGTGGCGTTCAGTTCAGCGGCCGCAGCCAGCTCGGCGGCCACAGCGCTCGGCTGCTGCTCCCAGTACCGGTCCTCGACTGCGGTGGCGTCCTGATCCCAGTTCGGGAACCGCGGGTTGTCCTGGGAGCGCATCAGCTCCACGCGGCCGGCGAAGACCCGCAGGACGTCGCGGACGTGACAGCCGTACTCCAGCGGCGACCACACCTGGGGCTCGGGGCGCGCAGCCACGTCCGGCCGGACGAGCACGTCGGCCCACGGCGCTGCCGCGGCCCGGACCAGTTCGGGCAACTGCTGCACGTCCACGTCCGCTGCGACGTAGCCGCACTCGGGGCAGGGCCGGTCGAGGACGAACGTCCAGTCCTTCTCGTCCGGTTGGGGCGCGAGCGGGGTGTCCATCGGCTCAGCATAGGCCCGGCCGCCTGCCGTTCCGGCGGGCACCCGCAGCACCACAGCCCCGGAGTCGAGGTCCAGCGGCACGGGACCGGAGCCGCCCTTGTCGGCCTCCAGCACGAAGATCTTCTCCAGGTCCTTCTGCTCGCGGGTGTGCCGCCATCCCGGGTTGAAGATCTCGAAGAAGTCGCTCATGGCCTCTCAACGGTGCAGGAGCTCGGAGAACTCCGCAACCCGGTGCAGGCCGATCCCGCTGCGCTGTTCTGCGGCAAGGGTGTGGAACGAGCCCGGCGACATCATCAGCAAGGGCACCTGGCCGGGGTCGCGGGTGTGCACGATCAGCTGCAGTCCCTTGGTGGGCTGCTCATAGGGCAGTTCGGTGGCCAGCCGTCCGGTGAGCGGCGACATGGCCGCCCGGTTGGGGTCGCTCCAGCTCTGTGCGATCGCGGCCATCGAGACCTCGTCCACCTCGACCCACACCGACCAGACGAACACCTCCGGCTCCTCGCCGACGACCGGCAACTGGATGTGGCCGCGGATGAAATGCCTGGTCGCGCCCTTGTCCGGGAGGATGCACACGTCCGGGGTCAGTTCGGCCTCCAGGCGCTCACCGTTGCTCACGGCCAGCCAGTCATCTGGCGCGGAGGTGCCCAGGACCTTCGCCACGTCCCGGTGGACCTGGTGGCAGACGCCGCAGGGAACGCTGGAACCCCCGATCAGCGAAGCCATGCCGCCCATCCTCCACCTCGCGCCGGGGCCGCGTCCTGCGAACCGGCGAAAATCCCGGCCTCACATGGGCTTCGGAGTCATCAGGTAGACCGTCTCCGCGTCGGGCCCGGCAACGGTTGCGATCCGGCCGTAGGTCGTGTCCTCCACCTCGCCGGAGACCGTGCCACCGGCGGGTTCGACCGCGGCGGCGGTGGCGTCGACGTCGTCCACCTGGAAGCAGACGGTCCAGCCGGCCGTGCCCTTGTCGTCCAGCAGGCCGATGCCGCCGGCGGGACGATCGCCGCCGGGCACCTCGAACATCACGTAGGTCATGCCCTCCTCGGACACGTCGCTGTAGGTGTAGCCGAACACCTTGGCGTAGAAGTCCTTCGCGGCTTCGAGGTCGCGGCTCATCAGGTCCATCCACAGCGGGGTGCCGTGCTCGTCCACTGCGCTGAACCCCTGGTGGGTCCCGGCCTGCCAGGCGCCGAAGAGGTCGCCGACGGGATCGGTGAACACGGCCATCGAACCGAATTCGGCCACCTGCATCGGTGCGGACACGACCTGGCCGCCGTTGGCCACCACGGCGTCGGCTGTGGCCTGGATGTCGTCTGTGGCGAGGTAGACGGTCCACACCTTCGGCGCGTCCTCCATGCCGGGCATGGTTGGGGAGAGCCCGGCCACCCGGCGGCCGTCGAGCAGCGCGTTGTGGTAGCCGCCGAACTCGTCCATCGACTCCTCGTACGCCCAGCCGAACAGGGCGGTGTAGAAGCGGTGCGTGCGGTCCAGGTCCCCGGCCATGAAGTCCACCCAGCAAGGGGTGCCGTGCGGCCAGCGGCCGTCGTGGTTGCTCATCCTTCTCCTCCTCGGCTGACGCTCCCTGCGCTCACGCTAACCGTCGCTCCCGACACCGTGAAGGGGTGCAACTACCGCTGCGCCGCCGCCGTTCGGCCGGGCCGGGCCTGGCCGTGGCCCGAGCCGGTCAGGGCTAGGTTGGTGCCATGCAGTTGGGCGTCGACTTCGGAACCACCCGCACCATCGTTGCCCGGGCCGACCGCGGCAACTACCCGGTGGTGGCTTTCGCCGACGTCGACGGCGACTACCACGAGCACTTCCCCTCCCTGGTCGCCTTGCGGGACGGCGAACCGGTGTTCGGCTTCGCAGCGGAGGCAGCGGCGCGCGCCGGCGAGCCCTACCTGCGCTCGGTGAAGCGGGTGCTGGGCGAGCCGGGGGTCAACGCGGACACCCGGGTGGCCGTTGGCGGGCGGCACTTCCCGCTGCTGGACCTGCTGGCCGGGCTGCTGCGGGCTCTGCACGGCGAGCTGCGCGAGCGCTCCGACGTGGCCGGTGAGCTGGGTGCGGGCGAGGCGCTGCGCGCGGTGGTCTCGGTGCCGGCGCACGCCCACGGAGCCCAGCGCTTCCTCACCCTCGAGGCCTTCCGCCTCGCCGGCTTCGACGTGGCCGGGGTGATCAACGAGCCCTCCGCCGCGGGCTTCGAGTACTCCCACCGCCAGCGCCGGACGCTGACCTCGCGCCGCAACCAGGTGCTGGTCTACGACCTCGGCGGAGGTACCTTCGACGCCTCGGTGGTCGAGGTGACCGGAACCCGCCACGATGTGGTCGCCTCGGCCGGGGTGAACCGGCTGGGCGGGGACGACTTCGACGCCGTCCTCGCCGGTCTCGCGCTCGCCGCCGCCGGCTCGCCCGACCTCGGTGCAGCAGCTGAGCAGGCCCTGCTGGAGGAGTGCCGCGAGGCGAAGGAGAGGCTGAGCCCTCAGTCGAAGCGGATCAGTGTCGAGGTGGCCGGGGAGCCGGTGCTCGTCGGAGTGGACGACTTCTACGCAGCAGCTGCCCCGCTGGTGCAGCGCTCACTCGAAGCCATGGCACCCCTGGTCGCGGCGCTGCCGGACGAGTTGAGCCTCGAGCCGGTGGCCGGCGTCTACCTCGTGGGTGGTGGCAGCGGGCTGCCGCTGGTGCCGCGGCTGCTGAGGGAGCGGTTCGGGCGCAGGGTGTACCGCTCGCCCTATCCGGCGGCGTCCACAGCCATCGGTCTGGCGATCGCGGCCGACGCCGGCTCCGGCTTCTCCCTCACCGACCGCCTGTGGCGCGGGTTCGGCGTGTTCCGCGAGCTCGACGCCGGCCGGGCCATCGGCTTCGACCAGCTGGTCGACCGCGACACGGCACTGCCGGCCAGGGGCGAGCTGATGATCCGGCGCCGCTACCAGGCAGCGCACAACGTGGGCTGGTACCGCTTCGTCGAGTACACCGGTGTGGACGCCGCGGGCGAGCCGACCGGAGACCTGGCGCCCTTCGCCGAGGTGCGGTTCCCGTTCGACCCGTCCCTGCAGGGCCGGTACCGGCTCGACGGGGTGGCGGTGGAACGCCGCGACCACGGGCCGGTGGTGGAGGAGACCTACACCGTCGACGGCAACGGCATAGTCAGCGTGCGGATCACCGACACCGAGACCCACTACAGCCAGGTCTACGCGCTGGGCCGCTGAGCCGCCGGCGCAATTGTTGGCCTTCCGGAGCCGCCGGTCCGGTGCTGGGCTGGTGCCGGCGTCCGACCACCCCGTCGCGCGGACGCAGGGGAGCCACCCATGCACGGTCTCGGCACCTATCTGGTCAGCCTCCAGCTCGGGCTGGGCGTCTTCGCCCTCGTGTTCTGCGGCATCGCCTTCGTCGGCCTCACCGGCCGCGCGCCGATGGTGATCAGCTCGCTGCTGCTGCTGGCGGCCTGGCTGTTCCTCGTGGTGCTCCTGGCCTACTCGCTGCGGCTGAGCCTCCCGCTGCTGGGCGGCGGCGACCAGCCCGACGACGCGATCGCGTGGACGCGACGCGCCCTGATCGCCTGGGTGGTCGTGGCGCCGGTTACCGGGCTTGGGCTGGCGTTCGTTGCGTTCATCGACTGCGGCCCAGCCTGGATCCCGGGCACCTACCACTGGCTGGGGCTGGCCGCGACGGTGCTGGGCCTCCTCGCGCTGTTCACCCAGCCGCCGGTGGTGAGCGTGCTGCTGGGCAGAAACTCACCGTCCGCCGGTGCGTTCGGCTGGTGGGTAGTGCTGCTCACCTCCGGGCTGGTGGCGCTGCTGTGGGCCCTGGCCTGGCTGGTGCCCTACCTGATGCTGCGGGGGAGTGTCGACGAGGCAAGGTACGCAGCGGCGAGGGCCGACCTGCTGCTGCCGTTCCCGGGCGGTGAGGACTCGTGGGTGATCCAGGGCAACAACTCCGGGTTCAACCACAACTCCGCAGACAACCTGCAGGAGTTCTCCTGGGACTTCCGCCGTCCCTGCGGCACGCCGGTGCTGGCCGCGCTGCCAGGCACGGTGTCGGCCGTTGTCGACACCAACGACGGTATCGGTGGGCCGAACAACCTGGTCAGCGTCACCCACGCCGACGGCACCGAGGCCTCCTACCTGCACATCCGCAGGGGCAGCGCTGCGGTGGCGGTCGGCCAGGCCGTGGTGGCCGGGGACCAGCTGGCGCAGGTGGGTTGCGTGGGCAACAGCCTCACCGGGCACATCCACTTCATGGTGCGCAGCGGCGCAGCCACGGTCGCCGTCCGGTTCGCCGACGTCCACCGCGACGGCGGCATCCCCCGCGCCTGGGGCAGCTACACCTCCGGCAACCGGTGACTACCCGGTGAGGTCCACCAGCTGGGGCTGCCCCCGGTGCCGGAACCTGAACCGCAACCGGCGCCACGACGCCGGCAGGGTCGGCTCGACGCTCCACCCGTCCGGCCCGACCCGCAGGCCGGCGAAGCCGAACACCACGGCCTGCCACAGACCGCCGGCCGAGGCGCCGTGGATGCCGTCGGCCGCGTTGCCGCGCACGTCGAGCAGGTCCGCCCGCGCCGCCCGCAGGAAGTGGGCATAGCCGGTCTCCGGGTCGCCCGCGCGGCAGGCCATGACGGCGCTGATCGCCGGGCCGAGGCTGGAGCCGAGCTCGTGGTCGGTGCGCGGGTCGTAGTAGCGGTAGTTCGCCGCCACCTGCCCGGCGGTGAACAGCTCCGGCAGCAGGTAGGTGAGCATCAGCACGTCCGGCTGCTTCAGCACCTGGGTGTCGTTGCAGCCCTCGATGCCGTGGATCTGCTGCATCGACAGCGTGCGCGCCGGGTCCCGCAGCACCGCCAGGTCGGCGTCGGTGCGCTGGAAGTAGCCCTCGAACTGCTCCACCAGGCCGGTGCCGGGGTCCAGCGGCAGGTGCATCCGCGCCGCGACGTCCGCCCACCGGGCGCGTTCGGCCGCGTCCAGCCCGAGCCGGCCGGCCAGTTCCGCAGCCTGCGCCGGGTCGGTGCGTTCCAGCCAGGCCCACACGTCGAGGGCGCTGCGCAGGTGCCAGGCGGCGAAGTAGTTGGTGTAGGCGTTGTCGTCGACGTGCTCGTGGTACTCGTCGGGCCCGATCACATCCCGGTAGTGGAACCGGCCGTCCGCCTCCTCCGTCGCAGCAGAGGCCCAGAAGCGGGCTCCGTCCAGCACCAGCTCGGCCCCGCGGCCGGCCAGGAACTCGTCGTCGCCGGTCACCCGCCAGTACTGCAGCACGGCGTAGGCGATGTCGGCCGTGATGTGGAGCTCGATGTCCCCGGTCCAGATGCGCACCAGCTGGTCCGGCTCGTCAGGGTTCTGCACCCAGACCGGGGTCACCTCGTCCCCGGTTCCGGCGCTCTCCCAGGGGAACTGGGCCCCGCTCCAGCCGTTGCGCCGGGCCTTGTCCCGTGCGCCGGCCAGGCGCCGGCAGCGGTAGGCCAGCAGGTTGCGCGCCACCTCGGGCTGGGTGAAAGTGAACGGAGGCACCATGAAGATCTCGGTGTCCCAGAAGACGTGGTGCCGGTACCCGAAGCCGGACAGCGTCTTGGCGCCGATGCTGGCGTCCTCGGTCGACCGCGGGGCCGCGACAACCAGCTGGAACAGGTTGTAACGCACGGCAAGCTGGGCCTCCGGGTCACCCTCGATCTCGACGTCGCTGTCCGCCCAGACCTGCGCCCAGGCCGCGCTGGACTCCGCGAGGCCGGCGTCCCAGCCGGCCCCGTCCAGGCGCGCCGCAACCTCCCGGGCCAGGGCGGCCGGGTCGCTCGAGTCGAGGTCCGGGACGATCGCCACCGAGCGCACCAGCTCCAGCGGCCGGCCGGCGCGCAGCCGCAACCGGTAGTCCAGCGCGGGGGCGCCGTCCGCATCCGAGGGGACGCCTGCGACCTCCGCCGACAGCCGGACGCGGCTGACCACAGCCACCCGGATGCCGGTGGCCCGGGTGACGGTGACCAGCTCCACGGCGTCGTCGCCGGCGGCCTGGTGCAGCACCCGCCAGTGCAGCAGCCCGGTGTTCTCCACATGGGCGCTCAGGGCGCAGCGCAGCCTCAGCTCCGCCTCCCCCTCCGCGAGCTCGATCCGGGTGCGGAGCATGGCGCCGTTGGGCTCGGTGAGGCTGGCGAAGCGCTCGAACCCGAGGTGGAGCCGGTGGCCGCCGGCAGCCTGCCAGTCCAGCCGCCGGCGCAGCACGGCGGTGCGCAGGTCGAGTTCCAGCTCGGCCCCGGAGTCCGCCCCTGGGGCGACCCGCTCCCCGTCCAGCCACAGGTCGAGGCCCCACCAGCGCGGCAGGTTCGCGAGTTCGGTGACGTGCACCGGCATGTCGTCCCACACCCGGTGCAGGAAGGATGCGGGGTTCTCCCCTGGCCGGCCCTCCTCCGAGCTGCCCCGCAGGCTGAAGTTGCCGTTGCCGATGGTGAACACGGTCTCGCGGTGCCGGGTCCGCGCCGGGTCGTCCGCGGTTGCCCGCACCGTCCAGCCGGCCGGGTCGGCCCAGTCGGCGGGGAGGGGCTGGGAGTTCACTTGATGATCACCACACCGGCGCGCGAGATCTTGAACCCCGCCCCGGTCTGGGTGTTGCCGCAGGTGACGCCGGACCGCTCGCTGAGGCAGACGAAGCGGCCCCGGCGCAGCTTCTCGCCGTAGGGCAGGGTGGCGAACCGCTGCCCGTCGTACTTCACGGCGGGGAAGCCGGAGTCGCGCCACCAGCCGACGTAGTCACCATTGGTCTGGGGGAGCGCCTCGGCGCCACCGCTGCAGAAGTAGTCGGCGTCCTCCACCCCGACCGACACCCCGGTGACGTCCAGTTCGGCCTCCGGGCACACCTCCTGGGTGGAGGGCACCTCGCTGAGGTCCATGTCCCGGGGGAAGTGGCACAGCGTCCACTCCGGGTACAGCGCGCACCAGATCCGGCCACTGGGGCTGGCGAAGTGGGCGCTCTCGTAGCCGCTGGCGTCCAGTGCGCCGTCGGAGTCCGGGATGGTGGGCACGGAAGGGCTGGCCGGGGTCGCCGGGCCGCTCGGGCTGGCATCCAGTGACTGCGACGCCGGCGGCAGGGTGGTGATGGGGCCGGGCTGCCAGCCGGCGGCCGGGCCGGGAGTGCAACCGACCACTGCCGCACCGGCGAGAAGCAGCCACGAAACCAGGCCGATCCTGCGCATGGTCGTCCTCCCGCCCGCGGGTTCGCCGTCCCCGTCGGTGGCCAGTGTGCCGCCTGCCGGGGTGGGGCACAATCAACAAATGAGCAATCCCCGCCGCGCGCTGGTGCTGGGCAGCGGGGGGGCCACCGGGATCGCCTGGGAGTGCGGGGTGCTGGCCGGGCTGGCCGACGCCGGCCTGCCGCTGGACGCAGACCTGGTGGTCGGTACCTCCGCCGGTGCCCTCGTCGGGGCCCGGCTGGCCACCGGCTGGAGCGCCGAGCAGCTGTACGCGGCCGCGAGGGCCCCTGCAGCGCGGGCCGGGCGGTTGGGCGCCGGCGCGCTCGCCCGGCTGCTGGCAGCCCAGGTCTACCCGAGCCGGCGGCACGCGCTGGCCTGGCTCGGCCGCCTGGCCGAACGCGGCTGGTCACCGGGCGCGGAGCAGCGCTGGGTGGCCGCGCTCGCTCCCGACCTTGCCGGACGGGACTGGCCCCGGCAGCTGGTGATCGTCGCCACCGAGGCTGCCTCGGGCCGGCCGGCGTACTTCTCGGCGACGGCCCCGGCCGACCTGGCTGCGGCCGTTGCGGCCAGTTGCGCCATGCCTGGGGTGTTCCCTGCGGTCAGGGTCGGCGGCCGGTTGCACCTGGACGGCGGGTTGCGCTCACCGCTGAACCTCGACCTCGCCGCCGGCGCTGCGGCAGTGGTCGCGCTGGCCCCGCTCACCGGTGCGCTGCGCGCCCAGCGCCGGCCGGCCGAGCAGCGCAGGGTGCTGAACGGGGCGCTCGCCCTGCTCCGGCCGGACGCCGCCAGTCGCCGCGCCATCGGGACCGACCTGCTCGACCCGGAGCGGGGCCGAAGGGTGGCCGCGGCGGGCCGGGCGCAGGGCAGGCTGGCCGGGGCCCGGCTGGGCGGGCGTTGGCCCGGGGGCTGAGCCGGGGCCAGAGACGACCACCGCGCTGCTGCCCCGCCGATTAGAGTTCGGGGACGCCCAACGTCAGGAGGCCCGATGTTCCGCAAGATCCTGGTAGCCAACCGGGGTGAGATCGCCGTCCGGGCCTTCCGGGCGGCCACAGAGCTGGGCGCCGGCACGGTCGCCGTCTTCCCGTACGAGGACCGCTACGCCGAGTACCGGCTGAAGGCTGACGAGTCCTACGAGATCGGTGAGCACGGCCACCCGGTGCGGGCCTACCTGGACATCCCGGGCATCATCGCGGCAGCGAAGCATGCCGGCGCCGACGCCATCTACCCCGGCTACGGCTTCCTCTCGGAGAACCCCGACCTGGCCCAGGCCTGCGAGCGGGCGGGGATCACATTCATCGGACCGACCCAGGCCGTGCTGGAGCTGACCGGCAACAAGGCCCGCGCGATCGCTGCCGCCCGCGAGGCCGGCCTGCCCACGCTGCGCGGCTCGGAGCCGAGCGGCGACATCGACACCTTGGTCGCAGCAGCCGAGGCGATCGGTTTCCCGCTGTTCGTCAAGGCGGTCAGCGGCGGCGGTGGCCGCGGCATGCGCCGGGTGGACGCCGCCGACCGGCTTCCGGCTGCGCTGGCTGAGGCCATGCGCGAGGCGGAGTCGGCGTTCGGTGACTCCCGGATGTACCTGGAGGAGGCCGTGCTGCGGCCCCGGCACATCGAGGTGCAGGTGCTGGCCGACGCCACCGGCGAGGTGATCCACCTCTACGAGCGGGACTGCTCGGTGCAGCGGCGCCACCAGAAGGTCGTCGAGATCGCGCCCGCGCCCAACCTCGACCCGGAACTGCGCGCCCGGATCTGCGCAGACGCCGTCCGCTTCGCAAAGCACATCGGCTACCTCAACGCCGGCACCGTGGAGTTCCTGCTCGGCGAGGACGGCCGCTACGTGTTCATCGAGATGAACCCGCGGATCCAGGTGGAGCACACCGTCACCGAGGAGGTGACCGACGTCGACCTGGTCAGCTCCCAGGTGCGGATCGCCGCCGGCGAGACCCTGACCGACCTCGGCCTCGACCAGGACTCGATCCAGGTGCGGGGCGCGGCCCTGCAGTGCCGGATCACCACGGAGGACCCGGCGAACGGCTTCCGGCCCGACACCGGCAACATCTCGGTCTATCGCACCCCCGGCGGCGCCGGCGTCCGGCTGGACGGTGGAGTGGTGTTCTCCGGGTCCAACGTCAGCGCCCACTTCGACTCGATGCTGGTGAAGCTGACCTGCCGGGGCCGGGACCTGCGCAGCGCCGCGCGCCGGGCCCACCGGGCACTCACCGAGTTCCGCGTGCGCGGCGTGGCCACCAACATCCCCTTCCTCGAGGCCGTGATCTCCGACCCCGACTTCCTGGCCGGGCACACCAACACCTCCTTCATCGACGACCGGCCGCACCTGCTGCACTACCACCTGCCGGCCGACCGGGGCACGAAGCTGCTCAGCTACCTGGCCGAGGTGAGCGTCAACAAGCCCAACGGCGAGCCCCGCACCACGCTGGAACCCAGGACGAAGCTGCCGAGGCTTGCCCCGGAGGTGGCCAGCGCGCCGCCGCCGGCCGGATCCCGGCAGCGGCTGCTCGAGCTCGGCCCGGCCGCGTGGGCGGCAGAGCTTCGCGCCCAGAAGGCTGTCGGTGTCACCGACACCACCTTCCGTGACGCGCACCAGTCGCTGCTGGCCACGCGCGTCCGCACCCGCGACCTGCTGGAGGTGGCGCCGACCATCGCCCGCACGCTGCCGCAGCTGCTCAGCGTCGAGGCCTGGGGCGGGGCGACCTACGACGTGGCGCTGCGGTTCCTGAAGGAGGACCCGTGGGTCCGCCTCGACGAACTGCACCGGGCCATGCCCAACCTGCCCCTGCAGATGCTGCTGCGGGGGCGCAACACGGTTGGCTACACCCCGTACCCGCTGGCCGTGACCAGCGCTTTCGTCGCCGAGGCCGCACGTTCCGGGGTCGACATCTTCCGGATCTTTGACGCGCTGAACAACGTCGACCAGATCCGGCCGGCGATCGAGGCCGTGCTGGAGACCGACCACGCCGTGGCCGAGGCCGCGCTGTGCTACACGGGCAACATGATGTCGCCGGACGAACGGCTGTACACGCTGGACTACTACCTGCGCCTGGCAGAGGAGCTGGTCGCTGCCGGCGCGCACGTGCTGGCCATCAAGGACATGGCCGGGCTGCTGCGGGCCCCTGCCGCCGCCCGACTGGTGGCTGCGTTGCGCAGCAACTTCGACCTGCCAGTGCACCTGCACACCCACGACACGGCCGGCGGCCAGCTGGCCACCCTGCTCGCGGCGGTGGACGCAGGGGTGGACGCCGTCGACGTGGCCGCGGCGTCGATGGCCGGCACCACATCTCAGGTCTCGATGTCGGCGCTGGTGGCGGCGCTGGAGGGCACCGCGTCCGACACCGGGCTGGACCTGGGCGCGGTCACTGCGCTGGAGCCCTACTTCGAGGCCGCCCGCCGGCTGTACGCGCCGTTCGAGTCCGGCCTGCCCGGCCCGACCGGGCGGGTCTACGCCCACGAGATCCCGGGCGGGCAGCTGTCGAACCTGCGCCAGCAGGCGATCGCGCTCGGGCTGGGGGACCGGTTCGAGGCGATCGAGGACATGTACGCGGCAGCCAACCGGATCCTGGGCAACATCGTGAAGGTGACGCCGTCGTCCAAGGTGGTCGGCGACCTGGCGCTCGCCCTGGTCGGCCGCAACGCCGACCCGGACGACTTCGAGGCCAACCCGGGCAAGTACGACATCCCCGATTCGGTGATCGGCTTCCTCAACGGCGACCTCGGCGACCCGCCCGGCGGCTGGCCGGAGCCGTTCCGGACGAAGGCGCTGGCCGGCAGGGTGACCCGGCCGGTGGTCACCGAGCTCTCCGCGGAGGACACCGCGGCCCTGGCGAGCGAGCCGCGCCGGACGCTGAACCGGCTGCTCTTCCCCGGCCCGACCCGCGACTACGAGGAGGCTGTGGAGGCCTACTCGGAGCTCACCGTCGTGCCCACGCGCCAGTTCCTCCACGGGCTGAAACTGGGCTCGGAGATCGAGGTCGAGCTGGAGCGCGGCAAGTCGCTGCTGCTCGGCATCCAGGCGATCGGCGACCCGGACGACCGCGGCATGCGGCAGGTCGTGTGCACGGTCAACGGCCAGATGCGGGTGGTCTCCGTCCGCGACCACTCGGTGACGTCCACCGTCGCGCTGGCCGAGCGGGCCGACCCGAAGGTGCCCGGCCAGGTGCCGGCTCCGTTCGCGGGGGTGGTCACGCTCACCGTCGAGGTCGGCCAGGAGGTGGCCGCCGGCCAGCAGGTCGCCACGATCGAGGCGATGAAGATGGAGGCGGCCATCACCAGCCCGGTGGCCGGCACCGTCCAGCGCCTGGCGATCGGCCCCGCCCAGGCCGTTGAGGGGGGCGACCTCCTCGTCGAGATCGCCTGACCCGGAATGGGGACGGTTCCGAGATTCGTAGGCCCCAGAAGAAAGGCCTAGTCAGGCTGCGTTGAACCGGAACAGGAACCGTCCCCGTTGCCGATCAGCCGGGACGGAAGGCTGAACCCATGTAGGCATCGTCGGCGATCGGGAGCTTGCCGGCCTTCGCCGCCGCAACCAGCGCTGCGTGGTCGGCCTCGGTCTGGTCGGCGTAGCGCCTGGCGAACTCAGCCAGCGCCTCGCCGGCGGCCTGCCCGTCGCCGAGGTAGCCAGCGATCATGGACGCCCCGGACGTGCGGGCGTGGCCCTTGGCCAGCAGCCGGCCGACGATGCCGGCGTAGTCGCTCAGCGCGGTCTCGGTGATCGCGTTCAGCGGCACCGTGCCCTTCATGTTGCGGAACTGCCGCACGTAGTACTCCCTGCCGCCGATCGTGGTCCAGCCCAGCAGCGGGTCGCTGACGGTCTGCAGCGCCTGCTGGTACTCCACCACCCGCTGGCCCTGGTGGGCGTGCCACGCCTCGTCGCCGTGGACGAACCGCGCCAGCACTGAGCGCCGGGCCTCCTTCAGCTGCAGGAACAGCACGTCCTCCGGGCTGGAGCCGACGAGCAGCGCTACGTAGGCGCGCAGCCCCACCGAGCCGACGCCGACCACCCGGTGGGCGACGTCGGCCAGGGTGTAGCCGCCGATCACCCGGCGCCAGTGGGGCGCCAGCGTGGCGAGGTACGCGTCCAGGCCGGCCCCGATCGCCGGGCCGTCGGCGTCGGCGACGGGTGTGGTGATCGGCGGCTCGGCGATGATCCGGCGCTGCCCGTCCACCTCGGTGGTGAGCTTGGGCAGCACCCGGTCACTCGTGCGCTTTCTGGCCGACTTCGCCGCCCTCCGGATCTCCTCCCGCAGCGTCTGCTCGCGCACCGACTCCTCCAGGTGCGACACGTCGAGGCGGTTGAACGAGCGGGCCAGCAGGGGCTGGGTGGCCAGCTGCCCAAGCTCGGCCGCGTACTCCACCACGCAGGAGCGGGCGGAGGCGCGGCAGGCGTCCTCGCTGTAGCCGTTCTCCCTGCCGGCCACCCAGACGCTGGCGACCAGCCGGCGCAGGTCCCACTCCCACGCCCCCGGATGCGCCTCGTCGAAGTCGTTCAGGTCGATCACCTGCGCACCCTCGGGCGAACGGTAGAACCCGAAGTTGCCCAGGTGCGCGTCGCCGCAGATCACCGGGTGGATCCCGGTGGCCGGCAGGGAGGCCACGTCCGCGGCCATCACCACGGCAGAGCCCCGCAGGAAGCCGTAGGGGCTGGTGGCCATCCTGGCCACCCGGATGGCGACCAGTTCGGGCAACCGCCCGACGTGGCTCATCGCGATCAGCGCGATCGGGTCGAACCGGGCGCCGGTGGCCGACCACTTCGCCAGCTCGGCGAACGGCACCCGCGCCCGCAACGCGTTCCCGAGGGCGAACCGCTCGCTGCGGGTCGGCGGCGGCTCCTGCACCGAGCGGAAACCGCCGGCCTCCTCTGCGGTGAAGATCGGCTGGGTCATCGTTCCTCCTGGATGGCCATCCTCGCAGTGCAGCCGCTTGCGGCACAGTGGTTGCATGACGCAGACCTGGCCCAGCCCGCCGGTACCCACCGTCCCCCTGGTGCTGCGGGGACGCAGCTTCGGCGCCGCCAACCCGGCGGTGATGGGGATCGTCAACCGCACCCCGGACTCCTTCTACCCGGCCGCCCGGTTCAGCGACCTCGCCGCCGGGCTTGCAGCTGTGGACCGGATGGTGGCCGAGGGCGCTGACCTGGTGGACGTCGGCGGCGTCCGGGCGGGCCAGCAGGGATCGCAGGTGGACGCTGCGAAGGAGATCGAGCGGGTGCTGCCCTTCCTGCTGGCGGTGCGGGAGCGCCACCCCGAGCTGCTGCTCAGCCTGGACACCTGGCGCTCGGAGGTCGCAGCAACGTGCGCCGAGGCACGGATCGACCTGGTCAACGACACCTGGGCCGGCGCCGACCCGGAACTGGTGGCCGTCGCCGCCGCGACCGGGGCCGGGTACGTGGTCAGCCACACCGGCGGCCTGCCCCCACGCACCGACCCGGTGGCGGTCAGCTACGGCACCGGGGCCGCGGACGTGGTGCGCGACGTGCTGGACACCCTCGCCGCAGGCGCGGCCCGCGCGGTCGCGGCCGGGATCCCGCCCGAGCGGGTGCTGGTTGACCCCACCCTCGACTTCGGCAAGACCACCCGGCACTCCCTGCTCGTGCTGCGCGCATCGGGAGCCCTCGCCGGGCTGGGCCACCCGGTGCTGCAGGCGCTCAGCCGCAAGGACTTCGTCGGCGAGACCCTCGACCTGCCGGTGGACCAGCGGTTGTTCGGCACGCTGGCCGCCACCGCCGTGGCCGGCTGGCTCGGCACCGCCGTGTTTCGCGCCCACGACGTGGCCGCCACCAGGCAGGTGGTCGACATGGTGGCCGCGATCCGGGGTGACCGGGCCCCTGCGGTCGCCATCCGGGGCGAACCGGGCGCGGCCCCCGGCTCCCCTACGCTGGCGGGGTGGACCTGAGGCACCTGCGCAAGAGCTACGAGAGCGGCAGCCTGGACGAGGCCGACGCGGGCAGCGTCCCGCTGGCGCTGTTCCAGCGCTGGCTGGAGGATGCCGCCGGGCGGGTGGCCGAACCCAGCGCCATGACCCTGGCGACCGTCGGAGCGGACGGCCGTCCGTCGACGAGGGTGGTGCTGCTGAAGGGCGCGGACGCCGCCGGCCTGGTCTTCTTCACCAACTACCGCAGCCGGAAGGCCCGCGAGCTGGAGGCCAACCCCTGGGCAGCAGCCCAGTTCCACTGGGCAGAACTTGAGCGCGTCGTCCGGATCGAGGGACGGGTCGAGCGCACCTCGGCTGCCGAGTCCGACGCCTACTTCGCCACCCGCCCGCTGGATTCACGGATCGGCGCCTGGGCATCGCCGCAGAGCGAGGTGATCAGCTCAAGGGCCGTGTTGGTGGCCAACGCCGCGAAGGCATCGGCCACCCACGGGCTGAACCCGCCCCGGCCACAGCACTGGGGCGGCTACCGCATCGTCCCGGACACCTGGGAGTTCTGGCAGGGCAGGAAGTCGCGGTTGCACGACCGGGTGCGGTTCCGCCTGGCTGCGGGCAACTGGGTGCGCGAGCGGCTGGCGCCATGAGCTACCGGCTCGCTTCCCGGTTCGCCGGCGTGACCACCTCGCCGGTGCGCGACATCCTGGCCGTGGTCAACCGCGGCGACGTGATCTCCTTCGCCGGCGGCATCCCCGACCCGGCCCTGTTCGAGGTGGACGACTTCCGGGCCGCGTTCGACCACGTCCTCGCCAGGCAGGGACGGCGGGCGCTGCAGTACGCCACCACCAGGGGCGAGCCGGAACTGCTGGACCAGCTGGCGGCCCGGCTCTCCCGTAACCTGCCCACCACACCGGGGCAGGTGCAGGTGACCAGCGGCTCCCAGGAGGGCATCTTCCTGGTCGGACAGGTGCTGCTCGACGCCGGCGACGTGGTGCTGGTGGAGCAGCCCACCTACCTCGCCGCGGTGCAGGCGTTCACCCTCGCCGGGGCCCGGCTGGTGCCGGTGGCGACCGACGAGGACGGCGTGCTGCCGGACGCGCTGGCCGCGGCCATCGAACGGAACCGGCCGAAGTTCGTCTACCTGATCCCGAGCTTCCAGAACCCGACCGGCCGCTCGATGCCGGCCGCCCGCAGGCAGGACGTTGCCGCGGTCCTGGTGCGCACCGGCGTGCCGTTGCTCGAGGACGACCCCTATGGCGAGTTGAGCTTCGACGGCGGCCCCGCCCGGCCGCTGGCCGCGCTGCCCGGCATGGCCGCCCAGACCGTGCTGCTCAACTCGGCCTCCAAGGTGATGGCGCCCGGGGTACGGGTCGGCTGGCTGCGGGCAGAGGGTGAGGTCCTGCGCTCTCTCGAGATCGCCAAGCAGGCGATCGGCCTGCAGAGCGCGGTCACCGACCAGCTGGCGGTCGCGCACTACCTGGCCAACTGCGACCTGGACGCGCACATCTCCAGGGTGGTCTCGGTCTACCGCGAGCGCAGGGACGCGATGCTGGCCGGGCTCGCCGGGCTGCTGCCGGCCGGGGCCACCTCGACCAGGCCGGCCGGAGGGATGTTCCTGTGGCTCCGGCTGGGCGACGGCACCGACACCGCGGCGCTGCTCCCGGCGGCGGTCGCAGCCGGGGTGGCCTACGTGCCCGGCTGGCCGTTCTTCGCCGCCGAGCCGGACGGGTCGACCATGCGGCTGTCCTTCGTCACCAACCCCCCGGACGTGATCGACGACGGCCTCCGCCGCCTGGCTGGAGCGCTGGGCTGGTGAGCCGGGTCAGCCGCGGCCGCGCAGCCCGGCCCTGATCCCGCTCACCACCGTGGCGAGCTGCGGCCCTGCCCGGTGCGGGATGACGTGGGCGGCGTTGGTGTCCACCTGCACGAACACGTGGTCGTCGGTCTCCACCAGCTGGGCGATCCGGGCCCACGCGACATGCTCGGTGCGGTTCGAGACTGCGACGTTCAGCCCTTCTGCGTCCAGCCACACCCGCCGTTCGGCCCCGGTGCGGGCCAGGGCCTCCCGCGCCCTGCGCCGGTACGGGCGGGCCAGCAGGTACTCCGCCACCCGGGCGCTGCGCCACTCGGCCAGGGCCAGCGCCACCCCGCACGCCACAGCGAGCAGCTCCCCGGCCGCGGCCAGCGTCCACGAGCGGCCGAGCAGCAGTGGGATCGTCGCCGCTGCGGACACCACCAAGTAGGCCGCGATGCCGACCAGCCACGCCGAGAGAACGGCCAGGCGGTGCCCGCGCCGGTCGTGCTCTCCGCTCTGCCTGGCCTGCCAGGCCGCGAACGCAGCCAGGTCGGCGACGGTGAGTTCGTAGGCGAGCACGCCCGAAGGGTACCCGCGCCTCACACTCCGGGCACGCCGAGCGCCTGCAGACGGTGGCGAAGGTGTCCGTAGGTGTCGGTTGCGGCGAAGTGGACGGCCCGCAGCCCCGCCCTGGCCGCGCCCCGGACGTTGACGGCCAGGTCGTCGACGAAGACCGCCTCCTGCGGTGCCACCCCCAGTGCCTGGACGATGTGGCTGAAGAAGGCGGGGTCGGGCTTGGCCAGCCCCACCTCGAAGGAGTGGAACTGCTGGTCGAAGTGCCGGGCATAGGGCAGGTTCGCCCGGATGTAGCTGCCGCGGTAGCTCTGCTGGTTGGTGGCGAGCACGGTCACCGGCCCCGCCGCCCGCACCCTGTCGACGAGGGCGAGCATGCGCTCGTCCACCTCGATCCGGTACCAGACCGCGAGCACGTCGTCTGCGCTGCAGGTGCGGCCGCGGCGGGCGAGCGCTTCAGCGATCAGTTCCCTCAGGTCGACCTGCCCGGTGAGGGTGGTGACCTCCTTGCGGAAGATCTCCGCGGGGAACCCCGGCCCGCCGAGCCTGGCGAGTTCCGCCAGCCAGCCGGGGGCCGGGTACTGCACCACACCGTCCGCGTCCAGCAGCAGGGCGCGTACCGGTGGGCTCGGCGCTGCCACCTCAGCCGACGGTCGCCGGGGCCGGCTCGCCGGGTGGTGCCGGCACCACCGCAGGGGAAGCAGCCGGTTCGATGGACCGCGCCGCGCCCTTGTCCGCCGACAGCGCGAGCGACGCATACACCTTCAGGGCAGTCGAAACCTCCCGCACCCGGTTTCGCGGCCGCCAGCCGGACGCGTCCTGGCGCGCGCGGCGTCCGGCGAGGGTCGCCTCGTCGACCAGCAAAGTCACCGAACGGTCGGGAATGGAGATCTCGATCAGGTCGCCATCCTCCACCAGGCCGATCACGCCGCCGGCGGCGGCCTCGGGGGAGACGTGGCCGATCGAGAGCCCGGAGGAGCCGCCGGAGAAGCGGCCGTCGGTGATCAGCGCGCACTGCGGTCCCAGTCCGAGACCCTTCAGGTAGGAGGTGGGGTACAGCATCTCCTGCATGCCCGGGCCACCCCTGGGGCCCTCGTACCGCACCACCACCACGTCGCCGGGCTGCACGCGCTTGCCGAGGATGGCCTCCACCGCCTCCTCCTGGGACTCGGTGACCACCGCCGTGCCGCGGAACGTCCACTGGTCGGCCGGGACCCCGGCGGTCTTGACGATGCAGCCGTCCGGGGCGAGGTTGCCGGTCAGCACGGCCAGGCCGCCGTCCGCTGTGTAGGCGTGCTCCACCGACCGGATGCAGCCGGCCTCGCTGTCGGTGTCGAGCTCTGTCCAGCGGTTGGTCGAGCTGAACGCCTCCGTCGTACGCACGCCACCCGGCGCGGCGTACCACAGGTCCATCGCCTCTGCGGAGGTCTTTCCGCCGCGTAGGTCCCAGGCGTCCAGCCACTCCGCCAGCGAGCGGGAGTGGACGGCGTGCACCGACTCGTCCAGCAGGCCGCCGCGGCGCAGCTCACCGAGGATGGCAGGCATCCCGCCGGCCCGGTGGACGTCCTCCATGTAGTACTTCGTAGTATTCGGGGCCACCTTCGCCAGGCACGGGGTCTCGCGGGAGAGCGTGTCGATGTCGGCCATGGTGAAGTCGACGCCGGCCTCCCGGGCAGCGGCCAGGATGTGCAGCACGGTGTTGGTGGAGCCGCCCATGGCGATGTCGAGCCGCATCGCGTTGGCGAACGCAGCCTTAGTCGCGATCGACCGCGGCAGCACCGACTCGTCGTCCTCGCCGTAGTAGCGGTTGGCGAGCTCCACGGCCAGGCGGCCCGCCTCGAGGAACAACTCCTTGCGGACGGCTGAGGTAGCCAGGGTGGAGCCGTTGCCCGGCAGGGACAGCCCGAGCGCCTCGGTCAGGCAGTTCATCGAGTTCGCGGTGAACATGCCCGAGCAGGAGCCGCAGGTGGGGCAGGCGTTCTCCTCGATCGCCGACAGCGCCTCGTCGCTCACCGTCGCGTCCACGGCCTTCACCATCGCGTCGATCAGGTCCAGCCGGGCGCCGTCCGGCTCGGGGCCACCCGGGACGACCTGTGCCCCCAGCACCCGGCCGGCCTCCATCGGGCCACCGGAGACGAACACCGTCGGGATGTTCAGCCGCAGCGCAGCCAGCAGCATGCCCGGAGTGATCTTGTCGCAGTTGGAGATGCACACCAGCACGTCGGCGCAGTGGGCGTTGACCATGTACTCCACCGAGTCGGCGATCAGTTCGCGGCTCGGCAGCGAGTAGAGCATGCCGCCGTGGCCCATAGCGATGCCGTCGTCCACAGCGATCGTGTTGAACTCCCGGCCCACGCCGCCGGCCTCGGCGATCGCGCCGGCCACCAGGGCGCCCATGTTGCGCAGGTGCACGTGCCCGGGGACGAACTGGGTGAAGGAGTTGGCGATGGCGACGATCGGCTTGCCGAAGTCCGCGTCGACCATGCCGGTGGCACGCCACAGGGCGCGGGCGCCGGCCATGTTGCGGCCGTGGGTGACGGTACGGGAGCGCAGTGCTGGCATGGGTACTTCCTCGGGTCGTCGAACCCCGCCAGCCTAGTCCGGCCAGGGTTGGGCACCGGGGTGTCTCGGTGCCGCCGTGGTCCCCCGGCAGGGCGTCACCCCGGCAGGGGATTACCCCGGGGAGTGGATTGGGGCTAGCGTGGGCCGGGTCGCATCAGCGCATGCGTGGCAACTGAGGGGTGTCATGGCAGGCGAAATCGTGCGCGGGGCTGCGCGCCTCGCGCTGGCCGTCAGCGTGGCCGCGGGCGTCCTGGTCCTCGGGCCGGCGCCGGGCGCTGCCGCGGACTGGCTGGACGATGCGCGCCGGCTCCCCGGGGGTGCGGCGTCCCAGACACGGCCGGCCGGCTCCGGGAACCGCGTGGTCTACCTCGACGACACCAGGTCCGGCCCGGCGGGCGACTCCGGCGGCGCGGAGCAGCTGGCCGACGTGCGCGTGCTCGACCTCGGCACCTGGAGCAGCACCCGGCTGACCAGGCACCCGACCGCCATCGGTCGCCCGGCGATCTCGGACGCCTTGGTCGTGTGGCCCGAGCAGGGCGGCCGGCCCGGCGCTGTGCGGCTCCGGCTGTACGACCTGGCCACCGGCGAGGGGCGCCGGCTGGCCGGCAAGGGTGGCACGGACGTGGCGATCGACGGCCACCGGGCCTGCTACGAGCGGGGGCAGCGGGTGTTCGTCCGCAACCTGCGCTCCGGCAGCGAGCGTGCCGTCTCGCCCGGCTCCAGCCGGGCCGGGGCCTGTGACATCTCGGGCCGGACCGTGGTCTGGCAGGACCACCGCAACGGCCTGGACTACGACATCTACAGCCTCGACCTGGCCACCGGCAGGGAGACCCGCCTCACCAGCCACCCCGCCGACCAGTCGATGCCGAGGGTGAGCGGCGACGTCGTGGTCTGGCAGGACCAGCGGGGCGGCGTGCAGGGCACCGACATCTACGCCCGCAACCTGGTGACCGGGTCGGAGACCCGGCTCAGCACTGCCGGCGGCGTGCAGTGGTTCGCCGAGGTCGACGACGACCGCGTGGTATGGATGGACGAGCGGCACGGCCACGACAACACCGAGGTCTACCTGTACGACCTGGCCAGCAGGGTGGAGACCAGGGTCACCAACTCCTCCGGCTGGAGCGGCAACCCTGCGGTGTTCGGCGACCGGATCGTCTACGAGGAGGAGGTGGCGGGCGCCCGGGACCTCTACGCGGCCGACATCACCGTGCCCGACCTCAGCGTCACCGTGCAGACCCTGGTCCCCGCCGGCACCGCGCCGGTGCTCGACGGGCGGCTGGTCGGCGCGGACGGGGGCGGTGTGGCGAACGAGGTGGTGCAGGCCGAGTACTCCGCCGACGGCGTGCACTGGTTCCCCGCCGGGACCGCTGAGACTGCGCACGACGGGCGGTTCAGCCTCACCGTGGCGACCCTCACCAGCGCGGCCCGCCTGCGGGTCTGGTTCCCCGGCAGCCCGGAGTACCCGCCGGTCGCCTCCCGGGAGGTCCCGATCACCCTGGAGCCCCTGCTGCTGCGCGGGGTGGAACTTCGCTAGCCGTACCTCAGAGCTCCACCGTGCCGGCCACCAGCGTCCGCGTGCGCCCGCCGATCCACAGCCGGTCGCCGTCGGCGTCGACGAAGACCTCGCCCCTGCGGCCCAGCTGTGAGCCCTGGGTGGCGACGTAGCTCGCGGGCACAGCGCCGTTCCCCCGGAGCCACTGTGCCGCGGCAGCCTGCAGGCTGCCGGTCACCGGGTCCTCCCAGCTCCCGACGAACCCGCGCACCTCGTAGGCGTAGCCGTCCCCGCCGAGCCCGACCACGCCGAGGTGCTCGGTCGCGCCCAGCCTGGCCAGGTCGGGGGTGAGTGCGCGCACCGCCCGGTCGTCGGCCAGTTGCACCATCCGCCAGGGTGCACCGTTGTCGCCCCACTCGTGTGCCACCCAGTCGTCCCTGCCGATGCCCAGCACGGCCTCGGCCAGCCGTACCGAGTCCTCATCCAGCGGGCCGCTGCGGCGCCGCGGAGGTGCGGCGAAGGCTGGGCGGCCGCCGTCCACCCGCACCTGCACCAGGCCGACGCCGCACTCCTGCACGACCAGGCCGGGGACGTGCGAGACGCCTCCTGCGGCCAGCCAGGCGTGCGCCGTGCCGAGGGTCGGGTGCCCGGCGAAAGGCAGTTCGTTGCCGGCGGTGAAGATGCGCACGCGGTAGTCCGCGGCCGGATCGGTGGGCGGCAGCAGGAACGTGGTCTCCGAGAGGTTCGTCCACGCCGCGAACGCCTGCATGGTGGCGTCGTCCAGCCCGGCCGCGTCGTGCACCACGGCGAGCGGGTTGCCGCGGACGGCCGGAGCGGCGTCGGGGCCGAACACGTCGACCTGGGTGAACGGCCGGGCCATTCAGTCGCCCAGCCCGGTGCCGAGCTTGCGCGCGGTCTCCACCCACTCGTGGTCGGGCGGCACGAGCTTCAGCTTGCCGGCCACCTCTGCGAGCGGCACCAGCTCGGTGCCCTCGCCGCGGGCGGCGACCATGATGCCCGACTCGCCGCGGGCGAGCGCGTCGGCGGCAGCCGTGCCGAGGCGGGAGGCCAGCAGGCGGTCCGCGGCGCAGGGCGTCCCGCCACGCTGGACGTAGCCGAGGATCGACACCCGCGACTCGAGCCCGGTGGCGGCCTCCAGCTCCCGGGCGAGCTTGAAGGTGTGCTCGCGCTGGGAGTCCTCGACGTTGGCCAGGTGGGCCTTCGCCGCCCGGGCGGCCTCGGGCGTCTTCGATGCCCGCACCAGCAGTTGCGCAGCCTCGTGGTCGGCGCTGTCCTGGGTGTCGCGGGCACCCTCGGCCACCGCCACCACGCTGAACGTGCTGCCGCGGCGCAGCCGCTCCTTGATGGTGTCGGCGACGCTCTCCACCGAGTACGGGATCTCCGGCAGCAGGATGATGTCGGCGCCGCCGGCGATCCCGGCTCCAAGGGCCAGCCAGCCCGCCCGGTGGCCCATGATCTCGGTGAGGATGATCCGGTGGTGGCTGTGCGCTGTGCTGTGCAGCCTGTCGATGGCGTCGGTGGCGATCTCCATCGCGGTGGCGAAGCCGAAGCTGGTGTCGGTGCGGGCGATGTCGTTGTCGATGGTCTTGGGCAGGGTGATCACGTTCAGGCCGGCCTCGGCCAGGCGTAGCGCGTTCTTCGCCGTCCCGCCCCCGCCGAGCAGCACCAGCCCGGACAGCCCCTCCTTCTCGTAGTGCTCGACGACCGTGGGGCGCATGTCGCGCACCTCCCCGTCGATGACCATCTTGTGCACCTTGTCGCGGCTGGTGCCCAGGATCGTGCCGCCGACGGTGAGGATGCCGGAGAGCGCGGCACCGTCCAGGGTCAGGTAGCGGTTCTCCACCAGGCCCCGGATGCCGTCGCGGTAGCCGATCAACTCCATGCCGTGGTGGCCGATCGCCGCCTTGCCGAAACCCCGGATCGCAGCGTTCAGGCCCGGGCTGTCGCCGCCGGCGGTGAGAATCCCGATCCGCTTCCTTGGCTGGGTCATCAGCGTCCCCTTCTTCGGCAGGGCATCAGGCTAGCCCGATCAGGGCGTGGCGGGCGATGATGGTGTGGCATGCCGGTGCTTTCCTAGGGGTGCACCCTCTGACAGGAGCTGGACGATGAGCCGCCGACTACTGCTGGCCCTACTGGCCCCCGCCGCTGCACTCGCGCTCGCAGCCTGCGCCACCGTCCGGCCGGACGCGACCGGCTCTCCGGCCCCGACTCCGCCGTCGGCGGCGCCGGTCACCTCCGCGACTCCGACGCCCACCCCGTCCAGCGCCTCGCCGACCCCTTCGGCCACGCCCACCGACGACGAGGGCGCGAGCCTGCTGCTCCGGGGTGACGGGCTGGCCAACTTCGACTTCGGGGCGAAGCAGCTGGCGGTCATGGAGCTGCTGGAGGACCAGCTCGGCGATCCCGACGAGAGCTCCCAGGGCGTGCTGTGCGAGCTGGACGACTCCAGCCCCTGGGCGCAGACCATCGTTTACGGCGGCCTGTGGGTGCAGTTCGAGGCGAAGGACGGCAAGAAGAGTTCGCCGCGCACCCTCGGGGCCTGGGGTTTCCAGCTGTCGCAGGAGTTCGCCGAGCCGCTGGAGATGGCTGACGGGGTGCCGCTCGACCTCAGCTTCAAGCAGCTCAAGGCCAGGTATCCCGAGGGCAAGCTGCGCGACATCGGCTTCGGCGACGGCACCAGGATGTTCACCCTGCCGAACAAGATCCGCTTCATCGGGGCCAGCCGGCCCGACCTGGTCTCGGCAGGCTCGTTCAGCACCTGCGAGTGAGGTCAGCCCTGCGGGCCCCACACCGAGGCGGAGCCGGAGTGCCCGACGAGCACGATCACCACGAGGCTGGCTGCTGCCGCGACCACGGTGAGCACGGCTGCGGTGACCAGCAGTGGACGGCTGCGGCCCCGCCCGGCCAGCACGAGCAGCACGGTGGTCACCGCCAGCGCGACCGCAGGGAACGGGGCGAGCAGCCCCCAGGTCATGTGCGTGGCCAGCGCGCCCGTGCCACCCGTGGTGCCGCCGGCGAACGCCTCGCCGGTGATCCTGGCCCCGACCACCGCCCCGGCCGCCACCACCGAACCCAGCACCACCAGCCAGCCGAGCGCCTTGCGGGCCCGCGCGGAGACCGCGATCACCAGGGCCCCCAGCGCTGCCAGTGGCAGCAGCACCACGGCTGCGTGCACCACGAGCGGGTGGAGCGGCAGGTCGAAGAACGTCATGGTTGATTGTTCAATCACGCGTTGGGGATTTCAAGGGCGCAGGCTGAGTTCCAGCTGTGAGCCCGCGTCGCGGAAACCGACGCCGCGCAGGTAGTTGCGCAGGGCTGGATTGGCCCGCTCCACCGCCAGCCGGTCGTAGCCGGCGTCGGTGAACACCCGCGCCCCGGGGCCGTACAGCCACTGCCCGATGCGGGAGTCGCGGTAGGCGTGCATCACGTAGTCCAGCCGCAGCCGCAGCGTCCGGCCGTCCGGGGCGCCGACGAGGGCTCCGGCCGGGAGCCCGTCCCTGGTCAGCAGCAGGGCAAAGTCGTCGGACGCCGGAGCGGTGAAGTCGGGGTGGAAGCTGCGGATGTCCGCCTCGTGGGAGCGCAGGAAGTCGAGCAGGAAGGGGGCGTCCGGTGCGATCGGCACGGCACCCAGGTCGCGGTTGGGTGCGAACTCCTTGCGCAGGAACCACACGTTCAGGGCGGCGACGGCAGTGTTGGTGAGGATGATCGGGATCGAGGGCAGCAGCAGGCCGTAGGCGACGAAGACCAGGGAGCCCACCAGCGACACGATCCGCAGTCGTACCACCGAGGTCATCGCCAGTGAGGCGACCACCAGTGCAGATGCCAGGTAGCCGATCAGTTCGACAGCAGAGAAGCCCACGGGCGCCAGCGTAGGGCGCAGCCTGCCTCCGGGGCACCGTGGAAGGATGGGCGCCATGCCACTGGATCCAGCCAACCCGCTCGCGCAGGCATCGAAGCTGCCCTACGAGCTGCCCGACTACGACGCCGTCCGGGACGAGCACTACCAGCCGGCCGTGGAGGCCGGCATGGCCGCCCAGCTGGCCGAGCTGGCGGCCATCGCTGCGAACCCAGAGCCGGCCACGGTCGCCAACGTGATCGAGGCCTGGGAGGCCTCCGGCGAGCTGTTCACCCGTGCGGTCAACGCCTTCTACACCAAGCAGCCGGCCGACACCAACGACGTCCTGGACGCTGCCGATGCAGCGCTGGCGCCGCAGCTGGCTGCCCACGCCGACGCCATCTTCCTCGACGGCGCGCTGTACGAGCGGGTGGCGGCGCTGGACGCGCGGGTGCGCGCCGGCGAGGTGGAGCTCGACCCGCAGTCCGCGTACTGGCTGGAGCGCCGCCTGCTCGACTTCGTCCGGGCCGGGGTGAACCTGCCCGAGGCCGACCAGGAGCGGCTCCGCGCGCTGAACCACCGGATCGCGGAACTGCAGTCGGCCTTCGGTCGCGAGGCGCTGGCGGGGATGAACGCCGCAGCTGTGCTGGTGACCGACCCCGCCGAGCTGGACGGGCTCAGCGAGGCCGAGATCGAGGGGGCGGCCGAACGGGCGGCGGCGACCGGGCGCGAGGGCTGGCTGGTCGAGCTGGACAACACCTCCGGCCAGCGTCCCCTGGACGTGCTGCGCCACCGCGGCCTTCGGGAGCGGCTGCACCGGGCGTCGGTGGGACGGGGGCTCGGGGGTGCGCACGACACCCGTCCGATCATCGTGGAGGTGGCCCGGCTGCGCGCCGAGCGCGCGACGCTGCTCGGCTTTGAGACCCACGCGGCCTACGTGGCGGCCGACGGCTGCGCCCGCACGGGGGAGGCGGTCTGGCAGCTGCTCACCCGGCTGGCGCCGGCAGCGGTGGCGAACGCCCGCGCCGAGGCCGCCGAGATGGCCGAGCTGTGGGAGCGGCTGGAGCCGGGCGCCGGCCTCCAGCCCTGGGACTGGCAGTACGTGGCGGAGCAGCTGCGCACCGAGCGGTACGCGCTGGACGCCTCGCTGCTGCGGCCCTACCTCGAGCTGGAGCGGGTGCTGCACGACGGCGTGTTCGCAGCGGCGAACGGGCTGTTCGGCATCACGTTCACCGAGCGGACCGACCTGCGTGGCTACAACCCGGAGGTGCGGCTGTTCGACGTCGCCGAGGCCGACGGCACGCCGATCGGGCTGTTCGTCGCCGACTTCCACACTCGGCCGGGCAAGCAGGGCGGGGCCTGGATGAACAACCTCGTCGACCAGAACCACTTGCTGGGCCAACTGCCGGTGGTGTGCAACAACTCCAACCTGGTGAAGCCGCCGGCCGGGCAGCCGACCCTGATGACCTGGGACGACGTGATCACGCTGTTCCACGAGTTCGGCCACGCCCTGCACGGGCTGCTGTCCGACACCAGGTACCGCTCGCAGTCGGGCACCGAGACGCCCCGGGACTTCGTCGAGTACCCGTCGCAGGTGAACGAGATGTGGGCCGTCGACCCGCAGTTGCTGCGCCGTTACGCCGTCCACCACGCCACGGGCGAGCCGATGCCGGCCGAGTGGGTGGAGACGCTACGGGGTTCGACGCTGTTCCAGCAGGGGTTCAAGACCACCGAGTACCTCGGGGCGGCCCTGCTCGACCAGGTCTGGCACTCCACCCCGCTGGCCGAACTGCCGACCGAGCCCGAGCAGGTTGAGGAGTTCGAGCGGGCCGCGCTGGCCTCGGTGGGGCTGGACTTCGAACTGGTGCCGCCGCGCTACCGGTCGGGCTACTTCCGGCACATCTTCGAAGGCGGCTACGACGCCGCCTACTACGCCTACCTGTGGTCGGAGGTGCTGGACGCCGACACCGCTGCGTTCATCACCGCCAGTGGCGGCCTCACCCGCGACAACGGTGAGCGCTACCGCCGGCGCCTGCTCGCCCGGGGTGGCTCCATCGACCCCATGGAGTCCTTCCGCGACTACCGCGGCCAGGACCCCGACCTCACCCACCTGCTCACCCGCCGCGGCCTGGGTTAGCGGGGACGGTTAGCGGGGACGGTTCCTTTCGCGCCATTGGCGCTTCGGGGACGGTTCCTTTCGCGCCAGTTCGTCGGAACTGACCGAGTTATCCACAGATCCGTCTTCGCGCCTACCGAGGGGGACGGCCCGCGCCTACGCTCGGCCGGATCACCGCCGACTGCAGGGAGGCGCCGTGCCACGTCGCGCCAGGCAACTTGCCGAATCGGAGATCTACCACGTCATGCTGCGAGGGCTGAACCGGGACGCGATCTTCCTCGAGCAGGAGGACTGCGAGCGCTTCCTCGATGCGCTTCGTGCCGCCAAGGAACTCTCCGGCTGTCTTGTCTTCGCCTATTGCCTGATGCCCAACCACGTCCACCTCGTCCTGCGGGCAGGACGGGAGCCGATCGGATCCGTCGTCAAGCGGCTGGGCGTGCGCTACGCAGCATGGTTCAACCGGAAGTACGGGCGTGTCGGTCACCTCTTCCAGGACCGCTTCAGGAGCATCCCCGTGGAGGATGACGCATACCTGGTGACCCTCCTGCGCTACGTGTGGAGCAATCCCGTGAAGGCCGGTCTCACCGAGTGCGCCGAGGACTACCGCTGGAGCAGTCGGCAACTGCTTGGTCGCGGTTCGCTTCTGGTGGACGAGGGGCCGCTGCGGAAGCTCCTGGGTGACCAGGGCCTCGTTGACGCGGCCAGCAGCGCGGCCGTGGCGGACGAGTGGCTGCCCTCCCCCGACCCAGCCGATCGGCCCTCGGACCGTGAAGTGGCGGAATTGCTCCGGCGCGCCTGTGGAGCGGACGGGCCCACGGCGTTCAGAACGCTGCCGCCAGCCCTGCGTCAGCGAGCCATCCGGGAGTTGCGGACGAGGTCCGTCAGCTACTCCCAGATCGCCAGGGTCACGGGAATGAGCAGTACCAGCGTCCGTCGGGCACAGCTCATGGCCGTTGCCGAGCAGGGTTGACGCCCTGTTGGGTGGCGCAAGAGGAACCGTCCCCGGCGCGCCACCCCGCGGTGAGTGGCGCAAGAGGAACCGTCCCCGGCGTGCCAGGAACCGTCCGTCCCCGGTCAGCCGGCGACGCGGGCGATCAGGGCCTTGAGGGCTTCGGGGTCGTTGGGGAGGTCGACCACGTGGCGGGGGAGGCCCTCGATGCCGGCGAATTGGGGCGGGCGCTCCGGAGCCCGGCCGATGGCCTCGACGATCGTGTCGGCGAACTTCACCGGCAGGGCGGTCTCGGTCACGATCATCGGGGTGCCGGACTCGACGAACTCCCTCGCGACCAGCACGGCGTCGGCAGTGTGCGGGTCGATCAGCACCCCGTCCTGCGCGAGCACCGAGGCGATGGTGGCCAGCCGGTCGGCGTGGGTGGAGGAGCCGGCCACGAAACCGAACCGTTGCCGCAGCTGCTCGAACTCCGGCGTGGCCGACAGGTCGAAGTAGCCGTCGGCGGCCAGCCGCTCGCCGAACAGCTCCCGCACCCGGACGGCGTCGCGGCCCAGCAGGTCGAACACGAACCGCTCGAAGTTGGAGGCCTTCGAGATGTCCATCGATGGAGAGGACGTCTCGTAGGCCTGGGGCCGCACCCGGTAGACGCCGGTGGCGAAGAACTCGGCCAGCACGTTGTTCTCGTTCGTGGCCAGCACCAGGGTCTCGATCGGCAGCCCCATCATCCGGGCGACGTGCCCGGCGCAGATGTTGCCGAAGTTGCCGGTGGGCACGCAGAACGACACCCGCTGGTCGTCGGCGGTGGTCACCCGCAGCCAGGCGGCGACGTAGTAGACGACCTGCGCGACCAGCCGCGCCCAGTTGATCGAATTCACCGCACCAAGGGAGTACCGCTGCTTGAAGGCCAGGTCGGACGCCAGCGCCTTCACCAGGTCCTGGCAGTCGTCGAACCCGCCCGCAACGGCGATGTTCACGATGGACGGGTCGTCGATGCTGAACATCTGGGCCTGCTGGAACGGGCTCATCCGGCCGCCAGGCGTGAGCATGAACACCCGCACCCCGGCCCGGCCGCGCATCGCGTACTCCGCGGCCGAACCGGTGTCCCCGCTGGTCGCGCCCAGGATGTTCAGCTCGGCGCCCCGCCGCGCCAACTCGTACTCGAACAGCTGGCCGAGCAGTTGCATCGCCAGGTCCTTGAACGCAGCCGTCGGCCCGCCGGAGAGGTGCGCCAGCCACAGCCCCCCGGACAGCTCGGTGACCGGCACGATCTCCGGGCTGGTGAACACCTGGTCGTTGTAGGCCCGCTCGCAGATCCCGCGCAGGTCCGCGTCCGGGATGTCGTCGAGGTAGAGGCTCAGCACGGCATGGGCGAGCGCGGCGTAGCCCTCCTCGGCCAGCAGCACCCGCCACCGGGTGAGCACGGCGGCGTCCACCTGCGGGTAGAACTCGGGCAGGTACAGCCCGCCGTCGGGCGCGAGCCCCTCGAGCAGGATGTCGCAGAACCGGGCCTCGGGTGCCCCGGGCAGGCCGCGGGTGGACAGGTAGCGCACGCCAGCACCTTACCGACCCGCGGCGGACGGGCCTGAGCGCGGCGCAATGCTAGACCCGGACGTAAGACCCGGGCGGCGACACTCCGGACCGGGTTGCCTTACGCCTTGTCGGCCTTGGATCATGGCAGGGTGCTCGATCCTGCCGTGCGTCCCCCAGCTCAGCCGGCCCGGAGCGAGCTGACCAGGCAGGCAACCGAGATCCTGACCCAGGCGCAGAACCTGGCTGATCAGCTACGCACCGAGGCCCAGGCCGAGGCGGACGCCGTGCGCGCCGACACGGCTCGGAACCGCGAACTGAACGACCAGCTGGCCCGTGAGGTAGCCGAGCTCCGCGCCGCAGCCGAGGAGGCCGCACAGACCGCGACGACCCGGCTCGAAGAGGCCCGGCAGGACGCGATCACGCTGCTGCAGGACGCCACCGAGCAGGCGGCGCTGATCACCGAGACCGCCGAGCGGACGGCTGCCGAGGTGCTGGCGGGCGCGAGGGCCGAGGCTGAGCAGTTGGTGCACCAGGGCCGGGTCGAGGCAGCCACGATGACGAACACGGCCAGGCGCACCGAGGATGAGGTGCGCCGGCGCCTGGACGCACGCGTGACCGCCGTGGACGAGGAACTGGCCGACCGCAGGCGCGCGCTGGAGTCGGAAGAGGCGCAACGCCGTGAGCTGCTGCAGGCCGAACTCTCGGCGCTGCGCGCGCACACCACCGAGGAGTTGGAGCGGCAGCGCGCGGAGCTGGCAGCAGAGTCCGAGCGGCTCCGGGCGGAGCTGGCCGCCGACCGGGAGCGGTTCGAGGCGGAGGCGGCGGCAGCCAGGGCGGACGCGCAGGCCGAGCGCGAGGGGCTGGCCGCTGAAGCCCAGGCCAAGGCCGAGGAGCAACTCGCCGCGGCGGCGGCCCATGTCGCCTGGACCGAGGAGGCCATGGCCGAGCTGCGGGCCAGCGTCGCCGCAGAGGCCGACGCCCACCGGCGCCAGCAGCACACGGCGCTGGCCGAGCACGTGCGCGCGGTGCGCGAGCAGGTGGAGCTGGCCGCAACCAGCGCCGCCCACCGCCAGCAGGCGCTGGTGGCCGAGGCCGCTGCCGTCGCTGAGGACCTGCAGGCCCGGGCCAGGGCGGTGCTGGAGGCCGCGGAGCGCGACGCTGCCAACACCCGCCAGCAGGCCGAGGAGGAGGCCCAGCGCCTGCTGAACCGGGCGGACGGGGAGGCTCGCGCCCAGACCGAACGGGCCGAACGCCGCCTCGCCGAGGCAGAGGCCGGAGCCAGGCTGGTGCGCGAACGCACCGCTGCCGACCTGGAGAAGCTGCAGCGCGAAACCTACGAGAAGGCTCGCGCCTCTCGCGACGAGGCCGTCGCCCTGCTCAACCAGGCCAGGACGGACGCCGACGCCGTGCGGGCGGATGCCCGGGCGCTGATGGAGCGGGCGCGGAGCGAAGTCGCAGTGCTGGCCCGGCGCCGCGACGACATCAACGCCCAGCTCGGGCACCTGTCCGGGGTGATCGAGGCGCTCGCCGTCTCCGAACGCCCGGCCCCCAATCCCCAGCAAGGAACGGAAGAAGGATCATGACCCAGCAGAACCCAGCTTTCCGGACGGTCATGCGCGGCTACGAGCCGGGCGAGGTCGACCGCGCGATCGCCGAGCTGCGCCGGGCGCTCGACCAGGCCAGGTCCGAGGCCGGTGACAGTTCGGTGGCGGTGACCAAGCTGCACTCGCAGGTAGCTCAGCTGGAGGAGCAGCTGAGTGGTTACCGGGCCCGGATCGCAGCGCTCGAGCAGGAGCAGGCCGAGGCGACCCCGCCGTCCTTCACCGACCTGGGCGCCCGGATCGGCAAGATGCTGAAGCTCGCGGAGGACGAGGCCGCCGACATGCGGAGCAAGGCGCGCGCGGAGGCGGACAAGCTGGTCGGCGACGCCGAGGCCGCGGCCGAGCAGACCCGCGCCGCAGCCGACCGGTACGCGGCGGACGTGACCAGCAAGACCGACGCCGAGTCGACGCACGCGCTGGAGGCGGCCAAGCGCCAGTCCGACGAGATCCTCGACTACGCCGACCGGGAGGCCACCGCCCGCCGCGAGGAGGCCGAAGCCGTCTACGAGCACCAGCGCGCCCGCGCGGCAGCCGCTGCGGCCGACTTCGAGAAGACCCTCGCCGAGCGCAGGGAGCGCGCGGCTGAGGAGTTCGCAGCCCAGATGCAGTCCAACGAGCAGGCCATCGCCATGGCTCAGGAGCGCCAGGCCTCGATCGAGGCCGAAGCCGACCGGACCCTCGCCGAGGCCAGGGCCCAGGCAGAGGCCAGCCTCAAGGCCGCCCGCGAGGAGGCCGGCCAGCTGGTCGACTCGGCCCGCCTGGCCGCGGAGAAGATCCGCCGCGAGTCCGAGCGCGAGCTGCAGGCCGCCACGTCCCGCAGGGACGCCATCACCGCACAGCTCACGAACGTCCGCCAGATGCTGGCCACGCTCGGCGGGGCCGCCATCGTCAATCCGCTGGCCGACCCGGAGGAGGTGCAGCCGGACGTGGCCGCCGGGGAGGACGCCGAAGTCGGGGACGACGCCGAGATCGAGGGCGACACCGAGTCCTCCGACTTCGACGCCGAAGCCGGCGCCGAGCCCGATGCCGAAGCAGACCCGTCCGCTGAGAAGGTCGAGGAGGGGAGCCGCGCGTGAAGTTCCGTTACCTGGGCAACTCCGGCCTGAAGGTCTCCGAGATCTGCTACGGCAACTGGCTGACCCACGGCTCGCAGGTGGAGAACGAGACCGCCACCCGTTGCGTCCACGCGGCCCTCGATGCCGGCATCACCAGTTTCGACACCGCCGACGTCTACGCGAACACCGTGGCCGAGCAGGTGCTGGGGGACGCGCTGAAGGGCCAGCGGCGGGAGTCGCTGGAGATCTTCACCAAGGTCTACTGGCCCACCGGGCCGAAGGGGCACAACGACAGCGGCCTGTCCCGCAAGCACATCCTGGAGTCGATCAACGGCTCGCTGCGCCGCCTGGGCACCGACTACGTCGACCTCTACCAGGCGCACCGCTACGACACCGAGACCCCGCTCGAGGAGACCATGCAGGCCTTCGCCGACGTGGTGCGCTCGGGCAAGGCGCTCTACATCGGCGTCAGCGAGTGGACCGCGGACCAGATCCGGGCCGGCCACGCGCTGGCCGCTGACCTGGGCGTCCAGCTGGTGTCCAGCCAGCCGCAGTACTCGATGCTGTGGCGGGTGATCGAGGCTGAGGTGGTACCCGCCTGTCGCGAGCTGGGCGTGTCCCAGATCGTGTGGTCACCGGTGGCCCAGGGCGTCCTCACCGGCAAGTACCTGCCGGGCCAGCCGTTGCCGGAGGGCTCCCGGGCCACCGACGACAAGGGCGGGGCGCAGATGATCCAGCGCTTCCTCAACGACACGGTGATCGAGAGGGTGCAGGGCCTGCGCCCGGTCGCGGACGAACTCGGCCTGTCGATGGCCCAGCTCGCGGTCGCGTGGGTGCTGCAGAACGACAACCTGGCGTGCGCGATCATCGGCGCCTCGCGGCCCGAGCAGATCGCGGAGAACGTTGCGGCCTCCGGGGTGGAGATCCCGGCAGAACTGATGGCCCGCATCGACGAGGTCCTCGGCGACTCCGTCGAGCGCGACCCGGCGATGACCACCCGCAACTCCCCGAAGGGGCGCCCCAGCTGACCGGTTTCCTCGATGCCGTCGCGGCGCACCCCCAATTCGAACTGCACGGGCTGGTGGTGCTCCGCGACGGCGAGACCGTGCTCGAGCGCTACTGGGAGCCCTACACCGGGAACGACCTCGCCCTGGTCTACTCGGCCAGCAAGACCTTCACCGCCGCCGCGGTCGGGCTCGCGATCGAAGAGGGCCACCTCAGCCTGAGCGACCGCATCGTCGACCTCCTCGACCCGGGCGGCCAGTCCCGAAGGGCCGACCCGGGCGCCGCGCAGATCACCGTCCACCACCTGCTCTCGATGTCCACCGGGCACACCGAGGACACCCAGGCCGTCCTCGAGCAGCACCCGGCGGAGGACTGGGCGGACCTCCTGCTGGCCCTGGCACCCCAGGCGCGGGTGGGTTCGGTGCACACCTACAACAACGGAGCGTCCTGGGCCCTCGGTGAGGCGGTCCGCCGTCGCACGGGCCAGGACCTGCTGGAGTACCTGCAGCCCCGGCTGCTGGAGCCCCTCGGCATCGCAGCCACCTGGGACCGCGACCGGCTCGGCCGCTGCCTCGGCTGGACCGGCCTGCACGTCAACACGCGCGCGCTCGCAGCCATGGGTGAGCTCTACCGCTGCGACGGGCTCCGGGACGGCCGCCGGCTGCTGCCTGAGGGCTGGGTGGCCACCTCCACCAGCGCGCAGATCCCGACCGCAGAGGACAGTCCCGAGTGGGACTACGGCTACGGCTACCAGCTGTGGCTCGGCCGGGAGGGCTACCGGCTCGACGGCGCCTTCGGCCAGTTCGCCTTCGTCCTGCCCGCGCGCGGCCTGGTGATCGCGGTCCAGTCAGCGCAGTCGTGCACCCAGCAGCTCATCGACCTGCTGTGGGAGCACCTCGACGCAGGCACGCTGCTGCAGGAGCCCGGGGAGCAGTCCCTCGCGCTGCCGGTGCCGGCCGACTCCGGTGCCGGCGGCCAGTGGGTGTCCAGCGGGCCGGTGCCGCACGACCCGGCGCTGGCCGAGCCGGGCGAGGAGCAGGGTGAGCCGGCCGACCTCACCGGGCTGGTCGCGCGGCGCGAGGGTGGCCGGTTCCGCGTCCGGTGCACAGCTGAGGGCCACCCGCTGGAACTGGTGGCCGAGCCCGGCAGGTGGCACCGCCAGCAGCTCCAGCTCGGCGACACGAGCGTGCCGGTGGCGCTGGCAGCGGGCGTGGACGCCTCGGGCGCACTCCTGCTCCGCCTGGTGCTCACCGACACCCCGCACACCCTGCGCATCCGGTTGGCGGCGGACGGCACCGCAGGCCAGGCCTGGCGGGTCAAGCCGCTGCAGGGTCCACGGCTGCGCAGGATGCGCGCCGGCTGACCGGCCTGGGCAGTGCTGACACCTGACCGGCAGGGGGCCGCGGCCTAGGTTTGGCCCATGGAAGCTCCCGCACTCGAGTTGCTGCCCGACGCCGACTTCAGCCGCGTCCTGTGCGTGGTCGCGCACCCCGACGACGTCGAGTACGGCACCTCGGCCGCCGTGGCCGCCTGGACCGCACACGGCGTCCAGGTCACCTACCTGCTGCTCACCGCCGGCGAGGCCGGCATGCAGCGTCCGCCGGAGGAGACCGGGCCGCTCCGCGAGGCCGAGCAGCGCGAGGCGTGCCGGATCGTCGGCGTGGAGGACCTGCGGATCCTCGACCACCCCGACGGCATGCTGGTCTACTCCCTCGACCTGCGCCGGGACATCGCGAGGGTGATCCGGCAGGTGCGCCCGGACGCCGTCGTCACCGGCGACTGGGCGGTGGAACTCGGATGGGGCCTCAACCAGGCCGACCACCGGGCGGCCGGCTTGGCCTGCCTCGACGCCGTCCGCGACGCGGACAACACCTGGGTCTTCCCGGAGCTGGCGGCGACCGAGGGCCTGCAGAAGTGGGCCACGAGCTGGCTGCTGGTCGCCGGCAGCCGCGAACCAACCCACGGCGTGGATGTCTCCGGCGAGCCGCTGGAACGCGGCATCGCCTCGCTCGAGGCGCACCGGGACTACCTGGCCGACATCCCGGGCCATCCGGCGCCTCGGGACCTGATCGGTGGCATGACGGCCGCCGGCGGCGAGGCCCTCGGCGTCGCCAACGCTGTGCTCTTCCGCGCCCACCGGCTCCGCTGACCGGTCGGGGACCCCCGGAACGCGCGACCGAGCCGGACTCAGGCGTAGCGCTCGGCGAAGTTGCGCAGCACCAGGTGCTGGCTGCCGTTCACCTTGCTGGCGTAAGCCATCTCGATCAGGTCGTCCAGCTCGCTGGGGTCGAAGTAGCCCGCGTGCTGGTAGATCCGCATCCGGGCGGCCAGGTCGTCTGCGTCCAGTTCGGGGTGGAACTGGGTGACGTAGACGTTGGCGCCCACCCGGTACATCTGCACGGGGCAGTCGGTGCCGGTGGCCAGCATCACGACCTGCGGCGGCACCCCGTTGCAGGCCTCCTTGTGGCCGACGAAGGCGTGGAACCGTTCCGGGATGCCGGCGAGCAGCGGGTCGGCCAGGCCCTCAGCGGTCTGGGTGACCTCGATCGCGCCCACCGGCTCGCCGAAGTCGCGGTCGACCCGGCCGCCGAGGTGGGTGGTCACGGCACCGACGCCGTAACACATGCCGAGGAACGGGAAGTCGGTGTCGACGATCAGGTCGAGCAGGGCCAGCAGGTCGGCCTCGACCCTGGTCTGCACCGGCGTCTTCTGGGCGTCGGAGATGTTGAAGGAGCTGCCGCCGAGGATCACTCCGGAGTAGTCGGCCAGGTCGAGCACCGGCAGCGGCTGGGACTCCACCCGCAGGTGCACCAGTTCGTCCGCGGCGAGCCCTGAGTGCCGCAGCACCGAGTGGTACTCGGCCTCGGCGGCCTGGTCGTGGTCGCGGGTCGCCAGCAGCAGGAACGGCTTCACGCCGGAAAGGTTAGCCGGGATCGGATTCGCTGCCGAAGGGCGACTCCCGGCCGGTCTCGGCCAGCAGCAGCGCCAGCGCCTGCTGCGGGCCACCCGCGGCCCGCTGCCGCTCGTAGCTGGCTCCCCGGTCGGCCAGGACGGCTGCGAAGCGCAGCTCGTCGGTGCAACCCAGGTCACGGGCGATCGGGCTGAGCCGGTCCAGCCACTGCAGCAACCCCTCCCGGAGCGGCACCTCCCGGCGGCCGCCGCTGGCCGGGGTGATCACGTCAGCGTCCAGGCCGTAGCGGGCGGCGCGCCACTTGTTCTCCCGCACCAGCCACGGTGGTAGTGACTCATAGCTCTGGTCCTGATCGTAGGTCCGCGAGATGTACTCAGCGAAGCACTGGGTGAGCGCCGCGATGCAGCTCAGCTCGGCCAGCGTCGGCACCGAGTCGCCCGTCCGGTTCTCCACCGTCCCGAACCGCGGCGACGGGCGCACGTCCCAGCGGATCTCGGCCGGCGCGCTGATCATGCCGCACGCCACCAGTTCGTCCGCGTACTCCTCGAACTGGCTCCAGCGCTCCATCGGGTAGGGCAGGCCGTTGGTCGGCAACTGCTGGAACACCATCGTCCGCTGCGATGCGTAGCCGGTGTCCTCGCCCTCCCAGAACGGCGAGGCGCAGGAGACGGCCAGCAGGTAGGGGTAGAAGCGGGCCAGGCCGGTCGTGATCGGCAGCGCCTTGTCGCGGTGGTCGACGCCGACGTGGACGTGGGTGCCACAGATCGCCATCTGCCGGCCCCAGTAGCCGTTCCGCTCGGCCACCACGTCGTAGCGGGGGCCCTGGAACCGCAGCTGGGCAGCCGCCCGGCTGAACGGGTGCGTGCCGGAGCCGACCAGCGCGACGCCGAGCCCGGACGCGGCCGCGCGCGCAGCCTGCAGGTTCGCTGCGATGTCGGCCACGGCATCCCCGACGGTGCGGTGCACCCCGGACACCAGCTCGACCATGTTCTGCAGGTACTCCTTGCGGATGGGCCGGTCCTCGCCGCCGTCGCACGCCGCCAGCAGCGGCCCGGCCGCCGGCACCAGCTGCCCCGAGGCCGCGTCGACGATGGCGAGCTCCCACTCGATGCCCACGCTGGACTGCCTGGAGGGGGCGAAGTCGATGAGCATGGCCGGCTCCTCACGGCGGGTGCGCCCGAGTCTAGGCGGTCGCAATGTTGCGGGGCAGACAGCGCGCGCCAACCCGGCGTAACGTTTGCCGGCTATGCATGACTTCCCGCCCCAGGTTGACGCCTACACCGTGGCGGAGACCGCCCGTCCCGACACCCGCAGCCCGGCCAGGTTCCTGTTCTGGCTGCTGCGGGCGCAGGCGGACGTGGTGGTGGCCATGGCTGTCGCCGGGCTGTTCTGGTTCCTGCCCGGGGCGCTCAGCCCGCTGCTGCTCGGCAAGGCCATCGACGTCGGGATCCTGCGCGGCGACGCCGTGGCCACGCTCGGCTGGGCCGGGCTGCTGGCGCTGGTGATCTGCGTGGGCGCAGCGGCAGGGATCACCCAGCACACGCTGGCCGTCCGCGGCTGGCTGATCGCGCTCTACGGCACCCAGAAGCTGGTCACGCGCAAGGCCGTCCAGCTGGGCCACGTGCTCTCCCGGCGGCTGCCCACCGGTGAGGTGCTGAGCATCTCGTCCTCCGACTCCAACACCTTCGGCCAGACCATCGAGGTGGTGTCGCGCGGCATGGGGTCGCTGGCTGCGTTCGGGCTGGTGTGCGGCCTGATGTTCAGCACGTCCCCTCCGCTGGGATGGGTGGTGCTGGTCGCTGCGCCGCTGCTGGTCGGGGCGGCCTCGCCGGTGCTGCGGCCGCTGAACCACGCCCAGACCGCCGAGCGCACCCAGACCGGAGAGCTGACGTCGCTGGCCACAGACATCGTCTCGGGCCTGCGGATCCTGCGGGGCATCGGCGGCGAGCAGACCTTCGGGCGCAACTACGCCGTCCAGTCGCAGAAGGTGCGCCGGCTCGGCGTCGCCACCGGCACCTGGCAGGCGGTCACCGAGACGATCAGCGTGCTGCTGTCGGGACTGCTGCTGGTCACCCTGGTCTGGCTGGGCTCGCACGAGATGCTGGCCGGCCGCCTCACCGTGGGCCAGCTGATCAGCTTCGTCGGCTACGCGGTGTTCATGGTCTGGCCCCTGCAGACGTTCTTCGAGTTCGCCCAGAAGTGGGTGCAGGCGCTGGTTTCGGCTCGCAAGACGATCGCCCTGCTGCACCCGGAGCCGCCGTTCGCTGAGGGTCCCGAGCCGCTGGCGGCCCGGCCCCGGCTGGTCGACGCGGCCACCGGGGTCACGGTGGAGCCCGGCCGGTTCCTCGCCGTGGTGAGCGCAGTGCCGGAGGAGACGGCTGCCCTGGCCGACCGGCTCGGCCGGTACCTGCCAACGGAGCACGTCCAGCAGCAGGTCGCGGAGGAGGACGAGTCGGAACTCACCGGACGAGCCGCGCGCCGTCGTCGCGCGGCGAAGGAGGCCAGACGGTCCGCCGCTGCCGACGCGGACGCCGCGCTGGCCGGCGGGGAGTGGGGTGTGACGGCCGACGGCGTCGACTACCGGCACCTGCGCCTGGCTGACCTGCGCAGCACCGTCGTGGTCAGCGACACGGCCAGCCAGCTGTTCGCCGGGACGCTGCAGGAGGCTGTCGACCCGTGGGGCACCCACACCCGCGAGCAGGCCGAGGTGGTGCTGCACGTGGCCGCGGCCGAGGACGTCCACGCCGGCCTGCCCGGTGGCTGGCAGGGACGGGTCGACGAGCTCGGCCGGGGCCTCTCCGGAGGGCAGCGGCAGCGCGTCGTGCTGGCGCGGGCGCTGCTGCTCGACCCCGAGGTGCTGGTGCTGGTGGAGCCGACCTCTGCCGTGGACGCCCACACCGAGGCCCGGATCGCCGAGCGCCTGCCCGGCCACCGGAGGGGCCGCACGACCGTGGTGATGACTGCCTCGCCGCTGCTGCTCCACCACGCCGACGAGGTCTCCCTGCTGGTGGCCGGCCGGGAGGTCACCCGCGGCCACCACACCGAGCTGCTCGCCGACCCGCGCTACCGCGCGGTCGTCGGCCGCGGCATGGAGGAGGACGAATGAGCTCGCGCGCCACCGAGTCGGACGTGACTTCGCAGGCGGCGGCTGAGGAGCGCCGTGAGCTGGCGGGCGACGCCTCCCGAAGGGCAGCGGCCCAGCCGGCCGACTGGTCCGGGCGCCCCGGCGAAGAGCCGGTGCCGGCCGAGCTGCTGGTCACCCCCGGCCTGCCCTGGTCGGCCCGCCTGGCGGGACTGCGTCGCCGCCACCGGCTCCGGGCCGAGCGCGCACGGGCGTTCTACGCCGCGTCCCGCGACCCCGAAAGCGGCCTGCCGGTGGCTGGCAACGCCGCGGCGTGGCAGTTCGTGAAGCGACTCCTCGCCACCCGCAAGGGCATGCTCGGCCTCGCCATCGGCACCAACCTCGCCGCTGCCATGGCGGGGCTGGTGGTGCCGAGGATGCTCGGCGAACTGGTCGACCTGGTCAGCGGCGGGGGTGTCTCCGCCGCCAGTGTCGACCCGGTGATCGGCGGCGTGGTCGTGGTCGTGGTGGTCCAGGCCGCCCTGGTGTTCGCCGCGCGCCGCGCGTCCGCCGTGCTGGGCTACGACCTGCTGGCCGCAGCGCGGGAGGAGATCGTCGACACGGTGCTGAGGCTCCCGCTGGGCCGGGTGGAGCAGGCCTCCAGCGGTGACCTGCTGACCAGGATCACCTCGGACGTGTCGAAGATGAGCCAGTCGGTTCGCTGGGCGTTCCCGCAACTGGTGATGTCAGTGGTGCTGGTCGGGTCCACCCTGGTGGCCCTGGTGCTGAACTCGCCCTTCCTTGCGTTGTCGGTGGTGGGTTCGCTGGTGGTGCTGTGGTTCGCCACGCGGCAGTACCTGAAGCACGCCGGCGCCGGCTACATCACCGAGTCTGGGACGTACTCGCGGATCAACTCCACGACCACCGAGACGGTCGAGGGTGCGCGGACGGTGGAGGCGCTCGGCCTCGGCGCCCGGCGGATCGCCATCGGCGACGCCGACATCGACCAGTCGAACCAGGCCGAGCGGTACACGATGACGCTGCGGAACCTGTTCTTCATCTTCCTCGACATCTCCTACCAGTTCCCGCTGGTCGGGGTGGTGTTGCTGGGCACCTGGGGCTACTCCCAGGGCTGGGTGACGCTGGGCCAGATCACCACGGCCGCGATCTACGTGCAGAGCCTGGTGGAGCCGATGGACCGCCTGATCCAGGTGTTCGACACCCTCCAGGTGGGGCTGGCGGCCACCACCCGGCTGCTCGGGGTGGCGGAGGTGCCCGAGGACCGGACAGCCGGCGGTGACGTCCCGGACGGCACAGAGGTGGTCGGCAGTGACCTCCGCTTCGCCTACCGGCCGGGCACCGACGTGCTGCACGGGATCGACCTCGACCTGCGTCCGGGCGAGCGGCTGGCCATCGTGGGTCCGTCCGGCTCCGGCAAGTCGACTCTGGGCAGGCTGCTGGCCGGCATCAACGGTCCCCGCACCGGTGAGGTGGACATCGGCGGCGTGGACGTGATGACCCTGCCGCTGGACCTGCTGCGCACGGAGGTGGCGCTGGTCACCCAGGAGCACCACGTGTTCGTGGGCACGGTGCGGGACAACATCGTGCTGGCGAGGGACCGGCAGCTCGAAGCCCACGAGGTGGATGCCGCGGTGCTCGACGCGCTGCGTGCCGTCGACGCGCTCGACTGGGTGGAGCGGCTGCCGCAGGGACTGGACACCGTGCTCGGCCACGGCCGGGTGCACCTGACCCCGGCACAGGCCCAGCAGGTTGCCCTTGCCCGGCTGCTGGTGGCCGACCCCCACACCCTGGTGCTGGACGAGGCGACCTCGCTGATCGACCCGAGGACGGCGCGGCACCTGGAGGGCTCGATGGCTGCACTGCTCGCCGACCGGACGGTGATCGCCATCGCCCACCGGCTGCACACCGCCCACGACGCCGACCGGATCGCCGTCGTGATCGACGGCCGCATCGCCGAGCTCGGCTCCCACGCCGAGCTGATCGCGAAGGACGGCGAGTACGCCCGCCTCTGGCGGACCTGGCGCAGCTGAGAGTTGTCGCCGGTCGAGCCGCTTGTCCCGCCGGTCGAGCTTGTCGAGACCCGGGCCGTCGGTCGAGCTTGTCGAGACCCGGGTCGTCGGTCGAGCTTGCCGAGACCCGGGTCGTCGGTCGAGCTTGTCGTGACCCGGGTCGTCGGTCGAGCTTGTCGAGACCCCGGTTGTCCACCCGTCGAGCTTTGTCGAGACCAGCCTTTTGGTCAGACCTCTCGCCCCGGGCTCCGGGACAGCCCCGGCAGGTCCTGCCACCGGCCTTCGATCACGGCGAGCCGCTTGGCATGGCTCCAGCCCTGGAGTTTCTTCTCCATCGCGTAGGCATCACCGATGTTGTTGAACTCGTCGGCCCAGACGAGCCGTACCGGCAGTCGGCGACTGGTGTAGGCCGCCCCGCGTCCCGCCTGGTGCTGCTCCATGCGCAGATTCAGGTTCCGCGTGCTCCCGACGTAGAAGGTGCCGTCACGGCATTCCAGGATGTACACCCAAGCCACAACTCCATCTTCGGCAGCCGCCACCCAGCGTGGTCAGGAGAGCGGGCGGATGTGGACGGCCGCAGTAGATGTCCACAGGCTGGGTCTCGACAAGCTCGACCGGCGGTGGTCTCGACAAGCTCGACCGGCGGTGGTCTCGACAAGCTCGACCGGCGGCGGTCTCGACAAGCTCGACCGGCGGTGGTCTCGACAAGCTCGACCGGCGGCGGTCTCGACAAGCTCTACCGGCGGCGGTCTCGACAAGCTCGACCGGCGGCGGTCTCGACAAGCTCGACCGGCGGCAGTCTCGACAAGCTCGACCGGCTGCGGTCTCGACAAGCTCGACCGGTGGGGTCGCGACAGGCTCGACCGGCGGTGGTCTCGACAAGCTCGACCAGCGATGGTCTCGACAGGCTCGACTGGCGTGGCGGCCACCAGCGAGCGCTAGAGGGTCAGGATGACCTTGCCGACGTGCTGGCCCGACTCCAGGTGGCGGTGGGCGTCAGCGACCTGCTCGAGCGGGAAGCGGGTCTCCGGGGCCGTCCGGATGGTGCCGGCCGCGACCAGCGGCCAGACGCGTTCGGCCACGGCTGCGCTGATTTCGGCCTTCTGCGCCGTCGGCCGGCCGCGCAGGCTGGTTGCGGTGACGGTGGCGCGCCGGGTCAGCAGCCGGTTCAGGTCGAGGGTGGCCTTGCGGCCGCCCTGCAGGCCGATCACGACGAGCCGGCCATCCATCGCGAGCGCCGCGACGTTGGCCTCCAGGTACTTGGCGCCCATCACGTCCAGGATCACGTCCACGCCCGCGCCCCCCGTCGCCCCGGCGACCCCGGCTGCCCAGTCGTCGTGGTAGTCCAGGCCGACGTCGGCGCCGAGCTCGCGGCACAGTTCCAGCTTCTCGGCAGAACCGGCCGTGACCAGCACACGGGCGCCGATCGCCTTCGCGTACTGGATGGCGAACGTGCCGATGCCGCCGGAGCCCCCGTGGATGAGCACGGTCTCCCCGGCGGCGAGGTGGACGTGGTCGAAGTTCGACACCACCGTCGCGGCCACCTCCATCAGGCCGGCAGCAGTGACCAGGTCGACGCCGGGCGGCGGCTCGACTACCTGACCCGCCGGCACCGCCACGAACTCGGCGTAGCCACCGCCGGCCAGCAGAGCCACGCAGGGCCGGCCGACCCGCCAGCCGTCCACCCGTTCGCCGACGGCCTCGATGGTGCCGGAGACCTCCAGCCCGATCACCTCGCTGGCTCCGGGCGGCGGCGGGTAGTGGCCCTGCCTCTGCAGCAGGTCGGCGCGGTTGACGCCCGCCGCGCGCACCCGCACCACGACCTCGTCCGGGCCGGGCTGCGGCCGTGGGCCCTGGGTGATCGTTAGCTTCTCCGGCCCGCCCGGCTCGCTGACAGTGACGATGCGCATGCGCAAAGCCTCCCACGCCGCCCGCGCGGACGGAGTGGGGGAGTCGTTAGGATGAGCCGGTCTGGCGAGGTCGCATAGTGGACTAGTGCAGCCGCCTTGAAAGCGGCCGAGCTCAACGGCTCCGTGGGTTCGAATCCCACCCTCGCCGCCGGCAGACGACAGGGGGACAAGTGCAGCCGACCACCCACGTCGTGCGGCAGCGGCCGCCGATCCGCGCGCTGGCGCTGGCCGCGTCCGCGATGATCGCCGGCGCCGCCCTGCTGCTGCTCGCCGACCTGCTCCGCTGGCCGCTCGCGGTCGCGGTCGCCGGTGCCGTGGTGCTGCTGGCCGGCGCGGCCCTCTTCGTCGCAGCCTGGTGGGTGGCGCGCTCGCAGCGGGTCGAGGTGTGGCTGGACGAGCACGGCTACCGGATCAGCGGTCCGGGCGTCCGGCAGGCCGGCGCGTGGGCCGACATCGCCCGGGTGACCAGCGGCCCGGACCGGATCACGCTCCACCGCAAGGACGGAGCGGCCTCCCGGCTCGTCGTCCCCACGAGCGCCTCCGCCGACCTGGCCGCGCTCGGCCAGGACATCACCAAACGGCTGGACGTGGACCGCGGCTACGGCCGGTGAGCCCGGCTCAGGGCTTCTCCGGGTGGTAGCCGCAGGTGGCCTCCAGGTCGTCACTCTTGGCCTTGGCAGTGGGCTTCTTGGTCGGCTTCGACGACGGGCTGCTCGAGCCTGAAGGGGTGGCGGTGGCGCTCGGCTTGGGCTGGACGCCGGAAGCGGTCTCCTTCAACGCCTTGCGGACCTTCTTCCGCACGTCCGCCCAGTCGGGGTTGCCACTGTTGAAGCCGGTGCTCGGGGTGAACACCACGCTGCGCAGCTTGGTGCCCTTGACCTTGACGCCCACGTCCAGCAGGTCCGGCAACAGCGTGCGCGGCACGTCGGTGACGATCGACTTCTCCCCGGCCGCTGCGATCGCCTGGAAGTTCTGCAGCACGGTGGCCGGGGTGGACTGCTGGACCACTGCGTTGATCACGCAACGCTGGCGCTCCATGCGCTTGTAGTCGTCCAGGCCGTAACGACCGCGGGCGTACCACAGGGCCAGTCGCCCGTTCAGGTGCTGGTTGGGGCCCGGCTCGATGTAGCCGTGCGGCTTCACGCCCTGGTCGGTCTGGCCGCCGATCGGCACCCGGTAGTTCACGTTGACGGTGATGCCGCCGATCGCGTTGACGAAGTCCTTGAACCCGTCCATGTTGACCAGGATGTAGTAGTCGAGGTCTAGCCCGAGGGCCTCGCCCACCGACACCTTCATCACGTCGGCCGCGAAGTTCTTGGTCTTGCCCAGGATGCTGTGGTCGCGCACCTGGGCCGGGGCGTTGCGGTACATCGCGTTCAGGAAGTACTCCGCGTTGCGCCAGTCAGCCCCGTCATAGAACCCGTTGGGGTAGTAGTGCCGCAGCGGCGAGTCCTTCGGGAACGGCATCCGGGCCGTATTGCGCGGCAGGGTGAACAAGGTGGTGGCACCGGTGTGGGTGTCGATGGAGGCGACGATCACCGTATCGGTGCGGTCGCCGAGCGTCTTGGAACGGTCGTTGCCGGAATCGCCACCGAGGATCAGGAAGTTGAGTTGGGGCTTGTCCTTCCACGGATCCACCGGGTTCAGGGTGGGCTTGGTGGCGTTCGGGCCCTCGTCATCGCCGAGCACGTTGTCCATCAGGCTGCCCACGGTCCAGGCGACGTTGGCCCCGACCGCCATCGGGGCCGCCACGACGAAGGACAGCACCCCGACGACAAGGGCCCCGGCCGCCCGCTGGCCGACGGTGGGGTTGGCCGGACGCAACGAAAGGTGGCTCACGCCGATCACCACCACCCAGACGACCGCCACTACCAGCAGCGCGATCGCGATGCCCTGTAGCGTGCCCGGCTGCAGGGCCAGGTTCTGCGCCAGCTTCTGGTTGGTCAGGTACAGCGTCGCGGCCCCGCCCACCAGCAGCACGAACAGGGCCAGCACCAGGGCTCCGACCACCCGGCGTCCCGAGCGCCACAGGCCCAGGCCCGGCAGCAGGGTGCCGAGCACCGTCCAGCCCAGAGAACTGGAGAACGTCCGCTGGTCCGCCACCCGGCGGGGGGTGCCGCTGGCCGCGGGCAACTCGGGGCCGGCGGCTCGGCGCGCGCCACCGTTGGGCGCAGACTCAGGGTCGGGTGTCATCAGTGTGGAGGTCCTTACACAGGGATCGGGGCCGAGTCAAGAGTACCGGCCGCGACAAGACGAATTCACCGCGCGTTCATCCGACCGCTGGGCGCGGCCCCCGAACCTGGCCGCCCGGCCCCCGGCACCCGCGCTTTTGCCGTGCCGGAGTGGCGCCTTGTAGGCTGCTTGCGGTCTGGAGGTGTCGCCTAGTCCGGTCTATGGCGCCCGCCTGCTAAGCGGGTTTCGGGCTTAAACCCGATCCGGGGTTCAAATCCCCGCACCTCCGCTCTGAGAAGGGCGAACGCCCCTCCCGGGATCCGTCTCGGGAGGGGCGTCCTGGTTCCGTCCCCGGCTGCGGTCGCAGCCGGGTCGCTTCCGGGCTCCCAACCAACCGACGCCCCCGAAACTCACGTTCGCCCCCGGCGGTTTCAGGGGGTGTTCGCAACACTGCCTGGTTCGGACAGTAGCCGGTGGAAGGCTTCGGCGGGGGTTTCCCAGTCGAGTCGGCGGCGGGGTC